>JBBSQH010000018.1:0-65313 GCA_038258055.1 Actinomycetales bacterium
AGACCGAGCAGCTTCTTCGCGTTGCGCGTGTCCGCCTTGGACAGCACCTGGTCGACGTTGAGCTTGCGCTTGCGCCGCGAGCTCTTGTGCTCGAAGAGGTGCTGGTTGTTGGCCTGCTCGCGCATGAGCTTGCCGGACCCAGTCACCTTGATGCGCTTCTTCGCACCGGAGTGCGTCTTCATCTTCGGCACCGTGGTGCTCCTGTCTGTGTCGTGGGCCGCCCGTGGCTGCTGGGCGGACCGGTGTCGCAGCCTCAGGTATCAGGCCTGCGGGGCGTCGGTGGTGGCCGAGGTCTCGACCTCGGCCTGCGGTGCGTCGGCCTGCGGTGCGTCGGCCTTGGGGGCGTCCGGCGCTGAGGTCTGACCCTCGGCCCGGGCGGCGTCCTTCTCGGCCTGCTTAGCGGCCTTGGCCTCGGTCTTGACCTCGGCCTTCTTCTTGTGCGGACCGATGACCATGACCATGTTGCGGCCGTCGACCCGGGGGGTGGACTCCACCGAACCCAGGTCCTCGACGTCCGCGGCGACCCGCTGGAGCAGGCGCAGACCCATCTCGGGCCGGGACTGCTCACGGCCACGGAACATGATCATGACCTTGACCTTGTCGCCCGCCTTGAGGAACCGGGTCACGTGACCGGTCTTCGTGGCGTAGTCGTGGTCGTCGATCTTGAGCCGGTAGCGGATCTCCTTGAGGACCGTGTTGGCCTGGTTCTTGCGGGCCGCACGCTCCTTCATGGCCGACTCGTACTTGAACTTGCCGAAGTCCATCAGCTTGACGACCGGCGGGCGGGCCTCGGGCGCCACCTCGACCAGGTCGAGCTCGGACTCAGTCGCGAGCTTCATGGCCTGTTCGATGCGGACGATCCCGACCTGCTCGCCGTTCGGGCCGACGAGGCGGACCTCGGGGACACGGATGCGGTCGTTGATACGTGGCTCGGTGATGTGCGTGCTCCTCGGTGAGGGTCTGGGGTCTGTCCGGCGGCCTGGCGGCCCGGCGGCGGCCACTGGGGCAAGGACTGGGCGGGTCCGGCGCACAGGGACGACAGCAGTCGCACTCGTGCTCGAGCGGTCAGACTGGTGTCGTCCCGCCCGTGGACCTTGACCGCGAACACCGTGGGTGTCCGGGTGGGAGTGGCCTCCGCTTGCTGCCGACCCGGTTACCCGGGACGGCTGGTCTGCTGTCAGGGTAGCAGGGTGAGCCCCGACCCCCTGCCCGAAGTGGCGCGCGACCTGGCCGACGTCCCCGCCGTGGAGGTCATCACCACGGCTGCCGTGCACCTGATGAGCGCCGCGGCGGTCCAGTGCGGCCTGGTGTCCCCGGCGGACCTGGAGGGAGCCGTGGGCGAGGACGGGCAGCAGCTGACGCCGGCGGACCTGATGGACCTGGCGGAGGCGCGCAGCCTGATCATCTCGCTGGCGGGCCTGGTGACCGCGGCCGCCCCGGAGATCGGGTCGCAGCACGCCCGGGCCCTGCGGGACGGGCTCCGCTCGCTCCAGCTGGCCTTCCGAGAGGCCTCCGTGGTCCCCGACCCGCCCGGTCAGGGTCCCGGCGAGAAGCTCACCGGCCCCGTCCGCTGACCTCCCACCCACGGCGCGACCGCAACGACCCGCCTGGCCGGGGGGTCACCGGGGCGACGCAGGAACGCCGGCGGCGACCGTGCCGCGGTGACGGCGGACCATGCCCAGGGCGACCAGCGCCAGCGTGCCCGACACCACGGCGACCAGGAGGAACGCGCTCCAGGGACCGAGCAGGTCCGCCGCCCCGCCGGCCAGGGGCGCCCCCAGGCTGAACCCGGCCGTGGTGGCCGAGCCGTGCCAGCCCATCGCCTCGCCCCGGTTGCGCTCCCCCACCCGGCGGCTCACCCCGTCGGCGCTGGCCGACAGGGTCGGCGCGACCAGCACCCCGGCCGGCACCACGAGCACGAACAGCAGCAGCGGGTCGACCGCGAGGGCCAGCGGCAGCGTCGCCAGCGACAGCCACGCCAGCAGGACCAGCGGGCTGGAGGCACCACGACGCATCGCGCCGTAGACCAGGCCACCCGCGCCCGAGGCCACACCCCAGACGGCGAACACCCAGCCGACCAGGTCGACCCGGTCCAGCCCGCGCAGCACCGCGATGACGCCGACCTCGGAGCCCGACAGCACGAACGCGGTGCCGAACGAGCAGGCGTACATCGCCGCCAGACCGGGGCTCAGCCAGGCCGGCAGCGGCAGCCGGAGCCGCCGCAGCCGCCGGTCGTCGCCGCCGGTCAGCCCGGCCGCCACGTCCGCCTCGCCGTCCGGGCGTGCCGCCCCGGTGTCCGTCCCGGGGTCGCCCGGCAGGCTCCGCAGCCGTGGGTTCAGCACGGCCAGCAGGACCCCGGCCAGCGCCTCCCCCACCCCGATCGCCACCAGGGCGGCCGGGGCCCCGACCTGCAGCACGCCGATCACCACCAGCGGCGGCCCGGCGACGAAGCTGGCCTCGACCAGCACCGAGTCCAGGGCGAAGGCGGCGCGGCGCGACCGCAGCGGGACCACGACCCCGATGGCCTGGCGCAGGACGGTGAAGACCGGGACCGCCAGCGCGCCCGCCACCAGGGCGACCGGGATGAGCACCCAGTAGGGGCTGAACGCGGCCGCCGTCCACAGCACCGGCATGGCCACC
Organism: Actinomycetales bacterium; assembly: GCA_038258055.1. Lineage (GTDB taxonomy): Bacteria > Actinomycetota > Actinomycetes > Actinomycetales > JBBAYJ01 > Aquipuribacter. The sequence goes on from JBBSQH010000018.1 coordinate 2,641, forward strand.
ACGCTGGGGACCAGGGCCCGACGCAGCCCCACCCGGTCCACCAGCCGCCCCCGCCAGGGGCTGCCGAACGCGATGCCGATCGTCAGGGCGGCCGTGACCAGGCCGGCCTCGAAGTAACCGCGCCCGAGGCCCTCGGTGACGTACAGGGTCAGCGCCAGGCCTCCCCCAACGTGCGGGACGCGGGCCAGGACCCCGACCAGGTACAGGGCCGTCATGCCGGGGACGGCCAGCACCTCACGGTAGGCACCTGGCCCGCGGGACTCGATCTCGGTGGTGCTCACGGGCCCCAGTCTCGGTCACGGCACCGACTCCTGGGTGTGTCAGGTCTTGAACCATTCCAGTTCTCGTGCTCTGGTGGGGACCACGACCCCAGGTGTCACCGCGTCCGTACGGGGTACCCAGCAGGGGAGTCAGGCACGAGGCACGACACCACCGATCGCGAGGAGCGCACATGAGCACCGACCACACACCGGCGACCACCACCACCGCCGGGGCACCGGTCCACAGCGACGAGCACTCGATGACGGTCGGTCCGGCGGGCCCGTTGCTGCTGCAGGACCACTACCTGATCGAGAAGATGGCCCAGTTCAACCGGGAGCGGGTGCCGGAGCGCGTGGTCCACGCCAAGGGCGGGGGCGCCTTCGGCCGGTTCACCGTGACGAACGACGTGTCGAGGTACACGATGGCCAAGGTCTTCCAGCCCGGCACGGAGACCGAGACCTTGCTGCGGTTCAGCTCCGTCGCCGGCGAGCAGGGCTCCCCCGACACCTGGCGGGACCCTCGTGGCTTCTCGCTGAAGTTCTACACCGAGGACGGCAACTACGACCTCGTCGGCAACAACACCCCCGTGTTCTTCGTCCGCGACCCGATGAAGTTCCAGGACTTCATCCGCTCGCAGAAGCGGGACCCGCAGACCGGTCTGCGCGACCACGACATGCAGTGGGACTTCTGGTCGCTGTCGCCGGAGTCCGCGCACCAGGTGACCTGGCTGATGGGCGACCGCGGCCTGCCCAAGTCGTGGCGGACGATGAACGGCTACGGCTCGCACACCTTCATGTGGATCAACGCCGAGGGCGAGCGGTCCTGGGTCAAGTACCACTTCAAGACGAACCAGGGCCACGAGTTCTTCACCCAGGACGAGGGCGACGCCATGGCCGGGCAGGACGGCGACTTCCACCGCCGCGACCTGTTCCAGGCGATCGAGGACGGCAACCACCCGACCTGGTCGCTCAAGGTGCAGATCATCCCGTTCGAGGACGCCGCGACGTACCGGTTCAACCCCTTCGACGTCACCAAGACCGTGTCGCAGAAGGACTACCCGCTCATCGACGTGGGGACCCTGGAGCTGAACCGGAACCCGGCCAACTACCACGTCGACATCGAGCAGGCCGCGTTCGAGCCGAGCAACTTCGTGCCCGGCATCGGGCCGAGCCCGGACCGGATGCTCGTCGGCCGGCTGTTCTCCTACGCCGACGCCCACCGCTACCGCATCGGGGCCAACTACAACCAGCTGCCGTCGAACGCCCCCCGGGCCACGACCGCGAACTCGTACTCCAAGGACGGCGCGATGCGCTTCCAGCACAACGGGGACGCACCGGTCTACGCACCCAACTCCCGCGGCGGGGCGGCCGCGGACCCGACGAAGGCCGGGCCGATGGCCGGCTGGGACGCGGCCGGGTCGATGACGCGCGAGGCGGAGACGCTGCACGCGGAGGACGACGACTTCGGCCAGGCCCGCACCCTGCTGATGGAGGTGTTCGACGACGCGGCGCGGGAGCGCTTCCTGACCAACGTCACCGGGCACCTGCTCAACGCCGTCAGCGAGCCCGTGCTGGAGCGCGCGTTCCAGTACTGGAAGAACGTCGACGAGGGCATGGGCACCCGGATCGAGAACGTCGTCCGCGGCGCCCTCGCCGGTGGCGACGGCGGTGCGCCGGAGCCCGGCGACGGGGTCACGGGCCCCTCGAGCAACGTGAACGCCGACGCCGACGAGGTGGACGTCCGCGACCGGGCCGGCATGGCCTGAGCGTCCGGGTGGGCTGCGGCCACCCCTGATCAGCGACACGACGGCACCCTGCGTCGGAACCCGCCCGACGCAGGGTGCCGTCGTGTCGAATAGACCGACGCAGAGTGCCGTTGCGTCGGAACGCCCGGGGCCTCAGCCGGCGACGGCGAGCGCCTCGGGCAGGGTGAAAGCGCCGGCGTAGAGGGCCTTGCCGACGATGGCGCCCTCGACGCCGTCGCCGACCAGGGCGCGCAGGGCCTCGAGGTCGGCCAGGCTGCTGATACCGCCCGAGGCCACGACCGGCTTGTCGGTGGCCGCGCACACCTGACGGAGCAGGTCGACGTTCGGCCCGCGCATGGTGCCGTCCTTGGTCACGTCGGTGACCACGTAGCGGGAGCAGCCGTCGGCGTCCAGGCGGGCCATGGTCTCCCACAGGTCGCCGCCCTCCGACGTCCAGCCGCGCGCGGCCAGGGTCGTCCCCCGGACGTCCAGGCCCACGGCGATCCGGTCGCCGTGCTGGGCGATGGCGCGGCGGGTCCAGTCGGGGTCCTCCAGCGCGGCCGTGCCCAGGTTGACCCGGCGGCACCCGGTCGCCAGCGCCCGGGCCAGCGACTCGTCGTCGCGGATGCCGCCGGACAGCTCCACGGCCACGCCGGCGTCGTCCACGGCCCGCACCACGGCGGCCAGGGCCTCGGCGTTGCTGCCGCGCCCGAACGCCGCGTCCAGGTCGACCAGGTGGATCCACTCGGCGCCGTCGCGCACCCAGGCCAGGGCGGCCTCGAGCGGGTCGCCGTAGGAGGTCTCGGAGCCCGCCTCGCCCTGCACCAGGCGGACGGCCTGGCCGTCGGCGACGTCGACCGCCGGCAGCAGCTCGAGGCGCCTTGCGCTCGGGCCCGAGCCGGGCTCGGGGGCGGACGGGGTGGCGGGGGCGGCGGGCGTGGTCACGGACGCCGACGGTAGCCGGTACCCCGGCCCCGCGCGGAGTCGGTCACCAGCACCCAGACCACCGGCGAGGCCAGCAGGGTGACCCCGAGCGCGACCAGGCTGGTGCGGACGTCGGTGACCAGCACCCACAGCAGCAGGTGGGCGACCGTGACGACGACCAGGACGGGCAGCCAGCGACGCACGGCGGCCCGCCGCGTGGCCGAGCGGACCCGGGTGGGCTGCAGCCCCAGGGCACGACGGACCGCCCGGGCACGTGAGTCGCGGCGACGTCGACGCCCGACCACCACCAGCCGGTGGCGCTCCGCCCGCTCCCGGGCGGCGTCGGCCTGGGCCTCCCGGGCCGCTCGGCGCCGGGCCCGCTCCTTGCTCACCCCGGTCCCACGACCGGCACGGCCGGCTCCGCGGCGAGGTCATGGGCGCCGCCGCGGCCCGCCCGGGCCCGGAGCCCGTCGTGGGCCGGGGTCGACGTCATGGGCGGAGCGAGTCCACCCAGCGGGCCAGCAGCGCCGCGCCGGCGTCGCCCGACTTCTCCGGGTGGAACTGGGTGGCCGTCAGGGCGCCGTTCTCGACCGCGGCCACGAACCGCACCCCGCCGTGCTCCGCGTAGGTGACCAGCGGCGCCGGGATCCGCTCGCTGCCGAGGTCGGCCACGTGCTCGGTGTCGGGCTCCTCGCCGTCGACCGGCGACTGGCCCGGGGCGAGCACGGCGTAGGAGTGCACGAAGTAGAACCGCTCCCCCGCCAGGCCGGCGAAGAGCCGGCTCCCCTCGGGGACGTCGACGGTGTTCCAACCCATGTGGGGCACCCGCTCGGCGGGCAGCCGGCGGACCGTGCCGGGCCACTGCCCCAGGCCGTCGCGGTGCCCGGCGCCGGGTTCGGTGGAAGCGTCGAACATCACCTGCAGCCCGACGCAGATCCCGAGCACGGGGCGTCCGCCGGCCAGCCGACGGCCGACCACGACGTCACCACCGACGGCCCTCACCCCCTCGGTCACCGCTGCGAACGCCCCGACCCCGGGGACGACGAGACCGTCGGCGGCCAGCGACCGTTCGTGGTCCGCGGTCAGCTCGACGTCCGCACCGGCCCGCTCGAGGGCGCGCACGGCGGAGCGGACGTTGCCCGACCCGTGGTCCATGACGACCACGGTGGGACGGCGTCGCTCGTCGACGACCGGGGCGGGGCTGGTCCCGTCGCCGGCCGTCACAGGGCGCCCTTCTCGCTGGGCACCCCGCCCACGCGGGGGTCGGGCTCGACCGCGGAGCGGAAGGCCCGGGCCAGGGCCTTGAACTGCGCCTCGACGACGTGGTGGGGGTCACGGCCGGACAGGACGCGGACGTGGATGGCGATGCGGGCGTTGTGGGCCAGCGCCTCCAGGACGTGGCGGGTCAGCGAGCCCATGTAGTGCCCGCCGATCAGGGCGTGCTCCTGGCCGGCGGGCTCGCCGTCCTGCACGCAGTAGGCGCGACCCGCGAGGTCGACCGAGGCCATGGCCAGGCACTCGTCCAGGGGGACCGTCGCGTCGCCGAACCGGCGGATCCCGGCCTTGTCGCCCAGCGCCTGGTCGATCGCCTGGCCGAGCACGATGGCGACGTCCTCGACCGTGTGGTGCGCGTCCACGTCGGTGTCGCCCTCGGCGCTGACGTGCAGGTCGACCAGGGAGTGCCGCGAGAAGGTCTTGAGCATGTGGTCGTAGAACCGGACCCCGGTCGACACGTCGGAGACGCCCGTGCCGTCGAGGTGGACCTCGACGTCGACGCGGCTCTCCTTGGTGGCTCGTTCGATGCGCGCGGTGCGGGCGGGCGTGCTCACGTGGGGCTCCTGGGGGTGGGTCCGGTGGGGGCTCGTTCCGTGCCGGTCGTCGGGGCCGACGGTACCGGGCGCGGTGCCGGCGAGGCCTGCCCGGAGCCGAGCCGGCGCGGTCCGGGGTGCGGCTCGGGGCCGGCTCAGGCGGAGCGGTCGGCGAGGCCCGCGAGCGCCTGGAGCAGCGTCGTGGTCTCCGCCTCTGTTCCCGCGGTGAGCCGCAGGTGCCCGGGCAGCCCGACGTCGCGGACCAGCACGCCGGCCTCCAGCAGTCCGTGCCAGGCGGCCTTCTCGTCGCCGAAGCCGCCCACCAGGACGAAGTTGGCGTCGCTGGGCACCGGGAGCAGCCCGAGGCGACGGGTCCCCTCGACGATGCGGTCCCGCTGGGCCTTGATGTCCTCGACGCTGCCGAGCAGGGCGTCGGCGTGCGCGAGGGCGGCCCGGGCGGCCGCCTGGGTCAGGGACGACAGGTGGTCCGGCAGCCGGACCAGGCGCAGGGCGGCCGTCACGGCGGGGTCGGCCGCCAGGTAGCCCACCCGGGCCCCGGCGAAGGCGAAGGCCTTGCTCATGGTGCGGGTGACGACGAGCCGGCGGCGACCCTCGAGCAGCGTCAGGGCGCTCGCCGTCCCGGGCCGGGCGAACTCCGCGTACGCCTCGTCCACCACCACGACGGCCCCGGGGGCCGCGTCGTGGACCGCGGTCACCACGTCCAGGCCGAGCGCCGTGCCGGTGGGGTTGTTGGGCGAGCAGAGGAACACGACGTCGGGGTCTACGTCCGCGGCCTGCGCGGCGGCGGTCTCGGCGGTCAGGTCGAACGGGTCCTGGTCGCTGCCCGGCCGGTGCCCGTCGACCCAGGCGGTGCCGGTGCCGTGGCTGATGATCGGGTGCATCGAGTAGGCCGGGGTGAAGCCGAGCGCGACCCGGCCCGGCCCGCCGAAGGCCTGCAGCAGGTGCTGGAGGACCTCGTTGCTGCCGTTGCCGGCCCACAGCTGCTCGGCCGTCAGCCCCACCCCCGCGGTCCGCGACAGGTAGCCGGCCAGGTCCTCGCGCAGGGCCGTCAGCTCGCGGTCGGGGTAGCGGTTCAGGCCCGGCGCGGCCTCGGCGACGGCCGCCACCAGCGCGTCGACCACGGCGGCGGGGACGGGGTGCGAGCTCTCGTTGGTGTTGAGGCGCACCGGTACGTCCAGCTGCGGCGCGCCGTAGGCGCTCGCCCCTCGCAGGTCGTGGCGCAGCGGCAGGCCGTCGGCGTCGAGCCGGTCGACGGCCGGTGCCTGCTGGGCCTCGTGACGCCCGGTCACGGTGCCGTCGTCGGGCGCGCCGACCCCGGCTCGGTGCGGCCGGACCCGGTCGCGGAAGGGGCGGTCGAGCCGGTCGTGGCCCCGGTCGCCGCGAACCGCACCGTCACGGCGTCGCCGTGGGCCGGCAGGTCCTCGGCGTTCGCGAGCGCCACGACGTGGTGCGCGACGTCGGCGAGCGCCTGCTCGTCGTAGTCGACGACGTGGATGCCCCGCAGGAACGTCTGCACGCTCAGCCCCGACGAGTGGCAGGCGCAGCCGCCGGTGGGCAGGACGTGGTTGGACCCGGCGCAGTAGTCGCCCAGGCTGACCGGCGCCCAGCGGCCGACGAACACGGCCCCGGCGTTGCGGACCCGGGCGGCCCGCTCGCGGGCGTCGACGGTGTGGATCTCCAGGTGCTCCGCCGCGTAGGCGTCGACGACCTGCATCCCGGCCTCGAGGTCGTCGACCAGGACGACCGCGGACTGCGGGCCGGCCAGGGCGGTCGTCACCCGCTCGGTGTGCTTGGTGGTCGCGACCTGGCGCACCAGCTCGGCCGTGACGGCCTCGGCCAGGGCGGTCGACGGCGTGACGAGGACGGCGCCCGCCATCGGGTCGTGCTCGGCCTGGCTGATCAGGTCGGCGGCGACCTCGGCGGCCACGGCGCTGTCGTCGGCCAGGATGCCGATCTCGGTGGGGCCGGCCTCGGAGTCGATGCCGATGACACCCTTGAGCAACCGCTTGGCGGCCGCCACGTAGATGTTGCCCGGCCCGGTGACGATGTCGACGCCCGGCACGACGAGCGTGCCGTCGGCGTCCCGGGCCCCGTAGGCGAGCATCGCGACGGCCTGGGCGCCGCCGACGGCGTAGACCTCCTCGACGCCGAGCAGGGCGCACGCGGCGAGGATGGTGGGGTGCGGCAGGCCGCCGAAGTCCTTCTGGGCGGGGCTGGTGACCACGATCTGCTCGACCCCGGCCTCCTGGGCCGGGACGACGTTCATGACGACGCTGCTGGGGTACACGGCCAGGCCACCGGGCACGTACAGGCCCACCCGCTCGACGGGGACCCACCGCTCGGTGACGCTGCCCCCGGGGACGACCTGCACGGTCGAGTCGGTGCGGCGCTGGTCCGCGTGGACCATCCGGGCCCGGCGGATCGACTCCTCCAGCGCGGCGCGCACGGCCGGGTCCAGCGCCGCCAGGGCGTCGGCCAGGGCCTGGACGGGCACCCGCAGCTGCTGCAGCCGGACCCCGTCGAAGCGCTCGGTGGCGTCGAGGACGGCGGCCACGCCGCGGGCCCGGACGTCGTCGCAGATCGGCCGGACCACGGCCAGGGCGCCCTCCACGTCCAGGGCGGCGCGCGGGACGACGCCGCGCAGCTGGCGGTGCTCCAGGTGACGTCCCCGCAGGTCGAGCGTGCGGATGGGCGCGTCGGCCAGCTCGGCCGCGCCTGACGTGACCAGGGTTGTCTGCACCGTCCCATGCTAGGTCGCCCGGGCCGGTGCCCCCCGACCGCCTGCCCTGCCGCACCGGGCCCGGCCTCGGTACCGTCGGCGCGTGACCCGACGCAGCCCGGCCGGTGCCGGCGGGACCCCGGCCACGGTGGTCCTGGAGCAGGCCGGTATCAGCCACACCCGGCACAGCTACGCCCACGACGCCCGAGCCGTCGCCGACGGCGGCTCCTACGGCCTGGAGGCGGCGACCGCGCTGGGCCTGGACCCGGGGACGGTGTTCAAGACCCTGCTCGTGAGCCTGGACGGGGCGCCACGACCCGGCCTCGGCGTCGCGGTCGTCCCCGTCACGCACCAGCTGGACCTCAAGGCGGTCGCGGCGGCGCTGGGCGTCAAGCGCGTGCAGATGGCCGAGCCGCGCGCGGCGGAGCTGACCACCGGGTACGTGGTGGGTGGCATCTCGCCGATCGGTCAGCGGGTGGCCCTGCCGACCGTGGTCGACTCCTCGGCGAGCGCGCACCCGGCGGTGTTCGTCAGCGGCGGACGCCGCGGGTTCGACGTCGGGCTGGCCCCGGCGGACCTGGTCCGGGTCACCTCGGCCGTCCTGGCCCCCGTCGCCCGGTGACGGCGAGCCGGGGCGGGGCCGGTCGGCGCGACCCGCGTCGCTGAGCGGGCCGGACGGCACGGACCTACGCTTGGGCGATGAGCACGACGGTGCCCCTCTTCCCCCTGGGCACGGTGCTCGTCCCCGGTCTGGTCCTGCCCCTGCACGTCTTCGAGCAGCGCTACCGCGACCTGGTCGCCGACCTGCTCGCCGCGGACGAGGTCGACCAGCACTTCGGCGTCGTCGCGATCCGTTCCGGGCACGAGGTGGGGGTCGACGGTGCCCGCGCCCTGCACGAGGTCGGCACGCTGGCCGAGCTCACCGACGTCACGGCCCTGCCCGACGGTCGCTACGACGTCCAGACGGTCGGCACCCGACGGTTCAGGCTGCTCGGCGTCGACCCGGACTCCGGGCGGCCGGACACCGCCGTCCCGTACCTCCGCGGTCGGGTCGAGGTGCTCGACGAGCCCGTCGGCGACACGGCGGCCCTGCTCGCCGGGTCGGTCAGGGCGGCGTTCGAGCGCTACCGGGCACGGCTGCGAGGGACCGACAGCGTGCTGCCGGACGACCCGCTGCTGCTGTCGTACACCGTGGCGGCCAACATGCTGCTGGACCTGGTCGACCGGCAGCGACTGCTGGAGTCCGAGGACACGTCCCAGCGGCTGCGTCGAGCCCTGCAGCTGCTGGCGCGCGAGGAGGTCCTGCTGCAGCTGCTGCGGGCCGTCCCTGCCACCGACCTCGTACGTCGGGCCCCCGGGCTCAACTGACCTGGGCGCAACCGACCTGGGAACCAGCTGACCTGGGGACCACCTGATCTGAGACGGGCCAGGTCCGGGGCGGGCCGGTCAGCGCTCGCGGTCCTCCCGCAGCGCCTGCCACACGACGTCGCGCAGCGTGTCCACCAGCACCAGCACCCCGGTGGCCAGCGGCCACAGCAGCACCCCGGCCGCCACGGCCAGGTTGGGCCGCGGCGCCGTCAGCCGGCTCAGCACGTCCGCCGGGACGTCGGCGGCCTCGACGGGCACCAGCAGGTGGAGCGCGGCCCCGGTGCACCAGGCCAGGACGGCGGCGAGCAGCCCACCCACCAGCAGCCCGACCAGGCGACCGACCGCCGGGGCGTCGTGCTCCTCGCCGCGGGCCAGCACCCACCAGATGCCCGCGACGGCCCCGCCGGCCATGCAGGCCACCGCGAACGCCGCGTCGGACGCACCGGCCGCCTGCAGCACGTCCAGGTAGGTGTCGCCGGGCGTGCGCAGACCCCCGGGGACCAGCAACCACCACAGCAGGCCGACCACCGGCCCTGCGGTCAGGCACCCGAGCAGCGCGCGGACGGCCACCCGTCGCGGGGACCGGCGCAGCCGCCGGCGGTCGGGCCGCGGTCGGCGCAGCGTCTCGTCTTTCACCCCAGGCACGCGGGCCCGAGCAGGGCCTTGAGATCGCCGAACAGGGCGGGGGTGACGGTGACCCGCAAGCCCTCGTCCAGGCGCATCAGGGTGTCGCGGCCCGGCTGCTGCAGGCGCAGCCGCACCTCGGTGGTCCCGGGGTGGGTGTCGAGGACGACTTTGAGCCGCTCGACCACCACGGGGGTGCAGCGGGCCAGGTCCATCTGGATCGTGACCGGACCGTCGGCCCGGGTGTCCACGTCCGGGAGGGTGATCTCGGTCGCCCGGATGCTGACGCTCTCGTCGGAACGGTTGAGGTCGCCCTTGACCACGACGACCACGTCCTCGCCCAGCACCGGTCCGGCGATGTCGTACTGGCTGGGGAACACCAGCACCTCGACCGAGCCGGCCAGGTCCTCGACCGTCACGATGGCCCACGTCTTGCCGGCCTTGGAGATCTTGCGCTGCACGCCGGTGACCAGGCCGGCGATGGTGACCTTGGCCCGGTCCCGGATGGTCTCGTCGGTGGCCAGCTGCGCGATGGACACGTCGGCCAGGCGCGCCAGGATGCCCTCGATGCCGCTCAGCGGGTGGTCGGACACGTAGAGCCCGAGCATCGAGCGCTCGCGCGACAGCAGCTCCTTCTTGTCCCACTCCGGCAGGTCCGGGACGACGACGCTGACCCCGGTGGCGATGGAGGAGTCGGAGTCGTCGCCGGCGTCGAACGCCGCGAACATGTCGTACTGCCCGGAGTCCTGCTTGCGCTTGAGGGCCACGGCCTCGTCGACGGCCTCGTCGAACACCGCGGTGAGCGAGCGGCGGGTGTGGCCGACCGCGTCGAAGGCCCCCGCGGCGATCAGGGACTCCACCGTGCGCTTGTTGCAGACCTGGGCGGGCACCTTGTCCAGGAAGTCGCGGAAGTCGACGAACGCCCCCTCCTTCTCGCGCGCGGCGACGATGTGGTCGACCACCGCCCCGCCGACGTTGCGCACCGCCTCCAGACCGAAGCGGATGGACTGCTCGACCGGGGTGTAGTCGCGCGCCGAGGTGTTGACGTCCGGCGGCAGCACCTCGATCCCCATCCGGCGGCACTCCTGCAGGTAGATGGCCGACTTGTCCTTGTCGTCGCGCACGCTGGTGAGTAGGGCGGCCATGTACTCGGCCGGGTAGTTGGCCTTCAGGTAGGCGGTCCAGTAGCTGACCAGGCCGTACGCGGCGGAGTGGGCCTTGTTGAACGCGTAGTCGGAGAACGGGACCAGGACGTCCCACAGCGTCTTGATCGAGGCGTCGGAGAAACCGTTGGCCCGCATGCCGTCGCGGAAGCCGACGAACTCGGCGTCCAGCACCTCGCGCTTCTTCTTGCCCATCGCGCGCCGCAGCAGGTCGGCCTTGCCGAGGCTGTAGCCGGCCAGCTGCTGGGCGATGGCCATGACCTGCTCCTGGTACACGATCAGCCCGTACGTGGTGCCCAGGATCGGCTCGAGGGCCTCGGCCAGCTCGTCGTGCGGGTAGCTGACCGGCTGCAGGCCGTTCTTGCGCAGCGCGTAGTTGGTGTGCGAGCCCGCACCCATCGGGCCGGGCCGGTACAGGGCGCCGACGGCCGAGATGTCCTCGAAGTTGTCGGGCTTCATCTGCCGCAGCAGCGCCCGCATCGGCCCGCCGTCGAACTGGAACACCCCGAGGGTGTCGCCGCGGCCCAGCAGCTCGTAGGTCACCGGGTCGGTCGGGTCCTTGCTGAGGGAGTCCAGGTCGATCTCGACCCCGGCGTTGGCGCGGACGTTGATCAGGGCGTCGTCGAGGATCGTCAGGTTGCGCAGACCCAGGAAGTCCATCTTGACCAGGCCGAGGTTCTCGCAGCTCGGGTAGTCGAACTGGGTGATGACCTGCCCGTCCTGCTCGCGGCGCATGATCGGGATCAGGTCCAGCAGCGGCTCGCTGGACATGATGACGCCGGCCGCGTGCACGCCCCACTGCCGCTTGAGGTTCTCCAGGCCCTTGGCCCGGTCGATGACGCCCTTGGCCTCGGGGTCCGTGGCGTACAGGGTGCGGAACTCGCCCGCCTCGGCGTAGCGCTTGTGCTCCGGGTCGAAGATGCCCGACAGCGGGATGTCCTTGCCCATGACCCCGGGCGGCATGGCCTTGGTCAGCTTCTCGCCCATGGAGAACGGGTGGCCCAGCACGCGGGAGGCGTCCTTGAGGGCCTGCTTGGCCTTGATGGTGCCGTAGGTGACGATCATGGCCACCCGGTCGTCGCCGTACTGCTCGGTGACGTAGCGGATGACCTCGGCCCGGCGGCGCTCGTCGAAGTCGATGTCGAAGTCGGGCATCGACATGCGCTCGGGGTTGAGGAACCGCTCGAAGATCAGGCCGTGCTGCAGCGGGTCCAGGTCGGTGATGCCCATGGCGTAGGCGCACATCGACCCGGCGCCCGAGCCGCGGCCGGGTCCGACCCGGATGCCGTTCTTCTTGGCCCAGTTGATGAAGTCGGCGACCACCAGGAAGTAGCCGGGGTAGCCCTTGCCGACGATGACGTCGGTCTCGAACTCGGCCTGCTTCCGGCTGGCCTCCGGCACGCCCTCGGGGTAGCGCGCCTGCAGGCCGAGCTCGACCTCCTTGATGAACCAGCTGGTCTCGTCCTCGCCGTCGGGGCAGGGGAAGCGGGGCATGTAGCGGCCCTCGCCCTCGGTGAACTGCACGTCGCAGCGCTCGGCGATGAGCAGCGTGTTGTCGCAGGCCTCGGGCAGCTCGCGGAACAGGTGGCGCATCTCGGCCGGGGACTTGAGGTAGTAGCCGTCGCCGTCGAACTTGAACCGCTTGGGGTCGTCCAGCCGCGAGCCGGACTGCACGCACAGCAGCACCTCGTGCGCCGCGGCGTCGGCCTGGGTCGTGTAGTGCAGGTCGTTGGTCGCGACCAGGGGCAGGTCGAGGTCCTTCGCGATCCTGAGCAGGTCCTCGCGGACGCGCTTCTCGATGTCCAGGCCGTGGTCCATCAGCTCGCAGTACAGGTTGCCCGGACCGAACAGCTCCTTGAGCTCGGCGGCGGCCCGGACGGCCTCGTCGTACTGGCCCAGCCGCAGCCGGGTCTGCACCTCGCCCGACGGGCAGCCCGTGGTGGCGATCAGGCCGTGGTGGTAGCGCTCGAGCAGCTCCCGGTCCATGCGCGGCTTGAAGTAGAACCCCTCGAGGCTGGCCAGGCTGGAGAGCCGGAACAGGTTGTGCATGCCCTGGGTGTTCTCGGCCAGCAGGGTCATGTGGGTGTACGAGCCGCTGCCGGACACGTCGTCGCGGCTGCCGTCGCCCCACTTGACCCTGGTCCGGTCGAACCGGCTGGTGCCGGGCGTGATGTAGGCCTCGGTCCCGATGATCGGCTTGATGCCGGCCTTGGTCGCCTTGGACCAGAACTCGTAGGCCCCGAACACGTTGCCGTGGTCGGTCATGGCGACCGAGCTCATGCCGAGTCGCTCGGTCTCCGCGAAGAGCTCACCGATCCGCGCGGCACCGTCCAGCATCGAGTACTCGGTGTGGACGTGGAGGTGGGAGAAGGAGTCGCTGGACATCGGGCCCGAGTCTAGGTCGCCCCCCGGACGCATCCGCCCCGGACTCGCGGTGCGGGCCGACGCCGCCCGGGGGACCGGGGCGATCAGGTGCGGGCGTCGTCCTCGCGCAGGAGGTCGAGGGCGCGCACCAGGTCGTCGGGGTAGGACGACTCGAGCCGCACGCGCTCACCGGTGCCCGGGTGGTCGAAGGCGAGGCGGTAGGCGTGGAGCCACTGCCGGGTCAGGCCCAGGCGGGCGGACAGCACGGGGTCCGCGCCGTAGGTGAGGTCGCCGACGCAGGGGTGCTTGAGCGCGGACATGTGGACCCGGATCTGGTGGGTCCGCCCGGTCTCCAGGTGCACCTCGAGCAGCGAGGCGGCCGGGAACGCCTCGAGGGTGTCGTAGTGGGTGACGCTCGGCTTGCCGTCCTCGACGACCGCCCACCGGTAGGAGTGCGTGGGGTGCCGGCCGACCGGGGCGTCCACGGTGCCCGAGCTGGGGTCCGGGTGGCCCTGCACCAGCGCGTGGTAGGTCTTGTCGACCGTCCGCTCCCGGAACTGGTCCTTGAGCGAGGTGTAGGCCCGCTCCGACTTGGCCACGGCCATCAGCCCGGACGTGCCGACGTCGAGTCGGTGCACGACGCCCTGTCGCTCCTCGGCCCCGGAGGTGCTGATCCGGTACCCGGCGGCGGCGAGGCCGCCCACGACGGTGGTGCCGGTCCAGCCGGGGCTGGGGTGCGCCGCGACCCCGACGGGCTTGTCGACGACCACGACGTCGTCGTCGTCGAACACGATCGTCATCCCCGGCACGGCAGCCCCGTTGACCGGCAGCTCGGCCTCCTCCGGGATCTCGACCTCGAGCCAGGACCCGGCCACGAGGCGGTCGGACTTGCCCACCGGGCGGCCGTCGAGCAGCACGTGGCCGCCGGCGGCCAGCTCGGCGGCCCGAGTGCGGGAGACGCCCAGGAGACGGGCCAGGCCCGCGTCGGCCCGCTCGGAGTCCAGTCCGTCGGGTACGGGCAGGGATCGCTGGCTCATGCGTCCTTCGGGTGCTGGGCGGGGGTGTCGGTGCCGGTCGTGGCACCGGGGTCGTCGACGTGGCCGGCGGCGAACGGCACGTCCCGGACGGAGAGCAGGACGACCAGGAGCGCGCCGGACACGACCGCCATGTCGGCGACGTTGAAGATGGGGAAGTTGGGCAGCTCGAAGAAGTCGACGACCTCACCGCGGCCCAACCCGGGCTCCCGGCTCAGCCGGTCGACCAGGTTCCCGGTCGCCCCGCCCAGCAGGATCCCCAGCGCGACCGTCCAGGCCGTGCTCCAGGTCCGGGCGAGGGCCACCAGCATGGCGGCCACGGCGACGCAGGCGAACGCCGTGAGCACCGGGGTGATCCCGGTGCCCAGGCTGAACGCGGCGCCGGAGTTGTAGAACAGCCGGAACCCGAACAGGTCACCGAGCACGTCGACACGGACGCCCGGGTCGAGCCGGGACTCTGCGACGTACTTGGTGACCTGGTCCACGACGGCGATGACGAGGGCCGTCGCCACCCCGAGGACCAGCAGACGTGCGCGCGGCCTCGGGGGTGTGCGTGTCGGGGAGCTCAGTTCTGGCCGCCGAAGGGGAAGCCGGCAGCGGCGGCGTCGTCGCCGCCGAGGCTGCGGCCACCCGTCGCGCCGGGCGTACGGCCCGGGACGACCTGACCCTTGCTGTCCAGCTCGCGGAGCTGGTTCTCGAGGTAGCTCTTGAGCCGGCTGCGGTAGTCGCGCTCGAAGCCGCGGAGCTCGTCGATCTTGCGCTCGAGCAGAGCCCGCTCCTGCTCCAGGGAGCCGAGCGTCTGGGCCTGCTTCTCCTCGGCCTCGCGGACGAGGCGGCTGGAGGTCTCCTGCGCCTCGCCGATGAGGCGGTCGCGCTCCTGCTCACCGTTGTGCACGTGCTCGTCGTGCAGCCGCTGCGCCAGGGCGAGCATGCCCGCGACGTCGCCGTTGCCGGCGTCGACGCCCATGGAGACCGGGCCGGAGGGCGGGGTCGCGGCGGGAGCCTGGCTCGCCACCGGCGCCGGAGTGGGCGTCGGGGCGGAGTCGACGGAACCGTTGCCCGACAGCTCGGAGTCACGGCTCTCGCTCTGCGCCAGCTGGCGCCGCAGGTCCTCGTTCTCCTCGTTGAGGCGTCGCAGCTCCGCGACCACCTCGTCCAGGAAGTCGTCGACCTCGTCCTGGTCGTAGCCCTCACGGAACTTCGTGGGGTTGAACCGCTTCTGGACCACGTCGTCTGCGGTCAACGGCATGTCGTCACCTCGTCGAGTTGTCTGTTGGAGGCCCTGAGGCCTCCGTCACGTTAGCGGACGATCGTGCAGGAACTGGCTCACCGTTGCACGGGGTGACGCAGAGGCTACCCCCGCGGGAGCGGTGCGGATCACGCCGTCAGAAGGAGGCGGCCAGGGACATCAGGACGTTGTAGAGGATCACCGTCACGAAGAAGAGGATCATGAAGCCCAGGTCGAGCCGGATGGACCCCAGCGTCAGCGGCGGGATGATCCGCCGCAGGGCGTTCAGGGGCGGGTCGGTGGCCGAGTAGACGACCTCCAGGACCACCACGAGTGGTCCCGAGGGGCGCCAGTCCCGGGCGAACACGCCGATCCACCCGATGACCAGCCGCGCGAACAGCAGGATGAGGTAGAGGAAGACGACGAACGCAAGGATCCCGAAAACGACGCCCACCACTACAGCCTAGGTGCCGTCAGGACCGGTCGTGACCTCAGGACTGGTTGAACAGCCCTGCGCCCGCGGTGACCTCGTGCTTCTCGTTCGTCACCTCGACCGCGGAGGGCGAGAGCAGGAACACCTTGCTGGTCACGCGCTCGACGGCGCCGTGCAGGCCGAAGACGAGGCCGGCGGCGAAGTCGACGAGGCGCTTGGCCTCGACGTCCGTCATCTCGGACAGGTTCATGATGACCGGCACGCCCTCGCGGAAGTGCTCGCCGATGATCTTGGCGTCGTTGTAGGTGCGCGGGTGCACAGCGGTGATCCGCTGCAGGTCTCCGGCGGCACGGACGGCGCTGGGAAGGTGGGTCACGGTGGCCCCTCGGGACTCGTCCTGGCGGGCGCGCACGGGGCGACGGTCCGCCTCGGGCTCCTGCTCCTCGACCTCGTACTCGTCGTAGCGGTCCTCCTCGGCCAGGCCGAGGTACACGAGGGTCTTGCGTAGTGCGCCCATGACGCCTCTCCTTCTGCCGTGGCCATGCCAGACCGCCTGCGGTGCGAGGCAGTGGCACCCCTACCGATCTCGACGCTAGCCCGTCGGGGGTCGCGAACCGAGGACCGCGGCCCCGACACGCAGGTGTGTCGCACCGTGGGCGACAGCCTGCTCCAGGTCACCGCTCATCCCGGCGCTGATCGACGTCGCGGAGGGGTGCTCGCCCACCACTCGGGCGGACAGCTCCTGCAGCCGGGAGAACGCCGCGTCGGGGTCCGCCCCCACCGGCGCGACCGCCATGACGCCCAGCAGCCGCAGAGACGGGGTCGCCGCGACCCGGTCGGCCAGCAGCAGCAGCCCCGCCCCGGCCACCCCGCCCCGACCTGGGTCGTCGTCCAGGCTGACCTGGACGAAGCACCCCAGCTCCCGACCGACCTCGCCCGCGCCGTCCGACAGCCGCGGCAGCAGCCGCTCGTCGTCGACGGAGTGCACGACGTCGGCCAGCCGACCCACCGAGCGCGCCTTGTTCCGCTGCAGCCGACCCACCAGGTGCCAGCGCAGCGTCACGACCGGGTCCTGGGCGGCGTCGACGTCGGCGCGCTTGTCCCGGAGCTCCTGCTCCCGGGCCTCGCCCACGTCGCGGACGCCCAGGGACGCGAGCGCGAGGACGTCGGTCACGGGGTACGTCTTGGTCACCACGACGAGGGTCAGCCCCGACGGCGACCGGCCCGCCGCGGCGCAGGCGTCGGACACCCTCGCCCTCACCCGCCCCAGCGCGGAGACCAGCTCGGCCCGGCGGGTCTGGTCACCGGTCACGCGGCGACCACGGCCACCAGGCCGGCGTGGCGACCCGTGGGCGCGTCACGTCGGTGGCTGAACGCCCCCGGGTCCTCCACGGTGCAGGTGCACCAGGAGTCGTCGACCGTCAGGTCGAGGCCGTGGCGGGCGGCCGCCCGCGCGAGCTGTCCGTGCACACCCGCCGGGATGTCCAGCGACGGCGTCCCGGACCGCGTCGTGGCCGCGGCCCCCGGGACCACGGCGGCCACCTCGTCCCGCATCGACGCGGGCACCTCGTAGCAGCGCCCGCACACCGTGGGTCCGGGCACGGCCAGCAGCTGCCGGGCCCCCGCGGCGACCAGGGCGTCGACGGCCACGGCCACGATCCCCTCGTGCAGACCGCGGCGGCCGACGTGCACGGCTGCCGCGACCGCGCGCTCCGGGTCGGCCAGCAGGAGCGGCATGCAGTCGGCGGCGAGGACGCCGGCGACCAGCACCGCGCCCGCACCACCCGGACCTCCCTGGTCCGAGCCGGGCACAGTGCCCGCACCGGGCGGCACCCCCACCACCAGGACCCCGTCCGCCTCCGGGGCCCCGTCGCGCCACGGCCCGTCTGCGACCACGACCCGGTCGGAGTGCACCTGCCGGGGCAGCAGCAACCGCTCAGGGCTTGCGCCGAGCTCCCGGGCGACCACCGAGCGGGCCTCGACGACGTCGGGGGACGCCGCCGAGACGTCGAGCCCTCCCGTCACCGCCAGGCGCACCCGGCCGACCGTGCGGTCGAACCGGAACGGTGACGTGCTGCTCCCCCGTGCCGGCCGACCCACCGACTCAGGTGCCGGGCTTGACGAAGTCCGGCACGTCCAGGTCGTCGTCGTCGAGGAAGCCGGGACGACGACGGGTGTCGGCGGGGAGCTCCACGACCCGGGTGCCACCGGACGGCGGGTTCAGCGGGTTGGTCACCTCGGCCGCACGCGACCGCTGCTGGGCGTCCTGACCGGAGTCACGGGCGGCGGGCGCCTGCTGACCCCCGCGCTGCTGACCCCCGTGCTGCTGACCGTCCTGCTGGCCGCCGTACTGCTGACCGTCCTGCTGGCCGCCGTACTGCGGGGCGGGCTGCTGGGCGCGCTGCTGGCCGTTCGAGGCCTCGGCCTGCCCCTGCTGCCCGTTCTGCTGGCTGCTGACGTACTGCGGCGCGGGCGGCTGCTGCGCGGGCGGCTGCTGAGACTGGTAGGTCCCCTGCGCGGGCGGCTGGGCCTGCTGCGGGGACTGGCTCCCGGCGGCGGCCGCGACGGCCTGCCGGCCACCCGTCGCCTCGGTCGTGTCCTCGTCGTCGAAGCCGGCGGCGATGACCGTGACGCGCACCTCGTCGCCGAGGGCGTCGTCGATGACCGCACCGAAGATGATGTTGGCCTCGGGGTGCGCGGCCTCCTGGACCAGGCGCGCCGCCTCGTTGATCTCGAACAGCCCGAGGTCCGAGCCGCCCTGGATCGACAGCAGCACGCCCTGGGCGCCGTCCACGCTGGCCTCGAGCAGCGGCGAGCTGATCGCCATCTCCGCCGCGCACACGGCCCGGTCCTCGCCGCGGGCCGAGCCGATGCCCATGAGCGCGGTGCCGGCGCCCTGCATGACGCTCTTGACGTCGGCGAAGTCGAGGTTGATCAGACCGGGGGTGGTGATCAGGTCGGTGATGCCCTGCACGCCGGACAGCAGCACCTGGTCCGCGGAGCGGAACGCGTCCAGGACGCTGATGCCGCGGTCGCTGATCTGCAGCAACCGGTCGTTGGGGATCGTGATCAGGGTGTCGACCTCGGCCTGCAGCTGGGCGATGCCGTTGTCGGCGCTCAGGGCGCGGCGGCGGCCCTCGAAGGTGAACGGCCGGGTGACGACCCCGATGGTCAGAGCGCCGAGCGACCGAGCGATCTTGGCGATGACGGGTGCGCCGCCGGTACCGGTCCCGCCGCCCTCGCCCGCGGTGACGAAGACCATGTCGGCGCCCCGCAGGACCTCCTCGATCTCCTCGGCGTGGTCCTCGGCGGCCTTGCGGCCGACCTCGGGGTCGGCGCCGGCACCGAGACCGCGGGTGAGGTCGCGGCCGACGTCGAGCTTGACGTCGGCGTCCGACATCAGCAGCGCCTGGGCGTCGGTGTTGACCGCGATGAACTCGACGCCCCGCAGGCCGACCTCGATCATGCGGTTCACCGCGTTCACGCCGCCGCCGCCGACTCCGACGACCTTGATGACGGCGAGGTAGTTCTGCGGTGCGGCCATGGGCGTACCTCTCGCTCGGTGCCGGGCGTCCCCGTGCGGGACACCCTCGCTGGAGAAGCTCTAACCCTCTGGTAGAGGGTTAACGTTATGTCAGCTTCTCCTGATGAGGACGGTAGGTACAGCCGACCCCGGTCACAACGACCGCAACGGGTGTGTCGCGCGCGGGTTGTGCCGACCTGTCCGACGACCCGGTCCGACGAGCTGTTCGGGCGGCCTCGCGGCTCAGGGCCGGACGGCCGGGGCGCCGGGCGCGGAGACGTCGTAGACCGAGGCCGGGACCGTCTCCATCAGGCCCAGCAGGACCTGGACCTTGCGGTCGGAGTCCGCCGCGGTCCCCCACCGGACGTCGGCCCCGTCGACGACGAGCCGGACGTCGGCGGGCGACGTGGCGGACAGGTCGGTGGTGCGGCGCTGCAGGTCCACGGGCAAGGCGGCCAGCACCTCGCGGGCCGCGGCCAGGGTGTCGGTGCCCGCCGCCTCGACGTCGACCCGCAGCAGCGGGACCTCGGCGGGCGGGGTGTCGGACGTGGCCAGGACGACGCCGTCCTCGTCGACGACGTCGAACCCGTCCTCGGCGGAGGGGACGACGGCGACGGCCACCCGTTCGGTCACCACGACGCCCAGGGTGCGGGGCCAGCGCCGCTCCACCTGCACGTCCAGGACCAGGGGGAGCTCACGGACGGCCTCGTCGATCGCACCCACGTCCACCGCGACCAGGGGGGTCCCCACGGCCTGGGCGGCCAGGGCGTGGACCTGCTCGGCCGGGATCCGCTCCGTCCCGCTCACCTGCACCACACGGGTGTCCAGGTGGCCGGCGTCCCAGGCCCACCAGGCGAGCCCGGCGACGACGGCCACCACCAGCAGCAGGACCCCGGTGCCCACCAGCCGGGCCCGCAGCGACGCGGCGCGCACGTCGGCCACCCGGTCGTCGAGCCACGTGACGCTCACGATCCGGGGCGGCCGTTCCCGGACCGGGCGGCGATCGCGCTCACCAGCCGTGCGCCGAGCTCCGTCACGTCACCGGCGCCCAGGGTCAGGACCAGGTCGCCGCGCCGGGCCACCTGCGCCACCGCGGCGACGGCCTCCTCGCGGTCGGGCAGGAACCGGGCCCCGGGGACGCCCGCGGCGACCAGGCCGCCGTCCACGCCGGGCTCGGGGTCCTCCCGCGCGCCGTAGACGTCCAGCACCACGACGCTGGAGGCGTCGCCGAGGGCGGTGGCGAAACCGTCGGCAAACAACCGGGTGCGGGAGTACAGGTGCGGCTGGAACAGCACGTGCACCTTGCCCCGCCCGGCCACCGTGCGGGCGGCCGCGATGGTGGCGGCGACCTCGGTGGGGTGGTGGGCGTAGTCGTCCACCACCGTGACCCCGCCGGCCTCCCCCACGACCTCGAAGCGCCGGCGCGCGCCGGAGAACTCGCCCAGCCCGGCCACGACCCGCGCGGGGTCCAGGCCCAGGCCCAGGACCGCCGCCGTGAACGCCAGCGCCGCGTCGACCACGTTGTGGCGTCCCGGCACCCGCAGCCGCAGCTCCCACGGCCCGGGCGCCGGCGCGTCGCCGTCCGCGGTCAGCAGGCGGGCGACCGCCAGCGTGTCGCCCTCGCGCTCGGCCTTGGGGTCGACCACCACCCGCACGTCGGCGTCGGCGGACTCGCCCACGGTCACCACCCGCACGTCGGTCGCGGAGTCCGCGCCGGTGGAGGACCGGGCGAGCGCGCGGGAGCCCCGGTCGTCGGCCCCCACCACGAGCAGGCCACCGGGCTGGACCCGCTCGGCGAACCGCGCGAACGCGGCGTGGACGGCCTCGACGTCGCCGTAGTGGTCGAGGTGGTCCGCCTCCACGTTGCTGACCACGGCCACGTCCGGGCGGTAGGCCAGGAACGAGCCGTCGGACTCGTCGGCCTCGGCCACGAACACGGCGTCGGACCCCCGACGGGCGTTGGTCCCGTCGGCCACCAGGTCGGCGCCGATGGCGTACGAGGGGTCGAGGCCGGCGGCGCGCGCGGCCACCGTCAGCATCGAGGTGGTCGTGGTCTTGCCGTGGGTGCCGGCCACGGCCACGACCCGGTCGCCGTGCATCAGACCGGCGAGCGCGACGGAGCGGTGCACGACCGGGACCCCGGCTGCGAGCGCGGCGACGACCTCCGGGTTGTCCTCGCGCACGGCGCTGGACACCACGACGAGGACCGCGCCGCCCAGGTGGTCGGCCTGGTGCCCGACGTGGACGTCGGCGCCGGCGCGGCGCAGGTCCTGCAGCGTGGCGGAGTCGCGGGAGTCGGACCCGCTCACGGGGACCCCGTCGGCCAGGAGCAGGCGGACGACGGCGCTCATCCCGGCGCCACCGGCGGCGACCACGTGGACGGGACCGGTGCGGAGCAGCTCGAGCAGCTCGTCACCGCTGACGGTGGTGGACGGCATCACGGGGTCTCCCGGGCAGGGTTGTTCTCGGGGTCGGTCGCGGGGTCGGCCGCGGCGCGGACCACGAGCTCGGCCAGACGGTCGGCGGCGTCCAGCACCCCGAACTCACGGGCCGCGGTGGACATGTCCGCGAGCTGGTCCGGCTCGCGGAGGACGGGCAGCAGGGTGGTGCGCACCCACTCCGGGGTGAACTCGTCGTCGTCCACCAGCAGACCGCCCCCGGCCGCCACGAGCGACTCGGCGTTGAGCCGTTGCTCGCCGTTGCCGATGGGCAGCGGGACGTAGGCCGCGGGCAGCCCCAGGGCGGCCAGCTCGCACACCGTCCCCGCCCCCGCCCGGCAGACCACGGCGTCGCTGGCGGCGTAGGCCAGGTCCATCCGGTCGACGTAGGACACGACGACGTAGCGGGGGTGCGCCTCGCCGTTCCCGTCGGCGTCGGGCGCGTCGGCCGGGGTGCCGGGGGGCAGCCGCACCTCCTTGCCGCGACCGCTGACGTGCAGCACCTGCACCCCGGCGGCCGCCAGGTCCGCCGCGGCCTCCGGCATGGTGCGGTTGAGCCGCTGGGCGCCCAGCGAGCCGCCCGTGACCAGCAGCACGGGCAGGTCCGGGTGCAGGCCGAAGAACGCCCGCCCCTGGGCCCTGAGCCCGGCCCGGTCCATCGTGGTGATCGCGGTCCGCAGCGGCATCCCGACGTGCGTGGCGTGCGCCAGCCGGGTCCCAGGGAACGTGGTGGCGACGTGGCTCGTCAGGCGGGCCCCCAGCCGGTTGGCGACGCCGGGCATGGCGTTCTGCTCGTGGACGACGATCGGCAGGCCGGCCTTGCGGGCCGCCAGGTAGGCCGGGGTCGACACGTACCCGCCGAAGCCGACCACGACGTCCGCGTCCACGTCCGCCAGCACCTGCCGGGCCGTGCGGACGGCCCCCAGCAGCCGCCCGGGCAGCCGGACGAGGTCAGGCGAGGGTCGACGCGGGAGCGGCACGCGCGGCACGTGGCGCAGCGGGAGCCCGGCCTCGGGCACCAGCCTGGCCTCCAGCCCCTCGGCCGTGCCCAGCACCGTGACGCGGGTCCGCGGGTCCCGACGCAGCAGCGCCTCGGCGGTGGCGAGCAGCGGGGCCACGTGGCCCGTCGTCCCGCCCCCGGCCAGGACCACCGACAGCGGACGTCCGCCCGTCGAGGGGGTCACGCCGCTCACCGTCGCGGTCGCGCCGTGGTCGCGCGCGGGCGCGGCAGCCCGGCGTCGGCGACCACGGCCGCGCCGGAGCGGGCGGTGCGGGCGCTCGTCGCCAGCGCCTCACGGGCCCCCGGCTCGGCCCGGGCGAACGACATCACCATGCCGAGGCCGACCATGGTGGTGACCAGCGACGACCCGCCGCTGGACACCAGGGGCAGGGGCACCCCGATGACGGGCAGCACGCCGATGACGACGCCGATGTTGATCAGGGCCTGGCCCAGCACCCACACCATCACCCCGGTGGTGGCGATGACGACGAACGGGTCGACCGCGCGGTGCGCGACGCGCACCATGCCGACGGCGAGCGCCACGAACAGCCCCAGCACCGCCAGGGTCCCCGGCAGGCCAAGCTCCTCGCCGACGATGGCGAAGATGAAGTCGTTGTGCGCCTCCGGCAGCCAGGCCCACTTCTCGCGGCTGCCGCCGAGCCCCAGGCCCCACCAGCCGCCCGAGGCGAGCGCCCACATGCCATGCGTGGGCTGCCAGCACTCGCCGTAGATGTCCGTGCACTGGTTGCCCGTCAACCAGGCCTCGACCCGGGTCATCCGGTACGGCTCGCGGATCACCAGGGCGGCGACACCGGCCGCGGTCACCAACCCGCCGATCACGAAGTAGCGCAGCGGGGTGCCGGCCGCGAACAGCAGCCCGGCCAGGATCATCATCACGACCAGCGCGGTGCCCAGGTCGTCGCCGGCCAGCACCAGGCCCAGGGCCAGCAGGCCGAAGGGGAACAGCACCGGCACCACGACGTGCCCGAGCCGGCCCAGCAGGTCCTGCTTGCGGGCGAGCACGGTCGCCGCCCAGACCACCAGCGCCAGCTTGATCGCCTCGCTGGGCTGGGCGGTGAACCCGCCGACGCTGATCCAGTTCCGGTTGCCGTTGACCTCGAACCCCAGGCCGGGCACGAACACCAGCGACTGCAGCACGAGGGCGAGCAGCAGGGCGGGCCAGGCCAGCCGCTTCCACCACGACACCGGCAGCCGCGCGGCGACGAGCAGCAGCGGAAGCCCGACGGCGGCGAACATCAGCTGCCGCCCGACGATGGACCACGGGTTGCCGGACGCGGCGTAGGACTCGACGCTGCTGGAGCTGAGCACCATCAGGAGCCCGAAGACCAGCAGCAGCCCCGTCGCCGACGCCACGAGCACGAAGGACGTGACCGGCGTGTCGAGGGCCCGGGCCCAGCGGTGCAGCGGGCCGGGGAGCCAGGCGGAGCCGGTGTCCTGGGCCTGCGCGGTCACGAGCCCGCCGACAGCGGGCCGGGCGGCAGGGACGGGCCCGACGGACCCGACAGCCTCTCGACGGCACCGGCGAACGCCTCGCCCCGGGCCACGTAGGACGTGAACTGGTCCATCGAGGCGGCGGCCGGGGCGAGCAGCACCGTGGCCCCCGGGGCGGCCAGCGACGTGGCGGTCGCGACCACCTCGTCCATGAACCGGCCGGCCGCCGCGGCGTCGAGTGCTCCCACCCGACCAGTGTCGGGGGGGTCGACGAGCGCGACGGGGATCTGGGGCGCGTGTCGGCGCAGCGCTGCGGCCACGAGCCCGCGGTCCGCGCCGATCAGCACGGCCGCCCGCAGCCGGGACGCGTGCCGGGCGACCAGGTCGTCGTAGTCGGCGCCCTTGGCCAGCCCGCCGGCGACCCAGACGACCTGCGTGGCCGAGCCCAGGGACGCGTCGGCCGCGTGGGGGTTGGTCGCCTTGGAGTCGTCGACGTACCGGACCCCGGCGACCTCGCCCAGCACGGCGGCCCGGTGGGGCGGCAGGTGCGCGCCGCGCAGCCCGTCGCGGACCGCCTCCGCGGGCACGCCCAGCGCCCGGGCCAGGGCGGCGGCGGCCAGGGCGTTGGCGACCACGTGGTCCGGCACGGGGTCCCCCGCGAGGCCGACCAGGTCCTGCACGGACGCGAGCTCGGCCGCGGCGCGGTCGCGCTCGGCGATGAAGCCGCGGTCCACGAGCAGCCCGTCGACGACCCCGAGCTCGCCCACCGTGGGGGCACCGAGCCCGAAGCCGACGGCCCGGCAGCCGTCGACGACGTCGGCGTCACGAACCAGCTGCTCGGTGACCGGGTCGGCCAGGTTGTACAGGCAGGCGACCCGGGTGCGCTCGTAGACCTGGCCCTTGTCGTGCCGGTACCCGTCGTACCCGCCGTGCCAGTCCAGGTGGTCGGGGGCGACGTTGAGGCAGACCGACGCGTAGGGGGACACCGTCCGGACCAGGTGCAGCTGGAAGCTGGACAGCTCCAGCGCGACCACGTCGTAGCCGGGGGTGCCGTCCTCGGCCACGTCGCGCACGACGTCCACGATCGGGGTGCCGATGTTGCCGGCCGTGCGGGCACGCAGCCCCGCCGCCCTCAGCACCTCCCCGAGCAGCTCCACGGTCGTCGTCTTGCCGTTGGTGCCGGTGACGGCCAGCCAGGGCGGCCCGTCCGGCCCCTGCAGCCGCCAGGCCAGCTCCACCTCGCCCCACACCACGACCCCGAGGCGGTCCGCGGCCACCAGCACCGGGTGGGTGGGCCGCCAGCCGGGCGAGGCGACGACCAGGTCCACCCCGCGGAGCAGGGGGTCGGGGTCGGCGGCGAGCCGGGCGGCGTCCTCGCCCAGCAGCAGCCGGGCGCCCAGCACGTCGAGCAGGTGGGCGCGCTCGGCGGCCGCGCTGCCCTCGCCCGGCCGGGTGTCGTCGACGACCGTGACGTCGGCCCCGCGCTCGAGCAGGGCGTCGGCGGCGGAGAACCCCGACAGGCCCACGCCCGCCACGACCGCGGTGAGCCCCCGCAGGTCGCAGCCCAGACCGGCGACCCGCGCGACGGCGGCCCCACGGTCCCGACCCCCGTGCCCGCCCGTCGCGGGCCCGTCAGCAGCAGGCCCGTCAGCAGCAGGCCCGTCAGCAGCAGGTGCGTCGTTCACGCGCCGACCACCCACTCGGCGTAGAACACCCCGAGCCCGGCTCCGACGCACAGCCCGGCGATGATCCAGAACCGGATGACGATCGTCACCTCGTGCCAGCCCTTGAGCTCGAAGTGGTGCTGCAGGGGCGCCATCCGGAACACCCGCTTGCCCGTGAGCTTGAACCCGGCGACCTGGATGATGACCGAGGCGGTGATGATGACGAAGAGCCCGCCCAGGATGATCAGCAGCAGCTCGGTGCGGGTGGTGATCGCCAGGCCGGCGATGGCGCCGCCGAGGGCCAGGGACCCGGTGTCGCCCATGAAGATCTTGGCCGGCGACGCGTTCCACCACAGGAACCCGAAGCACGCGCCCAGCAGGGCGGCAGCCACCACCGCGAGGTCGCGGGGGTCACGCACCTCGTAGCACTGCGGGCCGACGTTGGGACCGAGGCAGGACTGTCCCGACTGCCACACGCCGATCAGGGTGTACGCCCCGAAGACGAACAGGCTGGCGCCCGTGGCCAGGCCGTCGAGGCCGTCGGTGAGGTTGACGCCGTTGCTGGCCGCGGCGATCAGCAGGTAGGCCCAGAGGACGAACAGGATCGTGCCGCCGACCGCGCCGGTGACCGCCAGGTCCAGCACCGAGATGTCCCGGATGAAGGAGATGGACGTGGACGCCGGGGTCCGACCCGCCTCGTTGGGCAGCTGCAGGGCCAGGACCGCGAACGTGACGGCCACGAGCGTCTGGCCGGTCAGCTTCTGCCAGGCCTTGAGGCCCAGGCTGCGCTGGTTCCTGATCTTGGTCACGTCGTCGAGCAGCCCGACGGCACCCAGGCCTGTCATGAGGAACAGCACGAGGACCGCGGACCAGGTGATCGGGGTGAGCGTGACCAGGTGCGCGAACAGGTACGACACCAGGACGACCGCGATGATGACGGCCCCGCCCATCGTGGGGGTGCCGCGCTTGGTGTGGTGCGTCGTCGGTCCGTCGTCGCGGATGAACTGCCCGTAGCCCTGGCGCACCAGCACCCGGATGAACAGGGGTGTGGCCAGCAGCGTGAGCACGAGGCTCGTGCCGGCGGCGATCAGCACGGTCCTCATCGGTCGGTCTCCTCTCGTCCTGCTCGCTGTGGCCCTGGGTGCTGTGGTCCTGCGTGCTGTGGTCCTGCGTGCTGTGGTCCTGCGTGCTCTGGTCCTGCGTGCTCCGGTCCTGAGTGCTCCGGTCCCGCGGTGGTGCCGGTCGCGAGCGTGTCGCCCAGGCGCCACAGCCCGATCGAGTTGCTGGCCTTGACCAGCACGACGTCGCCGGGGGCGAGCTCGGCCCGCAGCAGGGCCAGGGCGGCGTCGGCGTCGGGGACGTGCACGGACTCCTCGCCCCAGCTGCCCTCGTGGGCGGCCCCGGCGTGCACGTGCACCGCACCGGGCCCGACGGCGACCAGCCGGTCGATGTTGAGCCTGACGGCCAGCCGGCCCACCCGGTCGTGCTCCTCGGTGGCGCCGTCGCCCAGCTCGAGCATCTCGCCCAGCACGGCCCAGGTCCGTCGTGGCGGGTCGGCCGCGCGGCCCATGTGCGCCAGGGCCCGCAGCGCGGCGGCCACGGCCTCGGGCGAGGCGTTGTAGGCGTCGTTGACGACCCGGACGCCGTCGGGCCGGTCGACGACCTCCATCCGGTATCGGGCGCCGGGGCGCGCGGCGCTGAGGCCCTCGGCCACGACGTCGGCGGGGACGCCCAGGTGCAGGGCGACGGCCGCGGCGGCCAGCGCGTTGCCCAGGTGCTGCTCCCCGGTGAGGGCCAGCCGGACGGTCTCGACGCGACCGGACGGGTCGGCGCCGACGTCCAGCAGGCCGAAGCGCAGCCGGGCGTCGGGGTCGAGCTCGACGTCGACCGCCTGCACGTCGTTGCCGTCGCCCTCCCCGACGAGCACGACGGGGGCGGTGGTGCGCGTGGCCATGGCGCGGACCACGGGGTCGTCGCCGTTGAGGACGGCCAGCGAGCCGGGGCGGGACGGGTCCAGGGCGTCGACCAGCTCGGCCTTGGCGGACGCGATGGCCTCACGGCTGCCGAACTCGCCCAGGTGGGCCGTCCCCACGCCCAGCACGACCGCGACGTCGGGGCGGGCGACCTCGGTCAGGTGGCTGATGTGGCCCGGCCCCCTGGCCCCCATCTCGAGCACCAGGAAGCGGGTGCCGGTACCGGCCCGCAGCACCGTCAGCGGCAGACCGAGCTCGTTGTTGTAGGAGCCGTGGGTGGCCACCAGCGCGTCGCCGTGCCCGGCGTGGCGCAGCACCGCGGCCAGCAGGTCCTTGCAGGTGGTCTTGCCCGCGCTGCCGGTGACGCCCACCGTCACCAGGCCGGCGTCGCGCAGCCGGGCGTGGCCGGCGGCCGCGAGCGTGGTGAGCGCCGCCACCCCGTCCTCGACCACGACGACCGGCCCCCGGGCTGCGTCGGCCGGGGCACGCTGCACCAGGGCCGCAGCCGCGCCGGCCGCGAACGCCGCGGCGACGTAGTCGGCGCCGTCGACGTGCTCGCCCGGCAGGCCCACGAACAGGTCGCCCGGGGCGACGGCCCGGGAGTCGACGACGGCCACCCCGGTCAGCGCCGGCAGCCCGGCCCCGTCGTCCCCGTCGGGCTGGTCAGGCTGGTCGGGCTGGTCGGGCTGGTCGGGCTGGTCGTGCAGGACGAGGGTGCCGCCGACCAGCTCGGCCAGCTGTCGTGCGTCGGTGACGATCACGCCGACCCACCCCCCGCGGGCCGCCACGCCGCCAGCGCCTCGCGTGCGACCACGCGGTCGTCGAACGGGGTCGTGGTCCCGGCGACGCTCTGACCGGTCTCGTGGCCCTTGCCGGCCAGCAGGACGGTGTCGTCGGGGCCCGTGCAGGCGGCCAGCGCGGCGGAGACGGCCTCGGCCCGGTCGCCGACCTCCAGGACGGGCGCCCCCACGCCGGCCCGCACCGCGGCCCGGATCACGGCCGGTTCCTCGCCCCGGGGGTTGTCGTCGGTCACGACGACCAGGTCCGCCGCCGAGGCGGCCTCGCCCATCCCCTGCCGCTTGCCGCGGTCGCGGTCGCCCCCGGCCCCCAGGACCACCACGAGCCGCCCCGGGGTCGCGGCGCGCAGGGCGGCGACGGCACCGGCCACGGCGTCGGGGGTGTGGGCGTAGTCGACGACGACCAGCGGGAGGTCCTCGCGGTCGGCGAGCCCGACCCGCTCCATCCGCCCCGGGACACCCGACACCCCGGTGACGGCCCGGACCAGCTCGTCCAGGCCGACGCGACGGTCCAGCACCGACGGCCGGACGTCGCGGTCACCGGTCTGGCCACCGGTCAGGTCGCCGGCCTGGTCGCCGGCCTGGTCGCCGGCCTGGTCGCCGGCCTCGTCGCCGGTCAGGTCGCCGGCGAGCAGGAGGTGCACCGCGCTCAGGGCGAGGGCGGCGTTGGTGGCGTTGAATGCCCCGGGCATGTCGAGCGGCAGCGACAGGTCGGCGCCGGCGCCGCCCGGGCCGAACGGTCCCGTCAGGGCCACGTCCTGCCGGCCGGACGGCTCGACCCCGCGCACCGTGACCGTCACGTCCGCCCCCGTTCCGGGCGCGCCGACGGTGAGCACCGTCAGCCCGGCCTCGCGGGCGGCCACCGCCACGGCCTGACCCCAGTCGTCGTCGACCCCGACGACCGCACGGGTCGAGAAGCCGCCGGTGAACAGCCGCAGCTTGGCGGCGAAGTAGTCGGCCAACGTGCCGTGGAAGTCCAGGTGGTCCCGGGACAGGTTGGTGAACACCACGAGGGCGAACCGGGTGCCGTCCACCCGGCGCTGGGCCAGGGCATGGCTGGACACCTCGGCGGACACCACGCGGCAGCCGGCATCGGCCATCCGGCGCAGCAGGTGCTGCAGGTCCGGTGCCTCCGGGGTCGTGAAGCTGCTGGCCAGCGTCTCGTCCCCGATGCGGGAGCGGATGGTTCCCACCAGGCCCGTGCGCACGCCCAGCGCCCGCAGGACCTCGTCCAGCAGCGTCGACACCGTGGTCTTGCCGTTGGTGCCCGTCACGCCCACCAGCTCCAGCTCGGCGGACGGGTGGCCGAAGACGTCGGCGCAGACGGGCCCGAGCGCCTCGCGGGGGCTGTCGTGCAGCAGGACCGGCGGCGCCTGCAGACCCTCACCGAGCAGGACCTCGTCGGCCAGCCGAGCGCCCTCCGGGTCGGTGAGCACGGCCACGGACCCGCCTCGGACGGCCTGCTCCAGGTAGTTCGCCCCGTGGGTGCTCGCGCCGGGGAGAGCGGCGTACAGCGTCCCCGGCCCGGTCCGCCTGGAGTCGAGGGACACCCCTGTGACCTGCACCTCTGCCGTGGTCGGGAGGTCGCCCACCGACGATCGGTGACCGCTGGAGGAGGGAGCCGCAGCGTGGGGCGGGCGCAGCCGCAGGTCGTGGCGGTCCGCGAGCTCACGGACCGTCGGGGGGGTCGTCGGCACGCGCCGGAGGTTACCGTCCGCCGGAGGGGGCAGAGGTGCAGCGGTGGGGGTCACGGGTCACCACGTCAGGGGGAACGGCTCGGGTTCCCCCTCCGAGGCGGGGATCCCCTCGGAGGCGAGCGCGGCGCTCATGATCTTCTGGAAGACCGGGGCCGCGGTGGTGCCGCCGAAGATGCCGCGGGTGGGGTCCTGGACGTTGACCGCGACCACGATCTCGGGCGCCTCGGCCGGCGCGAACCCGATGAACGAGGCCGTGTAGCCGCAGTAGCCGCCGCAGTCCTCGTCGTAGCGCTGCGCCGTGCCGGTCTTGCCGGCCACCCGGTACCCGGGGACGATCGCGTTGGTGCCGGTGCCGGTCTCGGCCGACACCGCCGACTCGAGCATGTTGCGCATGGTCGCGGCGGTCTCGCTCGACAGGACCCGGTCCGTCGCCCCGGTGGGCTCGGGCACCACGTCGCCGTCACCGTCGCGGGTGCCCGCCACCACGGACGGCTCGACCCGGACCCCGTCGTTGGCGATGGTCTGGAAGACCGACGCGATCTGCACGGAGTTGACGCTGACACCCTGGCCGAACATGACGGTGTAGCGCTGGGAGCCGGACCAGTCGTCCGGGTCCGCCAGCATGCCCGGGGTCTCCCCCGCCAGGCCCAGACCCGTCTCGCGGCCGTAGCCGAACGCCTCGAACCAGGCGTGCAGCTGCTCGTTGCTCATCTCCTCGCCGGCCAGGATCGTGCCGACGTTGCTGGACTCGGCGAGCACCCCGGTCGTGGTGAGCTGCTGGAGGGCGTGCGCGTGGGAGTCCTTGAACCGGCCGCCGCCGCGGGCGATGGAGTCGGCGACCTCGAACGGGGTCGTCGGGGCCACCAGCCCCTCCTCCAGGGCCGCGGCGATGGTGATGACCTTCGACGTCGACCCGGGCTCGAAGGCCTCGCCGACCGCGCGGTTGCCGCGGTCCTCGGCGTCGGCAGCACCCGGGTCGTTGGGGTCGAAGCCCGGCGCGTTGGCCATCACGAGCAGCTCGCCGGTGTCCACGCGCAAGGCGATGGCGGTGGCGGACTGCGCACCGGAGGTCCGCACGGCCTCCGCGAGCGCGTCCTCGGCCATCCACTGCAGGTCGCGGTCCAGGGTCAGGACGACGTCGGAGCCGTCGACCGGGGCCTTCTCCTCGGTGGCGCCGCCCGGGATCGGCCGTGCCGACCGGCTCTCGCCGCTGACCTCGTAGCGCAGGTAGCCGTCCTCGCCGGAGAGGTCGTCGTCCAGGCTCATCTCCAGCCCACCCAGGCCATGGCCCTCGTCCCCCACGAACCCGAGGACACCGGCCGCGACCTGCCCGGCGGGGTAGGTCCGACGTGACGCCTGCTCGCTGAAGATCCCGACGATGCGGAGCTCCGCGACCTCGCGGTACACCTGCGGCTCGATGTCCTTGACGACGTAGCCGAAGCGCGCGTCGCCGTCGAGCCGCTCGGTCACGGTCTCCACGTCCATGCCGAGCACTGGCGCCAGCCGGGCCGCCGCGGCGCGGGGCCCGGCTCGCCGGGGGTCCTCGGGGTCGACGTAGGTCGCGACCAGGGTCTGGTCGACCGTGATGTGGCGCTTCTCCACGGTCGAGGCGAGGACCTGGCCGGAGCGGTCGACCACGTCCCCGCGGTGGGCAAGCAGCTCCGACGTGCGCAACCGGCTGTCGAGGGCCTGCTGGGCCAGGGCCGTGGACTCCAGAGCCTGGATCTGGAAGAGCTTGCCGGCGTACAGGCTGCAGACGACGCAGATGACGACCAGGGCGATCCGCAGCCGCATCGGGGTCCGGCCGGGACGGGCGACCCGACCGCGCCCACCGCCGCGGCCGTCACGGCCCCCGGGACCGGGAGGCCGTCGGGCCGACGCAGGCCGAGCCGCAGCAGGCCGAGCCGCAGCAGGCCGGGCCGGTGCGCGACGCTCCGGCGCCTGCCGTCCCGACGCGGCGGGGCGGCGGGCGGGGCGCCCGGCCCCGTCAGCCGTCGACCGGGGCCGTGGTGCACCGCGGGACGGTCGCCGTTCCTGCGGCATCGGTTCCCTACCCTTCACGTGCGTTCAGCTGGACTCTGCCCTGGTGCGCCTTCGTCGGCGCGTTCCTGGTGCGGCGCGTCTCACGGTTCCTCGACGGGTTCCTCGACCGGCGGCGCGCCCGTGCCGTCCGGCGCGATCACGATCGTCTGCGGGGCGGGGACCATGCCGAGCCCGCGGGCCTGGTCGGCCAGCGCCGAGGGCGAGGAGCGCACCAGCAGCTGCTGCTCCAGCGACTGCTGCTGGTCCACGAGCACGCCCTGACGGGACTGCAGCTCCGCGATGGTGAACGCGTTGCCGGAGATGGCCACGTTGAGCAGCAGCAGCCCGAGCATCAGCGCCCCCAGGACCGCCGTGCAGGTGAGCGCGAACCCCACCCGGCGAGGGCCCAAGTCGGGTCGCGTGACGACCCGCATCCGGGGCCGGGGGTCGGGGCTGGTCCGCGGCGCGGGCCTGGCGGTGGCGGAGCGGGCGGTGGCGGAGCGGGCGGTGGCGGAGCGGGCGGCGGGCGGCCCGCCGGCCACCGACCGGCCCGACGCCGGACGGCCGGGCGCGGGGCGGGATACCGGGCGCGGGGCCAGGGCGGGTGCGCTCATGCGGACCTCCTCGTGATGGCCCGCAGCCGGACGGAGGCGGCGCGGGGGTTGGCCTCGACCTCGGCGTCGGTGGCCTTCGCAGCGCCCTTGACCAGCAGGGCGTAGGGGGCGGGCTCGGGTTCCACGGGCAGCCCGGGCGGGACGTCCACGGTGCTCAGGCGGGAGAAGGCCCGCTTGACCAGCCGGTCCTCCCCCGAGTGGTACGACATGACGACCATGCGACCGCCGGGGGCCAGCCGCTCCAGCCAGGCGGGCAGCGCGCGGGCGAGCCCGGCGATCTCGTCGTTGACCTCGATGCGCAGTGCCTGGAACAACCGCTTGGCGGGGTGACCACCCGTGCGTCGGGCCGCGGCGGGCACGGCGGCGTACACCAGCTCGACCAGGCGCGCGCTGGAGGTGAACGGTTCCTGCTCGCGGGCGGCCACGACGGCCTTGGCGATCCGGTCGGCGAACTTCTCGTCCGCGTGGGAGCGCATCATCCGGACCAGGGTCCGTTCCGGGTAGGTGTTGAGGACGTCCGCGGCCGTGGGCCCGGTGTCGCCCATCCGCATGTCGAGCGGGGTGTCGCGGGCGTAGGAGAAGCCGCGCTCGTCGAGGTCGAGCTGCATCGAGGAGACGCCCAGGTCCAGCAGCACGCCGTCGACCTGGGTGACGCCGGCCGCCGCGAGGACGTCGTCCACGTCGTCGTGGACGGCGCCGACGGCCAGGAACCGCTCGCCGTACCCGGCCAGGCGACGACCGGCCTCGGTCAGGGCGACAGGATCACGGTCGACCCCCACGACCCGGGCCAGGGAGGCGGCCTCGAGCAGCGCGGCCGTGTGGCCACCGAGCCCGAGGGTGCCGTCGACGACGACGGCTCCGGGGTGCTGCAGCGCCGGCAGCAGCAGGTCCACGCAGCGGGCGAGCATCACCGGCACGTGCGAGGCGCCACCGGCGGTCGGGGCGTCGTCCGGGGGGTGCCCGGACGAGGGTTCCGGGTCGACGACCTCGCTCATGCCGTCCTCCTGGTGGTGGGTGGTGGTGCCGTGGGCACCGACCGTCCGGGTCCCACGCCGCCGACGACCGGCCTGGCACCGGGGAAGGTGAGCCAGGACGGGCGCGGCGGCGGGAGACCCCGCCGGTCGGGAGGTGCGCGTACGGGCCGCGGTCACAGCACACCCGGGAGGATCTCGGTGGAGCGTTCGGCGAAGGCCTGCTCGCCGGCCTGCTGCATGCCCTGCCAGGTCGCGGCGTCCCAGATCTCCAGGCGACGGCCGACCCCCAGCACCGCGAGCTCGCGGCTGAGGCCCGCGTACTCCCGCAGCAGCGGGGCGATGGTGATGCGGCCCTGCTTGTCGGGGACCTCGTCCTGCGCCCCCGCCAGCAGCATCCGGGCGTACTCCCGCGCGTCCTTGTTGGTCAGCGGCGCCCCGGCGAGCTCGTCGACCAGGCCCTCGAAGGCGACGCGGGGGAAGGCGAACACGCAGCGCTCCTGCCCCCTGGTCATGACGATCCCGCCGTCGAAGGCCGACCTCCACTTGGCGGGCAGGATCAGCCGGTTCTTGTCGTCCAGGCGCGGGGAGAACGTCCCGAGGAACATCGGCTCCCCCCTCCATCGCCCGTCGGTGAGCCCATCTGGCTCCACGCTACTCCACTTTCCTCCACTTGGTCGGTCATCCACTCCACCTACTTGAGTCCTGGCGTCATCTGGCCTGGTCAGGACGGTCTTGACTGATCGCACCGCCGTGGTCACGAGCACGGGTGGCTCGACCGGCCCGGGTCCCGACACCGCGCCCGCACCACTCTGAGCAGGCACGATGCCCGGGACGCGTTCGTCCTCCGGACCCCCGGACCACGCGGATTGCGTCCGGTGGAGCGTTGTGGAGCACCGGGGGGGCCACGGTGTCGAGGCCGTCCCGACCCCACGGGACCGAACGTCCGTCGGGAGCCGACCCGGCTCCCGTGCGACGATCTGCGGGGACGACGGAGTGCGGAGGGTTCATGACGACGGTCGAGCAGCAGGCGCCGACGCTTGCCGAGGCGGCAGCGACCGCGGGGGCGGTCCGCCAGGCGATGCGTCGGGTGGTGGTGGGCAAGGACCACGTGGTCGACCTGGCCCTGGTGACCCTGCTCGCGGAGGGGCACCTGCTGGTCGAGGACGTGCCCGGCGTCGGCAAGACGCTGCTGGCCAAGGCGCTGGCCCGCAGCATCGACTGCTCCGTGCGACGGATCCAGTTCACCCCGGACCTGCTGCCCAGCGACGTGACGGGCGTCAGCATCTGGAACCAGGAGCGCGGTGACTTCGAGTTCCGACCCGGCGCGGTGTTCGCCAACGTCGTCATCGGCGACGAGATCAACCGGGCCTCGCCCAAGACCCAGTCGGCGCTGCTGGAGTCCATGGAGGAGCAGCAGGTCACCGTGGACGGGACGACCTACCCGCTGGCACCGCCGTTCATCGTGGTGGCCACCCAGAACCCCGTCGAGATGGACGGCACCTACCCCCTGCCGGAGGCGCAGCGGGACCGGTTCATGGTCCGGGTGGCCATGGGCTACCCCCGTCCCGAGGACGAGCTGCGGCTGCTGGACACCCACGCCGGGGACGACCCCCTGCTGAGCCTGGCCCCGGTGGCCGACGCCGAGGCCGTGCGCCGCGCCGTGGCGGCCGTGCGCGGGGTCCACGTCTCCGACGCGCTGCGCCGCTTCGTGCTGGACCTCACCCAGGCCACCCGCACCCATCCCGACCTGCGCCTCGGCGCGTCCCCGCGCGCCGGGCTGCAGCTGGTCCGCGCCGGTCGCGCCATGGCGGCGCTGTCGGCGCGGGACCACGTGCTGCCCGACGACGTGCGCCAGCTGGCCGTCCCCGTCCTCGCCCACCGGCTGCTGCCCAGCTCCCGGGGCCGCACCGCCCGCAAGGACCCGGCGACCGTGGTCGCCGAGATCGTGGCCGCCACCCCCGTGCCCGGCGCGCGCGGCTGAGCCGGTCCGCCGTGCGACTGGCCGACCTGCACGCGAGCTGGACCGGGCTCACCTCGCGCGGGACGTCGTTCCTCACCGCCGGGGTGGTCGCGCTCGGCTGCGCCCTCCTGCTCGGCCAGGCCGACCTGGTGCGGGTGGCCGGGCTGCTCGCGGTCCTGCCGGTCGTCGTCGTGCTGCTGATGGCCTCCAGGCGGCTCGAGCTGGCCGTGACGCGCTCGACCGAGCCCCCGCGCGGGTCGGTGGGCGAGGAGGTCGAGGTGATCCTCGAGGTGCTCAACCGCTCGACGGGCCGCACGCCGGTGCTGCTGCTGGAGGACCAGGTGCCCCCGGGCCTGAGCGCCCTGACCCGGGTCGTGCTCCCACCCCTTCGCCCGCGAGAGTCCGCCCGGGTCAGCTACCGGATGCTGGCCACGCGCCGGGGCCGGTTCGCCGTCGGGCCGGCCCGGCTGCACGGCGTGGAGCCGTTCGGGCTGGTGGAGCGGACCTGGGAGGCGACCAGCCGGGACGACCTGCTGGTGCGGCCGGTCGTCGACCCGCTGCCCAGCGTGCTGCCGGTCCGGCGCACCGGGCGCGGCGGCGACTCCGACCTGGGCGGCGCCGGGGTGGTCGGGGACCCGGACCTCAACGTCCGCGAGTACCGCGACGGCGACGACCTGCGTCGGGTGCACTGGCCCACCACCGCCCGTCGGGGCGAACTGATGGTGCGCCCCGACCAGCACCCCCAGGACCACAACGCCGTGGTCCTGCTGGACTCCCGCGCCGACGGCCAGCGCGGTCGGGACGACGCCTCGACCCTGGAGGTCCTGGTGCGGGCGGCCGCGTCCGTCGTCGTGCACGCCGCGGACCTGGGCCAGCGTGTCGTGCTGCTCGGCGACGGCGAGGACCCGCAGCAGGCCTCGCACGACTCCGCCCACCGCGACGACGCCGAGGACGACCCGGTCGAGGACGCGCTGGACCGTCTCGCCGTGGTCGGGCCCACCGGGCCCGACACCCTCGCCCTGGCCGTGGACCAGCTGCCGCTGCACCACCCGTCGATGGTCGTCGCCCTGCTGGGCGAGGTGGGCCCGGAGGACGTCGAGGTGCTCGCGGGTACCGCTCGCGAGGCGGCGAGGGCCGCGATGGTGTGCGTGAGCACGCACTTCGAGGAGCTGTCACCGGCGCGACGGCGCCTGCTGGAGGACCGCCACCAGGCAGCCGTCTCACGGCTGATGGAGTCCGGGTGGCGGGTGACGGAGCTGCGCCCCGGCGACGACCTGGCCGAGGCGTGGGACCAGCTGCGTGACTCCCGGGTGACCGCATGACGGCGGTGCGGCGGTGACCCGCGACGTCCGGGCGGCCCTGCTGTCGGCCGTGGCCACCCTGATGACGATGCTGGCCCTGTCGCCCCTGCTGGCCGACCGGGACTGGCTGCAGCCGGTCGCCCTGGTGGTGGTCGCGGTGGGCCTGGCCGGGACGGCCGTGGCCGCGGCGGACCTGCCCCGCTGGCTGGCCCCGCCGCTCGGTGCCCTGGCCGGGTTCGTCATCGCGACCGCCCTCCTGGTCCCGGCCCAGGCCACGGCCGGTGGGTTCGTGCCCACCCGCGATTCGGTGGAGGCGCTGGGGATCCTGCTGCGCAGCGGTCTGGCCACCACCCAGGTGGCCGTACCGCCCGCGCCGACCGAGGCCGGGGTGGTGGCCATGCTCACCCTCGCCGCCGGGGCCGTGGCCGTGCTCACCCTCACCATCGCCGGACCGCTGCGCCGCCCGGGGGCGGCGGGTCTGCCCCTGCTGCTGGTCGTCTGCGTGGCCACGGCCCTCGCCCCGGACGGGATCGGCCTGCTCGGCTACCTGTCGGCCGCGCTGGGCTACCTGGGGCTGACCCTGACCGACGCCGACCGACGGGTCCGCGACTGGGGTGCGGTGCTCCAGCGGCGGGGCCGGACCGGGGAGCCCGCGGCGTCAGGGGTCACCGAGCACCTGGTCACCGCGGCCGCCGCCACGGCGGCGGTCGCCCTGCTCGCGGGGGCCGCCCTGCCGCTGCTCACCCCCGGCAGCGGCGGCGGCCGGCTGCAGGGCCTGGTGACGGAGCGCTTCGGCGGCGGGGCGGGCGAGGGCAGCCGGTCGGTAAACCCCTTCCTCGACATCCGGGAGGACCTGGCCTCCCAGGACGACACCGTCCTGCTCCGCTACGCGACCGACGACCCCGACCCCGACCCGCTCCGCATCCTCACCGCCGACGCGTTCGACGGCGCCGTCTGGCGGCCCAGCCCCCCGGACCCGGCCGCAGGGCTGCCGCTGGACGGCGGGCTCCCCTCCCCGCCCGGGGCGGACGCGGCGCTGCTGGCGGACACCGCGCTGGTCACGACCTCGGTCGCCGTCGGGCCGCTCGCGCAGTCGTTCCTGCCCCTGCCCTACCCTGCCTCCGCGGTCGACGTGCCCGGCGCGTGGGGCTACGACACCAGGACGCTCAACGTGCTGTCGCAGGAGGAGACCACCGAGGGGCTCTCCTACTCCGTCAGCCACTACGACGTCCGACCGGACGCCGACCGCCTGGACGCGGTGCCGCCGGACGGCCTCGACCCGCTCTGGACCGAGATCCCGGACGACATGTCCGACGTGGTGCTGACCGAGGCCGAGCGTGTCGTCGAGGTGGCGGGGGCGGGGACCCGCTACGAGCAGGCGCTGGCCCTGCAGCAGTGGTTCCGCAACTCCGGCGGGTTCACCTACTCCCTGGACGCACCCGACGTCACCGACCGGGACGCCGTCGCGGCCTTCCTGGAGGACCGGAGGGGCTACTGCGTCCAGTTCGCCTCCACCATGGCCCTGATGGCGCGCAGCCTGGACATCCCCGCCCGGGTGGCCGTCGGGTTCCTGCCGGGGGACGAGACGTCACCGGGGCAGTGGGAGATCCGGGCCGACGACGCCCACGCCTGGCCCGAGCTGTACTTCGAGGGCGTCGGCTGGGTGAGGTTCGAGCCGACGCCGTCCACCCGGACCCAGCTGCCGCCGGAGTGGGCCATCCCCCGCTCCGAGCCCGGGGACCCCCAGGCCCCGGTCCCGAGCCAGGAGGCTCAGGTGCCGGAGGAGGCCGGCCCCGGCGACCCGGTGCCGCCCACCTCGTCGCAGGGCGAGGACGCGGGTGCGCTCGGCGCCGTGCTCGCGGTGCTCCGGCAGGTCGCGCTCGTCCTGCTGGTGCTGGCGGCCGTGGCCGGGGTCCTGGCGCTGCCCCGCGCCTGGCGCTGGTGGCGCAGCCGGCGGCGGTCCCGGCTGGCCCGGGACGACGACGCCGCTGCGGCGACCGTGGCCTGGACCGAGCTGCTGGAACGGCTGGCCGACCTCCACGCGCTCCCGCGCGGCGCCACCGTGCGGGAGCAGGCGGACGACCTGGTGGAGCGGGAACCGCTCGGGAGCGAGGCCGGGGACGCGGTCCGACGGCTGGCCGAGGCGGTCGAACGTGCCCTGTACGCGGTCGAGCCCGCGCCCACCGACACGCTGGAGCAGGACGGGCGAACGGTCCTCGACGCCGTGGCGGCCACGAGGGACGCCCGTCAGCGGGCGGTCGCGACCTGGTTCCCGGCCCCGAGCCCGCGGCTGCACGACCCGTCGGACCAGCGGGTCGGCGAGAGGGTCGGCTGAGCAGACGGGGTGGCGCGGCGGTCCGGGGCGACCCGCACCGGTCGCAGCGTCAGCGACCGACGGGCGGGCAGGAGCCTGGCTCGTCAGCGAGCCGGGTTCCTGCCCGGACGGGGAGGGGCCTCAGAGACCGCCGCCGCCGTCGGCGCGTCGGTCCCAGCGCTCTTCCATCCGCTGGACGAACGACGACTTCTGGCTGCCTCGGGCCGGACCACCGCGGGTGGGACGGCCGGGACCGGCCTTCGTCTTGCTCGTCGTGGAGTGGGCCGGGGCGGCGACGGCGAAGACCACGCCGCCGAACATCACGACGAACCCGATGACGCTCAGCCAGAGCTGGCCGATCGAGATGCCGACGATGATCAACGTGAGACCGACGGCTACGGAGCCGATGCCCACGAGGGCGCGGGACACCGATCCGACGCCCCGTTGGCGACCGGTGAGGGTCGTGGCGAACTTGGGGTCCTCGGCGTAGAGCGCCTGCTCCATCTGCGCGAGGAGCTTCTGCTCGTGGTCGGAGAGCGGCACCGCTGACCTCCTGGCTCTCTGTGGGTCCCGTAAGGATAGACGCGCGATCGGGGCCGCGACACCTGATGTCGTCATCGGCTCAACGACGCGGCCACTTCAGTCGTGCCCGGCATCTCCTGGCACGTCCCTCCGACGAGGATCCACCAACGTCCCGGGTCGCACCACACCGGCCCCGAACCGCCGGCTGAGGCTGTCCACGGCCCGCTCCGCGTCGCGCCAGCCGTGCTCCGGCGCCCCCAGCTCCAGCTGCACCGGCGCGGTGTCGGCGGGCTGCAGCCCCTCCACCCGGACGCCTACCAGCCTGATCCTGGCCCGGTCCAGGCCGAGGCCGTCGAAGGCGGCCACGGCCGCGGCGTGCACGTCGCGGCCCAGGTCGGTGGGCTGGCGGAGGGTCCGGGAGCGGGTGATGGTGGTGAAGTCGGCGAAGCGGACCTTGAGCACGACGGTCCGGCCGACCACCTCGTCCCCGCGCAGCCGGGCCGCGACCCGCTCCGACAGCCGGAGGATCTCGCGGTGGGCGACCCGGGGGGCGTCCACGTCCCGGGCGAAGGTCTCGTCGGCGCCGATGCTCTTGCCGGCCGTCTCGGGGACGACCACGCGCGGGTCGCGCCCCCAGGACAGCTCGTGCAGGTGGTTGCCCTGGGCCTGGCCGAGGGCGCGCTCCAGGGTGCGCAGCGGGGTGTGGGCCAGGTCGGCCACCGTCCGCAGGCCGAGCCGGGTGAGCACCTCCTGGGTGCGCGGCCCGACGCCCCACAGGTCCGCGACCGGCAGCGAGTGCACGAACGGCACGGTGTCGGCCACGCCGACCACCAGCAGGCCGTCGGGCTTGGCCGCCGAGCTGGCCAGCTTGGCCACGAACTTGCTCGCCGCCACCCCGACCGAGCACGTGATGCCCTGCTCGTCGGCGATCCGGTCGCGCAGGACCGTGGCGATGGCCGCGGGCTCCCCCAGCCGGCGCAGCGCCCCCGACACGTCGAGGAAGGCCTCGTCCAGGCTGAGCGGCTCGACCATGGGCGTGACGGAGCGGAACACCTCCATCACCCCGCGCGAGACCTCGGCGTAGAGGCCGTGGTGGGGCTGGAGGACCACGGCCTGGGGGCAGAGGCGCTTGGCCCTGCCCATCGGCATCGCCGCGTGGACCCCGCTGCGCCGGGCCTCGTAGGTGGCCGACAGCACCACCCCCCGGGTCCCGCCGCCGACGATGACGGGCCGGCCCACCAGCTCGGGCCGGGTCCGCAGCTCGACCGCGGCGTAGAAGGCGTCCATGTCGGCGTGCAGCACGGTGCAGCCGGTGTCGTCGCCGGTGAGCCCGAGCGCCGCGGCGCGGCCGTCCGCCCGGCCGACCTGACGACGGCTCACGGGGTCGCTCGCCGGGTCGCCCCGCGGGCCGGCCGCCGGGTGGTGCGGGCCACGTCAGCGCCGCACGGCGTGCCAGTGCAGGTGGGAGGCCAGACCACGCAGGTCGGGGTGGCCGGCCGCCGCCAGCTCGAGGCGTCGCAGGGCCTCCCGGGCGCGCGGGGAGGAGTCCATGACCGCCTCGGGCACCAGGTCGGCCAGGACCGGCACCCCGGTGACGGCGACCACGTCGAAGCCGGCCCGCTCCAGCAGCAGGGCGGTGGCGTCGGCGTCGAGCCGGCGCAGCAGCGGGTCGTCGGCGCCGGTGCGGCCGTCGGGGTCGCTGAGCGCGGCGAGGGCGTCGTCCACCCGACCCAGGGCCGCCCGCAGGGCCACGGCCCCGCTGCGCTGGGCGGTGAGCAGGCTGAGCGTGGCCCCGGGGCGCATGGCCGCCGCGAGCTCCGCGAGCGTGGCGGCCGGGTCGTCCACCAGCTCCAGCACGTCGTGGCAGAGCAGCACGTCGACGCCGCGCCCGCCGCACAGCTGGGGCAGGGCCCGGGCGTCACCCTGGTGGCCGCGCACCCGCTCCCCCACCCCGGCCTCGCGGGCCCGACGGGCCAGCGCGGCCAGCGCGTCGGGGCTGGGGTCGACGACGACGACGTCGTGGCCGCCCACCGCGAGCTCCACCGACAGGGCTCCCGCCCCACCGCCGAGGTCGACGACGAGGGCGGGCGCACCGTCCGGGCCCGGGGCCCCCAGCAGCGGGCCGACGAGCCGGCCGATGGCCTCGTGGCGCAGCTCGGCGCGCGTCGAGCGGCGCTCGCGGCGCTGGGCGGGGGTGTCGGGCACGACGACAGCCTACGAGCACGGGCCGACGGCGGGTCGGCTCGCAGCACCAGCGGGTCGGTACCGGCGCTCATCGGCCGGAGCTCCCCGGGCTGGAGTGCCAGAGCCGACGCGGCGCCCGGGAGGCGCGGGCGGCCTCCTCGGCCAGCTTGCGGGGGTCCTTGCCGCTGACCCCGGCCGGTTTGATGTCGGCGTACGGGGACTGCCGGAACCCGCTGGCGTGGACCAGCACCCGCCGCCTCGCCCCGCCGCCCATGCCTCCGGCACTGTCGCCGACCTGCTCCTCGACCGGCCCGTCGGCGCCGGTCCCGGCCAGGCGTCCCGGACCGCCCGGGCCCCCCGCTCCGCCGCCGGGCCCGGTCGGCGGCCGGACCACGACCGGGCGGCTGGACCGGCTGGCGGCCGCCCCCGCCACGGCGGGCCCGGACACCTGGGCGGCGTCGTCGAAGCCGGCCGGCACCCGGGCCATCAGCTCGTGCACCGCCTCGAGGCCGCCGTCCTTCCAGCAGGCCCACAGCACGGGCAGCTCCCACGCCCCGGTCGCCCGCAGCGAGACCCCGCGCGGCCCGGTCCGACGTAGCACCCCACGCACCAGCAGCAGCCAGGAGTTGAACACCGTGGCGGCGTACGGGCCCTGGACGTCCTCGAAGAACGTCGCGTCCACCGCCCCGGTCGCGTCGTCCAGGGTGAGGAACACCACGCGTCGCCCGGAGCGGATCGGCGGGGTCTGGGTGGCGACCTTGACCCCGGCGACCAGCAGCTCGCTGCGGCTGCGCTGCCGCACCAGGTCCGGGCTGCGGACGACCCCGAGGGCGGCCAGCAGCGGGGCGTAGAAGTCCAGGACGTGCCGGGAGGCGTCCAGGCCGAGCACGTCCAGCTCCGCCACGACCCGCTCGGCGCTGGTCATGTCGGGCAGGTCGGTGCTCTCGGCCTCGTCGGGGGCGTCGCCCAGGTCCAGCGCGAGCTGGGTCACCGGTTCCGGGGCCACCGCCCCGGCGGTCCCGGCCGTGCCCCCGCTGCGCCGGCGGTCGACCCCGCGCCCGCCCTTGGTCTGCCCCACCGACCGGCTCCACCGGT
Organism: Actinomycetales bacterium; assembly: GCA_038258055.1. Lineage (GTDB taxonomy): Bacteria > Actinomycetota > Actinomycetes > Actinomycetales > JBBAYJ01 > Aquipuribacter. Next base: position 45,862 of record JBBSQH010000018.1, read on the forward strand.
CCAGCTCGGCCACCTGCAGCAGCAGGTCGCGGCGGGTGGTGCGGCCACGACGCCGTGACGGCAGCTGGTAGCCGGCACCGCCCCCGGGTCCCGGTGCGTGGACCCGCCCGGTGAGCCCGTACAGCTCGTCGAAGCCGCCGGCCACCACGAGCCGCTCCACGACCGGGCGCGACACCCCGGCCCGGTGCCAGAAGTCGGCGAGCGAGCCGTAGGGCCGGGCGGCGACGATGCGCGCGACCTCGGCGTCGCTGATGCCCTTGACGTCGGCCAGGGACAACCGGATGCCGTACTCCCGCCCGTCGGGCAGCCCCTCCAGGGTGGGGGCCTCGCGGCCGGGGACGCCCAGCAGCTCCGGGGGCGGCTCGTCCCAGGGGGCCACCTTCTCGACCCGGTAGGTGGCGTCGGAGGCGTTGACGTCCAGGCCCAGCACGGCGATGCCGAGCTGGCGGGCGTCGTCGAGCACCAGCCGCTTGGGGTACATGCCGGGGTCGTGGGTGAGCACGCCGGCCAGGAACGCGGCCGGGTGGTGCCGCTTGAGCCAGGCCGACTGGAACGTCGGCAGCGCGAACGCGGCCGCGTGGGCCTTGCAGAACCCGAACGAGGCGAACGCCTTGAGCACGTCCCAGAACCGGCCCACCACGTCCGGGGTGTAGCCGCGGCGGACCGCCGTGGGCACGTACCACTGCTTGACGGCCTGCTGCCCGGCCGGTGAGCCCATCGACCGGCGGACCTCGTCGGCCTCGGCCAGCGTGCAGCCGGTGGTGACGGCGACGATCCGGATGACCTGCTCGTGGAAGACGACCACGCCGTAGGTCTCGGCCAGCACCGGCTCGAGGTCCGGGTGCAGGTACTCGGGCGCGTTCCAGCCCTGCCGGGCCCGCAGGAACGGCGTCACCATGTCGGACTTGACCGGCCCGGGCCGGAACAGCGAGATGTCGGTGACGATGTCGGAGAAGCAGTCCGGCGCGAACTTGCCGACCAGCTCGCGCTGGCCCGGCGACTCGATCTGGAAGATCCCGAGCGTGCGGGTGGTGCGGATCAGGGCGTAGGTGTCCGGGTCGTCCAGCGGGACCTGCTCGGGGTCGTCGACGTCGACCACCAGGCCGTCGACCCGTTCGATCTCCTTCGCCGCGTGCGCCATGGCCGACTGCATCCGGATGCCCAGCACGTCGAGCTTGAGCAGGCCGACCTCCTCGACGTCGTCCTTGTCGAGCTGGGTCATCGGGTAGCCGTCGGCGCTGGGCTCGACCGGGGTGCGGTCCAGCAGGCCCGAGTCGGAGATGATCACCCCGCACGGGTGCAGCGCGACGTGGCGCGGCAGCCCGTCGACGCCCTCGACCAGGTCGAAGAACTGCTCGAGGTCCGCCGAGCCCAGCCCGGAGGCCCGTAGCTCGGGCAGCTCCTCGATGGCCTTGCGGGCGTCGCGGGCACGGATGTGGGGGAAGGCCGTGGCGATGGCGTCGACCTCGCCGGGCGGCATGCCGAGCGCGGCGCCCACGTCGCGGACGGCGTGGCGCACCCGGTAGGTGTCCATCATCGACACGCACGTCACCCGGTCGGCGCCGAACTGCCCGAGCACGGCGTCGTACACCTCCATCCGGCGGTCGGACTCCACGTCCACGTCGACGTCGGGCAGCGTGGCCCGCAGCGGGGACAGGAACCGCTCCATCAGCAGGCCGTGGCGGACCGGGTCCACCCCGGACACGCCGAGCACGTGGCAGACCAGGCTGCCGGCGCCCGAGCCACGCGCGGCGACCCGGATGCCCAGGTCGCGGGTCAGGTCGCAGACCTGCGCGACGGTGAGGAAGTACCCGGCGAAGCCCAGCTGGTCGATCACGGCGAGCTCGTCGCCCAGCCGGGCCTCGATGTCGGCGGGGCCGACCGACCCCGTCGGGGAGAGCACCGAGGAGGAGCCGTAGCGGTGCTGCAGGCCCTCGCGGCAGCGGGCGGCCAGCACGGCCTGCAGGTCGGTGGTGGCCGAGTAGCCCAGCACCTCGGCCTCGGGCAGGTGGACCGAGCCGACGGACAGGTCGGCGGCGGGGTCGAGCCGGCACCGGTCGGCCAGCGCGGCCGTGGTGGCCAGCAGCCGGCTCGTCAGGGCGTCCGGGCCGGCGCCGGTCTCGCTGCCGGGCAGCCCGGCGGCCAGGACCGCGACCTCGCGCGCCCGCCGGGCCATGTCGGCGCCGTCGGCCAGGTGCCCGGCGGAGGTGGTGCGGTCCAGGTGGCGGGGGTCCAGGGCGACCAGCCGGCGGGCGGCGTCCAGCACGTCGACCACCAGGCCCTGGTCGGGGTCGACGTGGCGCACGGAGTTGGTGAGCACCGCGGGCACCCCGGCGGCGTCGGCCACGGCGAGCATCCGCCCGGCCAGCCCGACGCTGCCCACGGTGTCGCGACGGCTGCGGTGGTGGACGAGCTCGACGAACAGGCTGCCGGCGGGCAGCCGGGCCGCCCAGCGCCGCAGCAGCCGGACGGCCAGGTCGTCGCGGCGGGCCAGCACGGCCCGGCCGACCTCGGAACCCGGGCCGAGCAGCACCGCGAGCGCCGGCGCCCCCGTCCCGCCCGACGGGCCGGAGGTGTCGACGGCGTGGGCCACCAGCAGGTCCTCGGTGCTGACGGGGCGCCCGCGCGGGCTGCGGGCGTGCCCGGCGCTCACCAGCCGGCAGACCTGGGCCCAGCCCGCGCCCGGCGGCAGCCCGGTACGGGGGTCGGCGGCGAGCGCGAGGACCGTGACGCGGGGGTGGCGGGGGTCGACCACGGCGCCTCCCCGGGCGGGGTTGCGCCGGGCCCCGGACGCCCCGGTCCGGCCGCCCTGCGAGGGGTCGGCCCAGGCGGGCAGGCCGACGAGCGACCCGGACGGCTCGACGGCGACGTCCACCCCGAGGACCGGGTCGATACCGGCGTCGGCGCAGGCCACGGCGAACTTGACCGCACCGTAGCAGCCGTCCCGGTCGGTGAGCGCGAGCGCGTCCATGCCGAGCTCGGCGGCGCGCGCCACCAGCGCCGCCGGGGTGGAGGCCCCGTGGCGCAGCGAGTAGCCCGAGGCGACGTGGAGGTGGGTGAAGGTGCTCACAGGGCCACCTGGTCCGCCCGGGTCACCGCGAGGCCGGGACGACGTCGGGCAGCACGGGCCGCCACGGCAGGGACAGCACCCGGGTGACCGCGCACAGGAACCGCTCGGCGTCGCGCAGCAGGTCGTCGGCCGCGCGGGAGTCGCAGCCGCTGCGCTCGGGCAGCCGCGGCAGGGCGCCCAGGAACACCGCCCACTCCGCCAGCTCCGGCGCCAGCCGGGGCAGCACCTGCCAGACGCTGCGCGGGCGCGACCGGGCCGGGCCCGGGCGACCCCGCACCGCGAGCACCGCCGTGGCGGCACGCAGCGCCGCCAGGTGTGCGCCGGACCAGCGGGCGCGGGCGTCCAGCTCCGCGGCGGCGGTGCGCAGGCCCTCGCGGGAGCGCTCCAGCAGCGCCACGACCGCGGCGTTGACCTCGGCCGCCCCGGCCGGCCCCGCGGACGGCTCCACGGGCGAGTCCGCAGACGAGTCTGCAGGTGAGTCCGCGACCGACGACGACGCCACGTGGTCCGGGAGGACGACGACGACGTGGTCGGGGCGGACCTGGTCGATCAGTCGAGCTGGCACAGCAACCACCACTCGTCCTGCCCGGCACCGGCACGAGCACCGGCCCCGGCCCGAGCACCGCCTCCGACCCCGGCCCCGGCCCCGGCCCCGGCCATCGCGGGCGCGGTGACGGCCTGGGCCAGGTCGTACACACCTGTGCCGAGCTGGCGCCCGGCGCCCGCCTCGACCCGCCACACCGTGCGCTCGGGCGCGACCCGGTGCCCGGGGGTGCGCGCGGCCTCCCACCACGGCTCGCTCTCCAGCCAGGTGGACTGCACCTCGCGGACCACGTACAGCCGACCGCGCCACAGGAAGGCGTCCGGCACCTCCGTGCCGTCGTCCCGGGTGGTGGTCCTGACCTGGACGGGTTCGTCGTGACGGCGCACGATGACCTCCTCGGGGTGTCGTCATGGCGATGATGTTCGAACACATGTTCTACGAACGTGTGTTCGAACAGTAGGCAGGCCGCAGGGCATCCGTCCACCGCACCGGCGAGTCGCCCGCCGGGACGGGGAGGGCGCCCGCAGAGGCCCCCGGTAGAGCCGCCGCCCTAGGATCCGGACCGTGACCGAACCCCTCGACCTCACCGACCACCCGGGCGTCGCCCGGGTCCGGCAGGCCCTGGCGGACGCGGCCGTGCCCGACCGCATCCAGGTCCTGGACTCCGGCGCCCGGACCGCGGCCGAGGCCGCCGCCTCGTTGGGTGTCGGCGTCGCGCAGATCGCCAACTCCCTGGTGTTCTTGGCCCACCCCCACCACGACGCCGTGGGCGGCGACGACCCGTTCCCGGTCCTCGTCCTGGCCTCGGGCGGGCACCGCGTCGACACCGCCCTCGTCGCCGGGCTGCTCGAGGTGGCCGAGGTCCGACGGGCCACACCGGAGCAGGTCCGCAGCGCCACCGGCTTCGTCATCGGCGGGGTGTCCCCCCTCGGGCACCCGAGCCCCCTGCCGACCCTGGTCGACGCCGCCCTGGCCGACCTGGGCGAGGTGTGGGCGGCCGCCGGTCACCCCCGCACGGTGCTCCCCACCGCCCACGACGAGCTGGTGCGGCTGACAGGTGGCCGCAGCGCCGTGGTGGGCCCGCCCCTGACCGCGGCGGACGACGCCACCTAGACTCCGGGCCATGCCCGACGCAGGACAGCGGACCGCCCGCCGCACCTTCCTGTCCCCGCTCGGGCTCCCGCTGGTGCTGGCCGCGCTGACGCTGCTGGCGCAGATCACCTACCCGCTGCTGGACGGTCGGGCCCTGGTCGTGTCCACCGTGGTGACGGTGCTGCTGTTCTGCGCGACGAGCCTCAGCCACGCCGCGCTGACCCTCGGTGCCCGCGCGGCCTTGCTCGTGCTGCTGGTGGCCGGCGGCATCGGCCTGGTCGCCGAGGCCGTGGGTACGGCCACGGGCTTCCCCTTCGGCCCGTACGAGTACTCCGGGACGCTCGGCCCGGAGGTGCTCGACGTGCCCGTCGTCATCCCGCTGGCCTGGACGATGATGGCCTGGCCGACGCTCCTGCTGGGGCGCCGGCTGGCCGCGGCCCTGCTCGGGCGGGTCGAGGGCTGGCGTCGGCTGGGTCGACGCTCCGCGGCCTCGCTGCGAGCTGCCACCACGGCGCTGCTCGGTGGCCTGGCCCTGGCCGCCTGGGACCTGTACCTGGACCCGCAGATGACCGACGCCGGCCACTGGGTCTTCTCCTCCCCCGAGCCGGGCCTGCCCGGCGTGCCCGGCATCCCGCTGACCAACTACGCCGGCTGGCTGCTCGTCGCGGTCCTCATGATGAGCGTGCTGGACGCCGTGGTGCCGAACCGCGAGGTCGAGGAGTCGGTGCCCGCCCTGATGCTGGCCTGGACCTGGCTCGGCTCGGGACTCGCGAACGTCGCCTTCTTCGGCCGGCCCGAGGTGGCCGCCTACGGCTTCGTCGGGATGGGTCTCGTGGTGGCGCCCTACCTGTGGTTGTTCTCCCGGCACCACCGCCAGGACGCGGCCGCCGCGTCGACCGGGCCCACGGGGCCGAGCGGGACGAGCGGGCCGAGCGGGACGAGCACGACGCGCGTGACGCGCCTGCCGCTCCGCCGACCGACGCGAGCGTGACCCGCCGCCCCGAGCGGCTCACGGTCCTCGGCACCGGGCTGGCCGTCGCCCTCACGGTCCACACCGCCTGGAACGTCACCCGGCTCCGGCGACCCTCCGACGAACCACCCCCCACCACCGAGCGCGTCAGCGTCCTGGTCCCGGCCCGGGACGAGGAGTCCTCGTTGCCCGCCCTGCTGGACTCCCTCTCCGAGCAGACCGGGGTCGCGGACCTCGAGGTGCTGGTGTGCGACGACGGCAGCACCGACGCCACGGCCGAGACCGTGCGCGACGCCACCCGTCGCGACCCCCGGGTCCGCCTGCTCACCGGCGCCGAGCGACCGGAGGGCTGGGGCGGCAAGCCGTTCGCCTGCCACCAGCTGGCCGAGGCGGCGACCGGGACGGTGCTCCTGTTCGTCGACGCCGACGTCGTCCTGGCCCCCCACGCGGTCGCCGCCACGGTCGACCTGCTGCGCGCCGCCGGCCTGGACCTCGTGTCGCCCTACCCCCGACAGCTGGCCCTCACCCCCGGCGAGCGCCTGGTGCAGCCGCTGCTGCAGTGGTCGTGGCTGACCACGCTGCCGCTGGACGCCGCCGAGCGGTCGCCGCGGGCCAGCCTGGCCGCGGCCAACGGCCAGCTGCTGGCCGTCGACGCCGCGGCCTACCGGCGCGCGGGCGGCCACGCCGCGGTCGCGGGCGAGGTGCTGGAGGACATCGCCCTGCTGCGGGCGGTCAAGCGCACGGGCGGTCGCGGGGTGCCCTGCGACGGGTCCCGGGTCGCCTCCTGCCGGATGTACACCTCGTGGGGGCAGGTCCAGGACGGCTACACCAAGTCGCTGTGGTCCGCGTTCGGGTCCCCCGCCGGGGCGACGGCCGTGATGGGCGTGCTGGGCCTGGCCTACGTCTGGCCGGCCGCGGCGGCGCTGCGCGGGTCCCGGGTCGGCCTGCTCGGACTGGGCGCCGGGGTGCTCGGCCGCTACCTCACCGCCGAGGCGACGGGAGCCCGGTCCCTGCCCGACGCGCTGGCCCACCCGGTGTCGCTCCTGGCCGCGGCGTACCTCACGGCCCGCTCGTTCGTGGGACGGTACCGGGGCACGTTGCGGTGGAAGGGCAGGGAGGTCCGGTGAGCGGAGTCGTCGTGGTCGGGGCGGGCCTGGGTGGCCTGGCCACCGCCGTCCGGCTGGCCCACGCGGGTCACGACGTGACGGTGCTGGAGCAGTCGACCGCCGTCGGGGGCAAGCTCGGCCGGTACGCCCGGGACGGGTTCGTGTTCGACACCGGGCCGTCGCTGCTGACGCTGCCGTCGGTCTACGAGGACCTGTTCGCGCAGACGGGTGCCCCGTTGAGCCGTGTGCTCGACCTGGTCGCCCTCGACCCCGCGTTCCGGTACCGGTTCGCCGACGGCACGGTGCTGGACGTGCCCGGCGGCGGCGGCCGTCGGGTCGCCGCCGCCATGGACGAGGCCCTGGGACAGGGCACGGGCGCGCAGTGGCTGGCGTTCCTGCAGCGGGCGGGCCAGGTCTGGGACGCCACGCGCGGACCGTTCCTGGAGTCCCCGCTGGACGGCGTCCGGACCCTGGCCCGCGAGTCCCGCAAGGTCGACGACATGCTGCGGATCGCGCCCTGGCGGAGCCTGCGGTCGCTGGGCCGCAAGTACCTGAAGGACGCCCGGCTACGGACCCTGCTCGACCGCTACGCCACCTACACCGGCTCCGACCCGCGTCGGGCCCCGGCCGCGCTGGCCACGGTCCCCTACGTCGAGCAGACCTACGGCGCCTGGTACCTGCGCGGCGGGCTGCAGCAGCTGGGCGACGCGCTGGCCCAGCGGGCCCTGGAGTGCGGCGCCCGGATCCGGACCGGGGCCGACGTGACCGAGATCATCGTCAAGGACGTGCCCGGGCCCACGGGCTGGCGCACCCAGGGCGTCCGGCTGCGCGACGGCTCCGTGGTGGACGCCGACGTCGTGGTGTCCACCGCCGACGCCGCCCACACCTACCACGAGCTGCTCGCCGGTCCCCCGGGCGAGCTCGGCCGCCGCCGGCTCCGCAAGGCCGACCCGTCGCTGTCCGGGTTCGTCCTCCTGCTGGCGCTGCGGGGGCGGACCGAGGGCCTGCGGCACCACACCGTGCTGTTCCCGGACGACTACGACGACGAGTTCGACTCGGTGTTCGGGACCGGCAAGCACCGGGGCCGCGCGCGGCCCGCACCGGACCCCACCGTCTACGTCTCGGCACCCGACGACCCGGCGCTGCGCCCCGACGACGACCACGAGGCGTGGTTCGTCCTGGTCAACGCCCCGCGCCACCGCCCCGGCGACCCGTCCGGCGGGGTGGACTGGAACGCCGAGGGCCTGGCCGAGACCTACGCCGACCGGGTGCTGCAGGTGATGGCCGACCGTGGCCTCGACGTGCGGGACCGGGTCCTGTGGCGGGTCGTCCGCACCCCCGCCGACCTCGAGCACGACACCCGCAGCGTGGGCGGCTCGATCTACGGCAGCTCCAGCAACGGCGCCCGCTCGGCGTTCCTGCGTCCGGCCAACGCCAGCAACGTCGAGGGCCTGTTCCTGGTGGGCGGCTCGGCGCACCCCGGCGGCGGCATCCCCCTGGTCGGGATGAGCGCGCGGATCGTGGCCGACCTGGTGGGCCCCACGGTGGACGGGACCGGGTCCGACCCCGCCCCGGACGACGCACCGCCTGCCTGAGGTCCCCGCCCGGTCAGGCCCTCCGGCGTACCGCCAGCCCCAGGTTGTCGACCACCTCGAGCGTCGCCGTCGAGGAGTTGAGCGTGTAGAAGTGCAGCCCCGGCGCCCCGGCGGCCAGCAGCCGCTCGCACAGCACGGTCGCCGCCTCGATGCCCACCTGGCGGACGGCGGCGGGGTCGTCCCCGACCCGCTCCAGCCTCGCGACCAGGTCCGCCGGCAGCGGCTGGCCCGACAGCTGGGGGAAGCGGACCAGCTGACGCAGGTTCGTCACCGGCATGATCCCGGGCAGGATCGGCAGGTCCGCGCCCGCGGCGGCCACCCCGTCGACCAGGCGGACGTAGGCGTCCGGGTCGAAGAAGAACTGCGTCACCGCGAACCGGGCGCCGGCACGGGCCTTGAGCGCGAGCACCCGCGCGTCGTGCGTCGACGAGGGGGACTCCGGGTGCACGTCGGGGAACGCCGCCACCCCGACGGAGAACGTGCCCAGGCTGGCGACCAGCTCGACCAGCTCGATCGCCCGGTCCAGCCCGCCGGGGGTGCTCGCCCAGGGCTGGCCGGGGCCGCCCGGCGGGTCGCCGCGCAGGGCCAGCACGCTGCGGACACCGGAGTCGGCGTAGGCCCCGATCACCTGACGCAGCTGCTGCCGGGTCCGCCCGACGCAGGTCAGGTGGGCGACGGGCGACAACGAGCTCTCCCGCGAGATCCGCTGGGTGGCCCGCACCGTGCGGTCCTGGGTGCCCCCGCCGGCCCCGTAGGTGACCGACACGAAGTCCGGGCTCACCGCCTCGACCCGGCGCACCGCCTGCCAGAGCAGCTGCTCGGCCGCCGCGTCGCGCGGCGGGAAGAACTCGAAGGAGACCGTCGGTCGCCCCTGCGCCCGGGCGATGGCGAGGGACTCCACGACGGTGCGCTGACGCTGCGGCATGACGGAGGCCTCGGGCACCGGTCCAGGCTAGGACCACGACGCGCCCGGTACCCGGTGTGCCCGCAGACCGGCGCGAACATAGGCTGAACCACCATGACCACCCCGCCGCCCACCGACCCGCCCACCGCCCCGGTCGCCGTGCAGGCGGTCGCGTCCGCGCGGGCGGTGCTGGACCGCGAGGGGTTGCGGTCGCGGGTGCAGAAGACGCTGGACGACGTCCTGGCCCGGCAGGTGGCCACGGTCGAGGCGGTCAGCCCGCACGCCGCACCCCTGGTGGAGTACGTCGTCGACCTGCTGGCCGGGGGAAAGCGGCTGCGGCCCGCGTTCGCCTACTGGGGCTGGCGCGGGGCCGGCGGGGCCGACTGCGAGGAGGTCATCGCGGCGGCCACGAGCCTGGAGCTGTTCCAGGCCGCCGCCCTGATCCACGACGACGTGATGGACGACTCCGACACCCGGCGGGGTCGCCCGGCGGTGCACCGCCGGTTCGGTCAGCTGCACCGCGGCTCCGGCTGGCACGGCGACACCGAGCGGTACGGCATGGCCGGGGCCGTGCTGGCCGGTGACCTGTGCCTGTCCTGGTCGGACGAGCTGCTGGCCGACTGCGGCCTGCCGACGGACTCGATCGCCCGTGGGCGGGTGGTGTTCCACCGGATGCGCACCGAGCTGATGGCCGGGCAGTACCTGGACATGCTCGAGCAGGCCACGGCCGGGGAGACCGACGACGACCCGGTGGCCAGCGCCCGCAACGTGATCCGGTTCAAGAGCGCCAAGTACACGATCGAGCACCCGCTGCTGATGGGCGGCAGCCTGGCCGGGGCGCCGCAGACCCTGCTGGACGCCTACAGCGGCTACGGCCTCCCGCTGGGCGAGGCGTTCCAGCTTCGCGACGACCTGCTCGGCGTGTTCGGCGACCCGGCGCAGACCGGCAAGCCCGCAGGCGACGACCTGCGCGAGGGCAAGCGGACCGTGCTGGTCGCCCTGGCCCTGGAGCGGGCGACACCGGCCCAGGCCGGTCAGGTCCGCCGCCTGCTGGGTGACCCCGGCCTCGGTCCGGACGGGATCGAGACGCTCCGCGAGGTCCTGCTGGAGACCGGGGCCGCCGACCGCGTGGAGGCGATGATCGCCGCGGACGTCGACGCCGCCACCGCCGCCCTGGCGGTCGCGGACGTGGACGACCAGGCGCGGGAGGTCCTGGAGGGACTGGTCGTGGCCGCCACCGCCCGGAGCACGTGAGGGACGCCGGCACGTGAGCAGCGACACCCGCCGCCCCGCATCCGACACGGCCCCACCCGGCGCAGCATCACCGTCACGAGCCCCACGCGCCCGCGCCACCACCCCCGCACCGCCGACAGACCGGAGCACCCCATGAGCGCCGTCCTCACCCCCGCCCGCCTCGCCGGGTGGCTGCCGGGCCGGGTCCGCACCGTCCACGGCCCGACCGACCACGTCGTCGTGGTCGGGGCCGGGCTGGCCGGGCTGTCGGCCGCGATGCGGATCGCGGGGGCGGGCCGCAAGGTGACGCTGCTGGAGCGCGAGGACGTCCCGGGCGGTCGTGCGGGCCTGGTGGTCAAGGACGCCCCGGACGGCAGCGGGCAGTACCGCTTCGACAACGGCCCGACCGTGCTGACCATGCCGGACCTGATCGCCGACTGCTTCGACGCCCTCGGCGAGGACATGCACGACTGGCTGGACCTGGAGCCGGTGTCGCCGTTGTACCGGGCGTTCTACGCCGACGGCAGCCACCTGGACGTCCACGCCGACACCGAGGCGATGTGCGAGGAGATCGAGCGCGTCATCGGCCCGGCCGAGGCCGCCGGCTACCGCCGTTACGTCGACTTCGTGGCCAAGCTCTACAAGTACGAGATGCGGGACTTCATCGACCGCAACATCGACACCCCGCTGGACCTGCTCACGCCCAACCTGGCGCGCCTGGCCGCGATCGGCGGGTTCGGCAAGCTGGCCCCCAAGGTCGAGCAGTTCCTGTCCGACCCCCGCACGCAGCGGGTCTACTCCTTCCAGGCCCTCTACGCCGGCGTCAGCCCCTACGACGCCCTGGCCATCTACGCCGTGATCGCCTACATGGACTCCGTCGCCGGGGTGTTCGCGGCCAAGGGCGGCATGAACGCCATCCCCCAGGCCATGGCCGCCGCCGCCGAGAAGCACGGCGTCGACATCCGCTACGGCACCACGGTCGAGCGGGTCGAGCACAGCGGTGGCCGGGCCCGGGCCGTCATCACCAGCACCGGCGAGCGCATCGTGGGCGACACCTTCGTCCTCAACCCCGACCTGCCGGTCGCCCACTCCGACCTGCTCGGCAAGCCGCACTGGCGCTCCAAGCGGCTCACCTACTCCCCCAGCTGCTACCTGATGCTGGCCGGGTCGAACAAGACGTACGACTTCACCGCGCACCACAACATCCACTTCGGCGAGCAGTGGAAGGGGGTCTTCGACGACCTCACCCACGGCCGGCTGATGAGCGACCCGAGCATCCTGGTGTCGCGGCCCACCGCGTCGGACCCCTCGCTGGCCCCGGCCGGCAAGGAGATCTACTACGTCCTGGTCCCCACCCCGAACATGACGGCCGGCATCGACTGGGCCACCAGCGCCCCCCGCTACCGCGACCACGTCCTGCAGCAGCTGGAGTCGAGGGGCTACGAGGGCTTCGGCGACGCCATCGAGGTCGAGGACGTGACGACCCCGCTGGAGTGGGAGCAGCGAGGCATGGCGGCGGGCGCACCGTTCGCCAGCGCCCACACCTTCGGTCAGACCGGCCCGTTCCGGCCCGGCAACCTGTGGGGCGAGAACGTCGTGTTCACCGGCTCCGGGACCCAGCCCGGCGTCGGGGTGCCCATGGTGCTGGTCTCCGGGCGGCTCGCCGCCGAGCGGGTCCTGGGCAAGGACAAGAGCTACCGCTCGCGGGCCTGGCGCGGGATCTGAGCCCGTCCGCCCCGGCGGCTCAGGGCGCCGGGGAGGGCTCGACGGACGGCTCGGCCGGCGCAGCGGTGCGTGCCGCCAGCAGCTGCACCAGCAGCGACTGCAGCGCGTTGGGGTTGCGGGCGTCCACCGCCTGGGCGGGACCCCCCGCCCCGACCTCGGCCAGCTGCTCCAGGGCACCGAGGTCGGCGTCGGGACCGAAGCCGACCAGGACCAGGCCGACGGGCCGGGCGGGGTCGGTGACCGAGGTCAGCCTGTCGGTGAGGGCGTCCAGGTCGAGTCCGGTGCTGTCCTCGTTCTGCCCGTCGGTGATGACCACGACCGTGGTCACGGCCGCCTCGTCCCACTGCTCCTGGGCCGAGGCCACGGCCGCGTCCACGGTGTCGTACAACGAGGTGCCGCCGCTCACCAGCGAGTCCGGCAGGGTCGCCACCGCGTCGGCCAGCAGGTCGCGCTGGCTCCGGCCGTCGACCGGGCTGCCCAGCTCCCGCACCGGCAGCGCCTCGACGTGGTCCTGCTCGCCGTCCAGGACGGAGGCGAAGTGCCACAGGCCGACCCTCGAGCCGTCGGGCAGGTCCGCCAGGGCCCGGCCGAGCGCCTCGGCGGCGACGTCGGCCCGGGTGAAGCCGTCGCCGACCTCGGCCGACATCGACAGCGAGACGTCCACCACCACCAGGAGCTCCGAGGGCGGGGCCAGCCGTCCCAGGTCGGCCGCCAGCAGGTCCAGCGCCACCGGGTCCGGCTCGAGCGCCGGCTCGCTCGGCTCGACCAGCCCGGCCACCCCCGGCAGGAGCTCCAGCCCCGGGCCCCGCAGGCCGGCCTCCACCGCCAGGGCCCGGCCGGTGCCACCCGTCAGCGCCGTCAGGACCAGCTCGACCGCGGCCTGCTCGTCGTCGCTCCTGTCGTCCACCGGGGGCACGGCCAGCACCGGGTAGTCCAGGACGGGGGTGCCCCCGGTCGGCGACACCGCCACGACGGGTGACCGCTCGGCCCCGCTGGTGCGGCGCAGCACGTCCTGCTCGGAGGTGACGACCAGCGGCGCAGCGACCCCCTCGGTGGCGGCCTGCAGCAGGCCCTGGGACGGGGTGAGGCTCCCCGCCCGCTGACGGGCAAGTGCGGCCCGGACCGTGAGCAGCGACCCCTCCTCGCCCGCGGCGTCCCGGGCGGCCCCGATGGCCATCAGGGCGCCGGCGCTGCCTCCCAGGTCCGGTACCGCCAGGGCGCGCTCGGTCCCCGCCAGCACCTCGCCCCACGTCGGGGCCGTCTCCCGCCAGCCCAGCGCCGTGACGACCTCGGCGCTGGAGGCGACCACCACGGGCGATGTGCCCAGGCTCCCCCGCGCCTCCACCGCCACCCCGGCCTGCTGCGCCCGGTGCACCCACAGCGAGGAGTCGGGCAGCCACACGTCGGCCCGTCGCGGTCCGTCGCGGCCCGCCGCGAGACCCTCCAGGGTCTGGGCGGGGCCGAGCTCGACCGTCAGGGGGCGGACGCACAGCCCGTCGTCGGTGGGTCCGAGCGGTGCGGCGTCCAGCACGGCCGTCGCGGCCGTGAGCTCGCCGCCCGCGACCACGCCGACGTCCGCGAACCGGTCGCAGCCCTCGGGCACCGGTGCGCCGCCGGCGCCCGCCAGCGGCAGCGCCTCGACGTCGTCGCGGTCCAGCAACCCGGGGACCACCCCGGAGACCAGCAACCCGGCCACCACGCCCAGGACCGTCAGGAGGACGACGACGGGGACGACCACGCGGACGGCCCGGCGCCGGGGGCGGACCTGGTCCGGCGACCGTGAGGCCGTGCGGCACCCGCGTCGGCGTGACGACCCACCTGCTACCCCCAGAGCCGTACCGACGTCGGTCCGGCCGACATTAGTGACGCTGACCAGCGACGTCACCCCTTTCGGGTGACTTTCGACGCAGGGTCGTCGTCGCGTCACGTCCCGTGCCCGGGACGGGGCTCGCCGCGGCGCCGGTCGCTGCCCCGGTGCCGCCTGGGGCAGGATCGGCACGTGAGCACCAAGGACCTCGACGCCGCCGGCATCACCGACCCCGCGCTGCGCGTGGCCTACGAGAGGTGCCGCGAGCTGCACTCGGGCCACGGCAAGACGTACTACCTGGCCACGCTGCTCCTGCCGCGGGCCAAGCGGCCGTACGTGTGGGCGCTGTACGGGTTCGCCCGCTACGCCGACGAGTTCGTCGACTCCCTCACCGACCCCGATCCCCTGGCCCTCGTGCGTTGGGGCGACGCGTTCCTCGACCGCCTCGAGACCGACCCCACCAAGCCGGCCGGGGTCGACCCGCGCACGGACGCGGTGGGCGCGGCCATGGAGGACACCATGCGCCGCTGGGGCATCCCCCGCGCGCACGTGGACGCGTTCCTGGAGTCGATGCGGATGGACATCACGGAGACCGGGTACCAGACGTACGCCGACCTGGAGCGGTACATGTACGGCTCGGCGGCGGTCATCGGGCTGCAGATGCTGCCCGTGCTGGAGCCGCTGACCCCCGAGGCCGCCCCGCGGGCACGGGCGCTCGGCGAGGCGTTCCAGATGTCCAACTTCATCCGCGACGTCGGCGAGGACCTCAAGCGGGGACGGGTCTACCTGCCGCAGGAGGACCTCCGGCTGTTCGGGGTGACGACGGCCGACCTGGCCACGGGCAAGGTCACGCTGCCGGTCCGGCGCCTGCTGCAGTTCGAGGTCGAGCGCACCCGTGCCCTGTACGCGTACGCGGAGCCGGGCATCGAGATGCTCGACCCCACCTCCCAGGACTGCATGCGCACGGCGTTCGAGCTGTACGGCGGCATCCTCGGCGCCGTGGAGCGGGCGGACTACCAGGTCCTGACGCAGCGGGTCAGCGTGTCGACGCCCCGCCGGCTGCAGGTGGCCGTGCCCGGCCTGGTGCGGG
Organism: Actinomycetales bacterium; assembly: GCA_038258055.1. Taxonomy (GTDB): domain Bacteria; phylum Actinomycetota; class Actinomycetes; order Actinomycetales; family JBBAYJ01; genus Aquipuribacter. The sequence continues at coordinate 60,998 of JBBSQH010000018.1, forward strand.
CCTTCCGGGCCCGCTCGGTCGCCCGGAAGGGCACCACGCCCGTCCCGGAGCAGGAGCCGCAGACCGACGAGGCGCAGACGGACGAGAAGCAGACGGACAAGACGCAGACGGACGAGGCCGAGGTCAGAAGCCCAGCGCCTGCGCGCGACGCCTGATCTCGGTCTTGCGGCCGACCAGCAGGGTGTCGATCGGCCGACCCTCGCGCAGCGTCTCGTCCGGCGTCCACAGCCAGCGGATGGCCTCGGCCGTGGTGTAGCGGGCGTCCGTGAGCAGGGTCAGGGTGCCCTTCAGGTCGTGCAGCGGGGCCGCGGGCGCACCCTCGGCGCCGGGTACGACGAACAGCGCCGGGATCTTCAGGACCCCACCGACGCGCACGGCGGCCAGGTCGCCCTCGCTCAGCATCCGCCGCACCTTCATGATGTCGGTGCCCAGCCTCTCGGCCACGTCCGGCACGGTGAGCCAGTCCACCACCAGGGCGTCGACCTCGGCGAGCTCCGCCGCGTCGGTGGTCTCCTCGGGCACCGGCCGGAGGCCGGGGGCGGGGACGTGGGTACGACGATCACGAGAGCGGGCCACGGCGGCAGGGTGCCACGACCGGGGCCCGAGCGTGTAGCCGGCCCGCCGCGCCTGCCGGGTCGCCGGGGGCCCGCTACCTACACTCCACGGGTGGACTCCCCTGCCCGCGACCCGCTCGTGGGCCGCCTCGTGGCCGGGAGGTACCGCGTCCTGGCCCGGATCGCGCGGGGCGGGATGGCCACGGTGTTCCGGGCCGAGGACGTCCGGCTCGGTCGGGAGATCGCCCTCAAGGTGATGCACCCGCACCTGGCGGAGTCCGAGGACTTCGTGGCCCGCTTCCACGACGAGGCGCGCGCGGCCGCGTCCCTGTCGCACCGGCACGTGGTCGCGGTCCACGACCAGGGCGAGGACGGCGACCTGGTGTGGCTGGCGATGGAGCTGCTGCCCGGACGCACGCTGCGGGACCGGCTGCGCGAGCGCGGGGCCTTCACCCCCGCGGAGACGTTCGAGGTCGTCGAGGCCGTGCTCCTGGCCCTGGTCGAGGCCCACTCGACCGGGCTGGTGCACCGCGACGTCAAGCCCGAGAACGTGCTCGTGGCCCGGGACGGCACGTGGAAGGTCAACGACTTCGGGCTCGCCCGCGCCGCGGCGTCCTCCCGCACCGCGACCGGGTCGCTGCTGGGGACCCCGGAGTACATCGCGCCGGAGACGGCCCGCACCGGCCAGGTCGACGAGCGGGTCGACCTGTACGCGGTCGGGATCATGCTCTTCGAGCTGCTCACCGGCCGGCAGCCCCACACCGGCGACGTCCCGTTCCAGGTCGTCTGGTCGCACGTCACCACCGACGTCCCCCCTCCGTCCCGGTGGGCGCCGTACCTGCCGCCGGCGGTGGACGAGCTGGTCGCCGACGCCTGCGAGCGCGACCCCGAGGCCCGGGTCCGGACCGCCACCACCATGCTCGCGGACCTGCGGCGGGCCTGGTCGCTGCTGGACCCCGACGTGCTGGACCGCCGTCCGCCGGCCCCGGCCGGGGCGGACGGCGCGGCGGAGGGGGCCACCGCCGTCATCACCCGCGGCCGGGTGCTCGGGGGCCGCGACGCCGGCGGGGCCGTGCCGGCCACGGTGACGCTGGCCCGGGGGCGGCGGCCGCAGGACCGGGGCCCGGACCAGGACGACCGCTCGGGCCACGGGGACGACGGCTACGGAGACGACGGCTACGAGGACGGCGGCTACGAGGCCGGCAACGGCGACGACGGCTACGCGGACGACGGCTACGCGGACGACGGCTACGACGGCTACGACGGCTACGACGACGACGACGACGCGGAGGACGGTCACGCAGGCCGGCGGCAGGGCCCCGGCCGTGACGGTCCCGACGACCCGGACGGGCGGTTCTCCGGCTCCGGCGCCACGTCGACGACCGCCGTGCTGACCCGTCGCCGCCGGCGTGGCCCGGGGCTGGCCGGTGTCCTGCTGGTCCTGCTGGTCCTCAGCCTGGGGGCCGGAGGAGCGCTCTGGTACTACGAGGCCGGGCCGGGAGCCCTGCGCGACGTCCCCGAGCTGGTCGGCCGGACCGCCCCCGCCGCCGAGCGCCAGCTGCAGGCCGCCGGGCTGGGCAGCTCCACCACCAGCGCCTTCGACGAGCAGGCGCCCGAGGGCACCGTCGTGGGCACGGACCCCGCCGCCGGCGAGCAGGTGCACAAGAACGGGTCGGTGACGCTGGTGGTGTCCGCGGGGCCGGAGCTGTTCGGCGTGCCCGACGTGCGCGGCCTGACGCTGGACGAGGCCCGGTCGAGGCTGGGCACGGCCGGCCTGGTCCCGGGCGCCGTCGCCGAGGCGTACTCCGACGACGTCGAGCCGGGGGCCGTCCTGTCCACCGACCCGACCGCCGGCACCGACCTGCGTGGTGACTCCGAGGTCGCCCTCGTCGTCGGCCGGGGCCCCGAGCCCGTGGCCGTGCCCGACGTGGTCGGCGGGTCGGTCGAGCAGGCCCGGGCCGAGCTGGAGGAGTCCGGGCTGCGCCTGGGCGCCACGTCGGAGGAGTTCGACGCCGCCCCGGCGGGCACGGTCGTCGCGCAGGACCCCGAGGGCACCGAGGTGCTGCCGGGCGAGGTGGTGGACGTCGTGGTGTCGCGCGGGCCCGAGCCGGTCGCGGTGCCCGACGTGTTCGAGAGCCCGTTCGACGACGCGGCGGCCGAGCTGGAGGCCCTGGGGTTCGTGGTCGAGCGCCGTGGGTCCGGGATCTTCGACCGCGTCGTCAGCCAGGACCCGTCGGCGGGCACCGAGCTGACGCCGGGGTCCACCGTGGTCGTCACCACGTTCTGAGGCGACCGTGACCAGGGTGCTACAGGCGCGGACCGCGCCGGCGTGGTTCCTGCTGCTGCTCCTGGTGGTCTACCTGGCGACCGCGTCCTACGACGGCCGGGTCGTCAACGACGTCCACAGCGCGGCCCACGCGGCCTGGAGCCTGGCCACCCGGGGCACGCTGGACCTGTCGGGGGTGGACCTGCCGTACGACCAGGCGTGGACCCGGCGGGTGGACGGCGCCGAGTACAGCAACCGGTTCCCGGGCGTGATCCTGGCCGCGGTGCCGGCCTACCTGCTGTGGCAGCCCACCCTGCCGCTGGTGGCGCCGTCGGCGCTGGCGGCGGCGACGGCGTCCGCGGTGGGGGTCACCGGGTTCCTGGTGGCCCTGCGCCGCACGGTGCCCGCCCCGTGGGCCTGGGCGGGCGCGGCCGGGCTGGCCCTGGGCACTGGTGTCTGGTCCGTCGCGGCCGACGGCCTGTGGGGTCACGGCCCGGCGGTGATGGGGCTGGGGCTGGTGGCGGCCGGCCTGTCCGTCGGCGGCCGGTGGCGCGTGCTGGTGGCCGTGGCGTCCGCCGGTGCGGTGCTCACCCGACCGCACCTGGCGTGGCGCTGGCCGTGGCCGCGGTCGTCCTGTGGCGTCGCGACCGGGCGGGTGCCCTCGCGCTGCTGCTGGGGGTGTCCGTCGGCGCGGCCGGCCTCCTGCTGTACGGCCGGGTCCTGTTCGGCGAGTGGTCCCTGCTGGGCCCCTACGCGCTCTACGGCCCGGACCGTGCTCTGCAGGACGGCGTGGCCTCGGGCGCCTCCCCCCTGCTGTGGCGGCTGGAGAACGCGGCCATGGCCCTGGTGTCACCGAGGGTGGGCCTGCTGCCTGCGCACCCGGGCCTGCTCCTGGCCCTGTGGGCCCTGGCGCACCGGGTCCGGGACGCTCCCCGCCTGCCGGTCGCGCTGGCGCTCGGGGGCCTCGCCTACGCCGTGGTCGCGGTGGTCCTGACCCGGGTGTCGGGCGGCAGCGGCTTCTGGGGCAACCGGACCCTGCTGGAGGCGGTCGTCCTGGTGTGGCCGCTGCTGCTGTGGGCGGTCGCCGGGCACCGTGGTGGCAGGGTGTTCCGGCTGCTGCTGAGCCTGACGGTGGCCTGGGCGGTCGCCTTCCACGCGCTCGGCGCGCTCCTGCCGTTCGTCGGCGGACCGGCGGCGGAGAGCCTGCTGCACTGGCAGGTGCCGTCGGCCCTGCGCGGGGAGCCGTGGCGCGTCGTCGCCGCGGGGCTGCTCGGCGTCGTCGCGGGTGCGACGACGTGGCGGCTGCCGCGCCCAGCGGCGCCGGGGGCGGTGATCTCCGGCGCTCAGCCCGGCGCGGACCGGCCCGGAGCGCAGAGCAGCGACGCCAGCACCTCGGCGGCCACGTCGACGTCGTCGTCGTCCAGGTCCAGGTGAGTGACGGCCCGCACCATGTGCGGGCCCAGCGCCGACACCCGCACGCCGCGCTCGGCCGCGGC
>JBBSQH010000019.1:0-60068 GCA_038258055.1 Actinomycetales bacterium
CCCCCCCCACGCCTCCACCGCCGCGACAGAGAGCGGCCGGAACGCCGCCCGTCCTGCCCCTGCGCAGACCAGTGCAGCCACCGCGCCCGGCGGCCCGGACCAGCCCACCGGACCGGACCTCATGCATGAGCCGGTACTGGCCCGGGCCCTGCTCGCCGCGTGGTCCGGCGACCGGGTCGTCGTCATCGCGTCCCCTCCCGGGGCGGGCAAGACCCGCCTGATCACGACCCTGGCCCACCAGCTTCACCAGCGTGCCGGGCTGCGCGTGGCCATCGCGGCGCAGACCCGCACCCAGGCCCTCGACGTCGCCCGCCGGGTTCACGCCACCGGAACCCTGACCCATCTGCTCGGCAAGCGGGGCACGCCCCGCCCCACCGACCTGCCGCCCGCGGCCACCTGGGCGCCCTCGTCCGCCGACCTCGCCCGCAACCCGGGCGTGGTCGTGGCCACCACAGCCCGGTGGGCCTGGACCCCGGAGGCCACCTGGACCGCGGACGTCCTCCTCGTTGACGAAGCGTGGCAGTGCACGTTCGCCGACCTCTGCACCCTCGGCAGCCTCGCCGCCCAGGTCGTCCTCGTCGGTGACCCCGGCCAGATCGACCCCGTCGTCACCGGCGACACCGACCGGTGGGAACACCTGCCGACCGGACCCCACCTGCCCGCGCCCACGGCGATCCTGGCCGACCCGCGAACCGAGGCCACGCTGCAGCACCTGCCCCACACCTACCGCCTCGGTGCCACCACCACCGCCCTGCTGCAGCCGCTGTACCCGCACCTGCCCTTCACCAGTGCCCGCCCCCCGTCGACCCTGACCAGCCCCGAGGGGACCCCGCTGCCGGAGATCGCCACGACCACACTCGACGGGCTCGCCAGCCGCACCGACCCCCGCATCACCGTCACCGTCGAAGACGCGGTCCGGCGCCTGCTCACCGGCCACACCGTGACCACAACCGACCCCGACACACGCACCGACAGGGACCGTCCGCTGGCATCCACCGACGTCGCCGTGGTTGTGCCCCACGTAGAACAGGCCGCCCTCGTCGCCGCCCGTCTCAGCGACATCACCGGTCTGCTCATCGGCACCGCCAACCAGGTGCAGGGCCTGGAGCGGCACGCCACCGTGGTCGTGCACCCCCTCACCGGCTACCGCACCCTGCCCGCCTTCGCCCTGGCCACCGGACGGCTCTGCGTCAGCCTCAGCCGCCACCGTTCTCACACCACCGTCATCACCGACAGCCACACGCCCCACCTGCTCGCCGGGCACCACCCCGAGCACGTCGACACCGGCTCGACGAGCGATGTCGCCGCCCACATCGCCATCCTCAGTGGACTGACCCGGTAACCCGCCAGACCACTGGGGCGGTCCGGTACATCGCGGGAAGTGACCGGGCCGCCCCCTACAGTTGCTCCGACACGTCGGAAGACAGAAGGCGTGCTCGGGCAATCGGACTCAACCAGGAGGCAGCCAATGACGTCGCCGACGAGGCAGGCCCCCGATAGACGTCCACCGACTTCAACCCGCAGACAGCCGGCAGGCCGGGCTGGTAGTGGCGCTTCATCCATCCGGCCCACACCTTCTCCTGCAGTCCAGGCGTCACCATCGGCACAGCAGGTCGAACCCGACGAGCTGAGTCCGGCGGCACGCCGGATGCTGGCGCAGCTCGACACCTGGGTCGCCGAGCACGGGACCGCCGACGTCCCCCAAGGCGCCAGGACCACGTTGGCCGACGGGGAGAGCTACTGGCTCGGGAAGCGCGTCAGCGAGGCCCGCATCGCCTACCGCCGCGGCACTCTCAACCCGACCATGGCCAAGGAACTGGACCAGCGCCATGGTTGGGTCTGGCACGCATACACCGCCCGTTGGCAGCAGAACCTGCAGCGGCTCACGGCGCACCTCGAGGACGGCGGCACCCTCACCGATGCGCCGCCCCGGCTGCGGCACTGGCTACAAGAACAGCGCGACCGCGACGACCTCCAGGAGAGCCAACGGAATCAGCTGGCCGCGATCCCCGGTGCTCTCGACCCTGGCGACCTCGCCGTCCGCCGTTTCGTCGCCGCCGCCTACACCTGGCTCGCGCAGGATCCCGACCGGGACATGGCCCAGCTCACCTTCCGCACCACCGTCCACCACGACGGAGAAGACATCCCACTGGGCAAGCGCGCCACCTACTACCGCCGGCGCCACGCCGCCCTCGAGGGCACCCATCCGCTTCCCGACCGGCACGTCGCCATGATTGGTCGGCTACCCGGCTGGCGGTGGCGGGAAGAAGCCAGCACTGACCGTTCAGTGGCCAGATGAGTTCGACAGCTCGACGACGCAACACTCCGACGCGTTGCCGGCACGTTGCCCGCGCCCTCGGCTGCCGTCCGCACGTCGACGGCCGTGCCGATTAGGTTGCGACCGCTGAACCCCTGCTGTGTCAGGCGCTATGGCTAGTCCTCGTGCACCTGGTCGATGAGGGCGAGCAGTTCCCCGCCGACCGGCTGTCGACTCTGTGCGGTGTGCACGGTGCCCGCGACCAGGGCGGGGATGCTCCAGTGCCCTGCGGGGAACGTGCTCAGGGTGATGTCGAGCGCCACGGAGAGGTCTGGGTCGGCCGCAATCGGAAGGAGGGTGGACGGATCGGTCACATCGACCACCACGAGAGCTGCGATCGCTCGGTCGGCCCCATGAAGGATGAACGAGGAGTCGCCCAGGGCCGTGAGCCCGGATGCCAGGCGGGCCGATTCGAGCTCGTCCAGCCCAGCACGGTCGGCGGCACGTAGGACGGCAGCCGCGACTGGTTCGACGTCACCGTCGAAGTCCGGCACCCCGGTGTGGAACGAGTGCACCGCGGTGTCCTCGGCCATAGAAAGCGCCATCTTGGTACGAAGCACTCTCACGTGCCGCTCAGCATGCTCCACCTGGTGAAACGTCATCCAGTTGAGAAGCATGGCGACCGTCGCCCGGTGAACGGCGTCGGAGGTAGCGGCCGCAGCAAGCCGGTCCAGGACGACGGTGTGGGAGTCCCCGCCGATCAGACGCCCGAGGGTGGCTGCCACGCCCATCAGGTCACCCACGGGCGGGTAGTCAACGACGGACAGCACCAGCTGGACCAGGGCTCGCTCGAACGCGGGTCGCCGTTCAGCGAGACCGTCGTCCAGCATGGCCGCGGCCAACGAGGGACCGGAGGACAGGCGCCGCCCGACGGATCCGGTGGAATCGGGCAGGCGCCGCAGCAAGTCTGCGATCTGTGTCTCGAAACGCGGGTGCTGGACCAGCAGGCGCCCAACAGCCAGCAGCCAGGTGTTGCGCCAGTGCGGGTGGTCGCTGATCAGCCGCAGATGGTTCATGACGCTGGCATCCGGTGCCTGGGTGATGGCTCGGGCGGCCATGAGCTCCTGCAAGGTGCGGACCTCGAACCCGAGCCCGGTCCCGCGAGGTACTAGCAAGACCAGTCGGTTCAGGGCCGCCTCGACGAGCAGCTCCGACGTCGTCCGGGCCTGGTCCTGGTCGTAACCACGGTCCTGCAGCAGGTCGACGGCGAGGGCGCGCAGGTCATCGGCTGGTAGGACGGCCTCGGCGTGCCGGGCCGTCTCCGACTGCACCTGTAGCAGCAGCCCCACGCGTTCGTGGACGCCTTCGATGTGCTGGCGGTAGTCGGTGAGGAACCGGGACACGGCGATGGCCTTGGCCACCTCCCTGTCGTACATGGTGCGGAAGTACAGGTCGAACAGGGTGAAGCGGTCTGAGGGCAGGGTGGGGAACTTTTCCACGATCGACGACATCACGGTGACCTGCAGCGGGGTCGCCATGAGGCGTGCGGTCGTGGGGTCGGCGGCTGCCTGCTTCATGCGGGCCGCTACTTCGGTGCGCATCTCCGGGTCGTCGGCGAAGCGCTTGGCGGTCAATCGGTCGGCGAAGTCCGCCGATTCGGCGGGCGGTAGCGGCCGGAGGGTGAGGTGCTCGTACCAGGGCGGGGGCAGGCGTTCGTCGTACCCGGTCGGCCGGGTCGTGAGGACGAGAAGGAGGTCGGCGTCGAGCTCGTCGGCCTGAGCGATGAAGACCTCGAGCTGCTCGTACAGCTGCTGGCGGGATGCCAGTGACGGGACTTCGTCCAGCCCGTCGAGGATGACCGCCCAGGGACAGGCGCGAAGCCAGGAGTGCAGCTGCGACGGGCTGACGTCGGCGGAAGCGCGTTCGCTCACCCGGGTGCTGATCCAACGCAGCAGCGAGGTATCGGCGCCGGTACTGAGGTGCTCGGCGTACTTGGCGAGGTCCACCCGCACCGGCCATCGGCGGTTTCCTGGCAGAGACAGCCCGACTCGTGCCAGCGCGGTGCGGGTCGCATCGACGATGGCCCGCGCCGCTGGTCCTACGTCGACCGGCTCGAGCATCGACGCCCGGTACGCCTGGGCGAGTAGCTGACTGAGGGTCGTCTTGCCCTGCCCCGGGCCCCCGACGAGGACCAGCCCAGGGGCGCCGGCCCGATCGACCTGGCCGGGACGCAAGACGGTGTCGCCCCGCTCGAGCACATGACGGGCAGCCCTGACGACGACATCCCCGCCACCGTCGACGACGACGGGGAGGTCGACGATGACGTCGTCCAGGAAGAGCTTGTCGCCGCCAGCGCCCCCCGCCTGCCCGAGCCGGATCCAACGGTCGACCCGAAGACCAGCCACGAGCTCGTGACGCAGCGGGTCGTCGAGCTCCAGCGACCCGAGCTGGGGGCGGGTCCCCACAAGGGCGGCGATGACGTCGCCGACGGTGAGGAGCCCGTCGAAGGCCCACCGGATGTCCTGGTGAGCATCGATCATCGTGCGGATCTGGTCGCCGTGCCAGATGCGGAAACCCCGAACTCTGATACCAGCGTTGTGGGCGGCGGACTTGGGGCCGATGAGCTTCTGGACCAGGGCCGTCACCTTGTCGAAACCGCCGGATCGTGCAACAGCTGACAAGTCCACGTTGGTCACGAAGACCAAGTAGTCCGGGTACCGGGTGCGCTTGTCGTCAGTCTTGGCCGCGACCCAGCGGTCCATCTCCTTGCGGATCTCGCCTTGTAGCCAGAGAGCATTGTCGTACGCTTCCGGCTTTGGCCTGAGCATGTACTTCGACTGCAGGACGGTGTACCCGCTCCACGAATCATCGGGGGTCCCCCCGTGCACGGTGGCTGACCAGGCGATCGTGCCGTCGAAGGTTGCTTCCCGTCCGCCGTCAGGTCCGTTGCCGAACACCTGCACGCCGGACCCGATCTCTTCTCGGCACAGGGAGACGACCAGCTGCTCGAATGCGCGGCTGCCCAGGCGGGTCAAGTCGTAGTCGGGCACCTGTCGATCGTCTCACCTGCCCGAGGACCCGTGATGTGGTCGCCCGCGGCGACCCACGGGGTCTAGCGTCCGTCGCGTGGCGGAGGGCGTAGCACCGAGCACCGGTTCGGAGTCGACGGGCGGCGGTGCGGTGCGGTACCGGGCTGGCGCCCCGTGGACAACCGCCGAGGACGAACGGCTCGTCCGCGGCCTGCTCGACGGGCTCACCGTGGACGACCTGGCACACGCACACGGTCGGACGGTCGGTGCCGTCGCGGCGCGGCTGTCGCACATGGTGCCCGGGCCCTCTGACCCGGACAACGCCGATGTGACCTCAGAGCCCGCCGTGCCTCGCGGCCGCGCCAAGCGGGTGGAGTGGCTACGTGAGGAACTGATCGCCGCCCCGGGCTACGACTGGCGGGCCCAGCTGACGCACACCCTGGGGGCCTACGAGCGGCCGTGGACTCCCGAGGAAGACGCCCGCGTCACCCACGCCTGGGAAACGGCAGAACGGCTGGAGGACGTGTCCGCTGCAGTGGGGGTCGAGGGGCACCTCGTCGTCCGGCGACTCATCCAGCTCGGCCTAGCCGCCGACTTCGTCGACGCCACCGATCGCTGCCCAAGCAACCCGGACAGCGTCGCAGGCGTGCGACGACGCCTGGCGCTCAGCGCGGCAAAGACCAGGGTCCTAGTTCTCGTCCTACTGGCGGACGCTGAGCTCCAGCACGTCTCGCTGCACGCCAACGAAGCCGACGCCGAGATGCTGCTGGCCCGGCTCGTCAGCGACCTGCGCGGACGTGGGAAACACACCGACGCCCAGTGGACGCTGACGTGGCGCCACGTCGAGTCCGACACCGCCCCCACCGGTAGACCCAAGACCGAACGGGTCCCACTCGCCTGACGTCGGGCAACGTGCCGGCTCCCTCCATCCATGTGCACGAGGAAAGCGCCGCACGCTGCCCGCCGCCGGACCAGGGGCCTCTACAGGCCGGGGGCGCAGGCCCCCCGACCCAGGGCCGCGAGCCCGGCCAGATCGCCCGGCTGGAACGCCGTCACGCCCCCGGTGGAGGGGTGCATTGCCTGCGAGGGATCGTCGACGTGGCCCAGGCCCACCAGGTGGCCGAGCTCGTGCCGCAGGACCTCCACGTACACCGGGCTCGCGCCGGTGGCCAGCTCCGCGTTGAGCACCTCGAGGTCGAGGTAGACCGCGCCCGTGATCAGGTGCGCGCGTCCGGTCGTCGGGTCGGTGGCGTGGGTGGGGTTGGCGACGCCGGCGACGTCACCTGCCAGCAGCGCCACGTCGTTCTCGTCGGCGAAGCGAATCAGGACCGGCGCCCAGCGGTCGCCGTACCGCTCGGGCATGAACGGGGACCGGTCGATGTAGGCAGCCTCCACGGACAGACCGTCATCGACGAACCACAACCCGGTGGCGGCAGACACCTCCGCGACGACGGCCTGCAGCTGCGCCATGAAGCCCTCGGGAGCACCCGTCAGATCGGTGACGTAGTGGATCGGGCGGCACGGCGACCACGCCACAGCCGAGCGCACACCGTCGGCGGTGGTCTGCTCGGCGCTGAAGGAGTGCGGCCCGGTCACGACCGGCGGGATGGGCGGTTCCCCCAGCGGGGCCGGCTCCTCTTCAAAGCCCGGCGCCGGGTAGCTCCGCTCACTTACCGGCGGTAGCTGGACCGCGACGCTGGAGGGCACGACCGCCTCATCGCCGACCACTCCCCTGGCGCCAGGCTGGACCACGCCCGGGGGCGGCGTCGGGGCTGGTGAGCCGGGGACCAGCCGGTCGAAGCCGGCCCGCAGCTCCTCGACAGGCCGCCCGCCGGCCAGCCATAGCCCACCGAGTGCCACGGCGCCAACCAGGACGACCAGCAACAGCCCCCACGGTGGAAGGAACCGGCGTCCTCTGCCCCTGCGGACCTGCCTCGTCCGCTGTGGTGGCAAGGCGGGCGGGCTAGGGGTTCTCCACCCTGCCGGCGCTGGGGCCCGGCCTACGGCGTCGTCATGAACCCACTGCGGCACCCGACCTGTAGGGGACCGAGGAAGGTCATCCATCGGCAGCCCCACCCGGGTGTCATCGGCCGGCGCGCCGACTCAGTTGAGCCCACCGCACACCGACCGTGCTCGTGGTCCTGCCTGGGCTAGCAGAAGTCCAGGGCGTAGGCCGCGTCGTTGGTCGCGATCGCCGCCTCGTCAAGCTGGGCGACTTCCTGCTCCGCGCTGTCGGCGACAGACCGTGCCTCGCCGGCCTCGTCCAAGAACGGCGCCAGGTCCTTCTCTACGCCGGCCTCGTCGGCCCAGGCGACGTCGGCGTCGACCTCGTCGGCGTGGCCGCGCACGACGTCGACCATGGTCGTGACGCTGCTGACGTCGTCCAGGAACACCGTGTACGCATCGCCGACGGCCGTCACCGGGTCACCACGGTCCTGGCAGGCGGCGGCCTCCGCGACGGCCAGAGACTGCTCGTGGGAGGCGAAGCTGCTCCGGACGGCGTCTACGAGGTCCTGAAGGTCTCCCCGGGCGGTGAGCTGCGCGCCGGCGTTCACCACGGCCTCGTAGGCCTCCTGCTGCTGGGTCTGCGTCTCGACCTCGCGGTTGCGGGCGTCCGAGGCGGCCCGCTCGGCCGCCTGCTCGTTCTCCAGCTCGGCCTGGGCGGCGACGACGCTGTCCCGTTCAGTGGCGGCCGCCGCGGTGATGTCCTGCACCGCGGCGTTGTAGGTGCCGACGTCGGATCCGCTCAGCCGCAGCTCCTGCAGCGTCCCGTCGTCCTGCGGGACATCAAGGATCAGGTCGGCGCCCTCGATCGCCCCGGCCCAGGTCTCGGTGAGGCCCAGCCCGTAATCCACGGTGAGGCTCACGCTGGACCCGCTGCGTCGTCCGCTCAGACTCATCGAGTCGTTGGCGACCAGGTCGTCCCCGCCGACAGCGGGCCGGGTCAGGCGGACGGAGCCGTTCAGTGCCCCGTCCGGGCTCGCGGTCCACTGCACCAGGACGGCCGTTCCGGGCTCGGTCCCCACGTAGGTGGCCGACTCCTCCGACCCGGTGGAGCCGCACCCCGTCAACCCCACCATCACGGTGAGGAACCCCAGGACGCACAGCAGCAGCCTCATTCGCCGTCCTCACCCCTGTCAGCCCACCGAGTCCTCTCCTCGAGGAATCGGTCCACGACCATGCCCGCTTGAGCGCAGTGGGTCAGCCGCCGCGCCCCGGCCACCACATCGGGGTCACGCTCTACTGACAGAGGGCTCGCGGGGAGTGCACAATCGGGCTGCGGTGCGGGCTCGAAGCGCCTGCTGGGCATCCCGTCACCCCCCTGACGAGGACCAACGGGTAGGCACGGCCCGTGCCGCGCATCCTGCGCAAGGCGGTGACGAGCTGGTCACCGCTTTGAGGAGATGGCGCCCCGCTGACGGAGGCGGACTGAGACGCTGAGCACGTGAGCAATCAGAACCCGTCGGCCGGCGACGAGCAAGAAGCCCGCCTCGAGAGCCCAGTGCCCAGTGAGACCACCGACGCTGACGACATGCACAGCGCGGACGACGACGAAGACGATGACGTCGACGACTTCGAAGCCCGCGGCCTGGACGACGACAGCGGATATGGGCCCGACAGCAATTGGAGCCACACCATGAACAAGGACGACTAAGCCGGTTCTTTGGTTGCGTGGCGGTAATCAGGCCAGGTATTGGACGACTAGTGTCGACATGACCGCCACGAACTAAGCATAAAGAGGTATCTGATGGCCCAGCACGTGAACGTCGTCCTCGTGGACGACATCGATGGCTCTCCGGCCGACGAGAGTGTCACCTTCGCTCTTGACGGCATCAGCTACGAGATCGACCTGACCTCGGCGAACGCTGAGCGGCTTCGTGCCGACCTTTCGGAGTGGCTGCAGGCCGCCCGACGCCTCTCGGGTGCCCGCAAGCGCGGCAGCCGATCGTCGACCAAGCAGTCCACGGTGGGCGCCAGCAACAGCACCGTCCGAGAATGGGCTCGTGCCAACGGCCACCAGGTCTCCGACCGCGGCCGCATCAGGGCTGAGGTCGTCGAGGCGTTCAACGCTGCCAACGCCTGAACGCTCTTCATCGAAAGCGTCCTGACCGGGCAGGCCCTCAGGACGGCCTGCGCTGCCGGCAGGGGGCCCGAGGAGCCTGAGGACCACTGCCGTGTGGCTGAGGGCTCCCTGGACAGGGGCTACAGGGTGCTGAGGGTGCCGAGTGTGAAGCGGCGGTGGTCAGGGTCGGCCCGCCAGCTGCCCTGCCCGGTGCCACCGCCGAAGACGCCGGCGAACACGGACTCCACACCGACAGTGAGGACTTCCGCGCAGTCGCGGATCGGACCGTAGTCGCGGCCGATGTAGCCGTTGGTGAAGTGGTCGGGCCACACCATCTCGCCGGCATTGCCGCGGTAGGAGGTCTTCGCTGGCCGGCGACCGGCGACGGCGACCCGCCGCTCCAGAAATGCCTGCTGCGCTCCGTACAGCGTGGGGCAGCCCCTGACCTCCATCCGGTGGGTCATCTCGTGGCAGGCGGTGGCGTATCCCTCGGGGCGGGTCGGGTTGTGGAAGCCGCAGCTCAGCGACAGCACGTCGCAGACCACCGGGCCGGGACTGCCGGGACGCAGGGCCTGCCCCAACGATGAGGGCGGCACGAGCAGGTCAGGGCTGAACAGCCCTCGTTCCTGGCCGTCGAGGACAATCAGCGGCAGACCGGTGCCGGTGCACCGCTCGTGCCACGCGCTCGGGAAGTTCGCCATGGCGGCGACGACCGGCGTGCGACCGTGGTCGCCGAGCGGGACGAGCATGCCGGTGTCCCTGCTGCCGGCCCCCATCGGACGCACCTCACGCAGGACGTCACGAGTCGCCGCGGCGAGGGCGTTGCTGCGGCGGATGCTGAACGGGTCGGAGCCGTCCTCAAGCTCGTGCAGGCTGTGCACCCACGCCCGTGAGTCCGCGATGACCTCCTCGTGCTGCTCAGCGAGAGCCGCGAGTCTGGCCTGCTCGCGTGGGGTGTAGGAGGGCTGGTCGGCGAGCAGGGCGAACTCGTGACGGAGCCGCCGGGCCTGGGTGTGGCGGGTGGCGACCTCGTAGCGGAGCACCGCGATCGCGTCTGTGCGGTAGCCGATTGCTGCTTCTTCGTCGGCGTCGACGTCGGCGATCTCAGGTGCCGCGCGGCGGGTGGCCTCCACGTCGACCAGGCCGCCGACGGTGACCAGGCGCCGTTCCGCGGCGACCGCTGCCGGCGTCACCTGCCACCCGGTGATCTCCTGGCCGTCGCGGACCATCGGGCGGTGCCCACCCCAGGCCTCAGCGTCGATCATGTCGGCTTGGACGTTCTCGACCAGGTCGGCGATGCGGCCTTGGGCCTGCGACCAGTGGAGGTCCGGGACGGGGACCGGTGCTGGTGGGTCCCCGAAGGCGCCGTCCCGGTCGAACGTCATGACGTCCTGGTCGGTCTCGTCGCCGTTGCGGGACCAGCCCTGCAGCCCACCGTCCGCCGGCGGCAACGTGAGGTCGTTCTCGCTCGGGCCGCGGGTGTGGCCGTCGCTGCGGTGCCCGGCGTTGGGGGCGAGCTCGAGCAGGGCGGTCTCGGTGCGTCCACGGGCGGCCGCAGCCGCGTAGGTCGCACGGCGGCGGGCGCCGGCTCCCGCCGCGGCAGCGCAGCGTTGTCCCCCCTCAGCAGCTGAGCGGCACCCGTCTACTCCCCGTCGTACCGGGCCGCCGCCCACGCCCACAGCGCCGGGCCAAGCCGCTCGAGCGTCTGCGCGGGCAACGGCGTGGCCCCTGCCTCGCTCACACAGCCAGATGCCGAGGTACTGGCCTCGAGGGTGCTCGGGACTCCGGTCCAGTCAAGATCCCCAACCAGCGCGGTGCCGATCACCGCGACCACCGCGGCGGAGTCGTCGGCCTCCGCCCGCCGGACCGGGCCCACAGGGTGGGGGCTGCGCAGCTGAACCTCGGCGCCGACCAGGCACAGGCCGCGGGCCAGGGCCACCGCGGTGTCGTCGCCGGAGAACTCCCCGTCGGCCCAGGCGAGGGCCCGCCCTGTCCGACGGTCTACCGCCGTGATCGGCTCCCGACCGCTGCGGGACGGGCGTCCCGCTCGACGACCCCCCGGCGGAGGCCCCCCGCGCGCGTTGGCGAGCGGCCTGGACACCGCACTGGAGGCGGTGTCGTGCGCTGCAGGGGCCTGAGGTTCAGGGGTGGTCATCACGGGGCTCCCGCGGGGTTCAGGCCGCCCAGGGCGGCGGACGGGGAGGGAGAGGACGTGCCACTGGTCGCCGTCGCCGCTGCTGACGACTCCGCCGTCACCGACAGCTCAGTCCCGGGCAGCACAGTTGACGGCAGCGCTGTCGACGAGGGGACGGTGCCCACGAGACCGGTCAGGCTGTCCGCGAGGACGTCGGCGGTGCCGTTGTGCCAGCCCACGAGCAGGACGGCGAGGACGCAGGCCGGGTGGATGACGACGCGCTCGACCAGGCCACCCGTGCGGATGGTCAGGGGCAGCCGCACGGCGTCCCGGTCGACCGGCCACAGCCACGGCACCCCGGAGTGGGTGATGGCGTCACCGAGGCAGTGAGCGAACCAGCCCAGGGCCACTGCGATCGCGATGGGCGCCGGGTCCAGCTGGACGCCGCCCAAGCCGACGCGCACACCCTCCAGGGCCTGCGAGACATCAGTCACCACGACCGCTGCGACCGGAACGTCCAGAGCGCCCACGGCGACCCCAGCAGCGGCCACCGCGGCCGCCACCACGGCGACACCCACGGCCCGCAGCGCCCGAGCTGGCAGCCGGCTGCCGAGAGCGGCCGCCCCCACCAGCAGCAGCACCGTCACGCATCCCACTGCCAGGACCCCGCCGGCCCGGACCGCCACCCACGTCAGGATGCCGGCCACGGCCACCCCGAGCAGGCTGTGGGTGCCAGCACGGTGCCCACCAGCACCCACCGCAAAAACCACCCGCGACAGCAGCCCCGTCACGGGACCCGCCAGCTCGGGACACCGTGCTACCGGGGTGGTC
Source organism: Actinomycetales bacterium (assembly GCA_038258055.1). Classification (GTDB taxonomy): domain Bacteria; phylum Actinomycetota; class Actinomycetes; order Actinomycetales; family JBBAYJ01; genus Aquipuribacter. The sequence goes on from JBBSQH010000019.1 coordinate 12,315, forward strand.
GATGTCCGGCAGCACGCTCGCCGCGGCGCAGCACACCAGACCGACCGCCACCTCCGACGCGCTCGACGCCACCCACGGAGCGACGACGGTGTACAGCACCAGGCCAGGCCAGTCGGCTGCGGGGTCATGACGCCTCGGCCCGGTCCAAGGCGACGGACACCACGCCACTCTGCGCGAGCCGCTCCACCGCCTGCAGAAGAGCCGCGGCGTCCCAACGGCCCGCCTCGACATTCCCCCGGGCGTGATCCGCGAAGGTCCGCAAGGCCGCAGCAGTGACAGGTCGCCCAGTTCGGTGCCGCGTGACCGTGCGTGCGCTCACCCCGTGCCGCTCGGCGACAACGCGGGCAGGCAGCCGGACACCGGTGTCCGGCTGCGCGACGTCGTCCTGCTCCAGTCGCTCGGCCAGCTGCAGCGCGGCCGCGCTGCGACCGGGCAGCCGCGAGGAGGTGCAGGGGAGACCTTGTGCGGCGGCGTCGTCCTTCAGCCACCGCTGGACCGTCGAGGCGCTCACCCCGAACGCCTCGGCGACGCCATCGAGACTGAGCCCCTGCTGGCGCATGGCCGCCACCGTCCGCAGCTTGTCCGCTCGGTCCAGCCCGCGCCGTCGCGTGTTCACGTGCACCGCGGCGACCAGCCACTCGTCCTCGTCCAACGCCTGCGCGTGCACGATCGCAGGGATCCTGGTGAGCCCGGCCAGGCGGGCGGCGGCGACACGACGGTGTCCGTCCCGGATCCGGAGGCGCTGCCCGCGCGGCTCCAGCGCCACCGGCTGCATGACCCCGAACCGTCGGATGCTCTCGACGAGGTCACGGAGGTCACCGAGGTCGACGCGCACGTTGTGCTGGTGAAAGTCGATGTCGCCCGTACGGACGAACCCCGCCCTCACCGTGCTCACCACGACCCCTCCCGCCGGATCGACGCCGCCACGGCGGTTGCGGCGGGCCTGTCGACGTCGACCGGGTAGCCGGATCGACGTTCGGCTAGGACCGACGTGACCGTGGCCGTGAGCGCAGGCACCAGGTGCTCGAGCAGGACGGCGTCGGCCAGGTCGACCATCGGGGACCCGTCCGGCCACACACAGGCACGCAGCTCCCGGGTCAGCCGCAGCTGCAGCAGCGCGACGACGTCGCCGCAGGCGATGCTGCCGTGCGGGGCATGGCACGTGGTCCCGGCCTGCGTAGAACCCTCGACGCCGCCAGAGGTACCTGTCCTGGCCATCAGAACAACCGCCCCGGGCGGCAAGGGTCCGCGAGCAGAGCGCGCAGCACCTCGGCCTGGTCGCCCGAGATCGCGACCAGCTCGCTACCCACGACGGAACTGGCGTGCCACATCCGGTCCCGCAGACTCAGGTCCCCGATGTGCTCACCGTCCAGCAGCACGCGACCGCGCTCGTCCACCGTGCAGTCCTCCAGCAACGAGCCGGCGCTCCGGCCGGCCTGAACGTCAGCGGCTGCATCAGGCCGCGCGCCGGCGCTCACCGGGCTGCCCGGGAGTCAAGGGCGGCGCGGTAGTCACGCACGCACTCGGAGTTCTCGTCGCGCCACTGCTGCCACGACTCATCGGTCAGCAGGTGCTCGAGCCACTCGACGGTGTCAGGCGTCTCGGGGAACGGATCGTCACCGGACGCGCACCGCTCGCACACCCACTCGCCACCGTCTTCGTCGTTCTCCTTGAAGTGCGTCCGGTGATCGGAGCAGAAGAACCTGCCGCAGTTGTCGATCGTCCCGACCAGACCACCCCCGCAGCCGTAGGCCCAGCCGCGGTTGATGGCAGCCCCGCACTCAGGCTGATCGCACACGGCTGGCACGCCGTACCCGACCCATCTGTGGTTGCTGTCGATGCCCACTGACCAACCCATCAGGACTCCCCTGCCGCGACGACCCCAGACGACGCGAGGGACGTGCGGACCACGCCCGGCGCCGACGGAGCCGGCACGCACCGCCCGCACACCGGGAACTCCTCCCCGTCGTCGAAGGTGACCGTGATCAGGCCCGTCCGACCGCAGCTACAGCACGCGACGGCACCAACCGGGAGCCGACAGGGAGCGATGACCGTGACGCGGGGACCCACCCGACCCCGGTGTGCGTGGCTCCTGACCCCCGTCCTGGGCGCCTCGACGGGCACCGACACGGTCATGACCGAACCCGCGACCGGTGCGCACCGAGCAGCAGCAGCGCCAGCACGAGGCACACCACCGCACCCAGCAGCAGCAAACGAGGCCAGTCCAAGCCCGCGCCGAGCGCGATCAGGACGACCGGCTCCCTGACCAGCACGCCGTACCCGACAAGCCGGTCCACACCCTGCTCACCGAGCCGCGCGAAGCTGGCCCAGCCGATCGCACCGGAGCTGACCAACACCGTCAGCACAACGCCGATCGCGACCCAGTCCTCCGTCGACGGCTGCCCGTCCGTCCCAGCACCAGGCTGTGCTCCGGGACTCCTGCTCATGCTGGCACCAGCTCGTCGGCATCGACGTTCCCAGCAACGCTCGCGACGGTGGCTGGCCGGTGACCGCCGACGGTCCGCCTCACACCCGTCGGGCGGACCCGGGCACGCTCGAGCCGCCGACGCTCCCGCTCGTCGAGGCCGCCCCACACCCCGTGCGTCTCCCGCTGCTGCAGCGCCAGCTGCAGACAGGCCGCACGAGCAGGGCAACGGCTGCACTGCAGCTTCGCCCACTCACGCGTCTCGAGCGTGAACCACGCCTCCGGATCGCTCTCCTCGCACGCCAGCCGGGCACGCCGCTCGGACGCCCCCCTGGCCAGCGCCGCGCCTTGCCCGGTACGAGCCGGCGCTCCTACCGCGGCCTTCAGTGTTGACGGCATGTTGTCCTCCGCACCTCGACGTCCTGACACCCGTAATAGGTGCCGGACGACGTCGATCCGTGACAGGACAGCCGGTGGGTGCGATCCGCGGGGTGTCCACCGACGTCTCCGCCGGTGGACCCACGCGCGTCTACGTTGTGCACATGGTCAAGGTGTCCGAGCTAGGTGTAGGAGACGACGAAGATGGCGACGGCTCATGGACGCTGGTCGAGGCACAGCGCGCCATGATCCTGCGGGCTCTCGCAACCCCTGAGTTCACGGCCTCACTCGAACGACTGCAGGCACAGGCAGCGCAGACGGCGCAGCGGACAATCGCACGCGGCATGGCCCAGCAAGCCTCAGCGATCCTGCGGGCCGCACGCGTTCAACAGGCCATCGCAGCCGCCTCGTTGAGGCCGGCGCTGGCGCAGCAGCTGAGGACTCAGCGCAGCTTCGAACCACTGCTAGCGCAGATCGCCGAACGTCAGCGGGAGTTGGCGAGGGTGCTCGCGTCGGCGGCCACCGCTCAGGCTGTCGACGCCGCCCGGGCAGGGCTCCTCACCATGACGCCCGACCTCACGGCGGCCCTGCGACGCATCAGCGCGGTGGCGCCAGTCGCCCTCGAGCTTCCGGGTGACCGCGAACTCGACCATCTGGCCGGCCTTCTCGAGTCCGGCGAGATCGAGCCGTCCACTGTGGAGGCAGCCGAGGCGGGACTGGCATCGGACGAGGAGCTGTGGAGTGAGATCGACCGGGCGGCGGACGCCCTTTCCGCGGCTCGCCCGTGGTTGTCGAGGGCGCGCGCGCGACAGCTCGTCGTGCTGTGGGTGTATTTCATGATCATGGCGGGGCTAACCGTGATCGCGGTAGCAGCGCCGCCGGTCGTGGGTGCACTCGTTGGTGCCGCCGGCGTGGGCAGCGTCGAAGCGGCAAAGGGTGCTGGAAAGGCCTTCGACAAGTGGCGCCCACCAGAGGACGACCAGGACTCGGAGCACTGACCAACCGTCGGGATGGCTGGGCTCAGGTGGCGGGTGTCCGCTGTAGACGTCGACCACGCCACTGGCCACGCCCGACGTCGACGGTTTCAGGGAGCTCGTCGAGGTACTGCTGGGCCAGGCGGCGGGTGGCGGCCGTCCCGTGGATCGTGACGCCGAGGTTGTCGGCCCTTGCGAGCAGCTGGGGCGCGACGACTGCCCGCAACGCTCTACCGCGTCCGGTGCCCGGTCTCGCGGACAGGTGCTCACCGACGTGCCACCCGTCGTCCCGGGCCACGACGGCCAGGACCGCGTCTCGCTGGGTCGACATGTAGTAGCGGACGGAGCTACGTCGGACAGCTGCCGTCTGCCCGAGCAGGAGCACCGGCACGGTGGGCCACCAGGCGATGGCCATGACCCCCGGAAACAGTCGGCCCGGCAGCGGTCCGCGCGAGGCGCCGTGGACGAATCCAAGCTCCATCCACCAGAGCAGCCGCAGCGTGTCCCCCCGACGCAGCTCCGCGGCGCCGGGCGCGCACGGGGGTCGTGGCGGCCGCCGCCCGGGGCTCCCGGCTGTCTCCGACACATCGCCCTCTCGCCGCTCTCGGCGGGGTCGCCACCTCGGTTGCATCAGGCGCGGGCCCACAGAACGGTGCTTGCGTCGACGGCCATCTGGCCTGCCTCGTCCGTGGCGGGGTCGAGGTAGTCGATCTCGACGAGCTCGTCGTCCCCGTCGTCGACGACACGCACGTCTTCGACCAGGACGAACTGACCGCTGCCCTCCTCGAGCTCCACGGACTGACCGACCTGCAGGTCGGTGACCAGCAGAGGCGACACGTCCTCCGAGGACACCTCGTCCGCGGTCTCCTGGTCCTCGGAATCCGCCTGGTCTTCTTCGACGGCCGCTGAGGAGGCGGGCACAGCATGAAGGTGCCGGAGAGCCGGCGCGTGGACGGGTGATGTGCGAGCCGGCGACGGGGAGGTGGCGGCTGCGCCGGCGCCGAACGTGGCCGCAGGGGCGATAGCCCCCTTGTCGTAGGAACCGGTGGCCGGGTCGTGCTCGTCGTGCTCGAGCAGGGTCGAGAAGCCGGTGAACGCCGGCGGCACCGGCACCGGCTCAGCAGCCGTTGCCGGGCTGAACTCCGCAGTCCCCCAGGCCCAGTACTTGTCCTCCTCGGTGGGGTGGACGCACCTCAGCGGCGGGTGGGGGGAGGACGCGGGCCGCAGCGACTCAAGGAGCGCCGCGTCCTGGGGGGTGGAGACGTCGCCTGGGTCCGGCGTCCACAGTCCCTGGGCCTCCACCGGGGTCCCGTCGGGCCGTGCGCCGGCCCCGCGGCCACGGATGCCCATGGCGACCTCCATGCTGGTCCGGACGTCCTCGCCCCACATCATCCGGGCCCCGTCAAAGCTGAGCCGGCCCAGCGAGAACCGGCCGCGGAAGTTGTCACGCATCACGCCCGTGAGGAAGTCGGCGTCTGGGCGCTGGGTGCCGATGATGAGGTGAACGCCGGCGCTGCGGCCCATCTGGGCGAGCTCCCCCACCTTGGCCAGGACCGGGGGCTTGGACGGCATGCCCTTCTGCTTGACCGTGGCGTACCAGGTGCCCACCACCCCGTAGAACTGGCGGTACTCGTCGAGGACCAGGCAGATCCGGTGGAAGTCGGTGACCTTGGCCTGGCCCAGCTCGATCGCCTCGTAGCGCGCTTGCATGATCCGGTCGACGTGGTGGATGAGGGCGACCTGCTCCGGGACCGTGGTCGCGACGAAGGCCACTCCGGGCCAGTCCCGCATCGTGTTGAACTCGATCCGCTTGGGGTCGGCCACCACGACCTCGTATCCGCGACGGCACAAGTCCATGACGGCCCCCCGCATGATGACGGTCTTACCCGTCTCGGTCGCACCCGTGACCAGCAGGTGCGGCGTGGTCTTACCGGTGGGGGCCCACGTCAGGGTGTACCCGTCCTCGTCGACCGCCAGCGGGATCTCACCGCCAGGGGCCGGGTCGGTCACCGGACGCGGGATCCGGGTTCCCAGCACCGGTCGGTGCGTGAGCTCGAGATGGTCCTGGACGAGATCCCAGCGGGCCCGCCAGCGGCCCGGCCACATGCTCGACAGGGCCCGCTCGACGCGGGCCCGCTGAGCGGGGGTGGAAACGCGGACGCCGGCCGAGTGGCGAATGTCGATCCGCGTCGGCATGTTGTCCTCGCCGAGGTCCACGGTGACCAGCGCGCTCGGCCCGAGCACCTCTCGCGCGACTCGCTCGGTGCGCTGCTGGGCCTCCGGCGCGGTGGGTTCAGCTGGCGCTGTGCCGGGGTGCCGGGTGAGGAGGACACGAGCCGCACGCGCGTCATGGGCCGCCACGGTGTAGTCCACGTCCAGGCGGTGGGAGACCAGGTCCGCCACGCGGGCCGCCCAAGCGATGTCGGAGTCGTCGAGGGTGGCCCGGTAGCCGATGCGGACCCAGCCCGGCAGAGCCCAGCGGTCCCACCGCTTGGCGGTAACGACGACGTCGGTGCCGAGGCGGGGCTGCACGGCCAGTGCGATCGCCTCGCGGGTGCGGATCCTGGCTCGCCCCCGTAGGTGCAGCCCGCACATCAGCAGGGCCATGAGGACGCCGGCGGCGAGCAGCAGGGATGTGGGCTGCCCGGCGACGGTCTCTGGCAGCGGCAGTTGCAGCGCGGCTGACACACCGAGCAGGAGGGCGCCGGCGAGCAGGACCGCGGCGGTGAGGTCGCGGCCACCGAGCCGACCCACGCCCACCGGCAGCAGGTGGCTTCCGCTGCCGCCGCTTACACCGCCGGCGGTGGCCGTCCCCGTACCACCGGGTCGCCCGCCTGGGCCACCGCCGAGCTTTCCGAGTGCCGGGGAGGGCTGGCCAGTGCGGGACGGCCTGGGCGATGAGCCGCTGTGGTGAGGTCTCACGGGTGCCTCTTCTCGACTGCTGAAGTGATGAAGTCCTGAACGCTGGTAGTGCGGAACGGGTGAACGGCACAAGCGGGCAAGGGCACAACTTCTGGCGTTGTCCACACCCCCACACTTGTGGCCGTCGCTACGCTCGACGTACTGGACGGTAGGAAGCACGGACGAGCGCTCCGACCACCAAGGAATTCCGCCCCTCCCTGGCTTGCTGCGTGGGTCCTGATCTCGGTCCTGCTGCCGAGGGGACGGCTGCTCACGGTTCACCGGCCGAGCGGCTCCGCTCCACCCACGTCTCCGCCGCAGAGCTCGCCGTCGGGGCGCCGTTCCGGCCGTAGCGGTAGGTGACCAGCTGCCGGTCCTGCGGCCCGAGGACCGGGTGGACGCCGGCGACCATGACGGTGACGTGAACCGTGAGCGGTCCTTCGGCGGAGCTGGCGACCGCGGCCGTGCCGTTCCGGTCGGGGGCACGGGTGGTCATGGCCTGCACCCGGACGTCGGCCCAGCCCAACTCTTGGTGCTCCTCCAGCGCCGTGGTGGCCGCGAGGCGCTCGACGGGGCTGGAGACGGCCTCGTCGACGAGGTCACCGTCGACGGTCTCCTCGAGGAGAGCCTGCAGTGTGGTGTCGGGCACGTCGCCCGCCAGTTCATCCGGGGGGACCGTGCCGGCAGCGGTCGGGTCGGTGGCGGTCGGGTCGGTGGCCGCGCCATCCGGTGCCTGTGCGCCGTCAAGGACGGCCTGGGACTCGCCTGCGGGCACGGCGGGTGGTGGGGGCGACGTCGAGGCGCTGGAGGTCGACGAGGGCCCGGGCTCCGAGACGACGCCCCAGGTCGTGGAGGTCGTTTCCGCGACGGTCGGTGCGCTGGCACCGGAGGCCGCCATGTGGTCGGGTCCCAGCTGCCCCCAACCGCCGGCGTGCATCGCGTCGGAGGCGACCAGTCCAGCACCGGTGAGCATCAGCGCGACCGCCGCGGCTCCATAGACCCAGGTGCTCTTCTGGGTCAGGGCCGGAGTGTCGTCCGACCTTCGCCCGCCTGGGCGGGGACAGCGAGGCGTCACGGTCTGACCGCGCCGGCGTAGGACGACATCCACACCGGCTCGACCCGCACGAAGGTCCCGGTGCGGGCGGCGTTCAGCATCTGACCGCCCCCCATGTAGATGGCCACGTGGTGGATGCCTGCACCGGTGGTCGGGTTGGTGGCGAAGAAGACCAGGTCGCCGGGTGCCACCGCGGCCAGGCCGGCCTCACGGGGAATCCGGGTGCCGACCTGCCACTGATCACGCGAGACCCGCGGCAGCGTGACCCCGGCCTGTGCGTAGGCGTACCGGGTCAACCCGGAGCAGTCGAAGCCGACGATGCCGGCGCCCTGCGCGAAGCCTTCGGACGGGCCGATGAGGCTTCCACCGCCCCAGGAGTAGGGGGTGCCCATCCATGCCGACGCAGCGTCGATGACGAGCTGCCCACGCTCAGACGTGGCCACCTCGCCGGAGCTCGCGGGTGCAGCAGCGGCGGCGAGCTGCTCGTAGGTGGCGGCCCACCGCTGCACGTCAGCCACGTACGCGCGGGAGCGGTTGTAGCCGAACAGGGCGTCGTCCAGCTGCTGCGGATCCGACAGGTCGCGAGGTCCCCGCCCGCACAGATGCACCAGCGCCGACAGGGCCGCGTCGAAGGCGTTGTGCGGGTCAGCGACGCCGTCACCATTACCGTCCTGGCCGTAGGCGCGCCACGAGCTGGGGATGAACTGGAACGGCCCGACGGCCCGGTCCCAGCGGGTATCGCCGTCCCAGACCCCACCGTCGCTGTCCGGGAACCCGGTCCGGTTCCCGCCGGCTCCGCTTCCGTCCAGAGCGGGCCCGATGACCGGCGGACTGATCCGACCATCGGGCGAGACCTCACGCCCGCCGGCCTGACCCGACTCGACCTGCGCGATGCCGGCCAGCAGCGACCAGCGGATGCCGGTGCAGTCCGGGACGACTCCAGCGGCGGAGGTCACCGCGCGGCCGTAGGCCTGCAGCATCACCGGGTTCACCCCGGGCAAGGTCGGCACGGCACCGGCGGGACTGGCGGCGCCGCCTCCGCGGGTGAACATGACGACCATCACCAGCGGCAGGATCAGCGGCAAGGTGGCCACACCGGCGCTGATGATGGCGACAACGAGGACCGCCCACCGCTTCACGAGGCGCCCCCGAGCCGCTTGCCCGGTCCGGGCCGACCGGGTGCGCCGCGGCTGCGGCCATCCTGACTCTTGCCCCTGCCTTCGCGGTCTTGCTCGGATCGGTCCTGCTCCCAGGCGCGGGCCCGACGCCGGAGGTCCTGCCGCTGGCCGGCCACTCCCGCGCGTCGACCGGGCCGCAGAGTGCGGCCGGCGCCGGCGTTCGTAGCGGGATCGTTGATCGGACGTGCCGACTGGCCGTCTTCGGGCCAGTGCGAGATCAGCGGCAGTGGGACGCTGCTGGCACGCGCCGCTGCGGGCTCCGCAGCCGAGGTTGACGCCGTCGACGCGGTCCCGGCCCTCGAGGTCAGAGAAGCAGGCGGGGGCGCGAGGCCTTGGGTCCTCGCCGCTGGGTCGAGGCGCGACCGGACCGCGGATCCGGTTCCAGCGAGGCGTCCAGATTTCATCGTCCCCTGGCCCGGGCGGACGTTTCCACGCGGTGCCCGACCCGTCGAGGCGGCCTTGCCGGCGCTGGCTGCGGAGTGCAGCTGGGACTTGGCGGCCGCTCGGCGACGGGCAAGGGCCCGGTGGGGGGCACCGGCGGACCTGGACGCGATGATGGCGGCCGCGGCCGGTCCTCCCGCTACGGCGGCCGCGGCGCGGGTACGGACCGCGGTGAGGACGCCACCGACAGCCGTGGCAGGCCCACGGGTCTTGTTGCCGGGGGTCCGACGGGGCGTCGCGCCCCCGACCCCTGGGATGAGGCGACCGTTGCCATCGGTCCTGTCCCCGGTGCTGACTGAACCGCTGCCGGTGCTCTTGCTCCTGCCTCCGGTGCTGGTGCTGGTGCTGGTGCTGGTGCTGCTGGTACTGAGGTCGGCGGGTGCGGTCGTGTCCTTCCCTGCTCCCGAGCGCTTGGTGGCGGCGACCCGCTTCGCTGTGGCCTTCTTGGCCTCGGCCCTCCGCTTGCCGGCGGCTCGGTTGCTGGACATCCGGCGGGCGACGTCGGGGGCGTTGCTGATGGCGCTGACCACTGCGGCCCCCCGCCAGGCGGCTGGCTCGCCTGCCCGCTGGGAGCCGGGGGAGAGCGCGGCGAGGCGCTGCGAGAGTCGCTGTGCCATCGACCTGGCTCGTGCCCGGAACGCGACGAGGACGACGAGGGCCACGGTGACGAACAGGGTGACCATGATGAACGTCACGGCGGGGTCGGCGAAGTCGGAGCTCGCAGCCAACAACGAGGTGACGACCAGGACGAACACCGCCGCCAGGGCGAGGGTGCCGACCGTCATGACCAGGGCGACCGCAATGGACGACACGCTGCTCATGAGGTTCCCGCGCCCGGACCCGGGGACGATGCCGAGCACGAGGGACAGCACGAGCCGGACCGACTCAAGCAGGACCACAACGGTCGACACCAGCAGCCCGAGGCTGAGCACCAGCATCATCAGCGCCAGGACCGCGGCACCGGGCAGCAGCACCACCATCGTCGCGACCGTCGTGGGCCCCGGGTTGTCGGCGGTCTCCCGGTAGGTGGACTCGCAGTCGCCGACCCGTTCCCGCACGGTCGCGTCCAAGCCCCACGGTCCCTCCTGCAGCGCCTCGTCGAGGACCGCGGCGCAACCGGGGTCCTGCACGTCGAGGACCGCGCCGTAGTTGAGGAGCTGGTGGGGAGTCCTGACGAAGGCGTCAACGATGACGCCGGCGGTCTCCGCGCGCAGTTCCTCAGAGGTGCTCGAACGAGGCGCCCCACCGGTGGCGATGACGGTCGATAGCTCCGTCCCGAAACGTTGGGTCTGGGGCAGCAGCCCGTCCTGGCCGGCGACCACCGCGACCGGGTTGGACAGGACCCCGACCGCGAGGGCGGCGAGGGCGCAGGAGATCAGCAGCTCGGTCAGCCCGGTGGCCCACCGGCCGCGGACCAGCCAGAGCCCGGTCACGAAGGCGGCGACGGTGAGCAGCAGTGGGATGAGCCCGATGTCGGCGACGACTTCTCTGACCGCGGTCGCGCTGGTGATGAACGGGTCGACGATCGGTTCCATCCACTCGAACCCCGTGGTGGTCTGGTAGGTCCAGGCCGCCAGCCCGATCGTGATCCGGTACAGGTCCCACAGGAGCCGCAGGCTCATGGCAGACACCGCCTGCGTGGGGTCGGTGATTCCCCCGCCGTCGATCGACAGCTCGTAGTTCTCCAGCGGGACCCCGGACGCGCCGGTGAGGCCGAGTCCGCGCAGCAGCGGGTTCCCGCTCGGGCCGTCGCTCTGCTCCGCCGCCGGCGCCGGTACCGCTGGGGGCACCACGGGCAGAGGTTGTGCCGGTCCTGGCGCCGGCGTGGGCGTGACGGCCAGCGGCGAGGCACTGCTGGCCGTCGCAGAGGCCAGGACAGACGCCGCGGCGGCCGGCCCGGTCATGACCGCGAGCACGGCCAGCAGCACCACGGCCAAGAGCACCAGTGGCCGGCGGCCTGGCACCGGTACGCGAGGCATACGGCTCATCGGCTGCCCGACGAGGGGATGTCGGTGGTCAGGGCGTCTCGTGCGCTGTTCAAGGCGGCCAGACGATCACCCGCGCTACGGGGTTCCCCGGCGGCCTGCGGTCCAGGTCCCGCCGCCGAGGCGGGGACCTTCAGGCTCGGCGAACTGCTGGACCTGTGTGCCTTGGAGGACTCGCTCGATCCCGTCGACCCCGTCACCCGGGGGGAACCGCTGGTGGCGGACGCGACCGTCGCACGAGAGGCCGCCGCGCGGGAAGATGCCGTCGAGCGGGAGGCTGTCGCCTTTCGGGGCTTCGCGGTCGTCTTGGCCGGAGTCTTCTTGGCCCCCGCGGCCTTCTTGACCGCCGTCCCTTGGACCACCGAAGCGGTGACCGTGGGCCCGCCCTGGTCCAGGGTTGGCGCCTGCAGCGCACTGGCTACGACGGCCCCAGCGGCGACGTCAGCCGCGTCGTCCCCGACGGGAGCCGTGTCGCTCGTGGCGATCTCGGGGTTCGAGTCGCGGGGGTCATGTCCACGAGGTCGTGTGGCGTCACGGTGACCGCCGCCGTCATCGGCACTGTGACCGGCACTGTGAGCTGCGCTCTGATCGGCGCTGTGATCGGCGCTGCCGGTAGTGCGGGTGCCTGCTCGGGGGGTGGTGAGGACTGCGCTGGCTCGGGTCGGGTCCGCCGGCACGAGGACCTTGATCTTCCCCAGACGGCCCTGGCTGTCCCGCATGAAGCCCTCGCCTCGACGCTGGAGGGGGACGGATCCGGTGGTGGGGTCGACCGGGCTGGTGTCGCGCATCAGGTCGTCCAGCAGTCCGGACTCCTCGGGGTCGACTCCCAGCCACCGCAGGCTCGCCGCGGCGAGGGTGGGGTCGGTATGGCGCATCACGAGGCGGGTGGGGATGAGGCCGCTGAGGGTGTCGCTGCTGCCGAAGTCGGTGGTCGGGTCGTGCAGTCCGAGGAGGACCGCCGCCTTGTGCTTGCGGCCGTCGCGGATGAGCTCGATGACCTCCTGCTCTGCTTCCGGGGACGAGGTCACGTGGTGGGCCTCGTCGAGCGGCACCACGACGAGCTCGCTGGGGTCGGCGAAGGCGATGTGCCGGATGAGTCCCATGACCAGGGTGTAGATGGCGCGACCGTAGATCCGCTCCAGGCGCATCTGCCGGAACAGGTGCTCGTTGGTGAGCTCCTGGTGAGAGGGCAGCTGCAGGCCGGCGGTGCCGAAGACGATGGCCGGGGCGTCCAGGGGCACCGGTGGCAGGGTCGGGTCGAAGAGGACCTGCCCGAGGTCCTTGCGGGCGAAGGTCCGCAGTCGCGCGGCGAGCTCCACGGCGCCGGGCAGTCCCGTCTCGGGTAGGAGCTGCTGGATGTCGCCGAGGCTGCTCACGCCTCGCTCGGCCAGCCAGCTCGGCTCGAGGACGTCGGAGAGCAGCGCACCCTCGGGGGTGGCCGGTGCGATGTTGAGCAGCGTCGACAGGAAGGACTGGGCCACGCGAGGTCCTGAACGTCCTGGGAGCAGACGCAGTGGGTCCAGCGAGTAGGTCGGGCGCAGCACCTGGACGGTGACGGAGTCGTGCATTCCCTCGGCGAAGAGTGACCACTCCCCCATGCTCGTCCGGTCGATGCACAGCAGTCGGCCGCCGCGGGCGACCATCGCGGCGGCGATGGTCTTCAGTGCTACGGACTTGCCGGCCCCGAGCTCACCGGCGACCGCGACTGCGGGACTGGTGTCCTGCACGGACGCCTTGGAGTCCAGGTCGAGCAACGTCACCTGGTGGCGGCCGGTGGTGATGTTGAGGCTGAGCAAGGCGCCGTTGCGGTCTCCCAGCTCCGCCCCCGCGAGGGGGACGCTGGCCGCCAGATCGGCGCCAGTGGCGATCTGCGCGAGCTGGCGGACGTGGGCGGTGAACGGGCTGCCGGGTTGGGTAGACCACCACAGAGCCTCCTGGGCCCCGACGGGCTGCCCCAGCCGGTAGTCGTTGCCCGCGAAGTGAGCGGCGAGGGCGGCGGCGTCCTCCTGGGCGTGCACGGCGGTCGGCCCTGCGGTGATGAACATGATGGTCGCGTCGATCGCGACCTCGTTGCGGTCGCGGGCGAGGGTCTGCTCCAGGTCCCGCAGCGCGTCGACGGAGGCGTCGAGGTCGTGGTGGCCGGTGCTCGCGCCCTCGTCCTGGTGGTCGTACTGGTCGTTCAGGTTGCGCAGGTTGCGCTTGATCCGACGGCTGGTCTCCTCGCTGCTGCGCCGGCGGAGCCGGATCGCCCAGTCAGCGTCGACGCCTGACTCGTCGAGGCGACCGAGGAACTCCCCTCCGGGGAACGCCATGCCGTCGGGGGGGACGTCGTCGAGGGTGAGGAGCACTTGGTAGGAGGCTTCGGCGACACCGACGTTGTCCGGCTGCGCCTCGTCCTGGACGTCGTAGCCGTCGTCGCCGTCGTCACGGTCCTCGTCGATGAACCCGCCGTCATCGCCCGCGGCGTCGTCCGGGGGGACGCCGACTTGGCCGACGTCGGTGACCTTGAGGAACCGGCGGGTGAGGGGGTTGAACCGCGACGGGGGTAGGTCGGCCTGCCCGCCCTCGTCCAGCAGCAGCCGCTGGTGACTGGCCTCGGAGCGGATCCACGGGTCCGCGGCGGGGTCCAGCGAAGCCGAGCCTCCCGCGGCTGACCGGTCCCCGTCCGGCAGCGGGAGCTCAGTGAGGCCCCGGCGGGCGGAGTGGACCTGTAGCCACGCCGACTCCGCAGCGGTGGCGAGCCGGGCACCGAAGGGTGTGGGAATGCGCGCGGTGACCGCGGCCGCGGCCCGTCGGGCCTCCCTCACGTCCGAGGGGGTGGGTACCCAGCGGTGCCCGGTGACGGCCTGCTCGAGGTCCTGCAGCAGCACCACGCCCGGACCGACCGCCCGCCGTGTTCCCGACAGCGGCAGAGGCGCAGACAGCCAGTAGGAGCGGCGGCTCAGCGGGAGCTCGTCGAGGACGTCCAGGGTGGCCGCACACTCAGCCGCCCACTCCGGGTGCTGGGAGACGTCGAGACCATCGAGCATCCGCTCGACGACCTCGACCGGGTCCTGGGGCACCGCGCAACCGAGGAGGAGGCTGTCGCGGGGCAGCTGTCGCAGCAGCGCCGTGTGCGCCGTTCGCGCAGACTGTTTCGTGTCGAGGGGCGCGTGTCCGTAGCGCTGGGGCTGCAGCCGCCACAGGCCCCACGCTCCGCCGTCACGGGTGAACAGCAGGCCACCGGTGCGGGCGCGGACGGGGTTCCTCATGCGGGCTCCTCGAGCTGATCGTGCACCAGCTGCAGGTGGCGCAGCTGGGCGAGGTTGGACTGCGGGTGCGGACCGCGGCGGTCCGCAACGTTCGAGGGCACGTGGCCGGAGAGACTCACGACGCGGCCGGCCGGACCCTCGCCGACGGCGACCGCCGCGACCCGAGACCCGCCCGGGCCGTCACCTGCGCGGGCAGCGGCAGCTAGTGGGACGAGAACCGCCGTCGGGCGGGGCGTCGCCTCGAGCCCCACCAGCGGGGAAAGGGGCTCGGGGGCCGGGTCGTCCGTCCACACCGTGACGGTGGTCGCCCGCAATGGTCGAGCCAGTCGGACCCGGCGGCCGTCGAGCCGGCCGAGCCGGGGCTGGGCGAGCACGGAGGTGAGGGCCACCGCGGAGGTGAGAGGGTCCCTCCGACCGAAGCGGACCAGCTTGGCCACCAGCACGCCGACAGCAGCGGCCGCCACGAGCAGCGCGTAGTCGCGGACCAGGTCCGTGCTCCCCCACAGCGGCCGTGTCACGTTCGCCAGCACGAAACCGGTGACGGCCGCGATGACGAGGCTCACGCGGAACGGGCCGAACGGGATGGGCGTCCCGTCAGCGAAGCGGCCGACGAGCTTGGGGAACGACGCCCCGCGCGTGTAGTAGCGGGCGGTGCTCACACCCGGGCACTCACGTCATGGACCGGGCGGTGCGGCCCGATCGTGTCCGGCGTGCCGGTCGGGTGAAGCTTGGTGGCGGGGGGCGGCTGCAGCGGCGACTCGTGCTCCTGAACGACCGGCAGCCCGGAGGCGACTTCCGAGCCGACCATGCGCGAGACGACGTCGATGTTGCTGACCAGCCAGAGGAACAACGCACCGGCGAACGCCGCGACCACGATCGAGGCGATAGCCCCTCGGGAACGGATGGCCGAGGCGATGAGAAGGACGACGACGACGAGGCTGGCCACCACGATGAGCGTGGTCGTCGCCTCGGCCGTCTTGGTGTTGATCCAGGTGAGGATGCCGGTCGGGGCGAGGGCGGGGACGGCGAGAGCGAGGTTCATGGTGACGCCTTTCGTGTGGTGGGTGTGGGTTACGGGCGGTCGTCAGGCAGAGGACCGGGATGGACGGCGGCGACTTCCCAGCGCTGGTCGCGGGCCCGCAGCTGCAGGGGGACCTGGGTCTCGCGAATCTCGCCGCCGGCGGTGACCCTGACCACGGCGAGGAGCTCGACCGGCGGCGACGTGGCCGGCGTCTCGGCCTCGAGGAGCTCGCGAGTGTCGGCGTCCCCGATTGCCGATACGGACACGACCTGGACGTCGCTCAGGTCGGTGGGGACCGCGGGGCGGAAGTCGGCGTCCGGACTGGACAGGGGGACGACGTCACCCTCGCCGAGCAGGTAGGCCCGCAGGAACGCCTCAACCATGTCTGCGGCGGGGCTCGTGGGCGTGACCGTCAACCCGTAGGGGCCTGCGGCGGGACCGACCGTCTCGACCTCGGGCGCCGCGACGGGTGCCGGTGCACCGAGCAGGGTCGCGGTCCCCGGGACCCAGCTCGTGCCGGCCGCGTGGATCGGCACCGTGACGCTGACGCTGAACCAGCCCACATGCGGCCGCACGGGTGTACCGAGTTGCTGGTCAGGGTCGGTGCCAGCGGCAGCGGACCCGGCAGGCTCAGCCGGAGCGACAGTTGTGCCGGCCCCGGGGGCGATGGACGCCGTCCCGGACGCCACTGCCTCCTCGGCCGCAGCATCGTCACCCGCCGCCACGTGCCAAGCCGCCTGGACGGTGACCCCGACGACAGCGGTCATCGGATTGGCTTCGTCGCCGGTCGCCGGGTCCCCAGCCGACGGGCCGTCGGGCACCTCGAGCCACTGGACCGCGACGGCAGCAACCTCGGACACGATCGCCGCGTCAGACTCCTGCGGGTCCTCTTCAGCTCCGGCAAGCCAGGTGCGCACCTCCTCGACCGCTGCGGTCTGAGCAACCAGCTGCACCGCCCCCCGGTCGAGGGTCTGCGCCACCGGCTCCCCGGTCGCTGCCTCGCCACCAGACAACAGGCTCACTGCCAGCGCCGCCGGGCCCGTGACGAGCAGCAGGCACACCAGCACTCGGACCAGCAGCGGAACGGCCTGCGCGGGACGGGGCACCCACGCCCGACGGGGCGCCTCCCTGACCGCACGGGCCTGCGCTCCCCTGCCGGGCCCCGCCGACCCCCGCGACGCTCGAGGGGCACGCGCCCCTCTCGTCTGCGGCCGCACCGCCTCTCCAGCCAGGCGCCGAGCAGTTGGGACCTGCCCGGCCGTCTCGGCCGGGCCGGTGCGGCCAGCCACGCCACCAGTGACACGCGTACTCATCGCCCACCAGCCAGGGAGGGACACGCGCCGCACACGCACGGGGGCAGGTCGCTCCCGACTATCGCCGCAGCACCAGCACCAGCACCAGCCGCAGCCGTCCGGACGCTGTGCACCACCGCGGCGACCCATTCACCAGCCGCGGCCATCTCCACCGAGGCCGCGTCACCGACGAGGATCAACGGCGCGGTCGCGACACCAGGCACCGGAGCACCCGCCCAACGACCCTCGCGCGGTGCGACCTGTGGGTCACCCCGACCTATCTCCGCCATGGCGGTGCTCCCTGCTGTCGTCGGTGTTGTCCTCCGTCTGCAGTAGGTGTCGTTCAGCCGGCACGCGTGACCGAGTGACCTCCCGATCCGGCAGAGATGTGACGCACGTCATGCCGTCCGCCGCGGTCGACGGCCCGTGCGGGCAAGGGTCTGGGCAAGGGTCGCTCGGCAGCGTCACCGCTCATGCACACCGCCGCAGCACGCGCGCCCCGCCAGCTGAAGGCGACCATCTACACGCCAGGCACCTCCCTGGATCTGCTCGCCCGGGAGTGGGTGCACCTGCAGACCAGCGCCCCCTACGCCGGCGCCCTCAAGCGGTGGGCGGCGCACTCCCCTCTCACCACGTGGCCCACGATCGAGCAGGCCCTCGAGGCCTGCGGAGACCGCGGCGACGACACTGTGCTGCGAGCACTCCTGGGCTACGCGCGCGCCGGCGACCAGGAGGCGCACCGGCTGGTCCTTCAATCCCTGCTCCCCCACGTCGTGGGCCTGGCCTGCAGGACACGGCACCACCACGACGGCGATGTCGACGAGGCCCAGGCGGTGGCCCTGCTCAGCCTGCTGGAGCTCATGCGCACCATCCAGCTCGTCCGCAAGGGCTGTCTGCGTCAGGCGATCGCGCTCGGCGTCCTGCACCAGCTCACCGGAGGATCCGCCGGCCACCGCCACCGCCAGGCCACGACCTCGGTGCGGATCGACCCCGTGGGCTCCGCCGACGACGTCGAGCAGCACGCCCAGACGGGCTTGCCCGCCGACGACCCCTACGTCGACGTGTCCGATCCGCGGGCTCTGTCCAGGGACACCCGCAGCGACGAGCACGTCCTGCATCTGCTCGCCTGGGCGTGCCGTACCGACGTCCTCGCCGGGAGCGAGGCCCGGCTGCTGTGGGACCTTCACTCCCCCGGCGTCGACGGCGCCGCCATGCCGACCCAACGCCACGTCGTCCGCGTCCTTGCCGAGAACCGCCAAATCAGCCCGACCGCGCTCCGTCAGCGCGCCTGCCGGGCCCGCCGCAAGCTGCTCGCGGCACTCCAGTCGCCAGAGAGCTAGCGCGCCCTCCCACTGGGGCCCGGTCGTCACGACGACGCAGAGCCAGGGGAGCCCCCCTCCTTCAGCGCTGTGTCCTGCGCCGGTGACATCCTCCAGCGATGGCAGGAGGCATGACGCCAGGTCGTGGCGTCTCCCTGCGCGATCGTGTCCGAGGCCACCACGGCCCGTCAGGACCAGTACCTCCTGCTCAGGCTGAGCAGCCGGCCGTGGCTCAGCACCTCATGACGCCTGAGGGAGGGGCGGTCCTCGAGGCCGAGATCCGGTCCGGGCACGCTCGGCACTGCTGGGTGCTCTCCCCCTCGACGCCGGGCGTGCGCCACCCCGGGCATCGTCCTCGAGTGGCGCCGAGACGTCGTCCTCGCTCCCAGCCCAGAGGGGGAGCGTCGTCGTGGAGCGCGTGGTTCGCTCGCGTCGTCCTCGTCGTCGAGGAGGACGACGAGGCCGTCGTCGTGGTCCGACGCATCGAGGCGCACCTGCTCGCACCGGCAGATCGCTAGAACGGTATAACTTCATAAGTTGTGAACTTGTAGCGATCTACCGATGCGACGATCTGTCGATGTATTGCTCTAGCGATCTGATGCTGTATCGATCTGGCGATGCCCCGTTGTTCCGTTATAGCGATCTTGCGCTCTGCCGATGTGCCGTTACGCCGATTTTGTGTTGTCAACATCTATTGCTAACAACCTCTGAACCCCGTAGCGTCGGGGCACTCGCACCTCGGTTCCCCCCTCCTGGCCGGCGGGGGAGGAAGGACCCAACACGTCATGCAGATCATCACGGTGCTCAGCCAGAAGGGCGGCGTCGGCAAGACCACGACGGCGCTGGCTCTGGCGACTCTCATCGCCAAAGCGGGGGACCGCACCCTCCTCGTCGACATCGACCACCAGGCCACGGCGTCGTGGTGGACGGACCACTACGAGAAGGCAAGGGAGACCGAGGCGCCCTTCGACGCGGTCCGGGAGAGCGACCCCACGATCCTGGCCAAGCTGCGATCGGTACCGAACCACGACTCCGTCATCGTCGACGCGCCCGGCAGCCTGCGGGACGCGGACCTCCTGCGGTCCGCCGCGGCCGCCAGCGACTTCGTCCTGCTGCCCTGCCGGGCCGCCATCTTCGACGCGGTAGCCACGATCCGCACCGTCACCGAGCTCGTGCGACCCCTGGGCATCCCTCACCGAGTGCTGCTGACCATGGTGGATTCACGAGCCGTGGGGGAGGCCGACGAGGCCGCCGCCAGCCTGACCCAGGCGGGTATCCCCGTCTTCACCTCACGCGTGCGCCACCTCAAGGCACACCCCGACGGCCAGGCAAGCGCCCGCCTGATCAGCGACTTCACCGACCGGTCGTCCCGCAAGGCGCTGGACGACTACTCCGCCGTCACGATGGAGCTGCTCAACGAGCTGCGCCGCACTGCCACGAATCCCGTGGCCGGGCCCGCCACGGCCAACCGGAGCGCATGATGACCCCTCGACGTCGAGGCACCCTGGCCGAGCTCATCACGGCCGAGCACCCGCAGGACACCGACCAGGCAGCGCCCGACCACACAGCGACCGACCAGCCTCCAGCCGCGCTGCCAGTCGAGCCGATCGCCTACGCTCCCGTGGTTGCGTCGGACCGGCAGGTCGCGGACGGTCCCGCGCAGATCGCGCCGGCCCAGACCCCCGTCGAACCACGATCGGCCACGGGGCGCCCTGCCAAGCCCCCCGCCGTTGCGGCGCAACCCGAGGTCGCGGCCGACCGCCGGGTCGGTCGACCGCCGAGCAGCCCAGGAGCGGTCCTGCAGCGCAAGCAGGCCACGCTGCGCCTCGAGCAGTTCGATGCCATCGCCCACATGCGGCGGCAGCTCAACGCCAACCGGACCATCGCCGACGGGCCGGCGTACACCGACAGCACCCTGATCCGGGTGGCCGTCGACGTCCTCATCGCCTGCCGTGACCAGCTCGCAGGCGACACCGAGGACGAGATCACACGCAGCCTGCTCACAGGCTTGGGGCTCTCGCGGGACTGAGCACCCGGCGTCACTGCTCGCCGCGGCGAGGCACCTACTACGAACGACAGCTACTCGACACTTCAGCGGGGGAGACGCATGAGCACCGTCAACGGCACGACCGAGGAAGCCGGCAGGAGCAAACGCGCCTCAGCGGGGGGACCCACGCCCAAGGCGGCAGCTCAGACCGGTCCGGGCGGCAACACCTCAGGTGAACCGGGGGAGGAGGGACTGGCCGCCCGTGCGGCCACCGCACGCAGACTTGTCACCGCTCCACGGAACCGGCGGCGGCCGGCTCTCCTCGGTCTGGGTGCCGCGATCATCGCCGTGGCCGCGCTCGGCGTGTACCTGCTCGTAGCCAACCTGGGCGACACCACGCGTGTCGTCGTCGTCACCAGCACCGTCGCCGCCGGCGACGCCATCCAGGCAGACCAGGTCACCACCGCGGACGTCCAGGTCTCAGCCACCATCCAGACCGTGCCGGGGGAGCAGCTGCAGACCGTCGTCGGCCAGCGCGCCGTCGTGCCGCTGCTGCCCGGGCAGCTCCTCAACCCGGACACCATCACGACCCAGCCCATCGCCCCGTCGGAGGATGCGGCGCTGGTCGGTCTGCCTCTCACGACCGCCCAGCTGCCCAGCGTCCCGATCCAGGCCGGTGACGAGGTCCTCGTCGTGGACACCCCGCCCGCCCAGGGCGACCCGCCCGTTGACGCACCAGACGCGATCGCCGCCACCGTGGCCTCCAGCGACACCACCGAGGATGGGCTCACCATCCTCAACGTCTACGCACCCCCGGAGGACGCCCGAGCCCTGGCCGCTCGAGCAGCCACCGGCCGGATCCAGATCGTCCTCACCCGCTCCGTCGCCCCTGCCGAGGTCGGCTGATGCTCCTCACCCTCACCAGCGTCAAGGGCGCCCCCGGGGTGACGACGACCGCGCTGGGGCTCCTCATGACGTGGCCCCGCTCCGTGCTGCTCGTGGAGGCCGACATGGCCGGCTCGTCCAGCTTCCTGGCGGGGTGGATGCGTGGCACCGTCCCGAACCACCGCAGCGTGATCAACCTCGCCCTCCCCGCCGCCCAACGAGGCCTGGCCGCCGAGGACCTCTTCGACCAGGCCATGCTCGCCCGCGAGTCCGACGGCTACCTGATCCCCGGTATCCCCGAGGTCGAGCAGGCCAGCTCCGTGCGGGTCGTGTGGCCGGCCCTGGTCGGGCTCGTCCCCACCCTCGAGGCAGCCGGTATGGACGTCCTGGTGGACGCCGGACGCCTCGGGCCCGCCTGCCCGCAGCCGCTGGTCGCCGGGGCCGACCTGCACCTCATCGTGACCACGTCACGGATGCCCGACATCATCGGTGTCTCCGCCAGCGCCCGCGGCTACGTCCAGCCCGGACTGCCCACCGACGCCACCAGGACGCGGCTGCTGATCACCAGCCCCGACCGGCCCTTCTCCTCCAAGGAGATCGCGAAGGCCGTCGGGCTCCCGGTGGCCGGGACCCTGCCCTACGACCCCCGCGGCGCCCGCGCCCTCAGCGACGGCGAGGACACCCACCGGCTGCCACGAACCGGACTCGGACGGGCCCTGCCCGGCCTGGCCCAGCACCTGATGGACGCCGCCAAGCAGCGGCGTGCCGCACTGGACCTGGAGGTGTCCGCATGAGCACGCACCAGCCCGAGGACCTGCCCGAGGACCAGGAGCACCACGACCCCGACGGCAACCTCGCCCACCACGGTGACGGCCAGGTCCAACCGGACAGGCTCAGCTCGCTACCGCTGCTGACCGGTGTGCCGGCCGCCGGCCGCGTGCCTCAGGCACCGCTACCTCGTGCCATCACTCGACGTGGCCGCCGCCCTGTCCTCGGCCTCGCCGGTCCCACCCCGCCGGCCACCACGACACCCGCCGCAGACGCACCGCCCCCCCCTGCCCTGCCCCCCGACTCCGACATCGACGTCCGCTGGGCCACCGGTACCACCGTCAGGCCCGCCAGCCTGGTCGAGACGGGCACCGACGCGCCCTCCCCGGCACACCCTCAGTCCGTAGCGGCCGACCCCGCGGTCGTCCGCCAGATGCGCGAGCTCGCCTCGAGTCGCCTGACGGAACGCTTCGTCGGGGACGAAGACGAGGACGACCGCAAGCAGGCCGCCCGCGCCATCATCGCCGACCTCCTCAACGAGCGAGACCGCTCCGACACCTTCGACGGGCGCACCCTCACCCCACCCGCCCTGCGCAAGGCACTGTCGAAGGCCGTCTTCGACGCCCTGTTCGGTCTGGGCCGCCTGCAGACGCTCATGGAGGACGACCAGGTCGAGGACATCGAGGTCAACGGCACGGAGCCGGTCCAGGTGCAGTACGCCGACGGCACGTGGCGTTCCTACCCCTCCCCGTTCGACAGCAACGCCGATCTCGTCGAGTACATCCAGTTCCTCGGCACCCACCACCAGGCCGACCGCCCCTTCTCACCGGCCCAGCCGCACCTGCACCTGCCCCTGAAACTTGGAGACATCCGGGCCCGGCTCTACGCCACAGGCTGGCTCACCGACGTCCCCGCGATCCGCATCCGGCTGCACCGTCACGTCCACGTCACCCTCGACGACCTCGTCGAGCTGGGAACAGTCGGGCCCGAGCTCGCCGGCTTCCTCGCCGCCGCAGTCCGCGCGCGACGCAGCATCGTCATCTCCGGCTCAATGGGAGGCGGCAAGACTACCCTGCTCCGGGCGCTCACCCGCTGCCTCCCCTTCACAGAAGGCATCGTCACCCTGGAGACCGAACGAGAGCTCTGGCTAAACGAGATCCCGGGCTACACGAGGGTCCTGTCCTACGAGTCCCGCCCCGGCAGCGGCGAGATCGACGCCCACGGGCGCCCCGCCGGCATGGTCACCATCGCCGATATCTTCCCCCACGTCCTGCGCGCCAACGTCACCCGAATCATCGTGGGGGAGGTCCGCGGGAGAGAGGCCGCAGCCATGTTCGAGGCCATGCAGTCCGGCGCCGGCAGCCTGTCGACCATCCACGCGAAGTCCGCCGCCGACACCATCGAACGACTCACCCTCGCGGTCCACAGCGCCGGAGGCTCCGAGACCTACGCCGACCGGCTCGTCGCCCACCAGATCGACCTCATCGTCCACCTCAAGGTCCACCGCGACCGCGTCACCGGCATACGACGACGCATCGTCGACGAGGTCCTCGAGGTCGCACCCGGCGAGCAGGGACGACCCGCGATCACCACGCTCTTCGCCCAGCACCCCGGAGCCGGCGGCACTGCAGCGACTCCACGACTCTCGCCCAGCTTCATGGACGACCTCGTCGACGAAGGCCTTGACCCGGCGTGCTTCAGCACGGGCCTGCAGCAGGGATGGGCCGACGCATGAACCCCTCCCACCAGCCCCACCGCCAGGGAGGACGACGGTGAACACCACCGGCCTCCTCGCTGCAGCGCTCACCCTCGCCATCGGCACCGGCGTGCTGCTCGTGGTCCTCGGCCTGACCCCCCGCCCCGCCCCGCCCACCCAGCCCTACCGTGCACGCTCACGCACCTCAGCATTCGGTCGACTCCTGGGACTGCACCTGCCCGACCGGGAACGTCGCCGCCGGCAGGCGCTCCTCGCCGGTTCTGTCGTGGCCGGCGTTGTCGTCTGGGCGACCACCGGCTTCGTCCTGGCCGTCATGCTGCTGCCCGCCGCCACACTCGGGCTGCCTGTCCTGCTCGCCTCGGCCCCCAGCACCACCACCATCACCCGCCTCGACGCCCTCGAGCAGTGGGTCCGTGGCCTCTCCGGCAAGCTGAACGTCGGCGCCGGGATCGAGTCGGCCATCATCGCCTCGGCCGGCAACTGCCCACCAGCGGTGCGGGCCCCGGTGCAGCTGCTCGCCGCACGACTAGCCGCCGGGTGGAACACCGAACGAGCACTACGCGTCCTCGCCGACGACCTCGACGACGCCACCGCCGATGTCATCGCCGCCTCCCTGATCCTCGCCGCACGCCAACGCGGAACCGGACTCGTCGCTGTGCTCGATGACCTGTCCGACACCGTCGCGGAGGAGGTCCGCATGCGGCGTGCCATCGAGACCGACCGAGCCAAGCCCCGCGCCCGCGCCCGGTTCGTGACCGGCGTGGCCACCGGCGTCACCGTCATCGCCTTCGCCACCGGCTTCTTCGCCCCCTACACCAGCGGCGTCGGTCAGCTCGTCTTCCTCTTCCTCGTCGGCCTGTTCGTCGCTTGCCTCCTCTGGCTCCGGGGCGTCGGCAAGAGCGCCGCCGCCCCGCGCTTCCTGCCTGCCACCGGGCCCACGATGCAGCCCCTCACAGCCCCGCTGGCCAAGCCGCCGGCCAGCCGTACGGCCACGCCCACCACGCCTACCGCCACCGTAGGGAGGACCGCATGAGCTGGTCCGGACTGCCGCCCACCCTCACCGCGGCACTCCTTCTCGGCGCGGTCGCCGGGCTCGGCATCACCCTCGTGGTCCGGGAGCTGCTGCCACGCCACACCGACCTCGCCACCGCGACCGCGAACCTCCGCACCCACCGGCCGGGCCCCAGCTCCGCCGCTACCGTCGCGGCCGCAGCCGCGCCGCGAACCCTCACGGACAATCTGGGAGCGAGATTGCTCCCGCTGAGCCGACGCGACCTGCCCGGCCTGCAGATCCCCGCCCAACAGCTGGACCTGCTGGGCATGACACCGGCCCACTACCTCGGTCAGAAGGCCGTCGTGTTCCTCCTCGGCCTGGTCTTCCCGGGCATCGTCGCGGCCATTCTCAGCCTGGCCGGGATCGCCCTACCCCTGCCACTCACCCCGCTGGCGGGCATCGTCCTCGGCGTCGGCCTCACCTTCACCGTCGACCTGTCCCTGCGCCGCGAAGCGGTCCTCGCCCGGTCGCAGTTCACGCGCGCCATCGGGGCCTACCTCGAGCTCGTCGCCCTGGCCCGGCTGTCCAACAGCGGCCCCGTCGCCGCCCTCGTCGCCGCCGCCGATGTCGCCGACTCCTGGCCGTTCCAGCGCCTCCGCCAGGAGCTGCTCCGCTCCAGCCTCTCCGGCGTCACCACCTGGCGCGCCCTGACCGACCTGGCCGACGAGCTCGACGTCCCCGCCCTCGCCGAGGTCGCCGAGATCATGCGCCAGGCCGGCGCCGACGGCGCCACGGTCTATGAGTCCCTGCGCGCCCGAGGACGGGCCCTACGCACCCAGCAGCTCACCGACGAGCAGGCCAAGGCCAACGCCCGCTCCGAAAGCCTCGACGCCCCCGTAGCCGTCACCGCCCTCGTCTTCAGCTGCCTCCTCATCGGCCCCAGCCTGCTCGGCCTCATCGCATGACCCCGCCCACAAGCCCGGGGGCTGCACCTCGCACCCGGACTCACCCTGCCCGTCGACGCGGTGACCGAGACGTTCGCCATCCTCGCCAAGAGGGGGAAAGGGAGGACACCCCAACGCATACAGCGGTGGTCCTGGCTGAAGAGCTCGTCGACGCGGCCGACAGTCATCGTGCTGGAACCGAGCGGTACCTGGTAGGGACTTGGTTCGTCCTCTGACGCCAGCGCGTCCGGCCTGCCGGTCGTCTTCTTCGGCGGCGACCACGGCGACGTCCCCCTCGAGGAGACGAGCGGACAGCTGCTCGCCGACGTCATCGACGACAAGCGGACCACCGCCATCCTCGATCTGTCGCAACTGTCCAAGGGCGCCACCCGCCGCTTCGCCGCGGACTTCCTTGAGCGCCTCTAACACCGCAACCGAGAACCGCTGCACGTCATCGCAGACGAGGCCGACCTGCTCGCTCCCCAGCGCGCCATAGCCGAGGACGCCCGCCTCCTGGGGGCGATAGAGGACCTGGTCCGCCGCGGCCGGCAGCGAGGGTTCGGGACCACGCTCGTCACCCAACACCCTGTTGACGGCACTTCCTCAAGAGGGTGCGCCTCGTTTAGGTGTCGCAGCGACAACCATTGTATATGGTTGTCGTACGAGCAACTAATGAGGAGACACGTATGCGCGTTGGTGGGGTCACCGAGGTGGCTGAGGAGTTGGGACTGTCCCGGCAGCGATTGGCCAAGTTGAGGGACCGGCCGGACTTCCCAAGCATTCTGGGGGAGTTGGCGCAAGGTCCGGTCTGGGACCTCGACGAGGTGCGGGCATGGAACGGGTCGGGGCTACGACAGTCCGGAGCCGGACGGCCGCGCGCGGAAGTCGCGGCGCGGACACTGGGCGGCCGCTTCGTCCTGGAGGAGCCCAAGATCGGCTCGGGCGGGTTCGCCGACGTCTATCGCGCGGTGGACCGCAAGAGGGCGGGATCGAGTGCCCCGCTGGTGGCGGTCAAGCTGCTTCGCGACGTGACGTCGGTCGACCCCGAGGCGATTCGCAGGTTCGTGCGGGAGCTGCGTCTGCTCGAGCAGCTAGAGCACCCCAACGTCATCCGAGTCCTTGGCCACGGTGAGACCTCCGAGGACGGGGTTTGGTACGCGATGCCCCTGGCCCAGGGCAGCCTCGCCGCCTACGTCGAGGAAATCGACGGCAAGGTCCCCGAGATTCTCGACCTGATGCGGCAGGTCTGCGCCGGGCTGTCCTACGTTCACGAGCAGGGAATCTTCCACAGGGACCTCAAGCCGGGAAACGTCCTTCGCACAGCGAACGGCGCCTGGGCGATCTCTGACTTCGGCCTGGCGGTCGAGGCGGAGCGACACACCACCGTCCTCACGTCGACGCTGAGGGCGGGGCTGGGTTCGTGGTGGTACACCGCGCCTGAGCAGTGGAAGGCGGCTCGCACCGCCACCCACCTCTCGGACGTCTACAGCCTCGGCAAGGTCTTGCAGGAACTCGTAACAGGGGAGGCGCCGGTCAACAGCGACATGTCCCCGGGGCCGCTGCGCCCGATTGTCGAACGCGCCACGGCCAACCGCCCCGAGGACCGTTACGACAGCGTCCTGGCCTTCTTGGCCGCCCTGGAACGGGCCGTCGAGGCTCCGCAGGGACGGTGGGAGAGTGCCGAGGACGTCGCCAAGCGGCTGCTGGAGCGGGTCCGGCTGCCTAAGCCCGCCGGTGAGGATCTCGATGAGCTCTCCTCCTGGAGCCAGGGGCTCGACGAGGACGACCACGACGACATGACCGCGCTCAGTCGGGTCCTTCCCTGGATCTCCGGCTGGTCGATCGAGCAGATGTGGATGCGTGACAGCGGCGGTTTCCAGCGGGTCTTCGACCGGTTCGGCCGCCATGTTGCCTCAGCGGGCTTCGGGTTCGAGTTCTGCGACGTCCTGGCCGACTTCTGCCGTCGAGCCGTCGAGCGGACGGACGACGTGGCCGTGCTGCGGACGGCCGTCAGGTCCCTGCCCGGACTCGGCTATAACCACAACCGCTGGCACGTCCGGGACGTGCTCACCGCGATCCTGCAGAGCATCCGTGACCCCGAGCGAGCCCTGGCCGCCGCCGAAGGCCTGCAGGCGGCCGAGCCCACCGCGATGGACTGGGTCGTCACCGACTTCACCCTGCGGTCGATGCATCCCACGCTGCGCACGGGCATTGAGAACGCCCTGGAGCAGGCTCGACAGCCTGATCCGACTGAGGACCCGTTCTGACAAGACCCGTGGTCTTGTCGTTGTCTTGCACACCAACGCGCTGCGCCCTGCCGCTCACGCCGCCGGCACGAAGAGGGGAACACTCATGAAGCTCACCACGAAGGACGTCGCCGACTACTTCACCCAGACACCGGTCAGCATCGCCGACAACCCCCGGCTCCGGACGCCGCAGCAGCAGGGCCACGCAGCCGCGGTCACCCACTTCTCGGCCGCCGGCGCAGAACGGGCGATGGAACAGATCCCGGTGGGCTGTGGCAAGACCGGCCTCATCACGCTGCTCCCGTTCGGCTGCGCCCAGGGACGCGTCCTCGTCATCACTCCCAACCTGACAATCCGGCGGCACCTGTTCGCGGCGTTCAACCGCAGCAGCCCGAAGTGCTTCTACCTGACGGCCGCGGTCTTCCGGGACCCAAGCAATCACGGCCCCGCGGTCGCCGAGCTGGATGCCGACGCGAACCTCAGCGACCTCGACGAGGCCCACGTCGTCGTCACTAACATCCAGCAGCTGGCTCGAGACGGCGGTCGTTGGCTTGAAGGTCTTCCCCAGGACTTCTTCGACCTGATCGTCGTGGACGAAGGCCACCACAACGTGGCCACCAGCTGGCAGGACGTGTTCGAGCGGTTCCCCGACGCCAAGATCATCAGCGTCACCGCGACCCCGTTCCGCGCCGACGACCAGCCTGTCGAAGGTGAGGTGATCTACCGCTACCCGATCGCGGAAGCCATGCGTCTCGGCTACATCAAGCACATCCAGGCCTCGAACGTGGCGCCCAGCGAGCTCGTCTTCAGCTACCGCGGCTCCGACCGCACGCACACGCTGGAGGAGGTCCTACGACTGAAGGACCACGACTGGTTCTCCCGCGGCGTCGCCCTCGCCGAGGCCTGCAACGTCTCCATCGTCGACGCCTCGATCGAGTGGCTCAAGCACCTGCGGGAGGGCGGCTTCCCGCACCAGATCGTGGCCGCCGCCTGCTCGGTCGACCACGCCCGAGCGATCCGTCGCCTCTATGAGGAGCGGGGCTGGAAGGCCCACGAGATCCACTCCAACATGAGCCAGGACCAGCGGGACCGGGTCCTACGCGACCTGGAGAACGGCATCCTCGACGTCATCGTGCAGGTCCAGATGCTCGGTGAGGGCTTCGACCATCCGCCGCTGTCGGTGGCCGCGATCTTCCGGCCCTACCGGTCCCTGAGTCCCTACATCCAGTTCGTCGGACGAGCGATGCGCGTGAACGGGCAGGACGCCCCGGGACACCCGGACAACAGGGGCATCATCGTCAGCCACGTAGGGCTGAACCTAGACCGGCACTGGGACGACTTTAAGCAGATCGACACAGAAGACCGCGAGCTGGTCCACGGCTGGCTCACCGACCAGCAGCCGGTCCCGACCCCCCGCCAGGAGGGGGACCGCCCACCGCTTCGCCCGGACATGATCGTGCGCCACGAGCTCACCCTTGACCGGTTCCTCGGCGAGACCTACCTCGACATCCCGCAGGACGACATGCCCCGGCGCATCCTTGAGGCGCTCAAGGCCCAAGGCATCGACCCCGCGCAGGCCGGCCTGGATCCCGAGATCCTCCAGGCCCTGCAGGAGACCCGGGTGACGAGCGAACCGACAGGGCCGGTCGCCCAACCCGTCCAGCCCCAGGCTCACCGGCAAGCCATCAGACATCGGCTCGACGAGATGTCCCGGGTCCTGGCCCTGCGCATCTGCAACGAGGCAGGACTGTCGCCCGGCGGCAGGAAGCTCGCCGCCAAGGGCGGCACGGGAGCCGCCAGCGACCTCCAGGCCGTGACGATTCTGGTCCACAGGGCGGTCAACGATCACCTCGGCATCCCCAAGGCGGCCCGCCGGGAGCTGTCCACCGAGGAGATCGACACCGCCATCAACGCCCTGGAGGACATCGGCAACGACGTGCAGGACGACGTCATCAAGCGGGTGACGTGATGGCCGCCACGAAGAGCGTCCTCCTGAAGCTGGAGGTCCGCCCCGCGGGGAAGGCCTGCAACTGCAAGCACAGCAGCAAGCACCGGATCGCCAAGGGCGACCTTCGTCTCGTCGTCAAGGACCCGGGCCCGGCCAGCGGCGAGAAGGGCTACTGCGCCCCCTGCGGCACAGCCATGCTGGTCGCGGCACGAGAGTCCCTCGATGAGCACCTCGCAGCGCTCGAACAGGACACCTGACCACATCGCTGGGCGCCGATCGACCTCGTGACACCACGCTCTCCGTCCACGAGGTCCGCCCTTGCGGCTAACGGACCTGCCAGGCTCCGAACCGTCGGAGAGGGAGACGCCGTGGGGGTCGCCGCGGTGGGGGTCGACAATCGCAGCAACCTTGGCCCGGCCGGTCTCGTCGTCCTGCGTCTTTGCAGCGTCGCCGCCACCGGAGACGTCGACCTGCATGGGTGCTGCTGGACGTCGATGGGTCCCGGGAGGCGTCCACGGCGGCCTGGCTGAGCGACCTGGCGGCGAGTGACTACCCCGCCTCGCGCACTGGCAGGCCCGCCTCGCAAGGCCGAGCGGCTGATCCTGGGCCACCTGGTGAGCGTCTGGCCGGAGAGCACAGCCCAGGACGAGCTGGCCGTGGCTACCGGGTACGCCTTCATGGGCGGCGGCTTCAACAACGCCATGGGCCGAATACGCGGTTTCGAGCTCATCACGGGCGACCGCGCCGAGCTCCGCGCAGCCGACATGCTGGACCCCGGATGATGAAGGGCGCGAGCAAGCACGGAGACGCGCCTATGTCACAGCTGGGCGCGTCCCGGCACCTACTACAGACAGCACCACTGTCGGATCCCGCACGCTATTGACATGCCGCAATAGATGAGGTGCAGTTGTGACTGCTCCACACAGACAGCCATCACGCACCAGCACCTCAGATCCGCCGCCGCGACCAGCCGGGGTCGCGACGAGCACCACCACACAGGGGAGGAAGATGCCATGACCACCACCACCCACCAGCTGCAGGAGACCACCCGCGGAACGCGGACCCTCCGTACCACCAGCCGCATCTGCGCCGGCGGGGCACGGCAAAGCGCCATGCACCACCTCGTCATGCTGGCCCTGCTGCTCACCGTCGCCCTGAACGACCGCACCCACGTCCACCTCGCGCAGCGGCAGGGGATGGGCAAGGACAGCGGCGCATCGGTCATCGAGATGGTCGTCATCGGGCTGGGGATGCTGCTCCTCGCCACCGCCGTGGTCGCGGGCATCACCGGTGCCGTCAACGGCCGCCTGTCGCAGATCACCTGACGGTCCAGCGGGTGCGGGAGGACACGAGCATGCGAGCCGGCGAGGCGGATCACACCGTCGACGCCGTGAGGTGCCGCGTCCACCCTCCCGCCGGCCGACGACCTCAACGCCGAGAGCAGGAGCGAGGGTCCACGGCACTGGAGGTCGCGGTCCTCGCTCCCGTGGTGATGCTGCTCGTCTTCGCCATCGTCAGCGGCGGCATGTGGCTGCACGGCCGCAGCATCGCCCTCGCGGCCGCCAACCAGGCCGTCGTCGCGGCCCGCGGTGAAGGCGCCGACTCCGGCACCGGGCAGCAGGCCGCCAGAAGCTTCCTGGACCGGGCCGGGGACGGTGTCCTCAGCGGCGTGACGGTGTCGGTCGACCGCGACCCGGGCACCGTCACCGCCACCATCACCGCGAGCACCATCAGCCTGCTCCCGGGCGTACCCGGGCTCCGTGTCCAGCAGACCGCACAAGGCCCCGTCGAGCAGGTGACCGACTCATGAGCATCCCCAAGACCCGCCGCGCCTTCGGTGATCGCGGGTCCGCGGCGCTCGAGCTCACGATCCTCGCGCCCGGACTGCTGCTGATCATCGGCCTGCTCGTGCTCGCCGGACGGGTCTCACACGCCCAGATCGCGGTCGACTCCGCCGCCTACGCCGCAGCCCGGGAGGCCTCGATCTCCCGCACCTCGGCCGAGGCTCGCGCCGACGCGTCCAGCATCGCCGCGACGAGCCTCTCGCAGCAGGGTTTCGTATGCGCCTCCCAGTCGGTCAGCACCGACACCTCCGGGTTCGGTGTCCCCGTGGGCCAGCCCGCTCAGGTCGACGTCGACGTCGCCTGCACCGTGCGCATGTCCGACCTGGCCCTGCCCGGCGCCCCCGGCAGCGTCACCCTGACCGGCAGCGCCACCTCCGTCCTCGACACCTACCGGGAGAGGACCTAACATGCGCCGAGCCGCCCGCCCCCGCCCGCTGACCCGCCACCACCAGCTGGTAGCCCATGCCCGGGGTGCCCGAGACGCTCACCCTGGTGACGCCGGGTCCGTCAGCACGTTCTTCGTCGTGGCCGTCCTGGCCCTACTGCTAGTGGCCGGGCTGGTCACCGACGGCGCCGGCAGGGTCCAGGCACTGCAGCGCGCCGACAACGCCGCTGCCGAGGCCGCGCGAGCCGCCGGGCAGGCCCTCTCGCCAGAAGCCGTCGCGACCGGACGGCCTGGCAACCTGGACGCCGCGGCCGCAGTGTCGGCCGCGAAGGACTATCTGTCCGCGGCCGGTGTCGCCGGGACGGTGCGCAGCAGCAGCGTCCCCACGCCCGCCGGCACGCAGATCACCGTCACCGTCACCACGACCACCACTCACAACCCGCTCTTCGTGGGGAGCCCTGGCGCCCTCACCGGCACCGCCACCGCCCGAGTCGTGCAAGGGACCAGCTGATGGCCAGCACCACGGCGGGACGTGTTCTCCGCGGCCTGGGCGCCCTCACGTTGCTGGTGGCCCTGCTCGCCGGACTTCCGTGGCTGCTGCTGCAGGTCGGACAGCTCCCCGCCGCCTCCACCATGAGCAGCTGGACCCTGTCCACCGTCGTAGACGCGCTCACGACCCCCGACGACGGCCGGCTCCTGCTGGGCACGGTGACCGTGCTCGGATGGCTCGGCTGGGCCACCTTCGCCGTCGCCGCACTGGTGGAGCTCCTCACCATCGCCCGAGGCGTCCGCCCCCCACGCCTGCCCGCCCTGCAGCTGCAGCAGCACGCCGCGCACATCCTCATCACCGCCGTCATCCTCATGCTCACCAGCTCGGTCGCCACCAGCTCCGCCGCCGCCACAGCCGCGCACACACCCGCGGCGACCCCCGCCGCCACCGCAGCCCTCGACCCGGCCACCATCACGCCGACGTCAGCCGGGTCCACACGCGTCGGGGCCACCGAGACCACGCCCACCATCGTCGAGTACAAGACCGGCACCAGCGCCGCCGGGGCGACGGCGGCTGCGGACGGCAGCCAGGTCCCCACACCGCGGACGGTGACGGTGCGCCCGGGAGACACCCTCTGGGCGCTGGCCGAGACCCACCTCGACGACGGGCGCGCATGGCGCACCCTCGCCACCCTGAACCCCGGCGTCGACGCCGACGAGCTCCCCGTCGGAGCCCAGCTACGACTACCCGACACCTCGAGCCAGTCGGCGCAGACCGCCCACTCCGAGCTGCACGTCGTGCAGCCGGGGGAGTCGCTGTCCACCATCGCCGCGGCCGAGCTCGGCGACTCCGACCGCTGGCCCGAGCTCGCGGCCGCGGCCGCGGCCGTCACCCAGCCCGACGGGACCACCCTCACCGACCCCGACCTCATCCAGCCCGGCTGGGAGCTCCCGCTACCAGCCCCCACGAGCACTGACACGGGCGCAGTGGGCACCTCCACCGAGCCACCCACAGACACGCCCGCGCCCACGGATACGGCCACAGGCGTCGACGACGCGCCGGCCGGCATGGAAGACGCAGCCGCGGCCGCCCCAAGCGCGGCACCGGCACCGGCACCAGCGGAGGTCGACGACCAGACCTCGCCCGCGGTGCCGGCACCACCCGCTGCGCCGGTGCCCGCACCCAACACGTCGACCGCGGCCACCGATGAGGCCCCGCAGGAGCAGACCGTCGTCGACGAGGACCAGGTCGACAGGGAGGACCAGGTCCAGGCTGTCGTCGACGAAGTGGACGAGGAGACGGCCACGGACGTGCTGGACCTGCGGACGGCCACCGGTGTGGGGCTCATGCTCGCCGGTGGTCTTCTGGGCCTGCTGGCTCAGCAGCGCCGCCGGCGCCGGGCCCACCGGCCTGCCGGCCTTCGCTACGCGGCCGCCGCCCCGGCCGCAGCACTGGCCGAGCAGCAGATGCGGGCCCTGCGGGCACCGCTCGACGCCGAGACCCTCGACGGGCTCCTGCGGACCCTGGCGCACCGCTGCCGTTCGGCCGGGCAGCCGGTCCCGCAGCTGCGCGCGGCACGCCTCACCACCACCGATCTCGAGCTGTACCTCGCGGAGCCGGCCCAGCTGCCCGCACCGTGGGTCGTCCTGGACAACACCGACACCGCCTGGACGTTGGACCCCGGCCTGGCGAGCGAGGAGTACCTCGAGCAGGACGAGCCGGTCGAGTCGCTGCCGGTGCCCTACCCCACGCTCGTCACGATCGGGGAGGACGACGACGGCGCGCTGGTGCTGCTCGACCTCGAGCAGCTCGCCGGGCTCGGCGTGGTGGGCAGCGTCGCGCAGACCGCGGAGACCCTCACCGGCATCGCGGTCGAGCTGGCCACCAGCCGGTGGGCCGACGACGTCCTCATCACCCTCGTGGGCCTGGCTCCCGACCTGCCCGAGGCCCTGCCCACCGGACGCCTACGCCACCTGGACGACGTCGCCGCTCTGCTCGCCGCCCTACCGACCCCAGGCGCCCACGACACCGTCCCGGCCCGCACGCTCCGCCACACCAGCCCGCTCGAGGCGTTCCCACCCGAGGTCGTCCTGCTCGGGGACCCTGACGACGTCCACGCTCACCTCGAGGAACTCACCAGCGCCCTGGCCGACATGCCCCGAGCCGGCGTCACCACAGTGCTGGCCGCCCTTCCCCGCGCAGCCGAGGGCACCCCGTCGACGTGGCTGCAGCAGCCAGCCCGCCACGCAGGTCACGTCGACACCGCCGCCGGGTACAGAGACCCGACCGCATCGGATGTCGACGACGACCTGGTCATCGACCTGAGGCCCGCGGCCGCGGGTGCGGTTGCCCGCCCGCCGGCCGACGTCGAGGACCTCGACCCGGTGCGCCTCACCGAGTGGCGGGTCCGCTACGAGAGCTCCCCCCCCGACGCGGCCATCGACCAGCCCACCACCACGGGCGACCCGCAGGATGGACAGCGCACGATCGACGCACTCACGCAGGCCAGCCACGACCTCACCGACGACCGACCGGACGACGGTGCGAGGACAGACGACCCGACTCAGGCGCAGCAGGGCGAGGACGTCGCGGTGCTGGAGCCCATCGGACTGCAGCTGCACCCCCAGCGCGTCAGCCAGGACGAGCTCACCACGCTGCTGCAGCTGCTGCGCGACCCGCCCCTGCAGGCAGGCCCGCAGTGGAGCGCCAGCCTCGACACGACCGAGGTGTCGATCGCCGACCTCAGCACCCAGACCATGGACCACCCCGGCGACCTCACCGGCATCCCCACTGTGGCCCTCCACGCCGCCGGGCACGGGAAGACCTGGACCGACCCCGACCCTGGCCACCACGACGGTGACGATGCCCCCGA
The DNA here is from genome assembly GCA_038258055.1 of Actinomycetales bacterium. Classification (GTDB taxonomy): domain Bacteria; phylum Actinomycetota; class Actinomycetes; order Actinomycetales; family JBBAYJ01; genus Aquipuribacter. The sequence goes on from JBBSQH010000019.1 coordinate 47,614, forward strand.
CGACATGACGGGGGAGCGGGGCGCCGACGAGGACAGCAGCGGCAGCTACTACGACGACGTGCTGGTCGACGCCGAGCACCGACCGGACGACCGCAGCGCCACCACCGCCCGGATCCCGGCGTTCACGGCCGCGGACCTACACAGCGGTGCGACCCCGGTCGTGCAGCTCCTCGGCGAGCCAACCGTCCACGGCGCCGGCGGACCCACCCCAGCCAGCCACACCGCCCGCGCCACCGCCCTCATCGCGCTGCTTGCCACCAACCCCGGCGGACTGACCCGCGCCCAGATCAACGACGCCCTCTCACCCAACAAGCTCCTCTCGGAGCAGACCGTGCACGCCCTGGTGTCCCGAGCCCGCCGCTGGCTCGGCACCACGACCGACGGGCAGCCCCTCGTCGCCTCCGCGGTCGCGACCGGCAGGTACACGCTCCACCCGTCTGTCACCACCGACTGGCACCGCTGGGTGGGCCTCCTGGGCCCCGACGCGTCACGCGCCCCGCTCCCAACCGTGCTAGCTGCACTGGAGCTGCTCGAGGAGCCCCTGCTCGGCGCGCCCGAGCGGCACTACGCGTGGGCCGAGGACCTCCGCGAGGACATCTACGCCGCGGTGGTCGACGTCGCCCACGACGCCGCCCAACGCGCCCTGCGCGCCGGCGACCACACCGGCGCCCGCTTCGCCGTCCGCCATGGCCGCCGCATCGACGCCTACGCCGAGATCCTCTGGCGCGACCAGCTCCGCGTCGAGACCGCCGCCGGCCGCGACGACCAGGTCCGCACCCTCGCCACCCGCTTCCGCGCCATGGCCGACGACCTCGGGGAATCCCTGCACCCCGACACAGAGGCTCTCATCGACCAGCTCACCAGCACCCACGCACCAGCAGGACCACACCGACGACGCCGCGGACTGCACCGCGACGACGCCAACATCGCCATCTAGCCGTTCCACCGGCAAGCCACCGATCGACCACCAGCAGGACATAAGAGACACTCAGGCAAGACGAGGGGAGCACGACATGGCAACCACCACCGGCAGCCAGACGTCGACGCCACGCGGCCCGGGGGAGCCGCAAGACACCACACGAGGGGGCCGCCTACGCGCGATCGCCTGGATCGTCGGACCCACCCTCGCCGTCCTCCTCGCCTTCGTCGTGCTCTGGGCCACCGTCCTCCGCGACCCCGCACCCGAGCCAGTCCCGGCGGACGCCGCCCAGCCTGAGCAACCCGCCGAGGAGCCGCCAGCCGACGGAGCGCCCGTCGACGACCAAGCAGCGCCGGCGGCCCCGCCCCTCACCCCGGAACAGGAAGCCGCCGCCGACGCCGAAGCGCGCTACCGCGAGTACGACGCCGTGTACTCCCAGCACGTGGCCGATCCACCCGACCGGTTCTACCCCGACGGGCTCCCCATCGACACCGTCTCCGCTGGCCTACTCCGGGCCGGCACCGTCACCGCCTGGAACGACGTTGCGCTCCAGGATCAAGCGCTGCAGGCCAGCGTCGGCGACACCACGCTAGCTGCTCTTGAGGTCACGGACGTCAATCTCTTTGACGAGCCCCGCACCGTCGACGACCGCGAGGCCGTCGAGGGCCTGGCCACCGTCGACGTCTGCCGCGACGTCAGCCAGACAACCCCCGTCAACGCTGCCGGCGAACCAGTCGAGTCCCAGGGAGCCGATTACGTACTGTTCCGTGTCGAGATGTCGCTCCAACCCAATCCTGGGAACGCAGAGGATCCTGAGACTGTGCAGTGGTACGCCGTCAACGGGCGCACCCTCTGGTACTCCGACGAATCGGATCTACCCAGCGACGAGCTCGTCGCTGCCTGCCCCGGGGCCGTCCTCGACCGAGAAGGGGCAGACGCATGAGAACGCGCGCGTCGTCGTTGGTGCTCCTGCTCGCCGCTGGCCTCATAACTGCTGGAGCCTTCGCCCCTTCCGCGGCCGCAGCTGAGCCGAACTGCTACGCCGGGCCGAGCGGTGAGCAGATCTGTGAGATTCAGGCGGTGGACCCCGGCCAGCCTGGCGCCACGCCGGTTGGCAATCCCACCCAGCCGGGCAGCGGTAGCGAGAGCGGTGGTGGAGACGGTGATGGGGGAGAGACAGCACCCCCCGGCTGCACGTCCTACGGGAACACGATCCCCTGCACCGCCGGTGGAGGAACGTGGAATCCGGGCCAGGGCTGCTACCTAACCGGGCCGATCTCACCGGCGGAGGCGGGTGAGCCCTGGCTGTCGGAAGCAGCTGACCCCGCTCGCGAGGGCCAGGCCCTCTACCGGTGCCTGCCGCCGCCTCCTCTGCCAAACGTGGCCACGTACGTCTGGACCGGCGGAGCCGCCGCCCCGATCCCCGTCGTCGACCCCGAGGTTCTCGCTCGCCAGGCGATCGAGCAGATGACCTTGAGTCCGGTCAGCATGGGCACCACACCACCCACGCTCGGTACCGACCCGCAGAGCCTCGGCCTGGTGGGCATGTACACCTACCTGTGGGTGGCCGACCTTGGCCCCACCACGTGGGGGCCGGTCACGGAGACCGCGTCCGCCGGCGCGGTCACCGTCTCGGCCACCGCCACCGTTGACAACGTCGTGTGGGACATGGGCGACGGCCGTACGGTCACCTGCACCACCACCGGCACCCCGTGGACCAGCGGCCGCGGCCGCGCACCCAGCCCCGACTGCGGCCACGTCTACACCCAGACCAGCAGCCAGCAGCCTGATCAGGCCTATACCGTCACCGCCACCACCAATTGGAGTGTCGAGTGGGCCGGCGGCGGCCAGTCCGGCACGATCAGCTTCCCTCTGACGGCGACCGACCAGCTCCGGATCGGCGACTCCCAGGTCATCGTCACCCGAGGCGACGGATAGCCCACATGCTCGAAACAGATCATGAATTCGTGGCCATTCTCGAAACCTTGCCGCGACCAGGTCGGATCGAGGTGACCACCATGGCTGGGGAGCACTGGCAGTCCGTAGGAATCCCGGAATGGGACGAAGGCTGGCCTGACACGGACGATGCCCTCCAGCAGCTCCTCACCACCGGCTACGAACCCGCCGGGCGCGGTCAGATCGGCTGGCGATTAGACGTTCGCGGTTACGCCCTCGAGGTGCGCCGGATATAGACGGCCACGGCAGTGCAGACGACGGCGCGCGGCCAGCCGGGCTCGGGTGCGCAAGGGACGGCCATCGAGTTAGTCGACCCGCGGACTGGGCCGGCCTGGCAGGTCACGTCGTCCGGTCAGGCGGACTCGGCGATGTCCGCCCCGGGGTCGGTGGGGTCGGCTCCGGGCACCGCCGCGTCGGGCCCGCGGCCCGTCTCGTCGCCGGCTCCGCTGGTGCGGGCGTCGTGGGGGTGGTCGGTGAGGGCGGGCGATGGCGTGCTCGCGGTGACGCTGGCCTGCAGCTGGTCACGGCCGTCGTGGACGGAGCCGAGGTGCTTGGTGTCGTTGCGGCGGCCGAGCACGATGCCGTCCTCGCCGAGGCGCTTCTAGTTGCTGCGGGGCCTGGTCTGGTCGGCCTGGTCGGCGAGCCGGGTGACGTCGGCGAGGAGGTCCCTGTGCTGGGTGCGCAGGCCGCGGAGCCGCCTATCGGCGCTACGGGCGTCGTCCTCGTCGAACTCGTCGGTTTGGATCTTGTGGAGCAGGAGGAGCTCGTGCCAGCGGCGGAGGCCGCCGACGAGGGCACGGTGCAGCTGGACGAGCCCGGCGACGCGTGCCGGGTTGATACCGGCCATCGTCTTGGCGTCGTGATCGGGGTGCCCGTCGAGGTCGCTGCCGGCGCCCAGGCGGCGGGCGAGCTCGTCGGCGACGGCCCGCACCTGCGCCTCGAGGACCCGCTCGTAGTCGTTGAGTCGCTGCCAGTCGGTGTCGGTAAGGCGTCCCGTGCGGGTGGCATGGTCATGGGCGTCGTGGACAGCGTCGAGGGCGGCGTGGACGGTGGCCCGCTGCTGGGTCGCGATGAACGCGGCGACGTGGTTGACGGTCAGCTGGATGTCGTGGACGACGTCCTCGATCCGCGCGAGTTGGGCCTGGATGGCGGCGAGTTGGGCGGCGGTGGTCGCCTCGAGCGACCTGTGAGACACGCAGTGTTCAGGCGGCGCCTGGGTTGTGAGGGCTGGATGGCCGGCTCATGGAGGGCGTGTCAGAACCTTGGTAGTGAGACGACGGGTCATGCGGCGGCCGGGGCTCCGGGCCGGGGTAGGGGTGCCCCGTTGGACGCCCCCGTCCCGGCGAAGAGGTCCGGACGGGGCTACTGGGACGGCTACCGCGCGCGTCGACGTCGACGGGTTGCTGACCTGCAGCTGTGTCAGCAGGGGGTCGTCTATCGGCGCAGCACATGCCGTGTCGGGTCCGCCGGTGCCTCATTCTCCGTAGCAAGTCCGCGCCTGACTCGCCGTGGCGCGGAACTGTCCGACGGGGCGCCGTGTCTGGGTGGCGCGGTGGCTCAGTCCGTGGCGACCTCGAAGAAGTCGCCACCGCGGTCTTCGAGCTGGGCCTCGATGTCGTCGAGGATCGCCTCGAAGGACGCGACGTTCGCGTTGGTCCACGCAAGCCCGACCTTGTAGACCTGGCCGAGCCGACCAGCGGTCGAGGTGGCGAGCAGGTCGAGGATCTCCTGCGACACCGGTGTGTCGGGGTCCTGCGCCAGCTGACCCCACGGAGGGGCCACGAAGATGACGTCGGCGTCGAGGCCGGGGACGAGCTCCCGGCTGACCTCGGCGAAGGGCTCCCCCTGGGCGAGATCGGCCCCGGACGGTGCCAGGATCGCGCCCAGGTCCGTCAGGACCCGGTGGGCAGGGCCGGCGCCAGTCAGGTTCGTGAGGTACGGGCTGGCGGTTGCGTCGACCTCGTCGATAACGAGCCAGGTGAGCTGCGACCAGCTCTCGGTGCCGTAGCGGTCCTGCAGGGCAGCGATACGGGCGTCGTACCCATCGTGCAGCCGCTCCAGGACGTCCATCGTCCCGGTGAGCTCGGCCAGCTGCCGCTGGACGCTCAGGTACCGGTCGTCGGGCTGGTCCGAGCGGATCAGGACGGTCGGGGCGATGCCGGACAGCTGGTCGTAGAGATCTGCGTCCCAGTCGCCCCCGACGATCAGGTCGGGCCGCAGCGAGGCGATGGCCTCCAGGTTGAGCTCCGTCTCGCCCACGCTGACGATTCCGTCGAGGGCTGCCGCTGCCTCCGGGTCGGACAACCTGATGTAGACGGTCGGATCGTCCAGTGGGGCGGCGGAGGTCGCGATCGGGAGCACGCCCAGGGTGGCCAGCTGCCAGGTGATGGCGGTCGAGGAGCTGGTCACGATGCGCGTGGGCGACACCGGCACCTCGGTAGTGCCGAGTGCGTGCTCGAAGGTCCTGGTGCCGGCCTCGCTCGGGGACGCCGTCGGGTCTGTGGACGCACACCCGCTCAGCAGTGCGCCGAGCGCGGCAAGGCCCGCACCCTGCAGCACGTGGCGGCGGCTCGCGTCGCTGCGTGGGGCGAGGTCCAGGAGCGGTGTCGCGTACATGTGGCCTCCATCGGTAGTGCAAACTGGTTAGGCCCACCTTACTTGCACAGCGTCCGAGGTCAGAAGGAGCCGCCACGACGAGACGCCGCGGCCGGGGCCGGACGCACGCCAAGCGCTGGGTCGCCGAGTTGAGGCCAGCGCTGCACGACGACGCCGAAAGGCCCGCCGCGACCGCAAGCGCTTCGGGGGCTCGCAGCACCGCCTTGTACGAGATCACGCCGATGGGGGATCGTGGACCGGGACGATGCCTGGGCGCGTAGACCTCGTGTCACCTGGTTGTGCAGCAGACCCGTCGCGTGTCGTCACCGTGGCGGGGCTCCGCTGCGCCGCCCATCGGCAACCTGGGCGAGGTCGGTGATGCTTCTTACGCCTTCTGGAGGCGGGTGATGATGGCGTTTATGTAGTGGCGTCGGAACTTGACCAGGCCAGGCGGGAACGGGGGCAGCAGCAGGGCACCGTGCGAGGCGAGGGTGTCGGCCTCGTCCAGGACGGCGAGCCACTGGCGGGCCGCTTCGTGGTCGCCCCGGGGCAGGTGGAGGTCGAGCGTGACGTCGCTCTGTCCCCGCTGGGCTGCCTTCAACGTCTGGGTGAGCATCTGGCGTCGGCCGTCGTAGAAGGCCTTGGTCGCCGAGGCCAGTCGGTGGGCCAGCTGCACCACGGGGGCGGCGGCTCGAGCCCCGTCGTTGTCGAAGACCAGCAGCTGCAGCTCACGGACGAGGTCCTCGGTGTGGGCGCGGCTGTCCAGCATCTGCGCCACGTCCACCGTGAGGAGCACCTGCACCTGTTCGGTGAGGGAGGGCGCGGCCGGGGCTGGTTCGTCGTCGTCGGTCCACTGGGCCAGCAACTCCTCGAAGCTGCTCTCCTCCTCCCACACGGCCGGCCGCTCGATCACCGCCCAGACCGTCTTGCCGCTGTCGTGGCGTTCCACCCCCCACGCGCTGGTCATCCGGTTGACGAGGATGAGTCCTCGTCCGCTCGTGGCGGACAACGCCGCCGGGGTCCATCGCGGGATGACGGGCGAGCCGTCCGACACCCCGACCCGGACGCCGGCATCGGCACCGGCACCGGCGGGCTCGACCGTCAGCCCGACCATGGTGCGGGCGTGGATCACGGCGTTGACGACCAGCTCGGTGACCACGGTGGTGACGTCGTCGAGGAGGTCAGGTCGCCCGAGCGCGACGAGCTGGTCGTTGACCACCTTGCGGGCCTCACGGGCAATGGTCGGCGACGGCGACAGTTGGACCACGGAACAGCTCCTTCCGAAGGCTGGCGAGACTCGCGTGGGTGGAACCGGTCAGCACGGGATCTCTCCCACGGCATGCGGCGCTACACATGGAGACAGGTCTGACTGGTGGGTCAAGAAGGTGTGGCGGGGTCTTGGTCACCGCGGGACGCCTGAGCGGTGTGCCGTCTCCTGCTTCGACGGTGTCGGGGCGGTGGCCGGGGCGGCATGCAGGCTGCGCAGCAGGTCGGGGAGAGCAGCCGCTGCGACAGCGGGGCTGTAGAGCCAGCCCTGGACGAGGTCACAAACGACGTCGCGGAGGTGGTCTCGGACCTCGACGGTCTCCACTCCTTCGGCGGTGACGACAAGGCCCAGGGCATGGGCCATCGCGACGGTCGAGGCGACGACCGTCGCGGCCCGGGGGTCGTCCAGGACTGCGGCCGCGATGCGCCGGTCGATCTTGAGCCCGTCCACCGACAGGTCGAGCAGCCGGGTCAGGTTGCTCCAGCCCGCCCCGAAGTCGTCGACCACGACGTGGACGCCCATGGCGGACACCAGCTCGAGCTCGCGGCGCGCCAGGTCCATGTCGGGGAGCTCGGTGTGCTCGGTCAGCTCCAGCGTCAGCAGCGAGCCAGGGACGTCGTGCCGTTCGAGGGCGTCCAGGACGTCGCGTGCCAGTCCGGGCCGGGCGAGCTGGCCACCGGCGACGTTGACGGCCACCCCTGCGGGCAGGCTCAGGTGCTGACGACGCAGGGCAGCCAGCTGCTCGCAGGCGGCGCTCAGCACCGACCGGCCGACCGGGACGACGAGGGCGGTCGCCTCCAGGGCCGGCAGGAACGCCAGCGGAGGCAGGGTCCCCAGCTCCGGGTGCTCCCACCGCAGCAGCGCCTCCACCCCGTGGACCCGTCCTGTGCGCACGTCGATGATGGGTTGGTAGGACGGGACGAGCTCGCCGTCGTCCAGGGCCCGGCGGAGACGGCCGGGGTCGCGGGCGTCCTGCAGCACGTGCGGCTGCAGCGGGCCGTCGAGCCGGTCGCGCCGGTCCTGCTCGAGCAGGATCACGACCTGGCCGGCCAGTGCCTGCATCGCTGATACTTGGCGTGCGCCGAAGCGACGCGCACGTCGATCCAGCACCGCGAGGGTGCCGAGGGGGAGCCCGTCGCGTCCCACCAGGGGTACTCCGAGGTAGCCGCGGATACCAGGTTCACCCGTGACGTGGGGGTTGTCGCGGAACCGGGGGTCGGTGCGGGCGTCCCGTACGAGCAGGACCTGGTTGTCGGCGACCGCATGCGCGCAGAAAGACACGTCCCGGGGGGTCTCCCTGACCCCGAGGCCGACAATCGACTTGAACCACTGCCGGTTGGAGTCGACGAGGGTCACGGTGGCCATGGGGGTCCCGCACAGCTGCGCGGCCAGAGCGGTCACGGCGTCGTAGGCCGAATCGGCGGGAGTGTCGAGAACGCCATAGGACCGCAGGGAGTCCAGGCGATCCCGCTCCATCGGGTGCCCGCGCACCCCGGCAGGCAGGCTCCCCCAGCTCGCGTGCTGGTCAGCTGCTCCTTCGCGTCGGGTCCTCGTCCCCGCTGCCATCCGTGCTCCACCCGCTGGCGATGCCTGCCACCCTGCTCCTGACAAGATCGACACCGGCGCGCCGGATCACAGTAGCCAGGTCTACCGTCCTGCGGCACGCTGATCGCCAAGACCGCCACCCACGCCAGCGGAAGAAGAAGCTTGTGTCAACAGAAGTCGGACGTGGACAGCCGTCCTCCTCCGCGACCGGGACCTCCGACGGGCAGGACGGGCTCGCGGCGCAGCTCAGCGACTTCGCCCGCACCGTCCAGCAGCAGCAGGACCCGCACGAGACACTGGCGGAGATCGTCCGAGCCGCAGTCGAGCTGGTCCCGGGGTGTGACGAGGCCTCCATCAGCGTCGTCCTCGGCCGTCGCCGCGTGACCTCGGACGCCGCGTCGGGCGACCTCCCGCAGATCGTCGACGACCTGCAGGAAAGGCTTGGTGAGGGGCCCTGCCTCACCTCGGCCTACGAGCACCTGACGGTCCGGGTCCCAGACATGGCCACCGACGACCGTTGGCCACGCTTCACCGCAGCCGCAGCGGAGGCCGGCGCTCTCGGCATGATGGCCCTGCAGCTGTACGTAGAGGGCGACGACCTCGGGGCGCTCAACCTGTTCTCACGTCGATCGGGAGCGTTCGACGACGAGTCCGAGCACATCGGCCTCATGTTCGCCGCCCACGCCGCCGTGGCCTACGCCGCCGCCCACGAGCACGCCTCGCTGTCGCGCACGGTCCAGACGCGACAGGTCATCGGGCGGGCCGAAGGCATCCTGATCGAGCGGCACAGGGTGACACCGGAACAGGCGTTCGCGATGCTCGTCCGCGTCAGCCAGCACCGCAACGAGAAGCTCCGCGCAATCGCGGAACGTCTGGTCGCCACCGGCCACATGGACGAGCCCACCTGAGCCGTTCCTCTGTCCGACCAGCTGATCGAACACCACCCGCCGCGACCAGCCCCGACGAGGACGTGTCCTGACGCCCAGAGGAGCCGACCCCGCCCTCAGCGGTCGACGTCCGGGTCGGCGTCCCCCCATTCCTGATGGAGACCTCAGTGGCAGCCCGCCCTTCGGCGTCAGCGAGTCAACGGTGAGGGCTGACCGACGCGGCTGGTCACCACTCGTCGAATAGGTCAGGTGCTCCGGGTCCGGGCGTGCTCGAGGACGATCGCGGCAGGGACGGCGCGGTGGACCAGGGCGGTGGCGAGGTCGGTCAGCTTGATGTTGTGGTCGCGTGCGTAGTGGCGCAGCGCCGCGAACGCTTCGGGCATGTCCAGGTCGCCGCTGAAGGCCACAACACCCTTGGCCTGCTCGACGACGACTCGGCTGTCGAGGGCCTTGTGCAGCTGCTCGTTGACCCGGTGCGTGTCGGACGCGGCTTGATCGTGGATGAGCGCGACCGTTGCCACGTCGGCCAGGGCCTGGGCGAGCCTGAGATCGGCCTCGTTCAGCGGGCCGGTCCTGGCGCCGAAGAGGTTTAGTGCGCCGATGATGGTGTCTCGCAGCCGCATCGGCACGGCGTGCACACTTGCGAATCCTGCCCGCGCGGCGACCGCGGCGAAGTCGGGCCACCTGGCTGCGACGGCGGCCAGGTCGGGGACGTCGACCGGTTGGCCGTCCATGAAGCATGTGTGGCACGGGCCCTGTTGACGTTGGGCCTGGAAGGCCTCGAGGTCGGCGACGCGCTCGGAGGACGCCGCGACGACGTGCAGCACACCCTGGGAGTTGGCGAGCAGCAGGCCCACGGCGCTGACGTCGAGCAGGCGGGCGCAGTCGGCGGCGAGCTGGGTGAGGAGCTCGTTCACGTCGAGTCCTCGGGCCAGGCTCCCGGACATCGACACGAAGGACGCGACGATGTCGTCCTCGCGGCTGCTCATGTGCGCCGGCTGTCGTCGTCGCCGGCCTCGTGCCAGTCGTCCTCGCTCAGGACCAGGCGCCGGTTCAGGATCTGGTAGGCGACTTCGCTGGCGCTGAGGCCGCGGATGATGGCGTGGGCCCGGAGCCGGACCAGGGCGTCGGCGGGGCTGACGCCCAGAGCCGCGATGATCATCCCGGTGGCCTGGTACACCTCGACGCGTTCCAACGACTCCAGCTGCTCCCAGCTACCCCGGCCTTCTGCGGCCGACTGCCAGTCGGTGTCGGCGGTCATCAGGTCCAGCAGGGGTATCGCAGCGAGCTTGGCCGCGTACATCCCGCCGGTCATCGCGGAAGCCTCGAGCGGACCGCTGCTGCGCCGGAACAGGTCCAGCGCACCGATCGGCGTGCTGGCGACGGCCACCGGGAGCGCGAAGACCGCGTGGATGCCGTGGCCGAGCACCGCCTGCGTCAGCGCCGGCCAACGGGCCTCGAAGGCACCATCCAGATGAGGGGCCAGCACAGGCCGCTGCTCGGTGATGGCGTCCATGCACGGCCCCTCGCCGTAGGTGAACTGCAGCTCGTCCAGCGTCCGGCTGAGCTCACCGCTGGACCCGAAGGTCCCCTGCATGCTGCCGTCGCCCATGTAAGAGATCGAGGCACCGTCGACGGCCAAGAGCTCCACGCACGCGTTGCAGAGGCGGTCAGCCGCGTCCAACGGGGTGGGTGCGCCCGCGATGGCGTCGCCGAGCGCGCTCTTCAACTCCTGGTCGTCCACCACACCTCCACCACGTCGTCCAACCCCAGCAGGCTAGCCCGACACAGTCCACATCCTGGTCGTGGTGCACGTGCCCCAGTTGAGGAGTCCACCGATGAGGCCGTGCGCACCGTCGACCCGCGCCTGCATCTTGATCACGAAGAGGCCCCACCCGTGCGCATGGGGAGTAGCGTGAAGGACATCACGTCGTTCGACGTGCTCTGCCTGGACCCGCAGCCGACTCGATGCGCGATTCAGGGGCGGCCATGGTCCAGCAGCGCATCTTGCTGTCCGTCCTCACCGACTTCGCGAGAACGCTCACGACGGACTTCTCGATCCAAAGCATCCTTGACCACCTGGTCGAGCGCATCGTCGAAATCCTCCCCGTGTCCTCCGCCGGGGTCACCCTGATCTCAGACCGGATGGTCCCGCACTACATCGCCGCCTCGGATGCGGCGGCGCTGCGCTTCGAGCGTCTGCAGACGGATGTCGGCGAGGGACCCTGCCTGGCCGCCTTCACGAGTGGGACCAGCGTCGCGGTGCCGGACCTCGCCAGCGACCCGCGATTCCCCACCTTCAGGCCACTCGCGGTCGCGGCCGGCCTGGCCGCGGTCTGGACGTTCCCCCTGATGGACGGAGCGGGCAGGCTCGGCGCCCTCGACCTGTACCGGGACCAGGTCGGGCCGCTGGGCGAGGACGACATGGCCGCCGCCCAGACCCTCGCGGACGTCGCCGCCGCCTACCTGCTCAACGCTCAAGCCAGAGATCAGGCCCGCACCCTCTCTGACGGCTACCACCACACCGCCATGCACGACTCCCTCACCGGACTTCCCAACCGGGCCCTGCTCGAACAGCGCCTGGAGCACGCCGCACAACGTGCCCAGCGGTCCCACAGCATCGCGGCAGTGCTGTTCGCGGACCTCGACGGGTTCAAAGCCATCAACGACACCCACGGCCACGGCACCGGTGATGAGCTGCTGGTCTCCGTCGGGCAGCGCCTCTCGCACCTCGTGCGACCTGGCGACACGCTGGCCCGCGTCTCCGGTGACGAGTTCGTGTTCCTCGTCGAGGACCTGAACGATGTCGCCGACGCCGAGGGCCTGGCCCTTCGAATCAACCAGGCGTTCACGGCACCCTTCACCCTGCGCGGGCTTGAGCTCAGGATCTCGGTCAGCGTTGGCATGGCGTTCTCCGGACGCGGCGAGACCATCACCCCTCAGCTGCTCTTTGACGCCGACGCCGCGATGTACCAGGCCAAACGCCGCGGTGGTGTCATGCACCAGGTCATCGACCTGCCGAAGATGCCGAAATTCCTCTAGTCCGTACCGATAGACGACCCGCTACCGGTACCACCCCCGCCGGGGGGCCGCTGCCGACCCGGAAACGGGCGAGAGGGCCACCGCTGCGGCTCGTCCGGCAGAGGATCCTCAACCGGCACGAAACCTCGGTCTTCGCTAGGGACGCCCGCTGGCGCGTTGGTAGCGGCGGGCGAGCGTGGCGCAGGCGGCCTTGAGCTCTTCGGGTTGGACGTCGTCGAGGTCCGCGTCGAAGGTGGCGAGCAGG
>JBBSQH010000020.1:0-55500 GCA_038258055.1 Actinomycetales bacterium
CCCCCCCGCCCCCGGACGGCCGGGCGGGACCCGGTCCGACAACGATATCGACACCCGCCGGACGCGGGCCCCCCGCCCGACGTCAGGCCGGGAACGCCACCGGGCTCGCGTGACCGTCCCGGTCGACGGCCCTCACCCCGAAGAACACGTTGTCCTTGGAGATGTCGAGGGTGACGGCCGTGACGTCGCCGACGGGCACCAGGTTCGTCCACCGCGGCTCGGTGGTCTCCCGCCACACCACCTGGTAGCCGGCCAGGTCGGGGTCGGTGCCGCGGGTCCACACGATGTCGGTCTCGTTGGTCAACCGGTTGGTCAGCAGCCGGACCCCCCGGGGCGTGCCCGGCGCGGTGGCCAGGGTCCACAGCGCCGCGGCGTTCACCCGCGTGACGTCGGCGATGTAGTCCCACTCGCAGAACTCCGGCAGGTCCCCGATCTGCACGCCGTCCTCGACCCGCACGTCCTGGTGCTGGTGGTCGAAGTCCTCCTCGGGCTCGGTGAACCGGACCGCCGGGTAGCCCTGCTCGAGGAACGGGATGTGGTCGCCGCCGCGACCGAACCGGTCCCGGCGGTAGATCACGCGCACGTCCATCGGCGTCGCCGGGCGCTGGGCGACGTCCTCGACGAAGCGGGAGAGCTGCCGGGTCGGGGAGTCGTTCTCGCCCCCGACGGAGCGACGGCGGTTGGCCTGCTGGGTGGTCTCCGACGTCGGGACGCCCTCGGCGAACAGCCGCACGGTCCGGGGGTCGGGCTCACCGCTGTCGCCCGTGCCGCTGCCGATGATGTCGTTGGTGAACATGGCCTGGACGTCGGCGCCGGCCGCCCGGAGCTGCGTGGCCAGGTACCGCGCGCCGTAGAGGCCCTGCTCCTCGCCCGCGACCGCGGCGAACACGATGGTGGCCTCGGGCTCGCGGGTCGCCATCAGCCGGGCCATCTCCATCACGGCCGCCACCCCGGAGGCGTCGTCGTCGGCCCCCGGCGCGTCGCTGGTGAAGTCGTCGACGTCGGTGGCGCGGGAGTCGTAGTGACCGGACACGACGTACACGCGCTCGGGCGTGACCGACCCGCGCAGCGTGGCGACGACGTTGGTGATGGTGGTGGCCACGGGGATGCGCGAGGCGGGCTGCTGGACGTACGACTGCAGCTCGACGGTCATCCGCCCGCCCGACGTCGCCGCGATCTCCTGCAGCCGGGCGAAGATCCAGTCCCGCGAGGCGCCGATGCCGCGCACCGGGTCGGTCTGGCTGGACAGGGTGTGACGGGTGCCGAACCCGGCGAGCGCCACCACGATCGCCTCGATGCGCGCCGGGTCGACCTCGCGGAGCATCCCCCGCAGGACCCGGTCCGGGGTCTGGGTCGTGGCGGCCCGGTCCGGTCGGGCCGGGCCGGAGGCGGTCGGGGTCGACGCGGCCGTCGCGGACGCGGCCGTCGCGACCGGCTGCACCCCCACGATCGAGATACCGGCCGCCGCGGCGGCCGAGGTCAGCAGGGTCCTACGGGCAACACCGGGGGGAGAAGTCATGTGCGGAGTAACTAATAGTCGTCCCCGGTTGTCAAGGGTTTGGCAAGAGCTCGGGAGGCCGCGGCGGGAGCACCCAGCCGACCCCGGTAGCGTGCGCCCGACGGACGACGGCGGGTGAGGGGAACGGGCGTGACTGACTCGGCGGCAACGCCTGCGCCCGACGCGCCCCGGAGCCGGCGGCGCCGCCTCGGACGTGAGGCCCTGGAGCTGCTGGCGACCGTCGCGGTCGCGCTGGTGGTGGCGGTCCTGGTCAAGACGTTCCTCGTGCAGGCGTTCTCCATCCCGTCGCCCTCGATGGAGAACACCCTGCTGGTGCAGGACCGCGTCCTGGTCAGCAAGCTCGAGCCCGGCCCGCTGACCATGGAACGCGGCGACGTCGTGGTGTTCGTCGACCCCAACGAGTGGCTGAGCACGCCGTTGTCCGACCCCAACCTGCTGCAGCGGGTCGGGACGTTCGTCGGGTTGCTGCCCGCGGACTCGGGCACGCACCTGATCAAGCGCGTGATCGGCATGCCGGGTGACACGGTCGAGTGCTGCGACGACCAGGGGAGGGTGCTGGTCAACGGGGTGCCGATCACCGAGCCCTACCTGTTCCCCGGCGAGCAGCCGAGCCTGACCGAGTTCGACGTGGAGGTCCCGCCGGACCGGCTGTGGGTGATGGGCGACCACCGCTCGGTGTCCAACGACTCGCGCGCCCTGCAGGCCGACTACGGCGACGGGTTCGTGCCGCTCGACCACGTCGTGGGCCGCGCGGTGCTGCGGGTCTGGCCGGTCGACCGGTGGGCGACGCTGCCCACCCCCGACGGCGTGTTCGACGACGTCGGCGGCGTCGTGGGGATCGACTGACCGCCGTGGAGGACACCCAGGGACCCGACCGGCTCCAGCGGTTCGTGAGCGCGCAGGAGGCCGGCGGTACGTACGCCGCCGCCCTGGCCGAGCTGCGGACCGGTCGCAAGCGCAGCCACTGGATGTGGTTCGTCCTGCCGCAGCTCGCCGGGCTCGGCCGTAGCGCCACGGCGCAGCGCTACGCCGTCGCCGACCTGGTCGACGCCCAGGACTACCTGGCGCACCCCGTGCTCGGCCCGCGGCTGCTCGAGTGCGTCGACGCCCTGCTGTCCCTGCCCGGGTCCGACCCGGTGACGGTGCTGGGGGACGTCGACGCCCTCAAGCTGCGCTCGTCCATGACGCTGTTCGCCCGCGCCGACCCCGACGAGCCACGCTTCGCCGCGGTGCTGCAGCAGTACTTCGGCGGCCACGAGGACCAGGCGACGACGGCCCTGCTCGGTCGCTGACGCCCAGCCCGACCCACGGGCCTGCGCCGGCTGTCGCACCGGCCCCGCGACCCGTCAGGCCGTCAGGTCCCGTCGCCGGAACGCCGCCGCGCCCGCGAGGAGCAGGGCGACCGCCACGGCGGCCATCCCCAGCAGCGGGACCACGTCGAGGTCCTCGGCCGGCACCGCGGGCACCAGGCCGAACGGGGCGGCGTCGAGCACCACCTCCGGCAGGTCGAGCACCGGCCCGTACAGCCCGACCAGGATCGAGGCGACCAGCAGCAGCCACACCCACCAGGTCCCGGCGCGCAGGCCGTAACCGAGCGCGGCCAGACCGACGAAGCACAGCACCAGCGGCAGGTAGGCCAGTGACGCCAGGGCGAACTCGCCGACCAGGGACGCGTCGCCGACCGAGGCACCGGCCCCGACGCCCAGCGCGATCCCGTTCACCACCAGCAGCACCGCCGCGCCCAGCGTCGTCACGGCCACCGACGAGCCGAGCCAGGCGTGACGGCTGACGCCGGTGGCGAGAACCGCGCCCGTGCGCCCCTCGGTCTCCTCCCGACGCAGCCGGTTGGTGGACACGACCGCGTAGACCGCGACCGCCATGGCGAAGAACCCGAGGAACGCCGCCATCGTCGCCCGCAGCAGGTCGGTCTGGCCCTGCTCGCCGAAGATCGCGGCCAGCTGCGGCTGGGACTCGAAGCTGTCGACGATGCCCTGCGCCAACGACCCGGTCAGCAGGGCGAACACCGCGAGCCCCACCGACCACCACAGGACGGACGTCCGCTCCAGCCGCCAGTCGAGCCCGACCGGGCTCAGCAGCGCCGCCGTGGCGTCGGCCGGTCCACGGCGTGCGGCCAGCAGCCCGGCCCCGACGTCACGCCGACCCACGAGGGCGTAGGCCCCGACGACCAGCAGGACCGCGAGGACGACACCGAGCAGCAGCGGCCACCAGCGCAGGTCGACGAAGGCCCTCGTCTGCTGCGCCCAGCCGATCGGGGACAGCCACGACAGCAGGCTGCCGCCGGTCTGCTGGGCGTCCCCGACGCCGCGCAGCACGTAGGCCAGGCCCAGGACGGCTCCCGCCATCCCGGAGGAGGACCGGGTCGACTCCCCCAGCTGCGCCGTCACCGCGGTGACCGCGCCCAGGACCAGGCCCACCATCGCGACCCCGAGCGCCACGGCCACGGAGTCCGCGACCGCCAGGTCGTTGGCGACCAGGGCGACGCCCACGGTCGAGGCGACGGCCAGGTTCGCGACCAGCAGGGTCAGCAGGGCCGCGGTGAGCGGGGCGTGCCGCCCCACCACCGAGGCACGCACCAGCTCGGCCCGACCGGACTCCTCCTCGGCGCGGGTGTGCCGCGTGACGAGGACAATCGACATCAGCGCCGCCCCGACGGCCAGCATCCCGAGCATCTCGTTCGCGATCATCACGCCGAACGAGTAGTCCGCCAGGCCGTAGCCCGGCCCGGTCATGAACGCCCCGGACGGGTCGGCCATCAGCGCCGCCCGGGTCTGGAGCGCGGCCGGGTCGGGGTAGGCGACCGGGATGACGAGCGCGAAGTACCCGATCAGGCCGCCCAGGCCGAGCGCCCACAGCGGGATCCGGAGCCGGTCCCGGCGCAGCGCGAACCGGAGCAGCCGCGCCGTACCGACGAAGGCCCCACGACCGCGGGCCCCGGCGGGGTCCACCGCGACGGGTCGGGGCCGGGTGAGGGTGCTCACGACGCACCGCCGGTGGCGACGGCGTGCGGCTGCACGTCGGCGTCGTGCACGCCGTAGTGGTGGACGAACAGCTCCTCCAGCGTGGGCGGGGTGATCACCAGGCTGCGGATGTCCGCCGGGGCCAGGGTGCTCACGACGCGCGACAGGGCGACGTCGTCGACCGTGAAGTGCAGGGTGCGGCCGTCGGCTACGAAGTCGTGCACCCCGTCGACGTGCTGGACGGCGCCTGCGTCGCCGCCGGTGACGACCCTGACCGAGCTGCGGGTCAGGTGGCGCAGGTCGGCCAGCGTGCCGGTCTGCACGGCCCGGCCGCCGCGGATGATGGTCACGCGGTCGCACAGCTTCTCGACCTCGGCGAGGATGTGGCTGGACAGCAGGACCGTGGTCCCCTGCGCGGCCGCCTCGCTCACGCAGCGCTGGAACTCCAGCTCCATCAGCGGGTCCAGGCCCGACGTGGGCTCGTCGAGCACGAGCAGCTCGACGTCGCTGGCCAGGGCCGACACCAGGGCGACCTTCTGCCGGTTGCCCTTGGAGTAGGTCCGGGTGCGCCGCGTCGGGTCCAGGTCGAACCGTTCCAGCAGCTCGGCCTTGCGGGCCCGGTCGACCCCGCCGCGCAGGCTCGCGAACAGGTCGATGGCCTCGCCCCCGGTGAGCCGGGGCCACAGGTTGACGTCGCCGGGCACGTACGCGAGCCGGCGGTGCAGCCGGACGGCGTCGTGCCACGGGTCGGCCCCCAGCAGGCGGGCGGTGCCGGAGTCGGCCCGCAACAGCCCCAGCAGGACGCGGATGGTGGTGGACTTGCCGGAGCCGTTGGGACCGAGGAACCCGTGCACCTCGCCGGGGGCGACCTCGAGGTCGAGCTCGTCGAGGGCGCGGACGGCGCCGAAGGCCTTCGTGAGGGAACGGATGTCGATGACCGGTCCGTCGGTGCTGCGGTGGGTGCTGCTCATGGTGGGGACCTCTCTACGGCTGGGACTCCCGGGTGGCTGAGGTCGGCGGCGAGGGCTCGCGCGGGCCGCCGGACGAACCGGCGGCGGGCGGGTCGCCGATGTAGAGCAGGTAGGCGTCGAGCATGGTGTTGTCGGTCATCAGGCCGTGCGTGAACAGCTCGACCGACGGCAGACCGGTCCGCTCCAGGTAGCCGTGGAGCACGGCCTTGAGGTCCGTCGGGTCCTGGGGCGGGTTGAGGGTGAGGTCCAGCAGCAGCGCCCCGAACCCCATGACCGTCAGGTAGCGGGCCCGCGCCTTCTCGTCGCGGCTGGGCACCATCGTCCCGGCGGCCACCCCGGCGGCGCAGTAGACCTCGGCGTCGGCGGCGAAGTGGTCGACGAAGTCCCGGGCCAGGTCGCCGCCCGCCTGCAGGCTGCGCAGCGCGTAGCCGAGCAGGGGGGCGTAGTCGTCCATGGCGACGAGCTGGGCGAACAGGCTCGAGACCGTGGCGCCGGTGACCACGTCGGTCTTGACGTCCCGGATCGCCCCCAGCACGTACTCGTCGCACGCGGCCCGCAGCCCGTCCTTGGACCCGAAGTGGTGGACGATCAGGGCCGCGCTCACGCCGGCGTCCCTGGCGATCGCCCGCAGGCCCACCCCGAACCCGTGCCCGGCGAAGCTCAGCACCGCGGCGTCCCGGATCCGGGCCCGGGTCGACAGGTCGGCCGCCGACGCGACGGTGGTTGAACTCACGTTCAGTATCTTAAACGCGCGTTCAGAAGCGGGGCAAGCAACGTCCGCCCCCGGGCGGTGGGAGGGTCTCGGCAGACCACCCACCGAGAGGAACCGACGCTGATGTCGACCGGCCCGTACCTGCTCGCCCTGCTCGTGCTGAGCGTCGTGCTCATCGTCCTGCTGATCGCCCGGCTCAAGCTGCACCCGTTCCTGTCGATCCTGGCCGGGACCTACACCTTCGGCCTGGGGGCGCTCGCGATCGGGGCGCTCAGCGGGGCCGACGAGCCGGCGATCGAGGACCTCACGGCGTCGTCGCCGAGGGGTTCGGCAACATCCTCGCCGGCATCGGCCTGGTGATCCTGTTCGGCACGATCATCGGCAAGGTCCTCGAGCGGACGGGCGCGACCGTGGCCCTCGCCGAGGGCGTGCTGCGCCTGCTCGGGGACCGGCAGCCGGCCCTGGCCATGTCGATCATCGGCTGGATCACGTCCATCCCGGTGTTCTGCGACTCCGGCTACGTGGTGCTGTCGCCGCTGCAGCGGTCCATCGCCCGCAAGACCGGCACGAACCCCGTCGTCCTCGGCACGGCCCTGGCCACCGGGCTGTACGCCTCGCACACGTTCGTACCCCCGACCCCGGGACCGATCGCGGCGGCCGGCAACCTGGGCATCGGCCCGTCGGGGCTGGTCTGGGTGATCGTGTTCGGGATGGGCGTCTCGCTCGTCACCGCCGCGGCCGGGCTGCTCTGGGCGCAGCGGATGACCACGGGCCTGGAGTCCTCGCTGCCCGACGCGCAGCAGTCGTTCGAGGAGTACAAGGCCCAGTTCGAGCGCATCCCGTCGCTGGGTCGCTCGCTCACACCCGTCCTGCTGCCTATCGGCCTGATGGCGGTCGGCTCGATCGCGGCCCTGCCCACCGGCGAGGACACCACGCTGGTCGACGGCGCGGCCGGCACGGTCATCGCCTTCGTGGGGGTCCCGGCCGTCGCCCTGCTGCTCGGCGTCGTGGCCGCGCTGCTGCTGCTGCCCCCGCGCCGCGACGAGGAGGCCCTGGGCACCTGGGTCGGCGAGGGCATCGTCGACGCCGCGGTCATCATCACGATCACCGGCGCCGGCGGCGCGTTCGGGGCCGTCATCGGCGCCAGCCCGATCCCCGACCAGATCCAGGCCCTGCTCGGCGACGGCAGCAGCGTCGGCGGGGTGCTGTCGCTGCTGGTGCTGTTCGCCATCGCCGCGCTGCTCAAGACCGCCCAGGGCAGCAGCACCGCCGCCATCGTCATCACGTCCTCGATCGCCGCCCCGCTGATGGAGACCCTCGGCCTGACCGGCGAGCTCGGCCCGATCCCCATCGGGCTGGTGCTGGCCGTGATGGCCATCGGCGCGGGGGCGATGGTCGTCAGCCACGTCAACGACTCGTACTTCTGGGTCGTCTCGCAGTTCTCGGGCATGTCGGTGACCACGGCCTACCGCGCGCACACCGCCGCGACGCTCGTCCAGGGGGTGACCGGACTCGTCGTGGTCCTGCTGCTCGGGGCGCTGCTGCTCTGAGCCCGGGCGCCGCCGGACGCTGCGAGACCTGGCGGCTGTCGGGACCCGTCCCTACGGTGGCGCGACCTACCGAGGAGGACGATCTGATGGCGATGCGCTGGTACACGCTGGTGGTGGACTGCACGGACATGGCCGCCCAGGCCCGCTGGTGGGCCGAGGCCCTGGACTGGGAGCTCGTCTACGAGGACGACGAGGAGTGCACGGTCGTCCCCGGCTGGGTCGACGAGTCGGTCCTGGCGGCCACCCCCTGGGAGCGGCAGAGCCCGGGGCTGGTCTTCGTCCCCGTGCCCGAGGGCAAGACGGTCAAGAACCGGTTGCACATCGACCTCGCCCCCCACACCAGCCAGGACCGCGACGCCGAGGTCGAGCGCCTCCTGGCCATGGGTGCGACCCGGGTCGACGTCGGCCAGTCGGCGGAGGAGACCTGGACCGTGCTCGCGGACCCGGAGGGCAACGAGTTCTGCGTCCTCAGCTCTCGGGACAGCTGACGCACGGAGCCGGTCGAGGTCCCGCCGGTCGTAGGTCCGCGACCGACCCGGCGACCACCGGGGGTTCACCGAGGCGACGGTGGCGCCGCTCCGTCAGCCGCTGCAGGGTGCGGGCGCCTTGTGACACCAGGGCGCCCGCGGTGGCCGGCCCGGGCCCGACCGAGCCGCGCCGGGGCAGGCCCAGCAGGGCCAGGACGAGGACGGCGGACGCGACCAGCACGACCGACGCGAGCACCTCAGGCACCCCCGCTGGTCCAGCCGGAGCGACCCAGCGCCCGACCGAAGCGACGCTGCAGCACGACGCGGGTGTCGGTCGCCGTCCCGCCCAGGGACCCACCGCCGCGCGCCTCGAGGCCGCGGACCGCCTCGGCCATCACCTCGCGGGACACCTCGTCCGGGTCGTCCAGGACCCGGCCGACCAGCACGTCCAGCCCGCCGCCACCTGAGCTGGTGGTCGCGGACCGCGCGGGCCCGCTCGCCTCGACCCGGACCGCCCGGACCCGGTCCTCCACCGTCGTCGTCAGTGCCATCTCGTCGTTCCTCCCGCTCGGGGCACCCTCGTGGGTACGTGACCACGGTCCGCCGGACCGGCGTCGGCGACGAGTGGCAGACCTGCCCCAGGTCGCTCATTTTCTGCCACACTGATCCGGTGCTCAAGGACGTGGTGGCCCTGGTCTACGACGGCGTCGGCGCCTTCGGGCTTGGGGTGGTGTCGGAGGTGTTCGGCTACGACCGCAGCGACGAGGGGCTGCCGTCGTACGACTTCGCGGTCGTCGCCGAGCGCCCGGGGCCGGTGCGCACGGACACCGGCCTGCAGATCCTGGCCGAGCACGGGCTGGAGCGGATGGCCTCGGCGGACCTGGTGTGCGTCTTGGGCTGGGAGGACGGTGCCGCCATGCCGTCGGAGGCGCTGCTGCAGGGCCTGCGTGACACCGTGGCCCGGGGCGGGCGCGTGATGAGCCACTGCAGCGGGGCGTTCGTGGTGGCGGAGTCCGGGCTGCTGGACGGGCGGACCGTGGCCACGCACTGGCGCAGCGCGGCCGAGCTGGCCCGGCGCTACCCCGCGGTGACGGTGGACCCCGACGTGCTCTACGTCGACGACGACCCGATCTTCTCCAGCGCCGGCACCGCCGCCGGGATCGACACCTGCCTGCACCTGCTGCGGCGCGAGCACGGGGTCGCGGTGGCCAACGAGATCGCCCGTCGCATGGTCGTCCCCCCGCACCGCGAGGGCGGGCAGACGCAGTTCATGACCGCAGCGGTGCCCGAGGTGGACGACACGTCGCGGCTGCGGGACACCCTGGTGTGGGCGCAGGAGAACCTGGACGCGGACCTCGGGGTCGAGGAGCTCGCCGGCCGGTCGCTGATGTCGACCCGGAGCTTCGCCCGGCACTTCCGGGCCGCCACGGGCGCGTCACCGCACGCCTGGCTGCTCGGTCAGCGCGTCGCCCGGGCGCAGCACCTGCTGGAGACCACCGCCCTGTCGGTGGACGAGGTCGCCCGGCGCAGCGGCCTCGGC
Source organism: Actinomycetales bacterium (assembly GCA_038258055.1). Taxonomy (GTDB): domain Bacteria; phylum Actinomycetota; class Actinomycetes; order Actinomycetales; family JBBAYJ01; genus Aquipuribacter. The sequence goes on from JBBSQH010000020.1 coordinate 9,738, forward strand.
ACCGCGACGACCTTGCGGCACCACTTCGCCCGCCGGGTGGGAACGTCGCCGCAGGCCTACCGACGCACGTTCAGGGGCCGGCTGGCCGCGGCCGGCTGAGCGTGGCCCGGACCACGGGGTGGGCTGCACCCGTTCGCGCCGACGCCCTCAGGCCTCGCGGTACAGGGCCGTCGCGAGCTCGACCGCGGTGTCCGTGGCCGGGTGCCGCTCACCGCGCCACCAGGCCAGGCGGACGGCGATCGGCTCCGCGTCCCGGATCGGCCGGTAGACCACCCCGGGTCGGGGGTACTGGGACACCGTCGCCTCGGCGGTGACGCCCACCGCCCGGCCCGTGGCGATCACGGTGAGCCAGTCGTCGACGTCGTTGGTCGGCTCGGTGGCCGGCCGCTCGCCCTCGGCCCACATCGACAAGGTCGTGGTGCCCGTCCGCTCGTCGATCAGCAGGGTGCGGTCGCTGATCTCCGCCAACCGGATCGAGCGCCGCCGGGCCCACGGGTCGTCGGCCGCCACGGCGCAGACCCGCCGCTCCAGACCGACGATCACGCTGTCGTAGCGACGGGGGTCGGGCTGGGTGCGGACCACCGACAAGGGGCAGGTGCCCTCGGCCAGGCCGGCGGTCGGCGAGTGCGTGCGGACCAGCTGCAGCACCGTCTGCGGCCGGACCTGATCCCACCGTCGCTGGAACGGCAGGGTGTGACGACCGAGCGCCGACCAGGCGTATCCCAGGCGCAGGACGGCGTGGCCGCTGCGGGCCTCGCGCACGAGGGCGTCGGCCTCGGCCAGCACGCGACGGGCGTGGGCCAGGACCGTCGCCCCCACGTCGGTCACCGCCAGCTCACGGCTGGTGCGCCGGACCAGCGTGACGCCCAGCTCCGCCTCGAGGGCGGCCAGCGTCCGGGACACGGCGGCCTGCGAGACGCCCAGGGCGATCCCGGCGTCGGTGAGGCTGCCCTCCTCGACGACCGCCACGAGGCACCTCAGGTGACGCAGCTCGACGGGCACGATCCGAGCCTATGCATAACCGGAGCGTATGGGCGGGCCCGTCCATGCATTCTGCGGATGGACGTCCGGCGAGCACAGTCGACCCATGACCACGACCGCCACGGCGCCGACCCTCGCCCCGGTGTCCCCCACGGAGGGGGTGCGCCCGTCCGGCCTGGCCCTGATGCTCACCGGGGCGCTGTCCAACCAGCTCGGCGCGGCGGCCGCGGCCAGCGCGTTCGGGGTCATCACCCCCGTCGGGGTCGTGGCCGTGCGGCAGTGGGTCGCCGGGGTGACCCTGCTGCTCCTCGCGCGCCCCCGGCTGCGCTCGTTCACCTGGGCGCAGTGGTGGCCAGTGCTGCTGCTGGCGCTCGTGTTCGGCACCATGAACGTCACGCTCTACAGCGCCGTCGACCGGATCGGTCTCGGCCTGGCCGTCACGCTGGAGTTCCTGGGCCCGCTCGCGGTCGCCCTGGTGGCCTCCCGCCGCCGGGTCGACCTGGTGTGCGCCGTCCTGGCCGGTCTCGGCGTGGTCGTCCTGCTGCGCCCGCAGCCGTCGACCGACTACGTCGGCATCGGGCTCGCCCTGCTCGCCGCGAGCTGCTGGGCCGGGTACATCCTGCTCAACCGCACCGTGGGTCGACGCGTGCCCGGTGCCGCCGGGTCCGCCGCCGCCGCCGTGGTGTCGGGGGTCGTGTTCGTCCCGGTGGGCGCACTGGTCCTGCTGCACCACCCGCCGACCCCGACGGCCCTGGCCCTCGCGGTCACCGCGGGCGTGCTGGCCTCGGCCGTGCCGATGGTGGTCGACCTGTTCGCGCTGCGGCGGGTCCCCGCCCGGTTCTTCGGCCTGTTCATGAGCGTGCACCCGGTGCTGGCGGCCCTGGTCGGCCTGGTCGTGCTGGGTGAGCGGCTGGCCTGGCTGTCGTGGCTGGCCATCGGAGCCGTCGTGGCCGCGAACGCGCTGGCCGTGCTGCTGCACGAACGACCGACGCCCGTCTGACTACCCTCGGCGGCATGGTCGGGCCGGGGACGTCGTCGCTGCGGCCGGTCGCGCTCGTCACCGGCGTCGGGCGGACGGTCGGCATCGGCGCCGCGATCGCCCGGGGGCTGGCCACGTCCGGCTGGGACGTCGCCTTCACCTCCTGGACCCCCTACGACCGGCGGATGCCGTGGGGCGAGGAGGACGGGGCGACGGGACGGATCGCGGCCGACCTGGGCGAGCGGGGGGCCGAGGCCTTCGGCGTGGAGGCGGACCTGTCGGACCCGTCGGTGCCGGCGGAGGTCTACGACCTCGTCGAGGGACGGCTGCGCCGACCGGTGACGGCGCTGGTGATGTGCCACTGCGAGTCGGTGGACTCCGGCCTGCTGGACACCACGGTGGAGAGCTTCGACCGCCACCTGGCCGTCAACACCCGCGCGACCTGGCTGCTGGTCCGCGAGCACGGCCGCCGGTTCGCGTCACCGAACGGCACGGGCCGGGTCGTGGCCCTGACCAGCGACCACACGGTCGGCAACCTGCCCTACGGCGCCAGCAAGGGCGCGATGGACCGGGTGGTCCTGGCCGCGGCGCACGAGCTGGCCCACCTGGGCGTCACGGCCAACGTGGTCAACCCCGGCCCCGTGGACACGGGCTGGATGGACGACGAGGTGAAGGCCGCGGTCCGGAAGCAGACACCGTCGGGGCGGATAGGCCTGCCGTCGGACACCGCAGACCTCGTGACGTTCCTGTGCTCGCCGCAGGGCGGGTGGGTCAACGGCCAGCTGCTGAAGAGCAACGGCGGCTTCTCCTGACGGGGTGGCCCGGTCAGGACCGGTCGGGGTCGACCGTGGCGAACCAGTCGGCGTAGTCGGTCGTCCGCGCCAGGTGCCGGTTGAGGTCCGGGGCCCCGTCGTCCCACCACACCGGGCCCCGCTCCCCCAGGGCGTGCTTGGCCGCGTCCACCCGGGAGCGGGCGTCCTCGCGCGCGGCGTCGTCCCCGGACCTCATGGCCGCGCCCTTGTAGCGCCGGGCCGTCATCAGCTCGCGGGTGAGCCGCTCGCGCTCGGGCGCCGGCAGCGACGGGTCGGAGGTCCGCCACAACCGGCCCCGCACCACGAGGTAGCGACCGTCGGGGGTCGTCAGCGGGCTCACCCGACCACGCTACGGCGGTCGTCCGGCAGGGACCCGTCGACGGTTCAGGGCCTCCGGTGCTGGGTATGCAGGAAGGGTCAGCGCGGCAGCCCCCCGGGGGCCCGCGACGCAGACCCGTAGGAGTGGTAGACGCATGACCGGCCAGGTGCCCACCATCACGCTGAACGACGGCAGCACGATCCCGCAGCTCGGCTTCGGCGTGTTCCAGGTCGACCCGGACGAGACCGCGAAGGCCGTCCGCACCGCGTTGGACGTCGGCTACCGGCACGTCGACACCGCCGAGATGTACGAGAACGAGGCCGGGGTGGGCCACGCGCTGCGCGAGTCGGGTCTCGACCGCGGCGACGTGTTCATCACCAGCAAGCTCAGCAACGCCGCCCACTCCCCCGACGACGCCCGTCGGGCCTTCGACCGGACGCTGGAGGAGCTCGGGACCGACCACGTCGACCTGTTCCTCGTCCACTGGCCGCTGCCCACGGTCGACGGCGGCGACTTCGTGTCGACGTGGAAGGTGCTGGAGGACCTGAGGCGTGACGGCCGGGCCCGCTCGGTCGGGGTGTCGAACTTCCAGGTCCCCCACCTGCAGCGCCTGGCCGACGAGTGCGAGCTCGTCCCCGCGGTCAACCAGGTCGAGGTGCACCCCTACTTCCGCAACGACGCGGTCCGCGCCTACGGCCAGGAGCACGGCATCGTGACCGAGGCCTGGTCCCCCATCGCCCAGGGCGCGGTCCTCGACGACCCGGCGGTCGTCACCGTCGCGGAGCAGGTGCAGCGCACCCCCGCCCAGGTGGTCCTGCGCTGGCACGTCCAGCACGGTCACGTGGTGTTCCCCAAGTCGGTCACCCCGGAGCGGGTCCGCGAGAACTTCGGGCTCTTCGACTTCGAGCTCGACGACGACGCCATGGCCCGGCTCGACGACCTCGACCAGGGCGAGGACGGCCGGACCGGCGCGCACCCCGACACGATGGACTTCGTCCCAGGACGATGAGCAGGCACGGCGAGGAGCGGGCGGAGGTCGCGGCAGCGGCCACGCTCGAACGGCGTCGCCTCGCCGACCTGCTCGACGGGCTGGCCGCCGCGGACTGGGAGGCGCCCAGCCTGTGCGAAGGCTGGAGCGTCCGCCTGGTCGTCGGTCACCTGGTCGCGGCCCTGGACCCGTCACCGCGTGCGTTCGTCGCCGCCGTGCTCCGGGCCCGCGGGGACCCGCACCGGGCCAACACCGACCTGGCCCGACGGACGGCCGGGCAGCCCACCGCTGTGCTCGTCGACCTGCTGCGCCGACGCGCGGACCGCAGCTCCGCACCGCCGGTGGTGGGGGTGCGGGGGCCGCTGACCGACGTCGTGGTGCACACCGGTGACGTCTGCCGGCCGCTGGGCCTGCCGCACGAGCCCGCAGCGGGCGCGGTGCGGACCGCCCTCGACTTCGTCACGTCCGGCCGGCCGGTCGGCTTCGTACCCCGGGGGCTGCTGGACGGCCTCGCCCTGGAGGCCACCGACCTCGGGGGTCGCTGGGGCGAGGGCACCCCGGTCCGCGGCCGCGGGGTCGACCTGCTGATGGCCGCGTGCGGGCGCTCCGCTGCGATGACGGACCTGGGCGGAGACGGCGCGGCGGTCCTGGCCCGGCGACTGGGCTGAGGACCGCCCGGCAGCCACGAGTGTTCACCTGCCGTCCGTTGTCCGTTCCCCCGTGACGGGCCTTGACTGGGGTGTCCGCAGCCCTCGGTCCCAGGAGTCCTCGTGCGCAGCCGTCACCGTCTCGTCGCCCTGCTGGGCGTCGCCGCCCTCGTCGCCACCACCCTGACCCTGTCGGCCCCGGCCGGCGCCGGCACGTCCTCCGGCCCGGGCCGGGCCACCGCGGGCGAGCCGCTCGTCTTCGGCCACCGCGGGGCCAGCGGCTACCGCCCGGAGCACACGCTCGAGGCGTACCGGCTGGCCATCGCCATGGGGGCGGACTTCATCGAGCCGGACCTGGTCCCCACCAGCGACGGGGTGCTGGTCGCCCGGCACGAGAACGAGATCTCCGGCACCACGGACGTCGCGCAGAAGCCCGAGTTCGCGAACCGCCGGACCACCAAGGTCGTGGACGGCGTCTCGTACACGGGCTGGTTCACCGAGGACTTCACCCTCGCCGAGCTGAGGACCCTCCGGGCCGTCGAGCGCATCCCGGCGATCCGGCAGCGGAACACCCTGTACGACGGCCGCTACCAGGTGCCGACGTTCGAGGAGGTGCTGGAGCTGGCCGCGGCGGAGTCCCGGCGGACCGGTCGGCGCATCGGCGTCGCGCCCGAGACCAAGCACCCCACGTACTTCGACTCCATCGGGCTGTCGCTGGAGGAGCCCCTGGTGCGCTCGCTCGACGCGGCCGGGCTGCGCACCCCGGGTGCGCCGGTGGTGGTCCAGTCGTTCGAGACCGCCAATCTCAAGGAGCTGGACCGGATGACCCGGGTCCCGCTGGTGCAGCTGGTCGCGGGCAGCGGCGCGCCGTACGACTACGTGGCCGCCGGCCGGACCGAGACCTACGCCGACCTGCTCACCGACCAGGGGCTGCGGGGGGTCTCCCGGTACGCCGACTGGATCGGGCCGGACAAGAACCGGATCGTCCCGCGCGCGGCCGACGGCACCCTGGCCGCGCCCACCGACCTCGTCGACCGGGCCCACGCCCGCGGCCTCCGCGTCGTGCCCTACACGTTCCGCAACGAGAACACGTTCCTGCCCGTCGAGCTGCGCGTGGGTACCGACCCCACGGCCTACGGCGACGCGTTCGCCGAGTACGAGCTGTTCTTCTCCCTCGGCGTCGACGGCGTCTTCAGCGACAACCCGGACACCGCCGTGGAGGCCCGCGACTCCTGAAGCTGATGGGAGTGCGATGGTAGCGTCGTCCCATGCGCGTGACGTTGGACTCCGGTGGCCGGATCGTGCTGCCCAAGGCACTGCGGGACGCCCTCGGCCTGGCTCCGGGGTCCAGCGTCGACGTCTCCCGGTACGGCGCCGGCCTGCAGCTGGTGCCGGCCGGGCGGACGGCTCAGCTCGTCGAGGAGGACGGCGTGCTGGTGGCGGCCGGGACGACCACCATCGACGACGACGACGTGTTCACCCTCGTCGACTCCGGGCGTCGGTGACCCCTCTCTCGCTCGACACGAGCGTGGCCGTCCCCCTGCTCGTCACCACGCACGCGGCACACGCAGCAGTGGTCCGGTGGTGGGACGGGCGTCAGGTCGCCCTGAGCGGTCACGCCCAGGTCGAGACGTACTCCGTCCTCACCCGCCTGCCGGGTGACCTGCGGCTCGCACCCGCAGACGCCGCACGCCTGATGGCCGAACGGTTCTCCCCGCCGCTCCTGCTGGGCCCGGAGCAGACGGCGCACCTCGTGACGACGCTGGCTGCGCTCGGTGTCGCCGGCGGGGCGGTCCACGACGCCATGGTCGGCATGGCGTCCAGGCAGCACGGTGCCGTTCTCGCCACCCGCGACGCCAGGGCGAGGTCGACCTACGAGGCCGTGGGCGCCACCGTCGTCACAGCCGGCTGAGCCCGGGCCCGGGCTCGGGGTCCCACCGCGCGGCCAGGTCCTGCAGCCGGGGTGCCCACAGGGGCGGCGTCACCCACCGGACGTCCACCTGCCCCGTCCCCGGCGAGGCGCGCAGCCGCAGCCTGTGGGGGGTGTGCAGGAAGGCCACGTCGACGCTGAGCATGCCGTCGGGCGCCCAGCCGCCGCTGGTCGCGAGCGGGACCCGGGTGACCTCTCGCCCGTCGGTGTCCACCACGGGCGCCTCGGACGTGGTCCAACCGCCTCCGGCCAGCACCGCCGTCAGGTCCTCCTGGCCGTGGGACAGGACGAGCTCCCACCGCTCGCCCGCCCGTCGGAGCATCACCGAGGTCGGGGCCGGCGCCTCGGTGGAGCTGCCGCGACCGGCCGTCAGCGTCACGCCGTCCCAGGCGTGCGGGTCCGTGGGGGCACCGGTGGCGTCGACCTCGGGCAGGCGCAGCCCGGCCAGCTGCTGCAGCAGGGCCTCGTCGGCCTCGGTCGACACCTGGGCGCCGTCGGACAGCGCCGGCAGCAGGTGCGTCCAGACCGCCTCGAGCAAGGGCTGCACCGAGTCGCACTCCGAGGTGAGCGCGACCACGGCGTCCTGGTCCGGCAGCACCAGCCCGAGCTGCCCGTAGGCGCCGTCGGCCCGGTAGCCGTGCCGGGAGCGCCACAGCTGCAGCCCGTACCCGAGCCGCCAGTCGGGGTCGTCCTCGTCGGGGGTGCCGACCTGCACGCGTGACGCCTCGTCGACCCACGACTCGGGCAGCGTCTGCTGCCCGGCCCACCGTCCCCGCTGCAGGTACAGCTGGGCCAGGCTCGCGATCGCGTCGACGCCGGTGTGCAGACCCGAGTAGCCGATCTCGCGACCGGGAGGGTCCTGCTGCCAGGCCACCGGGCCGATGCCCAGCGGGTCCAGCAGGCGCGGGCGCAGGTAGTCGCTCAGGCGCTGACCGGTGACCCGCTGCAGGACCGCGGCCAGGGTGTAGGTGCAGGGCTGGCTGTAGGCGAAGTGCGTGCCGGGCTCACGCTCGGGCGGCAGCCGCAGGAACCCGCGGACCAGGTCGTCGGGGTCGAGCGCCAGCGCGGGCTCCAGCGCCTCGCCCAGGTGCCCGGCGGACATGCTGCCCAGGTGCCGCAGGGTGAGCGAGCGGCTGCGCGGGTCCGTGACGTCATCGTCCAGCTCGGGGAAGTACGACAGCACCTCGTCGTCCAGACCGACCAGACCCTCGGCCACCGCCAGGCCCAGCGCCGTGGTCGTGAACGCCTTCGACACCGAGTAGACCCGGCTCAGGGAGTCCGGGCGGTAGGGCGTCCACGCCCCGCGGGCGACGACGTGCCCGTGCCGCAGGACCATCAGGCCGTGCACCTGGACGTCGGGCAGCCGGTCCACGGCCTCGACGAAGGCGGTGACACCCCGGGCGTCGACCCCCTGCTCGGCGGGCGGGCTCACGGGAAGGGTCACGGGCGGACCCACGGACTCGGCGGTGTCGGGCATCCGCCGACCGTAACCCGCGGCGTCGGTCGCGGCCCGACGCCGCGGGGCTGGGCAGGGCCCGGCCGCCCTCGGCCGAGCGGGCGGGTCAGCGGCGGAAGTCGGCCACCGAGTCGTGCAGCTCCTGGGCCGTGGCCACCAGCTCGTCGGCCGCGGCCTGGATCGCCTCGACACCGTCCCGGGTCTCGGCCGACCCCCGCGCCGCCTCGGCCACCAGGCCGGCGATCGACCGGCCGCTGGACGCGGCCCCGTGGATCGAGCGGCTCATCTCGCCCGTGGTGGCCGTCTGTTCCTCGACCGCGGACGCGATGGTGGTCTGGTAGCTGTTGATGTCGGAGATGATCCCGGTCACGGTGCCCAGCGCCTCGACGGCGCTGGCGGTGTCGCCCTGGATGGTCTCGATCCGCCGCGTGATGTCCTCGGTGGCCTTGGCCGTCTCCTGGGCGAGCTCCTTGACCTCGCTGGCCACCACGGCGAACCCGCGCCCGGCCTCGCCGGCCCGGGCCGCCTCGATGGTGGCGTTGAGCGCCAGCAGGTTGGTCTGCGCGGCGATGGCGGTGATGACCTTGACGACGTTGCCGATCTCGGCCGACGACTCACCCAGGCGCGACACGGTCTGGTTGGCGCTCTCGGCCGCGGACACCGCGGTGCTGGCCACCCGGGCGGCCTCGGTCGCGTTGTGGGCGATCTCGCGGATCGAGGCGCCCATCTGCTCCGCCCCGGCGGCGACGGCGTCCATCCCGGAGCTGACCTCCTCGGCGGCTGCGGTGACCTCGTGGGTCTGGGTCGTGGACCGCTCGGCCGTGCCGGCGATGACCTGGCTGGTGTCGGACAGGCCGTTGGCGGACTCCCCGAGCCGGGTCGACGCCGCGGTCACCCCGACGACGACCTCGGAGACCTTGACGAGGGTGGCGTCGATGGCGACGGCGAGCCGGTCGAGCTCGTTGCCACGACCGTCGGCGTCCGGCGGGGCGAGACGACGGCTCAGGTCACCGGTGCTCAGCACGTCGGACATGGCGCGCAGCGGGCGGCTGATGCTGCGGGAGACCAGCAGCGACAGGCCGACCGTGACCAGGACGACCGGCAGGGACCACAGCAGCAGCGTGACGAGCTCCGCGCGGAACGCACCGTCCAGGTCGGCCACGTAGACGCCGGACCCGACGACCCAGCCCCACGGCTCGTAACCGGCGACGTAGGAGATCTTGGGCTGCGGGTCCTCCTCACCGGGCTTGGGCCACATGTACTCCACGAACCCGGCCCCGTCGGCCTCGACGACCTCGACCATCTCGACGAAGAGCCGCTTGCCGTTCGGGTCCTCGTTCTCGGTCAGGTCGGTGCCGTCCAGCTCGGGCTTGACCGGGTGCATGACCATCGTCGGGTTCATGTCGTTGACCCAGAAGTACTCCTCGCCGGCGTAGCGGAGCTCGCGCAGCGCGTCCTGGGCACCCTGCTGCGCCTGCTCCCGGGTGAGCTCGCCGGAGGTCTCCTGCGCACCGAAGAACGCCACGACGCCCAGCGCCGTCTCGACCGCGGACTGCGCCTGGCGCTGCTGCTCGCGCTCGATCGTGCTGCGGACCTGGGACGCCCCGATGACGGCCACCAGGGCCATGCCCACCACCGCCGCCACGACCAGGACCAGCAGCCTGGTGCTCACCTTCACCCGCCGGAACCGAGACATCATCTTCTGCACGACCCGTCTGACCATCGCGAGCCCGACGGTCGGGCTCACGACGGGTGTTCGGCACCGGGGACCGGCCTCCTGAGCCACGCCGGCGCTCCGGGAGGGACCCCGGTCCCGGTGTGGCCCGATCGGCCCAACTGCAGGACCGATCAGTCCTGACCCCGCCGCGGGTCGGAACAGGCAGGACCGACGGAGGAGCAGACGATGCGTTTCATGATGTTCGTGGCCGGCGACGACCACCCGGACACCGACCCCACCGAGGGACCCGACATCGACACCTGGGTCGCGAGCACCGACGGCCTCGGTCGGCGTGTTCTGGGGGAGGTGCTGGTGCCGGCCCAGGACGCCACGACCGTCAGGGTGCGCGACGGGAGGGTGCTGCGGACGACGGACACCGTCAGCGGCGGGATCCTCGGCTTCGACGTGCTCGAGTGCGCGGACCTCGACGAGGCGGTCGCGGTCGCGGCCGCGCACCCGATGGCCCGGTCGGGGCGCGTCGAGCTCCGCGCGTTCGCCGACCTCGGGTGAGGCGGTCGCCCAGGACGACGGCGTGAGCGCCCGGACCCGGCCCGGCAGGTCCCCGCTGCACCCCACGCGCGCTGGCAGACTCGCCGGACCGGGCGTCGTCGCCCGGACGGTGCGCGAGGGAGGGCCCGGGATGAGCGAGGACCAGGACGGCACGACCGCGAGCGCCACCGGCCCCGACCCGGGGGCCACCGAGGAGCGACCGCGCTGGAAGCTCGTCGGTCCCGGCCTGGTCGTGGCCGCGACCGGTGTGGGCGCCCCGGACATGGTCGCCACCCTCGTCGCCGGGTCCCGGTACGGCTACGGGCTGCTGTGGGCCGTGATCCTGGGCGTGGTCCTCAAGATCGTCCTGGTGGAGGGGGCCGGGCGGTTCACCCTGGCCACCGGGCTGACCATCTTCGAGGGCTGGCGCTCGCTGGGCCCGTGGACCACCTGGTACTTCGGCCCCTACGTCATGATCTGGGGCTTCGTCTACGGCGCGACCGCGATGTCGTCGACCGCGCTGCCTCTGGCCACGCTGTTCCCGCAGGTGCCGCTGATCGCGTGGGCCGTGCTCATGGGTCTGCTCGGCTTCGTCATGGTGTGGTTCAACCGGTACGCGACGTTCGAGAAGATCACCGCGGCGCTGGTCGGGCTCATGTTCGTCACCGTCGTCGGGCTCGCGGTCATCGCCGTTCCGAACATCCCCGACATGTTCCGCGGCCTGGTGCCCGTGCTGCCGGAGGACGGGTTGTTCTACACCCTCGCCCTGGCCGGCGGGGTGGGCGGCACCATCACGCTCGCGGCCTACGGCTACTGGCTGCGCGAGAAGGGCTGGGTGACGCCCCGCTTCATGCGCGTGATGCGGATCGACAACACCACGGCCTACGTCCTGACCGGCATCTTCGTCGTCGCCATGCTGATCGTCGGCGCCGAGGTGGTGGGGGCGGCCGGCGTCGCCCTCAGCGCGGGCGACGCGGGCCTCGTCGACCTGTCGGCCGTGCTCGACGAGCGCTACGGCGACGTCATCGGCACGGCGTTCCTGGTCGGGTTCTGGGCCGCGGCGTTCAGTTCGCTCATCGGGGTCTGGAACGGCGTCTCGCTCATGTTCGCGGACTTCTGGGGCAACGTCCGCGGCGACGGGTCGAGCTCACCCAAGACCCGGGTCGGCGGCAGCTACTTCCGGTTCTACCTGCTGTGGCTGACCTTCCCGCCCATGCTCCTGCTGCTGCTCGACCAGCCGATCGGGCTGATCCTGGTCTACGGGGTCCTGGGCGCGCTGTTCATGCCGTTCCTGGCCGTCACGCTGCTGGGGCTGCTGAACGGTTCCCGGGTGCCGAAGGAGTGGGCCAACAAGCTGCACACCAACCTGGCGCTCGGGTTCACGGCGCTGCTGTTCGTGGCGCTCGGGGGCTACCAGCTCTGGGACACGGTCAGCTCGGCCGGCTGACCGGACGGTGGGCGTCCGGCCCGACGACGGCCCGAGCCTGGAGCCGTCGACAACCGCGTCGATCAAGACGATGTCGATCGCATCGGGCCCAGAACCGTCGACAGCCGCGTCGATCAAGACGCTGTCGATCGCCTCAGGCCCAGAACCGTCGACAGCCGCGTCGATCAAGACGATGTCGATCGCATCGGGCCCAGAACCGACCGGCGGACCACGCCGTCGAACGCGCTGTCGGGGTCGGGCCCCAGACTGGGCGGGTGGCGGAGACGACGGGCGGGGCGCCCGGAGTCCGTCAGGTGCTCCTTCGACGCGTCGAGGACCACGTGGAGGCGCTCGAGCTGGCCGGGTCGGCCGCGACGGGCACCACCACCGTGACGGGCACCACCGTCGTGGCCGCCGTGGACCTGCCCGCGTTCGTCCGCACGAACGAGGTCGACCGGCCGCGGTGGACCTGGGACGACACGACCCGCTGGTACCCGGACCTGCTGCGCGCCGGCGTCCGGGTGGAACGGTGCGCCGACCTGCGGCTGCAGCACGACGTCCTCCGTCGCTCCCCGCTGTGCACCCTGGACCCCGGCGACGACGAGTCGGCCCGGTGGGACTCGCTCCACCCGGTGGTCGCCACCGAGGGCGCCCTGTTCGACGGGCACGAGGTCGACGACCTGGACGCCCTGGCCGAGCACGCCCGGCAGCAGACGTCCCTGGCCGCGTCCGAGCACCGCGCCCGGCTCACCGTGCTGCTCGCCGCCGAGTCCTCGGGCGCGCTGGTCGCCGCCGAGCTGACCCACGCCGGCCTGCCCTGGCGCGCCGACGTCCACCTGGACGTGCTGGAAGGGCTGCTCGGACCCCGGCCCCCTACCGGTCACCGCCCCGTGGTGCTGGAACGCCTGCTCCAGCAGCTGCGGGACGCCTTCGGGGTCCCGGCCCTCAACCCGGACTCCCCGGGATCGCTCCTGCCGGCCCTACGTGCGGCGGGCCTCGACGTGCCCGACACCCGTTCCTGGACCCTGGAGCAGCTCGACCACCCCGGCATCCCGGCGCTGCTGGAGTACAAGAAGCTGGCCAGGCTTCTGAGCACCAACGGCTGGCACTGGGTCGACACCTGGGTCGAGGCGGGCCGGTTCCGGCCCGAGTACGTCCCGGGCGGTGTGGTCACCGGGCGGTGGGCCTCCCGTGGCGGTGGCGCGCTGACCATCCCGGCCCCGTTGCGCCCGGCGGTGGTTGCCGACGACGGCTGGTGCCTCGTGGTCGCCGACGCCGCCCAGCTCGAGCCGCGGGTCCTGGCGGGGCTGAGCCACGACCTGGCCATGGCCGACGCCGGGCGGGGCACCGACCTGTACGAGGGGATGGTGCGGACGGGCGCGGTCGCCACCCGGTCGGAGGCCAAGCTGGGGATGCTGGGCGCGATGTACGGCGGCACCCGCGGCGAGAGCGGACGCATGATCACCCGGATGGCGCGCGCGTACCCCGCCGCGATCGGCTGCGTCGAGGACGCCGCCCGGGCCGGCGAGCGCGGCGAGGTGGTGCGGACCCTGCTGGGCCGGGGCTCCCCCGTCCCGACGGGCAGCTGGACCCTGGACGCGGAGGACCGACCGCGCGACGTCCAGGCCGAGACCCGCGACGGCCGCGCCTGGGGCCGGTTCACCCGCAACTTCGTGGTCCAGGGCACAGCGGCGGAGTGGGCGCTGGCCTGGCTGGCCCGGCTGCGCAACCGGCTGTGGCAGCTCGGCGAGGGCTCGCTCGTCGACCGTCCGCACCTGGTGCTGTTCCTGCACGACGAGGTGGTCGTCCACTGCCCCCAGCACCTGGCCGCTGACGTCGAGGTCGCGGTCCGGCAGGCGGCCGACGAGGCCGGCCGGCTGCTGTTCGGCGACTTCCCGGTCGACTTCCCGCTCGAGGTGTCGACGGTCCGCTCCTGGGCCGAGGCCCGCTGACGGGTCGCGCCCCGCCGGTCGGCGGTCACGTCAGAGCCGGCGGACCACGGCGGGCGTCGGCGTGTCGCCGTCGTCCGGCGGTCCTCGTGGGGTCGTGGACCGTCAGCGTGGGCGGACGAGGGTGGAGGGCTGCACCTGCACGGGGAAGGGTCGCTCGAGCCGGGCGACCTCGTCGCCGTGGACGTGTGCGGTCTCGACGTAGCGCCCGTCGACGAGGTCGAGCACGAGCAGCGACGGCTCCTCCGGGTCGACGACCCAGTAGGAACCCACCCCGGACTCCTCGTACAGACCGCGCTTGAGCAGGAGGTCCTTGCTGCGGGTGCTGCGCGACAGCACCTCGACCGCCAGCAGCAGCGGCTCCTGGACGTTCGCCGGGCCGATGTCCTCGACCCTGACCACGAGCAGGTCCGGCTGCAGGGAGCGGACCCGGCTCGGGCGGTAGTCCAGCGGGGCGACGAAGACCTCGGTGCCCGTCACCTCGGCGGCCCGCAGCACGAGGTACAGGTTGCCCAGCACCCGCTGGTGCGGCGGCAGCGGGGCCGGGGTCACGAGCAGGACGCCGTCCGCCAGCTCGTACTGCAGCCCGTCGTCCGGGAGACGGTCGAGGTCGTCGACCGTCCAGTCGCCCTCACGGGGCATCACCGTCACAGCAGCCATGGTGCTCCTCCCCGCGGCCCAGGTCACCACCTTGCCCCGAGGGGGCTGCGGCTCGCGGTCGTCGTCCACAGCCACCCGGGTGGCCGGCGTGGCGCTGCACGACCCCCTGGGTTACTCTTCAGTAACCTACGCAGGCGTAACCAAGGAGAACCACGTGAGCGGGACCCAGAGCACCGACGCGAGCAGCACCCTGACCAGCGCTGCGAGCAATCCCGTGACCAGCCCCGGGACCGGCATCGACGCCGAGGCGCTGCGCCGGGTCCTGGACGGGCCCCACCACGTCCTGCGCGAGGAGATCCGGGCCGTCCACGACGCCGACTGGTTCACCCCCCGCCTGCACGCCGACGACGAGGCCCACCGCACCTGGGTGGGCGAGGCCATGGCCCAGGTCGCCCGCACCCCCCACCAGCTGCTCGGCTTCCCGTCGGCCTACGGTGGCCACGACGACGTGGGCGCCTCGGTCGCCGCGTTCGAGATGCTCGGCATGGGCGACCTGTCCCTGACCGTCAAGGCCGGCGTGCAGTGGGGCCTGTTCGGCGGGGCGGTGCAGGCCCTCGGCACCAAGGCCCACCACGACCGCTACCTGCGCTCGATCATGGACTTCACCCTGCCGGGCTGCTTCGCCATGACCGAGACCGGGCACGGCTCGGACGTGCAGGGCCTGCGGACGACCGCCGTGTACGACCCCGCCGCGCAGGAGTTCGAGGTCCACACCCCCGACGAGTCCGCCCGCAAGGACTACATCGGCAACGCGGCCCGCGACGGCCGGCTCGCGGTGGTGTTCGCACAGCTGGTCGCCGACGGCGAGGACCGCGGCGTGCACGCGCTGCTCGTCCCGATCCGCGACGAGACCGGCCGGCCCGCCCCGGGCGTCACCATCACCGACTGCGGCCCCAAGGCCGGCCTGGGCGGCGTCGACAACGGCCGGATCAGCTTCGACCACGTCCGCGTGCCCCGCGAGGCGCTGCTGGACCGCTACGCCCAGGTCGCGCCCGACGGCACCTACTCCAGCTCGATCGCCTCGACCAGCCGGCGCTTCTTCACCATGCTCGGCGCTCTCGTGCGCGGCCGGATCAGCATCAGCGGGGCGGCCATCAGCGCCACCAAGGTCGGGCTGGACGTCTCCGTCCGCTACGGCCAGGAGCGCCGTCAGTTCACCGACCCGACCACGGGTGAGGAGGTCCGCCTGCTGGACCACCCCTCGCACCAGCGCAAGCTGCTGCCGGCCGTGGCCCGGGCCTACGCGTTCACCTTCGCGCAGGACGACCTCAAGGACGCCCTGCAGCGCTCGCACCTGGGGCGCCTGGACGAGGACGACGTGCGCCGCCTGGAGACCGACGCCGCCGCCGTCAAGGCCGGGTCGACCTGGAACGCGGCCCGGACGCTGCAGACCGCGCGGGAGTCGTGCGGCGGCAGCGGCTACCTGGCGAGCTCGCGGATCCCCGAGCTGCGGGCCGACACCGACGTGTTCACCACGTTCGAGGGTGACAACACCGTCCTCATGCAGCTGGTGGCCAAGAACCTGCTCAGCGCCTACGCCGCGGGCGCCCGCAGCCCCCTCGGCCAGGCCCGCACGGTGCTGCGGTCGCTGCGCACCCGCGCGTCGGACCGGGTCCGCTCCCCCAGGCCGACCCGGTTGCTGGACCCCGGCACCCAGGTGTCCCTGCTGGCCGACCGCGAGGACCACGTCCTGGACTCGCTGGCCCGGCGACTGCGCGGTGCCGTCGCCGCCGGTTCGACACCCGCCGCGGCGGCGTCGCAGGTGCAGGACCACATGCAGAGCCTGGGCCGGGCCCACGTCGACCGGCTCCTGGTGACGGCCTTCGACGACCGGGTCCGACGCTGCGAGGACCCGGGCACGGCCGCGGTGCTGGCGACGGTGCGCGACCTGTTCGTGCTGTCCCGCGTCGAGGAGGACCTGGCGTGGTTCCTCACCCACGGTCGACTGAGCCGGGTCGACGCGCGCGCCGTGACCGACCACGTCGACCGGCTCTGCGCCGAGCTCCGACCGCACGCCGTCGAGCTGGTGGACGCGTTCGGCGTCGACCCGGCCTGGTCGACCCGCACGCAGAGCACCGGACGGCAGATGCTCGCCGCCTGAGGGCTCGCGGCCCGACGAGCGGGTCGTGGTGAGGGCGGCACGCGGCGCGCCGTGGTCACCGGGACGCGTTCAGCCGGCCGGGCGCCCCGCGAGCAGCCGTGCGTGCAGGTCGTCCACGCGGGCCGCGATGTCGTCGCGGACCAGCCGCATCCGCTCGACACCCTCGATGCCCCGCTCGGACGGCTCGTCGGTGACCCAGGTCTCGAACCGCGTGCCCTCGACGGGCTCGACCTGCGCCTCGGGACCGACGAGGACCACCACGTCCACGGCCCGGAGCATGTCCTCGGTGACGGCCTTGGGGACCTGGCCGCCCATGTCGGCCCCGACCTCGGTCAGGACCTGGGCGGACAGCGCGTTGACCGCCGCCCCGGGCTTCGTGCCGGCGGAGTCCACGACGACGGCGTCGCCGGCGACGTGGCGCATCAGACCGGCCGCCATCTGCGACTTCCCGCCGTTCTTGACGCACACGAACAGGACGCTGGGCGGGGAGGGCACGGGTGGCTCCTTCGGGTCAGGCGGGTCAGGCGGGTCAGGCGGGTCAGGGGGGTCGGGCGGGTCAGGCGGGTCAGGCGGGTCAGGCGGGTCAGGCGGGTCAGGCGGGTCAGGCGGGTCAGGCGGGTCAGGCGGGGAGCACAGCGCGGATGATCGCGGCCTGGGCGTGGCTGTGGACCCGGTGGGTGGGCCGCACCTCGAGGTCGACGAATCCGGCCGCGGCCAGCGCGGACCGCATCTCGTCGTCGGTCAGCGCCCCGGCGATGCACCCCGTCCAGGCCGCCATGTCGGCCTTCGTCGCCTCGTCCATGCCCTGGTCGGCGACCACGTCGGAGAACGCCAGCCGCCCACCCGGGCGCAGCACGCGGGCGGCCTCGCGCAGCACCACGGTCTTGTCGGCGGCCAGGTTCAGCACGCAGTTGGAGATGACCACGTCGACGGAGTCGTCGGGCAGCGGCACGTCCTCCAGGTAGCCCTGGACGAACTCCGCGTTCTCGACCCCGGCCGCGACCGCGTTGCTCCGGGCCAGCTCCAGCATCTCGGTCGTCATGTCCAGCCCGATGGCCCGTCCGGTGGGCCCGACGCGACGGGCCGACAGCAGGACGTCACCGCCCGCGCCGGACCCCAGGTCCAGCACGGTCTCGCCGGGGTGCAGGTCGGCCACGGCGGTCGGCACCCCGCAGCCCAGCGACCCGGCCAACGCCGCCTCGCCGGCGTCGTCGCCGGAGTACAGCGCCGCGCCGAACACCTGGGAACCGGAGGCGTCGGTGGCGAGGTCGGCCGGCGCCGACCCGCAGCAGCTGGTGCTCGTCGCGGCCTCGGCGTAGCGGGCCCGCACGGTCTCGCGGATGTCCTCGGGAGCGGTGCTCATGACGGTGTCCTCTCGGGGCTGACGGGGCTGGCGACGGGGGTGCGCGGGGCGAAGCGACGCCGGAGCGCCAGGCTGACGTAGACCAGCCCGACCAGCACCGGCACCTCGATCAGGGGCCCGACGACGCCGGCGAGCGCCTGGCCGGACGTCACCCCGAAGGTGGCGATGGCCACGGCGATGGCCAGCTCGAAGTTGTTGCCGGCCGCGGTGAACGCCAGCGTCGTGGTGCGCTCGTAGCCCAGACCCAGGGCGGCGCCCAGCAGGAAGCCGCCACCCCACATCAGGGCGAAGTAGACCAGCAGGGGCAGCGCGATCCGGACGACGTCGAGCGGGTTGGACGTGATCTGGTCGCCCTGCAGCGCGAACAGCAGCACGATCGTGAACAGCAGCCCGTACAGGGCGAAGGGGCCGACCCGGGGGATGAACCGCTCCTCGTACCAGGTGCGGCCCTTGGCCCGCTCGCCGACCAGGCGGGACAGGAACCCGGCCAGCAGCGGGAGGCCCAGGAAGATGAGGACGCTGCGGGCGATGTCCCACGGCGAGGCGTCGATCCCGGTCTGGTCCAGGCCGAGCAGCCCGGGCAGCAGGTCGAGGTAGAACCAGCCGAGCACGGCGAACGCGAACACCTGGAACACCGAGTTGATGGCCACCAGGACCGCTGCGGCCTCGCGGTCGCCGCAGGCCAGGTCGTTCCAGATGATCACCATGGCGATGCAGCGGGCCAGCCCGACGATGATCAGGCCGGTCCGGTACTCCGGCAGGTCCGGCAGGAACACCCACGCCAGGACGAACATCAGGGCCGGGCCGAGCACCCAGTTGAGCAGCAGCGAGCTGGCCAGCAGCCGCTTGTCGCCGGTGACGACGCCGACCCGGTCGTAGCGGACCTTGGCCAGCACCGGGTACATCATGACCAGCAGGCCGATGGCGATGGGCAGGCTGATGCCGTCGACGGTGACGGCCTCGAGCGCGTCGCCCAGGCCCGGCACGCCCCGACCGAGCAGCAGCCCGACGAGCATGGCCACGCCGATCCACAGCGGCAGGAACCGGTCCAGCGTCGACAGCTTGGCCACCACGCCCTGGTCCTGCCGGTCGACGGCGACGGGGACGGTCACGCCGGTACCTCCGCGCCGGTCGCCACGGGGCGGACGGGGCCGACGGGCGCGGTCAGCTCGGCCGGCCCCAGCACCGCGGACAGCTGGACCAGCGCGTCGGGGACCACCCGGTAGTAGACCCAGGTCCCCCGCCGCTCGCACTCCATCAGCCCGGCCTCGCGCAGGACCTTGAGGTGGTGGGAGATCGTCGGCTGGGACAGGTCGAAGGCCGGGGTCAGGTCGCAGACGCACGCCTCGCCCCCGTCGTGCGAGGCGACCATGCTCAGCAGCCGCAGCCGCACCGGGTCGCCGAGCGCCTTGAACATCCGGGCCAGGTCGCCCGCCCAGTCCTGCGTCAGGGGCTCCTGGGCCAGCGGGCTGCAGCAGGGCCCGCACTCTTGGTTCGACATCCTTCGATATTGACAGCCGTCGATGCAAGGGGCAAGCCCCCGACGACGACCGGCGGATAGTCAATTGTGACGACGACCCCGTGACCCCCCCGCCCCGACGATCGAGCGAGCCGGCCCACGCGGGGCCGGGCACCGGTCAACAGGCAACAGCTCCCCGCTCGGGGGGAGCGGGAACAGGAGCCGTCATGCGCAGCAACGTCCTCAAGGCCTCCCTGGCAGGGGTCGCCGCCGTCGCCCTGCTCGCGGGCGGCACCACGTACGCGTCCTGGTCCGACTTCTCCGTCGACGAGGGCAACACCGTCGGAGCGGGCACCCTGACGCTCGTCGCCGGCGAGCAGGCCGGCAACGGCCCCACGAGCCAGTTCGACAACGTCCGCCTCGCCCCCGGCGAGGACAAGGACGAGTGGGTCAAGATCATCTCCAGCGACGGCGACTCCGTGCCCAACGGCACCCTGTCCGTCGACATCATCGACTACGTCGGTGTCGAGGACGGCTGCGCCGGCAACAGCGAGGTCCTCCTCGACCCCGACTGCGCGGTGCTGAGCAGCGGCGGCGAGTTCGACCGCTGGGCCCGGATCCAGATCAGCGCGTTCCGGATCGCCGACCAGGGCCAGGAGTGCTCCGACCGGGTCATCGGCGACCCGTGGTTCAACGGCCGCGCCCAGTACACGGCGATCGCCCGGACCCGCCTGGACCAGGCCGTGGCCCTCGACGGCGTGACGTTCAAGAACGCGGCCGGCGAGGACGCCGTCCTCGGGGCCGGCAACGCGCTGTGCGTCGGGGCGGCCGTGCTCATGCCCGCCAACGCCACGAACGCCAGCCAGGGCGACAGCGGCGAGTTCTCTCTGCGCTTCGACCTCGTGCAGACCGACCAGGCCATCCGCTGACCTGCTCGACCCGCCCGTCGCACCACCTGATCTCTGGACCACCTGATCTCTGCACCACCTGATCGCTGCCCGCGCCCTCATCCAGCACCTGACCCAGACGGAGACATCATGAACCGCAACGTCATCAAGGCCTCGCTCGCCGGGGTCGCCGCCGTGGCCCTGCTCGCCGGCGGCACCACCTACGCGTCCTGGTCCGACTTCTCCATCGACGACGGCAACACCGTCGGTGCCGGCACCCTGACCCTGACCGCGGTCGACGGCCAGGGCACGGGCTCCAGCACGTTCGACGACCTGCGCCTGGCCCCCGGCCAGGGTGAGGACCAGTGGACCAAGGTCGTGTCGAACGACGGCGACTCCGTCCCCGACGGCACCCTCGCCGTGTCGGTCATCGACTACGTCGGCACCGAGGACGGCTGCACCGGCAACGGCGAGGTCCTCGCCGACCCCGACTGCGCCGTGCTGTCCTCCGGCGGCGAGTTCGGCCGCGACGCCGAGATCGTCGTCACCGCCCACCGGGTCAGCTCGCTGGCGGCCGACTGCTCCGAGGGCGAGGCCGAGTACACGGCCCTGACCTCCACGCTGGCCTCCGCCGCCTCGACCGGCTCGCTGGAGTTCAAGGACGCCGCCGGCGCGGACGCCATCCTCGAGCCCGGCGACGTGCTCTGCGTCGGCGCCACCGTGTCGCTGCCCGCCAGCAGCGACAACGCCACCCAGGGCGACTCGGGTGCCTTCAGCATCCGCTTCGACCTGGTCCAGGCGCTCTGAGCACTCCCTGACCGTCCCCGCGCCCGGTGACCCGCGAGGTCACCGGGCGCGGGGTCACCACCAGCACGCCAGCACCAGCACCAGCCCGGACACCAGCAGGACGACCCGAGGAGGCCGACGTGGCACCCGTGATCCGCATCGCAGGCCGCGCCCTCGGCTGGCTCGTGCTCGTGGCCGTCGCGCTCGCCGTGGTCGCCGTCGTGGTCGTGCCTCGGGCCGGTGGCGCACAGGCCCTCACCGTCCTCACCGGCAGCATGACCCCGGCCCTGCCCGTCGGCTCGGTCGCCGTCAGCCGCCCCGTCGACCCGTGGACGGTGCAGCCCGGTGACGTCATCACCTTCCAGGTCGCCCCCGGCGACCCGACGCTGGTCACGCACCGCGTCGTCGAGGTCGTCACCGACGACGGGGAGCTGGAGTTCCGCACCAAGGGCGACGCCAACGACGGGGACGACCCGGACCTGGTCCCGGCCGGCGCCGTCGTGGGCGAGCTCTGGTACCACGTGCCCTGGGTCGGGCACCTGACCGTCCGGGCCGGTGACCCCGCCGTCCTGCTCGCGGTCGCCGTCCTCGGCCTGCTCGGCTACGCCGGCTACCAGCTGTTCGCCGCGTTCCGCCCCACCTCCCGAGGTCTGCGACGCCACCTCGTGCTGGCCTCCGCGACCGGTCCGGCCGCCCGCGAGGTGCTCGACGTGGCCCGCGCCAACGGCGGGCGGCTCGTCACCCCCGCCACCGACCCCCGCCGGCTGCCCGACCAGATCACCGTCGAGTGCGTGGTCGACCCCGACGCCGTGACGGTGCTCGAGAAGGCGCTGCGGGAGGCCGGCGCGGCGGCCGTCGCGACGGCCGCCGTCCAGCTGCCCTCCCCCGGCCGCCGGCCCACCCCGTCCTCGACCGAGCACCAGGTGGGGACCACGGCGTGAGCCTGCTCAGCGCGCCGACCGGCCGGGGCACCCGCGGCGTCCGCGTCGTCGGCGCCCTGCTGGGCGTCATGGCCCTGGGCCTGGTCCCGGTGCTGCCGAGCACCCCGGCGTCGGCCCGGCAGGACCCGGCGGGCCGCCCGGTCCTCACCGTGCACGGCAGCGAGGCCACGAACCGGGTCACGGTCCACGAGATCGTGCCCGGCACGTCGCGGACCGTCGTGCTGGCCCTGGACCCGCGCACCCCGACCCGTGACGTGCACCTGGCGGTCGCCGACGTGGTCGACGCCGACCACGGGTGCGTGCGGCCCGAGGTCACGGCCGGCGACACCACCTGCGGCCCCGTCGGGGGCGAGCTGTCGGCGCACCTGACCCTGCAGCTGGTCCCGGGGTCGCTCGTGGCCGACCAGTGCCGTCCCCAGCCGGTGCCCCAGGTTCCGGCCACGCCGTTCCTGGACGCCGTGCAGACCCAGCTCGTGGCCCGGTCCCGCGGGACCGGGTCGACCTGTGCCCTGCTGACCATCGCCCACGTCGACTCCGCGACCGACAACCTGACGCAGTCGGACACCGTCACCTTCGCCCTGACGGTGTCGGCGGGCCGGCCCGCGACCAGCAGGAGCCCCGGGCCGCTGAGCTCGCTGGCCCAGCACCTGCCCGGTCGTGGCCCCGTCGTGGTCGGGGGGGCCCGACCGTGAGGCGCGCACGCCGTCGCGGGGGCGCCGTCCCCCACCTGCGGGCCCGCGCCTGGGCGCTCCCGCTGGCCCTGGGTCTGGCGGCCGTCACCGCTGCCGGCCTGGGCACCACCACGGGCCGGACCCTGGCGGCGTGGGCCGACGCGGCGGTGCTGCCCGGCCACACCCTGGCCGCCGCCACCGTGATCGCCACCACGACCGACGCCACGACCCCGGAGGGACAGGCGATCCAGCACATCGGCTGGCCGTCGACGGGGGCGCCCCTGCACCTGAGCATCCGCAACGACGGCACCGTCGAGCACGACCTCGTCCTGGTCGTCGGACCGCTGGCCGCCGACGGCCTGCCGCCCGCCGGTCAGCGCCCTCGTGCGTGCCCGGGCTCGGTGTGGCGGACGGCGACGGCCGCCGTTGACGAAGCGCCGGCCACCCCGGTGTGCCGCAGCGTCGGGACCGCGGTCACGGTCGACGTGCCCGTCGGGGCCACCACCACCCTCGTCCTGGCCGGCCCCCGCAGCGGCACCGCCGAGCCGCTGCACGTCGTGGCCCTGGACAGCGCCAGCGGGCGGTTCGTCGACACCGCGGTCGTGGTGGACGTGACGCAGCCCGGTGACGCAGCCCGGACCGCCGTCGCACCGGAGGGTGCCGAGGGCCCGGACGAGGCACCGGCGGCCGGTGACGGCGCCGCCACCGACCCCACCGTGGCGGACGCCGAGCCGGCGAGTCCCGTCCAGCCCGCCGAGACCGCCAAGCCGGCCGAGCCCGCTCAGCCCGCTCAGCCCGCTCAGCCCGTCGAACCCGCCCGGTCCGGCCAGCCGACGCCTCCCGCGGACCCGGCGGGCCCCTCCGACGCGACCCCGGCGGCGCCGCCGTCCGACGAGACCGTCAGCGGTGCGGCACGGGGCTCCGTCGCCCTCGACCCCGAGAGGTCAACGGCTCCCTGAGCGGTGGTCCCACCAGCCCGAGCGGTGGGCGAGCGCCGCCGCCTCGAGCTGCGAGGCGACCCCGAGCTTCGCGAGCACCGCCCGGACCTGCGCCCGCACCGTGGTCAGGCTCACCACGCGCTGCCGGGCGATGTCGGCCGCCCGCCTACCCAGCACGATGCCCTCCAGCACGTCCGCCTCGCCCGGGGTCAGCCGCTCGAACGGCTGCATGGCGGTCGAGCGGAGCTCCCGCTGCCGTCGCGCCGCGCGCACCAGGTGCTCGCGCCGGGCCTGCTCCAGCACCGGCCGTCCGGACTCGACCAGGTCGACCGCCCCCACGAGCACGTCCAACGGGACCGACTTGTCCAGGACGGCCACCGCACCGGCCAGCAGGCAGGCCCCGAGCCTGGCCTCGTCGGTGGCCCCGGTGACGACCACCACGGCGTGACCGGCCGCATGCAGCGGGGCGACCAGGTCGTCGCCCAGCCGGTCGAGTCCGAGGTCCAGGTCCAGCAGGACCGTCGCGGGGGCCAGGTCGCGGGCCACGGCCTCGACGTCGTCCTGCGGGCCGAGCAGGACGACTTCCCGCCCGGTGTGCCGCAGCACCAGGGCCACCGACTGCGCGAGCAGGGCGTGGTCCTCGACCACGACCACCCGGCCCGCCGTGACGGAGCTCAGCGCGCGCCTCGCGCCGTCGGCACGACGGTGGGCGCGACGGTCCCGCCGGCCGCCGTGGCGGAACCGCCCGGTCCGGTCCCACCGCCCCGGCCGCCCGCGGCGGGCAGGTCGAGCACGAACCGTGCGCCGTGGGCGCCCAGCAGCCGGCAGTCACCGCCCGCGGCCCGGGCCAGGCGTCGCACCAGGGGCAGCCCGAGCCCGTCACCGGCACCCGGCCCGCCGCAGACCCCCGACCCGAACACGGTCGCCCGCAGCGCGGCGGGGACGCCCGGTCCGTCGTCCTCGACCGTGATCCGCACGTCGGAGCCGTACGGCGCGGCACCCAGGGTCACGGTCGCCCCCGGCGCGTGCACCAGGGCGTTGGTGAGCAGGTTCGCGACGACCCGGGCCAGGGCGTCCTCGTCCAGCCCGACGAGCGTCCCGCTCGGCTCCCACACCAACCGCTGCCCACGCTCGCGGAACAGCACCACCAGCGGACGGACGACGTCGTCGACGGCCGTGGTCGACGTGGGGGTCGCAGCGGTCCGTGACAGCAGCCGCTCCAGCCGCGACAGCTCGACCGCCACCCCCTGCTCGAGCCCGGCGCGGTCCAGCGGGTCCAACCGGTCGGCCAGCTGCTCGATGGCGGCGGCCGCGCTACGGATCCCGGCCACGCTGGAGCGCGCGTCGTGGAGCTTCTCGGCGTGGCCCTGCAGGGCGGCCTCGTCGGCGGCCAGCCGCAGGCTCAGCTCGCGGTCACGCAGGACGACGGCGTCCAGCATGCGCCGGGTGTCGGTCAGGGCGCAGCGCCCCACGAGGAGCGCGGCCGCGAGCACCAGGAGGTGCATCGAGGTGGCCGCGACCTCCTCGGCCCCCGGCCGCGGGACCAGGTGCGCGAGACCACGCCCGGCGGACCCCAGGACGAGGGCGAGCAGCAGCAGGCCCGTCACCGTCGCCCATCGTCGCGGCAGCGCCCCGCGCCACACCAGCACCCGGACCGCACCGGCGGCCCACACCACCGCCGATGCGGACCAGACGGAGCTGGACAGCGCCAGCAGCCGGGCCTGCGGCACGAGGGCCACCAGGACGACGGCGGCGAGCACCGCCGCCAGCGCCGCCGCCGCCGTGGCCAGCGACGTGCGGAGCAGGACGCGGCCCGGGCGCAGCCCGCTGTCGACCTCGCCCGTCGTCGTCGCGGCGACCACGACCGAGACCGCCAGGACGGCCACCAGCAGCGGGCTCGCGACCGTGACCGTCTCGCCGAGCAGGACCATGTCCTCCGCGCGGGTCACCACGGTCGCCCCGCCGCCGAGCACGACCAGGGCCGCCGACAGCAGGCCCTCGGGCGCCCGGCCGTCCAACCGCCAGCGCACCAGGCCGGCCACCCCGGCGGCCACCAGCACCCAGGTCACCAGGTGACGGAGCAGCGACGCGGACGAGGGGTGGACGAGGAGGTCACCGAGCAGCCGTGGCAGGACCGCGGTGGCGGAGTCCGGCAGGGTCACGACGACGAGGGCCGCGAGCACGACCACGACGAGACCCGACCCGACGAGCCGGAGGGTCAGGAGCCCGGGCCAGGCGGGACCCGGACCGGCGGACGGGCGCGTCACCGGGTCGTGACGCCGGCGGCGGTCGGGTCCCCGGTACACCTGGGGGACTGCTCCGAACGACGCCACGGACTGGACGTTAGGGCAGGTCCGACGACGGGCGGCCTGACGGTCACCGGGTCTGCCCGAACGGACTACCCCGGTTCCGCCGGACGACCCATGACGGCGATCCCGCAGGTCAGAGGCGCTTTCGACCCAATCGAGAGGTATGGCCGGAGAGCAGGGCCGCGCGTCCGGACGGGCCGGCCGACGGCCTCGGCCAGCGGCTGAGGGCGGCGGTCACCGCCTCGACGCAGGCCTGGCCGTGACGGCGCCCCGCCACGTCGTCCGCGTCGGGCTCGAGCCCCCAGGTACGGGGGTCGGCGGCGACGGCGGCCACCTGGTCGACGACGACCTGCGACACGATGCGCGGTCGCCTCACGAGCCAGGCCACGAGGTCCTCGTCGGTGAGCACCGTGACCCGGCGGGGCACGTCGGTGGCGCGGACCGACCGGGCCCCGACCAGCACCACCACACCACGGACGGCGACGTCGTGGCCGACGGCGGCCGACAGCGTGGCCGCCACGAGCCGGACCTGGCGCTCGACCTCACGGACGTGACCGACCGGGCGGCCGTCAGCGCGCACCTGCCAGGCGTGGACGCTGACGCGCTCGCCCGCGTGGTGGGCGGTGCGGACGACGACGACCCCGTTCGGTCCGACCACCAGGTGGTCGACCCCCAGGGGGCCGCCGACCGGGACGGCGTGCAGGACGTGGCTGCGGGCGTCGAGCCCGGCCAGCAGGGCGGCGACGCGCTGCTGGGCGGCGACGGCCCGGTACCAGCGGCGCAGGGCGGCAGCGCGAGGGGCGCGGACCACGAGCCGTTCACGGCCCTGCGTGGACGCGTCGTGGTGGCGGGCGAGCTCGCGGGCGACGAGCTCCCCGGGCACCCGGGCCGACAGGTCGGCCGCGCACCGGTGGTCCTCGTGGGCGCAGGCACCCTGGCACGGCGCGGTGGCCGACCGGGGCTGCCGGGGGGTGACCACGAGACCGGTGACGACCCGTCGCCGCAGCAGCGGTCCCCGCCCCGTCCCGGGGCCCTTGACCGGTGCTGTCGTCCCTGCCACCACAGGTGCATCGGCACGGACGCCTCCCGACCTGAGCGGCCGGGGGTGATGACACCGCCCCCCGGCGTCCCTACTGTCCTGACATGGCGGCATCCCCGGGTGGAGACACCCTGCGCCGGGCCGGTGCGGCGGCGTGGTCCTGGCTCGGCATCGTCGGCGTCGGCGCCGTCGTCGTGCTCGGGCTGTCGGCGGTGTCCGGGCTGGTCGTGCCGTTCGTGGTCGCCGTGGTGGTGGCCGTGCTGCTGGTCCCGCTGGTCGACCTGCTCGAGGCCCGACGCGTCCCCCGGACCGTCGGCGCGCTGCTGGTCCTGCTCGGGTTCCTCGGGGTGCTGGTGGGCGTGGTCTGGCTGGCCGTCGCGGCGGTGGCGTCGCAGTGGTCGGTGGTGACCGGTGACCTGCGCGCCGGGCTGGCCTGGGCCGCGGAGCAGCTGGACGGCATGGGCATCGACGTCCAGTCCCCCGCCGCGCTGCTGCAGCGCGGCCTGGAGGTGGCGGGCACCCTCGCCCTGGGTCCGGCCAGCACGGTGGTCGGGGCGCTGGGATCCATCACGTCGTTCCTGATCGGCACCTGCATCGCGCTGTTCCTGCTGTTCCTCATGCTGGCCGACTGGCACCGGCTCACGGCCTGGACCGGGCAGCGGCTGTGGGTGCCGGCCCCGGTCGGGGACGGGATGGTGACCGACGTCGTGGACTCGCTGCGGCGGTACTACGTGGCCCTGACCCTGTCCAGCGTCGTGGTGGCCCTGGTCATCACGCTCACGGCCTGGCTGCTGGGGGTGCCCCTGGCCCTGGCCATCGGTGTGGTCACCCTGGTGACGTCCTACGTGCCGTACCTGGGGGCGATCTTCTCGGCGGCGTTCGCCGTGCTGATCGCACTGGGGGCGGCCGGCCCGGTCGAGGCGGTCGTCCTGCTCCTGGTGATCCTCGTCGTGCAGAACGTCGTCCAGACGATCATGCAGGCCAAGCTGACCGGTGACGCCCTGCAGCTGCACCCCGTCGTCACGTTCTCGGCCACCATCGTGGGCGCCGCGGTCGCGGGCATCCTCGGCGCGTCCCTGGCCGTGCCGGTCGTCGCCGCCGTCCGACGGGTCGTCGACCGGCTGCGCGAGCACCGCGACGCGGTCGACCGTCCCCCGGCCGGGACGTCGCCACCGCCGGCACCTCAGGAGGCGCCCAGCTCGACGTAGCGGTGCTTGAGCGCCACCGACCCGCCGGCGAAGACCCCCTCCCCCGTCGCCACGACCCTCACGGTCGGCAGCGAGCCCGGTGCCGCGCACCGGCAGGCGCTGTCCAGGTCGCCGTTGCGGCGCCGGGCGTGGGCGAGGACGGCCGTCGACAGCACCGCCTCGTCGTGGTCGCTCACGACCTGCCCGGGCTGCAGCTCCACCGCGACGTCCAGCCGGACCGCGGCGTCCGCGGTCTCGGTTCGCAGCAGCCGGAACGACCTCATGGCGGTCGCCAACGACTCCTGCGCGTACAGGGCCTCCCTCACCTCGTCGACCGTGACGACCGCGCCGTAGAAGTCGACGGAGGCGTCGGAGCGGCCGCCGTGCAGCAGGACCGGCAGGTCCAGGGCGCGTACCCCGAGCAGGTGCGACGCGCCGTGCTCGACCAGCAGCCGCCGCAGGGCGGGCACCCGCACCACCCGGCCCAGGTCGTGGATGTCGTAGCGCACCCGCGGCGACAGGTTGGCCTGCCGGGCCACGGTGACCAGGAGCTCGCCGTCCTCGTTCGTCTCCAGGACGTAGTCCAGCGGGTTGTACTGGAACACCATGGGCAGCGGGCCGTCCACGGTGCCGGTGAGCGCGGCCCGCAGCGCCGGGTTGACGAGCAGCTCGCGGCGCAGGGCGATCGTCAGGTCCGTCTCGGCCGCGAGGTTGATCTCGAGGTCCGACGCCCCGTAGGAGCCGACCACCCGCCGGTAGTGGCCCAGCAGGTAGGTGCGCATGTTCTCGCTGATGCCCTCGCCGCCGAACCCGGCGACGACGTCGTAACCGGTCAGGTCGATCCGCGGGTCGTCGGCGACGTCCTTGAGGAACGGCGGGTACCCCAGCACCACGTACCGGTAGCGGGGGCCCAGCTGCAGCATCGTGGTCACCACCTTGTCGCGGTCCGGGCCCACCGACTTGGTGCGGCCGCTGCTGGACAGGGCGGCGGTGACGCTCATGCCGGTCGCCCAGGCGCCGAGCGCGAACGCGTTGAGCACGACGGGGACGTCGTCGAGCAGGTCGACGGCTCGGTGCACCCCGCCCGAGGTGGACGGCCCGCCGACGCTGCGACGGAACGTGGCGCGCAGCAGCACGGACGTCGCGGCCCGCTCCACCGGTCCCCGGGCCCAGCTGGTGGGGGTACCGGTGCTGCCGGACGACTCGTCCAGGACCACACCGCGGGTCGGCAGCCGACCGTCCCGGCAGAGCTCCTCGACCCGGTGCGGGACCACGTAGGACTGCTTGTCGGTGACGGGCAGCCGGTGCAGCTGCGACGGTCCGGACGCCGGCAGCCGACCGGCGGGGGCGCCCGGCGCTCGGTGGACCGCCAGGAACGCCGCGTACGCCGGGACCTCCCGGGCCGCGCGCTCGGCGGTGCGCCAGGCCCGCAGCCGACCGGCGTGCCAGCGGAACGACTCCAGGCCCGGCAGCAGCGGCAGCACCGCCGTGCGCTCGGAGCGGGCGAGCAGCGACAGCACGACCTCGAGCGCGTCGGCGAGCAGCCGGGCCAGGACACGGGTCAGGACGCGGGTGGGTGCACGCACGTCAACGCACCCCCTCGTCCACCCGCTGGGCCTGGTGCAGGTGCTGGTGGACCGGGTGGCGCAGGCTCCGGGGCGGTCGGGCGCCGTGGCCGAGCCGCAGCACCATCCACACCTGCGAGTCGGGCGTGGGACGCGGCGCCCCCACGACCGTCTCGAACACCCGCAACGACCGGTCGTTGGTGACGACGGACCCGAACGGGTGGACGGCGACGCCGTGGGCGGCCAGGCGCAGCCACAGCCGGATCAGCAGACGACCGGCGCGCACGGCGTCCTCGGTCGTGGCCAGCGGGCCGCGCACCCACGCCACCCGGGGCGTGCCGCGCATCGAGCGCAGGTAGACCCGCCGCGACAGGGCCCGCAGCGGCGGCAGCGCCCACACGCGGTCGTGGCGGAACACCGTCCGCAGCAGCAGGCCGGGGGTGTGCAGGGACTGCGACGAGAGGCCGTCCGCGGTCCGGCGGGCCGACCGGGCCGAGAACCGCACCCAGGCCCTGAGCTCGTCGCGGAGGACGGGGGTGGCGAGGTCGTCGAACAGGGTCTGCTGGTTGAGGTCGACGACCCGGGTGACGTCACGGGGCTCGCCGGTGCTGCCCCAGCGGTGACCGGACCGCTCGCACTCCTCGCGCAGCTCGGCCAGCACCGCCGCGGGCACGTCGCGCCCGTCGTAGGGCAGCCGCGAGGTGCGCCGCAGCCGCATCAGCGCGGGGTCCAGGTCGGCCACCGGCCGACCTTCGAGGGTGCGCAGCCGGAGCCGGGCCACGGGCTGCAACCGGTCACCGTCCGGGGTGGCCGGGGTGCGCGGGTCCACCCCCACGGCCGGCCGGACGGGGTCGGGGAGGACCTCGACATCGAGCTCGTACCCGAGGGCGTGCGCGGCGATCGAGGCCTGCTCGACGTACACGCCGACCGTGACGTGGGCGAACACCAGCCCCAGCGGGTGGGCCGGCAGCGCGCAGGCGGTGTCGAACAGGACCGTGGCCTCGTGCTGGTCGTGCACCAGCAGGTGCAGCGGCTGGGTGTTGTGCGGCGACGGGTAGCGGTCGATCATCAGGGCGATGCGCGACCAGGGGGACGACGGGGTGTCCATGACGAGCTCCTCTCGTGGGCTGCGTCCACCGTCGTCGCCGGAGCAGGTGGTGCGGCAGAGCGCTGGTACCCGACGTGACGGTGGGCAGCACCCGGTCGGGATGAGTAGTCCTACCCAGGCGCAGGAGGCACTTCTGGCGCGGGCGGAGCGGCCCGACGCCCTGCTCGACGGCGTGCTGGTCGTGCGCTGGTGCGTCGTGGTCTGGCTCGCCGTGCTGCTGACCAGCGGCCTGGCCGGGGTGCCGAGACCGCCGCTGGGGTGGGTGGCGCTGGGCCTGGCCGGGGGCTGGACGCTGTGGCTGACCCTGGCCCGGCCCCGCTGGGGCACGCCCTCGCTGGTGGTCGACGCCGTGGTCTGCGGGCTGCTGCTGGTGGTGGCCGCCGTCGCCCCGGCCGTGGCGACGGTGTACCCGGTGGCCGCGGCCCTGACCTGGGGTGCGCGGCGGGGACTGCGGGGCGGGGCGGTGGCCGGGGCGCTGCTGGGGGCCGTGTTCGTCGTCGCCCACGTCGTGGTCGGCACGGCGACGTCGCTGCCGGTCGACGGGCGGCCGGACGGCACGATGCTGGCCGTCCTCGGCAACGCGTTCAGCCTCGTGCTGGCCGGAGCCGGGGTGGGTCTGTTGTCGACGCTGCTGCAGCGCTCGGCCGCGGCGCTCGCGGTCGCCCAGGCCGACCGGCTGCGCTCGCGGGAGCAGGCGGCCCGGCTCGCCGAGCGCGACGAGGTCAGCCGCGCGGTCCACGACTCCGCCCTGCAGGTGCTGGCGATGGTCCACAAGCGCGGTCGCGAGCTGGCGCGCCAGGAGCGGGTGGAGCCGCAGCAGGTCGCCGCCCTCGCCGAGCTCGCCGCGGAGCAGGAGCGGGCGCTGCGGGACCTGGTGCTGAGCCCCGTCGGACCGCAGCCGACCGCCGTGGGAGCCCTGACACCCCTGCGCCCGCGGCTGGAGCAGGCCGCCCGGCGGCTGACCGGTGACCTGCAGGTCGAGGTCAGCACGGTCGGGGACCTGGACCTGCCCGCCCCCGTCGTGGCCGGGCTCGGCGCCGCGGTCGACCAGGCCCTGGGCAACGTGCTCCGTCATGCCGGGACGCCGAGGGCGTGGCTGTTCGCCGAGCGGGACGGCGAGGAGGTGCTGCTGAGCGTGCGCGACGACGGTCGCGGGTTCGTCCTGGACGAGGCCGCGCTGGTCGCGGCAGGCCGGCTGGGCCTGCTGCAGAGCATCCGCGGCCGGGTCGAGCAGCTGGGCGGTCGGCTCGACGTGGACACGGCCCCGGGCCGGGGCACCGAGCTCCAGCTGCGTGTCCCGGCCCCGACCACGACACCGGGGGACGAGCATGGGGCCCGTGACTGAGCAGGACGCGCCGACGGCACGGGTCCGGGTCGTGGTCGTCGACGACCACCCGATGTGGCGCGACGGGGTCCGGGCGGACCTGGAGCGGGACGGCCGGTTCCTGGTCGTGGCCGAGGCCGGCGACGTCGCCGGGGCCGTCAGGGTCGTCACCGCGCACCGACCCGACCTGGTCCTGATGGACCTCAACCTGCCGGGTGGGTCCGGCAGCGAGGCCATCGCCGAGGTGATGGCCACGTTGCCGCGCACCCGGGTGCTGGTCCTGTCGGCGTCCGCGGAGCAGGCCGACGTGCTGGCCGCCGTCAAGGCGGGCGCGGCCGGCTACCTCCTCAAGAGCTCCACCGGGGAGACCCTGCTGGCGGCCGCGCACCAGGTCGTGGCCGGCGAACCGGTCTTCTCCCCCTCGCTGGCGGCGCTGGTGCTGGGTGAGTTCCGCCGGGTCGCGGCCGGGGGCGGGGCCACGGAGGTCACGGGGCTGACCGAGCGCGAGACCGAGATCCTGCGCTACGTCGCCAAGGGCTACGCCTACAAGGACGTCGCGGAGCGACTGGTGATCAGCGTGCGGACGGTGCAGAACCACGTCCAGAACATCCTGCGCAAGCTCCAGCTCGGGTCCCGCTACGAGCTGATGCGGTTCGCGATGGACCGCGGCCTCGACCAGGAGGGGTGAGCCCCTCCCGGGCCTGCGCTCAGGACGCCTTCACGCCCGGCTCGGACGCAGCGAGCTCGGCCAGGTCGGCCGCCACGCCCTCGGGGGCGCGGCCCTCCCGGCGGTCGGAGGTGACGACGGGGTGCTGCGCGGTCCGGAGCAGCCGGGCGCCGGTCCGCTCGAGGGCCTGCACCAGCAGGGCGTCCTCGCCCGTCAGGACGGCGGGGTAGCCGTCCACGGCCAGGTAGGCGTCGCCCCGCACCCCCAGGTTCGCGCCGTGGACGTGGGGGTGGCCCTCGACGTGCTGCTGCTGCTGGGTCCACCGTGCGGCCAGCTGGTCCCGCGGTGAGGACAGCACGACCGTGCCGACCCGGGCGTGGAAGCCGGCCTCGGCCGCACGGACCTGCTCCACCAGCCACTGCGGCGGCACGGTGGAGTCCGCGTCGGTGCCGGCGAGCCAGGTCGTGCCCGGTCGTCCACCCGCGGTGCCGGCGTGCTCGAGCAGGTGGTCCGCACCTCGCCGACGGGCGGCACCGACCCCGAGGGGCTCGGTGCTGATCAGGTGCGGCGTCGGCAGCCCCGGGCCCCAGCCGGCGCCGCGGACCACCTCGGCGCTGCCGTCCCGGCAGCCGTCCAGCACCACGACGACCGCCAGGTCCACGCCGGGGCGGGCGGTCAGGAGCGTGCCCGCGGCGACGGCCAGGGACCGCAGGCAGCGACCGAGCAGCCGCTCCTCGTCGCGGGCGGGCACCAGCACCCCGACGTGCGAGAGCCCGGGCACGGGCGACGGCTCCTGGACGGTCATCCGAGCCAGCCCTCGGCGCGGGCCACGGACGGCTCCCCGGACGTCCACACGTCCAGCAGCAGGTCGGGTTCCTCGTGGTGGACGACCTGGGCCAGGCCGGCGCTGGCCAGGCGGTCGTGGACGCCGGCGGCCGTGCCGGGGTAGCCCGGGGCCGGGTGGCGCCAGTGGCAGGCCAGCAGCACCCCGCCCGGGGCCAGGCTCGCGACGGCGCGAGCGGTGAGCTCCACCAGGTCGGCGTCCCCCAGGTAGTACCCGACCTCCGACACCACGAGCAGGTCGAAGGTCCCCGCGGGCCACTGCGACGGCACCCACCGCTGCTGCAGCGCGACCGTGCCGGCCTCGGGCGAGGCCTTGAGCCGGTCCGTGGCCAGGGCGACGGCGCGCGGGTCCCCGTCGCAGGCGAGCAGCTGCCCGCAGCGCCCGGCCAGGCCTTCGGTGAGGTGCCCGGCGGCGCAGCCGAGCTCGAGACCGCGGTCGAACCGCTCTCGCGGCAGGGCGGCCATCACCAGGTCCCGCTTGCGCCGCTCGTACCAGCGGTCCGCGATGCGCCACGGGTCGTCGTCCTCGGTCCACCGCTCGGCGAAGTACTCCGGCGGCAGGGTCACGAGGCCTCTCCCGTCGGGGCCGGGGTGCACAGGACGACCTCGGACGGGCGGGAGAAGCGGGCCAGGACGTGGTCCGGCAGCACGGCCCGGTCGGCCTGGGCGGGACCGAGCGGACGGACCTGCGTCACGAAGCGCTGCACGGCGCCGGCCTTGGCCCTGCGGGCGGGCTCGTCGAGCGTGACCGTGCGGGCGTGGCGCCAACGCGGTCCCAGGTCGGCCGGCTCGGCCCAGTGCCAGGCCCAGATCGGCACCTCCCACACCGGGACGCCGTGGCGGCGTCCGACGGCCAGCGCGACCCGGCCGCAGACCTCGTGGTCGGGGTGGCCGTCGGCGTGCCAGGGCGCCACCAGCAGGTCCGCCCCGGCCACGGCCCGGTCCACCTCGGCGGTGATCCGGCCCTCGTGCGGCTCCAGCCCGGAGTCCGGCAGCGCGAGCCAGGTGGTCCGACCGTCCAGGCCGAGCTCCTGCCGGGCGTCCTGCGACTCCTGCCGGCGTCGCCGGGCCAGGTCGTCCGGCGCCAGCACGGTGCTGCCGGGGTGCGAGGCCTCGCCGTCGCTGGCCCAGACCACGTCGACCTGCCAGCCGTCCCGGCCCAGCAGGTGCAGGAGGCCTCCCGCACCGAGGACCTCGTCGTCGGGGTGGGCCGCGAGCACCAGGGCGCGGGGACGGCCCCCGTCCGTCCGCACGGGAGGGACGGCCGCCACCCACCCCGTCGTCGTCAGCCAGGGCAACCAGGTCGACTCGGGGGTGCCCGCGCCCGCGATGACCGTCATCGGTCCCCGTCCCGAGCGCCCGGCCCCGCCGCAGGACCGGCGGACCGGGCAGCCCCGGCGGCGACGGCCAGGCCGCCCAGGACGGCGAGGTCGCGGTCGCCGTGGCTCTGGCGCACGTAGACCTGGAGGTCGGCGACGGCGCGGGCGTGCTCGGCGTCGGTGGCCAGCGGCCCCGGGCCCGTGGCCCGACCCGTCTCGTGCAGGGTGACCTCGACGGCGGTCTCGACCGCGGCCCGGCTGCGGGCGGCGGCCAGGCGCGCGGCGGCCATCCGTTCCGTGCTGTCGGCCCCGCCCTCGGCCCCCACCTCGTCGGCGAGCCGCGCCACCTCGAGCAGCGTGCACCAGGCCGCGTGCTGGGCGGCGTCCACGCGGCCCAACGAGGCCAGCGCCAGGTCGCTGCCGTGACGGGCGGCGGCCCGCTCCAGGGCGCGTGAGACGCGCTGCGACCCTCCGAGCCAGACGGCGGCCACCCCCGCGGCACCCCACCAGAAGCCGACCCGGTCCAGGTAGGCGTCCGGCCCCCCCACGGCGCGCGCCGGGACGTCGAGGAGGTCCAGGTCGCAGGTCGAGGACCCGGACATGCCCGCGGTCGCCGCCCAGCGGCTGGGCCGGACCGTGACCCCCGGGTGGCGCGGGTCGACGGCGAAGAGGCGGTAGCCATCCTCGGCGTGCGCGGTCACGAGCGCCCGCTCGCAGGTGCCGGTGCCGCTGCACCACGGCTTGGCGCCCGTCAGCGAGAAGGACCCGTCGTCGCCGGCGCGGGTCGCCCGCAACGGGTCGTGGGGCGGGTCGGCGGCCCAGACGCCCCACAACGGCCGGTGGCTGCCGCGGGCCGGGACGTCGGCGGGGTCGCCGAGCAGGTCGGCGAGGACGGCCTGCGCGTCCACGTGCGCCTCGGCCAGGCGGGCGGTGACCAGGTCGGCGGCGCCCAGGTCACGCAGCCGGGCGAACCGGTCCGCCGTCCGGCCGGAACCCGGGAGCGGAAGGTCGAGCCCGCCGTCGTCCAGCAGGGTCGTCACGGCAGGCGTGTCCGGCACGTCCGACCTCCTGCTCTGGTGCGGCGGGGCCGCGGCGTGTGTCACGTCGGGCGGGTACCCGCTCCGGAGCGTGCCACGCAGCGACGCCCGGCACGAGCCGAGGCTCGTACCGGGCGTCGGTCAGCGGTGGGTCAGAGGTAGCCCATCGGGTCGACCGGGTTGCCGCCCTCGCGCACCTCGAAGTGCAGGTGGCAGCCGGTGGACACGCCCGTGGTGCCGACGTAGCCGATCGTCTCGCCGCGCGACACCGAGCCGCTGGTCACGGCGAAGCCCTCCAGGTGGGCGTAGGCCGTGCTCAGGCCGCCGCCGTGCTGGACGGTGATGATGTTGCCGTAGCTGCCGTTCCACTTGGCCGACTCGACGACGCCGTCCTGGGCGGCGACCACGGGGGTGCCGCAGCCGGTGGCGATATCGGCACCCTTGTGGAGCTTGCTCGTCCCGTAGACGGGGTGGATGCGGTAGCCGTAGGGGGAGCTGTTGCGACCGCTGGTGGGCCGGGCGAACTCGCCGGAGCCCATGACGGTCTCGGGCAGGGCGGCCTCGAGGTTGCCGCTGCGCGAGGCCTGCTCCAGGTTGCGGGCCTCCTCGGCCGCCAGGCGCGCCTGGTTCTCGGCCTCGACGATCGCGAGCGAGTCCTTGGCGTCGGCCAGCTGGGCCTCGATGTCGGCGCGGCGCTCGGCCAGGTCGGCCTCCAGGGCCTCGACCTCGGCGAGCTCGCTGACGGCGGTGGCCTGGGCGCGCTCCAGGGAGACCTGGGCGTCCTCGAGGTCGCTCAGCGAGGTCGCCTGGCGCTCCGCGACCATCGTCAGGGTGTCGG
The DNA here is from genome assembly GCA_038258055.1 of Actinomycetales bacterium. GTDB lineage: Bacteria > Actinomycetota > Actinomycetes > Actinomycetales > JBBAYJ01 > Aquipuribacter. Next base: position 46,473 of record JBBSQH010000020.1, read on the forward strand.
TGCCCTCGGCGTAGTCGGCGCTGCCGGACAGGGCGGTCAGGCGGGGGTCGACGCCACCGCGCTTGAACGTCTCCACGGCGAGACCGGCGAGCTCGGTCTCCATCTGCTGGATGACGGCGGCCTGGCTGGCGACCCGCGCCTCGGCGGCCTCGACCCGCGCCTGGGAGGACTCCAGACGGGCCTCGACGGCCTCGTACTCGACGGAAGCGGCGTCGACGTCCTCGGCGAGCTCGGCGACCTCGGCCTTGGCCTGGTCGACGTCGGCCTCCGTGACCTCGCTGGCCTGGGCGGCGAGCGGGGCGAGCAGGGTGGCCGTCAGAGCGGTTGCTGCGAGCAGGGCGCAGCGGGGGAGAAGATCACGCACAGGTAGGTCCTCCGGGCAGGGGTGAGCCGGTGTTCAGGTAACAGACTGGTAACGAGACTAGCGGGGGGCCGGGGGCGACTCCGCTGTCCCTGTGGATGACGCCCGTCCGGGTGAGGCCGGGCGTCGTCCGCCGAACGTCTCGGTCAGAGGCGGACCGCGGTGTTGAAGGGCTGGTACGAGAGGTCCTGGATCTTGACGACGTCCCCGGCGGACGGCGCGGCGACCATGCGGTTGCCGCCGATGTAGATGCCGACGTGGCTGATCGGGGAGTACGTGAAGACCAGGTCTCCGGGGCGGAGGTCGCCGCGCGAGACGCGGGAGCCGTAGCCGGCCTGGGACCGGGAGCTGTGGGGCAGCGAGACACCCACCTGCGACCACGCCGCGGCGGTCAGGCCGCTGCAGTCGTAGGAGCCGGGACCGGACCCGCCCCACTTGTAGGGCTTGCCCATCTGGGCGCAGGCGAACCCGACCACGGTGGCGACCCGGTCGTCCGGGACGTCGACGGAGGTGCCGCCGCAGCTGATGGTGCCGGCGGACGTGAACTGCGCACCCGTGGAACCGGAATTGCTGGAACCGGAACCACTGGAACCGGAACCACTGGAACCGGAACCGCTGGAACCGGAGTCGTCGGAGCCGGAGTCCTCGGACCCGGCGTCGGAGGCCTCGCTGTCGGACCCGGAGCCGGTGCTCGCCTCCGCGGCGGCGGTCTCGGCGGCGGCGGCCTCGCGGGCCCGGGTGGCCCGCTCCTCGGCGGCACGACGGGCGGCCTCGATGCGGGCGGCCTCGGCCTCGGCGGCGGCGAGGACGTCCTCGGCGCCGGCCAGTCGGGACTCGATGGCGGTCTTCCGCTCGGCCAGGTCGTCCTCCATGGCCTGCACCTCGGACAGCTCGTCGGCCGCGGAGGACTCCAGGCGGACCAGCTCCTCCTGGGCGACCTTGAGGTCGGTCAGCGAGGTGGAGCGACGCTCGGCCATCAGCGTGAGGGTGCTGGAGGAGGTGGCGAACTCACCCGGGTCCCCCAGGACCACGGCGAGCTGCGGGTCGACGCCGCCGCGCTTGAAGGTCTCGACGGCGAGCGCCCCGAGCTCGGCCGTCATGTCCTCGATGGCCTTGCCCTGGCTCGACACCCGGGTCTCGGCCGCCACGACGCGGTCCTTCTGGGCGGCGAGCTGGACGCGGATCTCGTTGTAGTCCTCGGCGGCGATCTCGACCTCGCGGCCGATCTCCTGGACCTCGGTGCGGGCCTCGTCCACGTCGACATCGGTCGCCTGGGCCGCAGGAGCAGCCACGAGGCTCATGGCGAGCAGGGTGGCGGCGCCGAGAGCGCAGCGGGAGAGCAGGGAAGGCACTGGTAGTTCCTCCGGGCAGGCGGGGGGTCTAGCCGGGTGAGCACGAGCAGGCAGGCGGATCTGATAACGAACTGGTCACGGACCATACATGAGGAGTGGGCCCGTGGACCCATGGAACATCACGCAGGACCCCTGGGGCGACACCCGCCCCGCGCCCGACGGCCGCCAGCGCCCGTCACGGGCCACCGTCCGCGCGGTCGCCCGGCGGCGCCGACGGACGTGACCGCGCCGGTTCACCAGGAGGTCAGGCGCACCGTCCCCGCGGGACCTCAGCACCCGACCCGCGACGGCCCCGGCGGCGGGCGCGCACCCCTGACGGTCACAGCCGGGGCCGACGGAGCCGCTGACCGGTGATGACGGAGCCGGTCACACCCTCGGCGCACGTCTTCGCAGGTGGTGGCCGTGATCGACGGTGTCCGCCCGCCCGGGTCTCGCCGGACCACCCCACCGTCCTGCGGCCGCAGGTCGAACCGGGTCATCACGGTCACGGACCCCCCTGACCGGGTCCCGACCGTCCTGCCTGCCACCACGGACCCCTCGGTCCGCGGTCGCCTGCTGCCTGCCACCGGCCTCGATCCGGACACCCCTGCCCACCGGTGACTGTCGGCTTCCCGCACAGCCCGACGACCAAACCTTGAGCGTCGGGCGGTGTGAGAAAGACCGCACGCCCGACCGAACTCCTGGAGGGCCTCAGGACAGGAAGTCCACCAGCAGGGCCCCGAACTGGTCCGGTGCCTCGACGGGGACCCAGTGGCCGACCCCGACGACCCGCTCGTAGCGCCAGGGACCGGTGACGAACCGCTCCGAACCCGTCATCTGCGCCTCGGTCAGCGCCGGGTCCCCCGTGGACCAGACGCCCATCACCGGGCAGGCGACCTGGGAGGACGGTCGCGCCGGACGCGGCCGACCCACGGGCCGGGAGCGCCGCCGCCCGGGCAGGCGGGGGCGAGGCGGGCGGATGTTGGCCCGGTACCAGGACAGGGCGGCGGTGAGCGCGCCCGGACGGGACATGTCCTCCACCTGCCGGGCCAGGTCGGGGACGTCGGCGGGCGAGGCCCCGCGCCAGGCGACATGGCGCAGCAGGTACCAGCCGCCCGCGGGCAGCAGCCGCTCCGCCAGTCCGGGTACGAGGAACACGGGTACGTAGGCGCCCTTGACCTGCTGGGCGAGGCCCGCGTGGCGGCGGGCGGACGGGTGGCCCACCGACACCGCCACCAGCCGGTCGACCCGGTCGGGCCTGGCCATGGCGTAGGCCCAGGCCAGCACCGCACCCCAGTCGTGGCCCACGACCGCGGCGTGCCCGACGCCCATCGCGTCCAGCAGGCCGGTGACGTCGCCGACCAGGTGGCGCAGCTCGTAGTCCGCCACGTCGGTGGGCCGGTCGCTGTCGCCGTAGCCGCGCAGGTCCGGCGCGATCACGCGGTGCCCCGCCACGGCCAGGGTCTCGACCTGGTGACGCCACAACCGCCGGCTGTCGGGGAACCCGTGCAGCAGGAGCACGGGGGGACCCTCCGGCGGGCCGGCCTCCGTCACCGCGAGCGTGACCTGACCGACGTCCACCCGGCGCTCGCGCGTCACCATGCCCGCCAGCCTGGCACGGTCGCCGCTGGGAGCACCGGGTCACTGCAGGGGGAACGTCGGCTGCCACCAGGCGGGCCGGTCGTCGACCTCGACCCGGTCGACCCACTTGACCCACCAGAACCCGCGCCGGCCGGGGACGACCAGTCGCAGCGGCGCCCCCAGCTGCTGCAGCAGCGGCTCCCCCGCCATGGTGTGGGCCAGCAGCACCTGGTCGAGCTCGTCCGGGTGGAACCGTCGCGAGTAGCCCGTGGCGGAACGGACCACCACGCTCGCGCCCTCGGGCACCGGCCCGACCAGGTGCGCCAGGGTCGGGCCCGCCCACCGCTGGTCGGAGTACCAGCCGGACGTGCAGTCGATGACGGCCCGGACGTCGGCCGCGGGCTCCTCGCGCAGCTCGTCCAGCGTCCAGGTGCGGGAGCCGCCGGCCGCGTTCACCGCGAGCCGCCACGTCGCGGCGTCGACCTCCGGGACCCGGTCGGACAACCAGATGGTGGGTCGCGGCAGGTCCGAGGCGTAGGAGCCGGTGAACCGTCGACGGGCGCCGGGCAGGTCGGCGAGGCGCACCAGGCCCTCCACCGCGGCCCAGGCGGCGCCGGCGACCACGAGCAGCCCCCCGCTGCGCAGCAGCACCCGTCGGTCCAGGTCGGTGCGCCGGACCGGCTGACGGTGGCTGAGCGCGTGCCAGGCCAGCAGGGGCAGCAGGACGAGCCCGGCCGCGACGTGCCACCACATCATCAGCTGGCCGGCCGCGGCGGTGAGGAGCCCGGTCGAGTGCAGGACGCCGCTCAGCAGGGCCAGCACCGTCAGCGCGGCCAGCGCCGCCGACAGCCACCGGCTGCGGCGGGAGCGGGACCACCCGGAGCGGATGACCGGCGCCTTCCACCGGACCAGCAGGACCACCAGCAGGCCGCCGACCCCGTGGGCGAGGACGACCCACCGCTCGTCGGGCTGTCCCGCGAGCCACGAACCCACCCCGCTCAGCAGGACCAGGACGAGGACGACGAGCAGGGCGAGGTTGGTCAGCCGACGCGGGACGGGGCGACGACGCCGGGCGACGCCTGTCGCGGGAGCTGCGGCCACGAGGCCAGTGTGCGCCCGGGCGTCAGCAGCCCACCGATCAGCCGCTCCAGCGGAACGGGTCGGGCCAGCAGGAACCCCTGGACGGTGTCGCAGCCGGCCTCCAGGACGGCGTCGAGCTGGTGGGGCGTCTCGATGCCCTCCACCGTCACCGACAGCCCCAGGTCGTGGCACACCTGGACCAGGGCGCGGACCAGCCGTCGGGTCCGCGACGACGTGGCGACGTCGGCCACGAAGGAGCGGTCGAGCTTGACGACGTCCACGGGCAGGCGCATCAGGTGGCTCAGCGAGGAGTACCCGGTGCCGAAGTCGTCCAGGGCAATCGTGTGGCCGGCGGCGCGCAGGTCCTGCAGCAGGCCGCCGACCCGGTGCGGGTCGTCCACTACCGCGGACTCCGTGAGCTCGACGACCACGCGGGCGGGGTCGGTGCACCGCTCCGCCAGGACGGCCGCGACGTGGTCGACGAAGCCGTCCCCGGCCAGCTGCCGAGGCGACACGTTGACGTTGACGCGCATCCCGGGCCGGCCGGTCGCGTCCATGGTCTCCAGGTCGGCGCACGCCTGCGCCAGGACCCAGCTGCCCAGCGGGACGACCAGACCGGTCTCCTCGGCCAGGGGGATGAAGTCGCCGGGCGGCACCAGGACGTCCCCGCGCTGCCAGCGGACCAGGGCCTCGGTCCCGGTTACCTGACCGGTCCGCAGGCTCACCAGGGGCTGGTGGTGCAGGCGCAGCTCGTCGGCCGCGACGGCGCCGCGCAGCGCGTCGACCAGCTCGGTGCGCTCACGCCGGAGCTGGAGGCGCCTCTGGTCGTGGACGACCACGGCGCCCGAGCCGCGTCGCTTGGCCTCGTGCATGGCCGACTCGGCCAGGCGGAGCGCGTCGTTGCCGCGCTGACCGGCCGTGGACACAGCCCCCATGCCGGCCACGAAGCGCAGCCGGCGACCCCGGACCTCGACGCCCTCGTCCAGGACGTGCGCGACCCGTCGGGCCACGTCGGCCGGCGGCGCGACGAAGGCGGGCGTCACGACGGCGAACACGTCGGCGCCGAAGTGGGCCACGAACGCACTGGGGTAGCTGCGCAGCTCCACGGCGTCCGCGACGGCCCGCAGCACCTCGTCGGCGTAGTCGTGGCCGGCCTCGTCGTTGACCGCGCCGAACCCGTCCAGGTCCAGCACGACGATGCTGAAGCGGTCGTCGGGCCCGGCACCGTCCAGGTGGCGCTCGACGGCGAGCCGGTTGGCGAGCCCGGTGACGCGGTCGTGGAAGGCCAGGTGCTCCAGGATCGAGGCCCGGGCCACCCGGTCGGTGATGTCCTGGGCGTTGACCACGGTGCCGCCCACGGCGGGGTCGTCCCCCAGGTCCGTCAGGGACACCGAGACCCAGGTCGGCGACGCGGCACCGGCCGGGGCCCCGGGCTGCTCGCGCAGGCGCAGGTCGACCCGGACAGGTTCGCCCCGGGACTCCACGGTGCGCGCCAGCGCCTGCTCGGCCTGCGTCCGCTCGTCGTCGGCGACCAGGTCGACGAACAGCACCCCCACCAGCTCGGCCGGGTCGGCCAGGCCGAGGATCCGCGCGGCGGCGGGGCTGGCGAACGTGACGGCCCCCTGCGTCAGCACCAGGATCATGTCGTCGCCCTGCCGCACCAGGGCCGCGAACCGGCGCTCGGTGCGGGCGGCCGCCTCTTGGGCCAGGGTGCGGTCCTGCTGCTCCCGGACCAGGTGCCGGACCGCGCTCTGGAGGTCGCGCCGGGCGGCGCGACGCAGCGAGACGGAGAGCCCGCCGGCCAGGACGACGGCGACGGTCGCCGCGACCATGGCCAGCGCCTGCTCGTCGCGTCGCGCGGCCATCGTCCGGGCGTTCGACTCGTAGTACTGGTTCTCGAAGCGGGCGTAGAGCAGGTGCAGCGACTCCGCCACGGTCCCGACGTCCGCGCGGGCGGTGGGCGCCGACTGCTCGAGCTGGGCGTGGCTGACCTGGCCGACGGTCCCGGCCACCCCCGTGTCGTCGGCCAGGGCGTCCAGCCCGGACTCGATGCGGTCGGCGGCGGCGGCCGCGGCGGTGAGGCTCGCGTCGGTCTCCGGCGGCAGGTCCTGGGCCTGCAGGACTCCCAGGTGCTGCTGCAGGGCCGCCGTCCGGGAGCGCGTCTCCTCGACCGGGATCCGGTCCTCGTCCAGCACGAGCCGCAGCAGGAGGGCGTCACGCTGGGCGTCGGAGACGTCGGCGATGACCTCCTGCGCCATGTCGAAGCTGTCGGCCGTCGCCGACAGCGCCCAGACCGACCGGAGCCCGAGCAGCTGCGCGCCGGCCACGACCGCGACGAGCAGCGCGAGCAGGACCACCTGCACCGGGCCCATCCGCCGCCGGGACAGCCCGTCGACGGCGGCAGGTCGGGCAGACAACAGCGGGACCTCCGGTCAGGTCGAGGGGTCGGGTGAAGGGCTCTCCGGTGGTGTTCGGCCGCGAGCCGGCCGGTCTGAGCCCTCGAGCCGCGACGTGACCCGGTCGGCGGCCCCGATCCCGTTGCCGACGGGGCTCGTCCGTCGTGCGCGGGGCGAAGGGCGGGAGCTGCCCGTCCCACCCCGTACACTTCTGCCCGGTCGCGTGCAGGCACGCGCCGGCCGCCTTAGCTCAGTCGGTAGAGCGACGCACTCGTAATGCGTAGGTCATCAGTTCGATTCTGATAGGCGGCTCCGCAGGGATGTGCCCGAGAGGGCCGCCCCATGGCTCGAGGGATCTGGTTGGCGCAGGCCTTGCACCGACGACGGCGTGGCTGACGGCCAGGGTCAGAGACGGATGCCGTCCAGGTCGAGCTGCCACCCGTGCGGGTGCTCCGCCCGTACCGAGGCGTCGGGCTGCGGCAGGGCGGCCCAGCGCCCGGTCCTGTAGTCGAACTTGACTGTCGGCCCCGTGTTGGCCACCACCGACGACAGGTCCCGGAGGCCGTCGACGTCGAACGGGCGCAGCTGGCCGAGGAGCGCCGGCTCGGGCTCCTCACCGGTCCCGAACCAGCCCCACAGCTGGTGTCCGGTGACGGCGCCCAGACGGGCGATCACGCCGTCCACGTCGACGAAACCGGCGCCGCCCGCCGCCGTGTCGGGCCCGGGCAGCGGACGAGCCGACGAGAGCAGCAGCTCGCGGACGATCGCGGGGGTCGTCCTGACCGCGAACGTCGCCCCGACCGCCGCGACCATGGCGCCCGCCACGTCGGGGTGGACCCCGGTCAGCGGAAGCGCCTGGAACGCCGTGCTCGATGCGGGCTCCCACCAGATGTCGTCGCCGAAGTCGTCGATGATGCCGCAGCCCACGGCGGGCACGCCCATGGGCTCGTGCCCCTGGGCGACCATGACCTCTCGCCCGAGCTGGCACAAGGCCGCGACCACCAGTCGGGCCAGGTACGTCACCCGTGGCGCGGCGAACGACGTCCCCTTCTTGTCGGGGTCCAGCGACGAGCTGCCGTAGGCGACGAGATCCGGACCGGCGTGGCCTCGGCTCGAGTAGGACGCGATCCTCGTGCCGGCCTCGTCGTCGGTCGCGCCGACGCTGAGCGTCCAGTCCGGCCTGGCCCACGCCGACAGGGTGTCGTCAGCGCTGCTCCCGCAATTGCCCGCCGCCACGACGAGCAGCACCTGGCCGCTGGCTGCCGCGGTGGCCAGGTTCACGGCGTCGTTGGGCGACGTCGGGAACCCGATGGACGTCGTGCCCAGGCTGATGTTGATGACGGGTATGAGCGCAGGGGGCGTCTCCAGTGCCGTCGTGGGATCGAGGTCCAGCTCCTTCCCCGCCTCCCGATCGGCAATCACCGGATACCCGATCCCGTCGGGATGACGGTAGGGCGCGCGCAGATCGCCGGCCTGGTTGGCCGCGAAGGCGCAGAGGGAGCTCAGCCCCACCACGACCCCGCGCGTGCTGCCGATGGTCCGCCATGCCGGGACGACCGCGGCGACGGCCGGCAGAGCTGACACCGAGGACTCGTCCTCGGTGTCGATCTCGGCGAGGCCCAGCTGGAGGTACAGCCAGCGAACCCGCGCCACGGCTCGGAGCCGCTCCATGTCACCGTCGTCCGGCGGTCCTGCGAAGACGACCACGTAACGGTCCGGCAGCGGTTCGAGCAGCGCGGGGTCCACGGTGCGGCAGGCAGACGAGCCCCCGGCTCGGTCGAGGCGAGAGACGACGTCGACGTCGAGCGGGTCGCCGGCGGCCACGTCCCAGCGCATCAGACCAGGGTCCCGACGTCAGCAAAACCGTCCCAGACCTGGAACGCCACGAAGGACAGCACGGCGGCCACGAGCGCCGCGAACGCCAGCTGTGTAGGCGGGTTCACCCCGACGGCGCCCGCGACGACCACGTCGAACCTCTCGATGATCGTGCGGCCTTTCGTCACCCACGCGATACGCCCCGTGGTTGACGACGTAACGGCACCGAGCTGGCCCTCGGCCTCGGTCAGGTCTCGCTTATCCCCCACCGCGATCCTCCAGGCGTCTTCTGCGACTTCGCGGCCGAGCAGCCGTCCGTAAGCGGGCTCATCACAGTTGACGGTGTAGCCAGGGGTGCCTGGGGGTTGAGACCGTCGCGCCTGTTGGATCAGGTTGAGCACTCCCGGTAGCCATCAGGCCACCAGCCGTCGAGCTGCTCGGTTACCTCGTACACGCGGGTGACC
>JBBSQH010000021.1:0-55398 GCA_038258055.1 Actinomycetales bacterium
CCCCCCCCCCCCCCTGGTCCCCCCCCCCCCGTCGGTACTGGTTCAGGAACTACCTCGGACGCGTGCTCAGAGGTCGTCCGCCAGACGCAGCAGCTCGGTGGCCAGCGCCTGCTGGTCGGCGTCCCGCAGCTGACGGGCCTGGGCCCGCAGCGTGGCCGACGCGGTCTCGCCGCGTCGGTCGGCCTGGTCCTCCGCGCGGTCGACGAACTTGGTGACGTTCGCCGCCTCCTTGGTGGTCAGGGCGTCGGCCCGCACCGCCTGGTCGAAGGTCGCCCGGACCAGCGTGAAGCTGGGGTCGTGGACGATGGGCTCCTGCAGCTGCGCGTTGAGCTCGCCGACCGTGGCCAGCTCGGCGGCCGCGACCTCGTTGGCCGACAGCACGTCGGTCCCCGTGAGGCTCCAGCTGTCGAAGCCCAGGAAGATCTCGTTGCCGTAGACGTTGCCGTCGTACCAGTAGGTCGACCAGTAGCCGCCCTGGTGGAACGTGGTGGCGTCGTAGGGACCGCGGTCGAAGAACGCGATCTCCTCCGGGTTGGCGGAGTCGGTGAAGTCGAAGACCGACGTGCCGCCCTCGTACCAGGCCTGCACCATGACGTCGCGACCCGGGACCGGGATCAGGTTGCCGTTGTGCGCGACGCAGGTCTCGTTGGAGGCCTGCACGTTGGGGATCTTGTAGTAGCTCTGCCAGTCCAGCGACGGCGTGCCCGAGGCGTCCCGGGTGATGTCGAAGATGGCGTTGGCGCCCCAGTTGGTCGGGTCGGTGGGCCGGCAACGAGCCCCGACACCGCCGCCCCACTCGTCGGTGAAGACGACCTTGGTACCCGCGTCGTTGAACGTCGCGGAGTGCCAGTAGGCGAAGTTGGGGTCGGTCACGTTGGCGACCCGCACCGGGTTGGCCGCGTCGGTGATGTCGAGCAGCATGCCGTCGCCCTGGCAGGCACCGGCCGCGAGCCCGATGGCCGGGTAGGCGGTGATGTCGTGGCAGGCCGCGGTGCCGGAGACCCGCTGGCCACCGGCCGCGTTGCCGGGCTCGGAGGCGCGGGGGTCGTCGGCGGGCAGCGTGGCCTGCGTGCCGCCGGGGTTGAGCCCGGCGATGCTGGTCTCGCTGGCCATGACCCGCGGGCTGCTGGTGATCGCGGCCGTCTCCGGCGCCGCCAGCGGCACCTCGATGACGTCGATGCTGTAGGCCGAGGTCAGCGGGTTGGTCGTCGAGCTCGGGGTGCAGCCCGCCAGCTGGGTGGCCGGACGGATCGACGACGTGCCCGAGTTGTAGACCCAGACCTTGTCGGTGACGTCGGGCTGGGTGACCAGGGTGTGGGTGTGCGAGCCGCGGCAGGTCTGCACGCCGGTCACGTAGACCGGGGCCAGCGGGTCGCTGATGTCGAAGATGCGCACCCCGCGGAACACGGCGGAGGCGCTGTTCGTCGAGCAGTCCACCCGGGCGGACGAGGACTCCACGGACATGAACAGCAGGTTGCCGTGGACCGACACGTCGCCCTGACCGCCGGGGCAGTTGACGGTCGTGCGGAGCACGGGGGCACCGGGGTCGGACACGTCGTAGACGCCGAAGCCGCGGTAGTTGCCGCTGAACGCGTAGTCGCCCTGGAACGCCAGGTCGGAGTTGATGTTGCTGTAGTTGAACGCGCCGGCGGCACCGGTGTAGGCGGGCTTCGAGCGCTCGGCCAGCAGGTCCATGCCCTCCGACGCCGTCTCGGCGTCACGCAGCGGGTCGGTGAAGGCCGCTCCGTCGGAGTTGGCCTGGGTGCCGGGGGTGAGTCCCTGTCGGGGGTCGGGCTCGGACTGGGCGGAGGCGGCCGCCGCGGGCAGGAGGGTGACGGCCAGCACGGCCGCGAGGGTCGCGGCGCGCAGCCTGGATAGGCGGAGATGGGAGGAACGTGGGGTCATCAGCTTCCTCTGTCGTCGAATGGGGGGCGTCGAGCACGTGGATGGGTGCGGAGAGCCGTGGACTCGACGTCCTCATAGCCTGATCGGGTTAATATCGCGTCCACCGTCCGCAGTAGCAAGGTTTTCGAACCGGACGCCCGGTCGAGAGGGAAAAAGTGCCCGGACCCGCCCGTTCTGTCCTCCCCGTCTCCTCTGCCCGCACCGTCTCCTCGGCCCGCACCGTCTCCTCGGTCCGCACCGTCTCCTCGGTCCTCACCGTCGCCGTGGCCGGGGCCGTCCTGCTGGCCGGGTGCTCGTCGACGTCGGAGGCCGCCCAGCCGCTGGACACCGCCGTGGCCCACCTGCAGCCCGGTGAGCCCGGCGAGCCGAACCAGGTCCTGACCGAGGCCCCGCCGGAGGACGTGTTCGTCTCCTCCCCGTACACCGAGGCCGACGTGGCGTTCATGCGCGACATGCAGGTGCACCACCAGCAGGCGCTGACCATGACCGCGATGGTCGCCGACCGCTCCGGCGACGAGGACCTGCAGCTGTTCGTGCAGCGCATGGAGGCCTCGCAGGAGGGCGAGCTCGACCAGCTCGAGCGGATGCTCGCCGACCACGAGGAGGCCGTGCGCCGCAGCGGCGGCCAGGACCACGACGGCGAGCACAGCGGTCACACCGGCGACGGGGACCACAGCGACATGCCGGGCATGCTGACCGACGAGCAGCTGGCCGAGCTCGAGGCGGCCGAGGGCGACGACTTCGACCGGCTGTTCCTGGTGGGGATGAGCCAGCACCACGAGGGTGCGCTGGCCATGGTCGGGGACCTGCTCGCCGTCGAGGGCGCCGCCGCCGAGCCGCGGCTGTTCGAGTTCGCGGAGCACGTGGACTCCGACCAGCGCATCGAGATCGACCGGATGGCGCGGATGTACGCGGAGCTCCCGGAGGGCTGAGCGACGCCGCGTCGCGCCGGCGCGACGGGCCCCGCTACTCGGTGGGCGCCCCGACGGACGCGTCGCAGCCGTGCGCGGCCAGGAGCAGGCCCCGGGCGCGCCCGGCCCTGACCCGTTCGTCGGACGACCGCGGCGCCGGCGGTTGCGACACGGGTCCGACGGGCCGGGGGCCGACGACCTGGAACATGTCCTCGAGCCCGTGGAGCTGGAGCACCCGCTGCACCACGTGCGGTGGGTCGAACAGCCTCAGCCGGTGCAGCAGCCGGGCATGGGCCTCCACCAGGGGGCGGAGCCCGGCGGTGTCCATGAACGTCACCGCGGTCAGGTCGACCTCGAGGACGAGCGGGTCCAGGTCCCACGCCTGCCGCAGGCCCGCCCCGAGGGGCGGCGCCGAGTAGGCGTCGATGTCACCGGACCAGACCAGCCTGATCCAGGTCTGCCTGCTCGTCTCCGCGGTGACGAGGGTCAGTCCTCGGCGTCCGACCATGGCGCGCTCCCGTCCGGTGGAGTCGCTCTACGTCAGCTACCGGGTCCGGGGCAACAGGACCAGGACGGTCCCAGGACGAAGGTATGGTCCGGCCGGTCGCCCACGCAAGACCCGCCGGCGTTCCAGGGCCCGCCGTCCGGCTGGACGTCCGGCGGGCCACGTCGCCTCATGCGCGGCGGGCCGCCCACGCGGTACGGCTGCTGCGCACGACCAGGTCGCGGCGCCGCGCGATGGACAGCGGGGCGTCGTCGTCGAGCAGGACGTCGAGGGTGGTCAGGTCGTCGGCGTCCAGGCGGTCGGCCAGGCCGGTCCGGACGTTGGCGTGGACGCTCCTCGCGTACCGCGTCGCGGCCGCGGGCGCCGGGTCGACCCGGTAGGTGAAGGTCCGCGTCTGGACCAGCTCGAAGCCCGCGCGCTGCAGGTGCGGGCCCCAGTCGGGGTGGGCGTTCCAGCCCTCCGCGGCCATCGCCGCGCGGCAGCGGTCCTCCAGCCCGGGACGACCGGCACCGACGTCGTCGGGCAGGAAGCGAGGCAGCCCGTCCATCTCGACGACCACGAGCACCCCACCCGGGGCCAGGGCGCCGTGCAGGTCGCGCATCACACGGTCCGGATCGCCCATGTGGTGCATGGACGACGCCGCCCACGCCAGGTCCACCGCTCCGACGTCCGGCCACGACTCGTCCAGGTCGGCCTGGACGGCGCGCACCCGGGCGGCGACGCCGACGTCCGCGGCGGCGGCGGTCAGGTGGTCGAGCATCTGCGCCGAGGAGTCGACGGCGACGACGGTGGCGTCGGGGAAGCGGCGGGCGAGCGCCCGGGTGCCGGTGCCCGAACCGGCCCCGACGTCGACCACCGTCCGCGGGGCCGGTGCGTAGCCCTGCGCCCAGGCGGTCAGGTCGTCGAGGTGGCCCACGACCTCGGCGTCCAGGTCGAGCAGGTCGGCGTGGCCCGCGCCCTGCTCGTGCTGGTCGTGCTGGTGCTGGTCGTGCTGGTGCTGGTGCGGGGTGTGCTGGTGCGTGCTGTCGGTGGCCATGTCATGAGCCTAGGACCGACCTGCGCGGTAGGCATACACTCTTGCTCATGAGGCATGACGTCGACCTGGACCGTGTCGTGCGTCAGCGGATCCGGGGGCTCCGGCTGGCGCGGGGACTGACCCTGGACGCCCTGGCCGCCCGCTGCCACCTCAGCCCGTCCAACCTGAGCCGGATCGAGACCGGTGGTCGCCGGATCGCCCTCGACCAGCTGGTGCCGATCGCCAGGGCCCTCGGGACCACGCTCGACGCGCTCATCGGGACCGACGACGACGAGGACGTCGTGATCCGCCCCCAGCAGTCGTCGTCCGGCGACGTCACCGTCTGGCTGCTGTCGCCCGAACGGGCGGTCAACGGCGTCACCGTGGCCAAGATGCGCATCACGCCGGACCGGCCGACCGGCCCCGAGCAGATGGCCGTGCACCCGGGTCGGGACTGGTTCACCGTGCTGTCCGGCACCGCCGTCCTGCACCTCGGCGAGCGCACCGTCCTGGTCCACGAGGGCGACGCGGCCGAGTTCTCGACCATGACGCCTCACGTCGTCGGCGCCCACGACGGGCCGGTCGAGATCCTGACGATCCTGGACGCGGCCGGGGAGCGCAGCCACCTCGACCAGCCGTGACCTGCCGCGACGCAGCGCACCGGTTCAGAACTTGGGGTAGAGCTCCTTCGACCCCACGAGGACGGGGTAGTTGTAGCCGCCTGCGCCGTCCGCCGCGAACAGCGCCAGCAACCGGTAGCCGGTCCGCTCGTAGTACGCGATAGCCCGGTCGGCCGCACCCACGAGCTCGCTCTCGGGCGTCGTGGTGACGAACTTGGTGAGACCGGTGAACGGTGTCGTGATCCAGCTGCCCTTGAGCACGTAGTAGTTGTTGTCGGCCTTCAGCCCCCACTGCCAGGTGACGTCGGTGCCCTTCTGCAGGTAGCAGGCCAACGAGGTGGTCGTGACCATCGGACCCGCGACGGCGGATAAAACGGAACCCGCCACCTCGCCCACGACCGAACGCATGGCTATTGCGTTGTGCACCATCTACGCCTCCCACACACACGCAGATGAACGCTTCATCCGCTACGGGTGAAACAACCCTGCAGGCGGGTCATTCTCTCCGCAGAGATGCCCGTACCGCCGACTGACCAGCAGTTTCACGGTCAGCACCCTCCGAGTCAAGAGTGGATTTACCCTCTCGAACCACCGATCTCAACTCGACGGTCGAAAAGTGTTGACCCAGGCACGTCGCCTGCTATTCACTCCAGCAGCCAGCACTTCTCACCGCCCTACCCGAGGAATGACCATGGAGAGTTGTGAGCACGTCGCGGTAGGCAACTCCATCCGGCTGGCCGCGGCCGACGGCACCCGGACGCCGGCCGCCGCGACCCCGCTCCCGGTCGGGGCGAGGACGCTGCAGTACGGCCAGGTGATCGCCCTGGGCGGGGACTTCTACGGGGTCGGGGCCCAGGCCGCGTCACCGGGGCGCCCGGCCCTGCTTCCGCTGGCGCCCATCTCGTCCGCGCCGGACCCCGAGCAGGCGTTCTCGTCGGCCTACCTCACGCTGGCCGGTGCCCCGAGCACCGAGCTCGACGCGATCCTCCGCGTGATGGCCGAGGAGCAGGCGGCCATCGACGCGGCCCGGGCGGCGAAGCGACAGCCCTCGGAGGCGTACGAGGAGCTGGGCGACAGCCTGTCGTTCAAGTGGAACGAGATCACCGGTGGCGGACCCGCGTCGCTCGGCAACTTCAGCATCGTCACCGACCCGGGTCGCTACATCGAGCTCGCCGCGGTCAACATGGACCACTTCGGCGCGGACGCCGTCACGGCGTACCGCGCCGGCCACGGCCTGGCCGTCCAGCAGGCGGCCCAGCTGCACGGGCAGGACCCGAGCTCGCCGGCCGTGAGGAGCAAGCTGCTGCAGTGCTACGGCTTCAACGCCTTCGCCGACCACTTCCTCACCGACCTCTTCGCGGCCGGTCACGTCCGCACCCCCCGACGCGCGCTGTGGAGCACACCGCAGACCATCGTCGGCGAGACGGGGCTCCTGGCCCGGGCGGCGCACAACGAGGAGAACCACGACGGGCTCCACGTCACCAACGCGCGCGGCGACACGTGGGTGGCCTACGGCGACGGCAAGGAGCTCGACGACGTGAACGCGGCCAACCTGGCCATGGCGGTGGCCGCGGTGCAGGCGTCGGCCGACGAGGTCTACCAGGCGTTCGTCACCGGCTCGGCGGCGATCCCGCAGCCCGCGGCCCTGCAGTACATCCCGCTGCTCGACTTCACCGCCCGGCCTGCACCGGGCGGCGAGAACCCGGCCCCGCTGTTCTGGGCGGACGGTCAGGGCCAGGTCCACCGCCGCGGTGGGGCCGCGGGGCTGTGGCCGGACCGCGACAGCTACGACTACGTGTACCCGTTCTCGGACGCCGAGATGTTCGCCCAGATCAACCAGATGGTGAGCGGCGGGACCACCACGACGTCCGTGGCCTGCTACTTCCAGAAGGACGGCAAGGTCACCTGGCAGTGGGGTCTCAAGAGCGACGACTCGAGCTACGCACTCAAGGGCTACTGGATCACGACCCCCCACACCGGGCTGACGAAGTTCGTCACGACCACCGGCGAGGCTGACCTGGCCGCGGCCGCCGACCGGGCGAAGGCCTACCACCAGCTGTCGGGCTGGACGCTGCTGGCGGTCTTCGCGGCCGACCGGTCGGCGGGCTTCAACTACCCGATCATCGTGGGCGACGCCGAGCTGTACCCGACGTACTGACTCAGCCGGTCACCACCGACAGGATCCCCGTGGCGACGGCGGTGACGGCCGCCGTCCAGACCACGATGGCGATGACCTGCCAGAGGATCACCCACTCCTTGCGGACGCCCGACGCCACGAACGTGGCGGCCGTGAGCATGGTCGGCAGCGCGAGGGGGGCGAGCAGGCTCGCACCGGGCACGCCGAAGCGCACCAGCCAGCGCTCGAGGCGGAGCCGGCCCTTCGACCTCGGCTTGTCGGTCTCCGCCGGGCCCCCGTCTTCGGTCAGCACGTCCGAGCCCTCGGCGGCCGACGCCCGGCGCGACCGCGCCGCCACGACGGACTCGCGCGCCCGGGCGCCGAGGAGCACGACCAGGACCACGCAGAGGATGTTGCCCGCCGCCGCCGCGAGCCCGGCGACGACGGGGTGGACGCCGGCGATGACGCCGAACGCGGCCGCCCCCTCGCCCTCGATGTAGGGCACCATCGCGGCGACCGCGATGACGACCGGCTGGAGCAGGGTGGGCACCTCGGCGACGAGCTCCTGGAAGCCCTCGTAGGGGTTGGACATGGTGGTCTCCTTCGCGGGGTCGCTGAGCCGGGTCGGTCAGTGACCGGGGTTGATGGCGATCGCGGTGCTGATGCTCGACATGGCGACCGCGACGGCGGTCCTGGTCACGGCCTCGCCGACGGCGCCGGCGCCCCAGTCCCCGCGCTCGAGCTCCTTGCCGCGGGTGTAGACGTCCCCCGACCAGGGGATGTCGCGGTGCAGCGCCGGGATGCTGTCGCTGGCCGACAGCAGGGCCACGAGCACCCCCGCGCGCGGGGTCGGGTCGGCGCCGTCGACCAGCACGGGCCTGACCTCGGCCAGCAGGTCGTCGCGACGCGACGAGCCGGTCCCGACCAGCGCGGTGGTGGGGATGAGCCCGAGGAGCTTGCGTCGTTCTCGTCCGACGTGACCGGCCTGGACCAGTCGCTCCAGCACCGGCTCTCGCAGGTACGGGCCCACCCCGGCCAGCAGCCCCTGCACGTTCTTGGCCTTGTCCTCCACCTGGTCCCAGACCTTGCGCAGGAGCTCGTCGTCCGGACGGTCGCCGACGGCGCGCGCCTTGGGTCCCAGCAGCGAGGGCCGGTCCTCGACCTCGAGCTGGTCCCGCAGGGCCAGGTCCGCGAGCAGGGCCCCGGCCAGGGTGTAGAACAGCGTGCCCTCGCCGGCGATGGTTCCCGACCGGGGGTCGAACAGCAGCAGCATCAGGTCCTCGACGAGCAGCGGTCCGTCGGTGGTGGTCATGGGCGGTTCTCCTCGTCGGGGTGGTCCGAGCCGTCGGCGTCGACCGGCACCGGGTCGGCGGTCAGGAACAGGTTGGCGCGGTGCAGCACGTCCAGCTGGGCGGGGTTGTACAGCTCCCGCAACGCGGCCAGGACGGCGGTCTCCGTCTCGGCCGAGGTCCGGGACGCGTGAGCCTCGAGGTCGTTGAGCACCGTGTGGCGGTGAGCCTGCCGCCGCAACGCCGGCGCCATGCCCTCGGCGATGCGCTGCCTGGTCGCCGCGTCCGCGTCGGCCGGCAGCTGGTCGAACTCGGCGTCGACGGCGGTGGGAGGCTCGTCGATGAGCAGCTGTCGCAGGTCGGCCAGCCAGGCGTCGTCGAAGACCCGGGTGTAGATCGTCAGCATCTTGCGGTCGGTCTCGGTCAGGTCGCCCCCGACGGTGCTGAACTGGGCCGGCAGGTCGACAGGTGCGCGGTGCCGCAGGATCACGGCCAGCTCGGCCCGGACCCGCTGGAGCCGCTCGATGCTCGCCTCGAGGTCGGCGTCGAGCAGCCGCAGGGCCTCGTCCGGCTCCTGGTCCGCCCGGCCCATGGTCGCCACCTGCGCCAGCGGCACCCCGAGGTCGACCAGCCGCTTGATCTGCAGCACCCGAAGCAGGTGCAACACGCCGTACTGCTTGTACCCGTTGCTGGCACGCTCGGGCTGCTCCAGCAGGCCGACGTCGTGGTAGTGCCGGACGGCCTTGACGGTGGTGCCTGCGAGCTCCGCGACCTCACGGGTGCTCCACGCCACTGCTGCTCCTCCTGTCGGGTCGGCGGGAGTGCCGACGAGACCAGTGGAGACCCTGCCCTCGGGGCAGGGTCAAGCGCCGTCCACCGACGGGTCACCCCCGACGTCCGGTCGCCTCAGAAGCGGGACGAGCTCCCCGCCCCGCTGAAGCTGCCGCCGCCGCTGTACCCGGACGTGGACCCGCTGGAGGCGGACGACCTGGACTGCTCGACCTGGCTGGTGCCCGTGGACAGCCCGGACCGGAACGCCCCGGTGCTGAACCACAGCCAGGTCGGGTCCGCGGTGGCGAGGATCGTCGGCTCGAGGGGGCGCCGCGCGCGCTGGCCCTGCATCGCCTCGCGCATGGTCCTGCGTTCGCTCTCGTCGTCGCCGAACTCGCGGCTGACGGCGGCGGCGAGGTCGTCGAGGGCTGCGCTGAGCCGGTCGCGCACGGTGAGCAGCCGGTCGAGGGCGTCGTCGGGGGTGATGCCCCGGTCCTCGAGGGCGCCCCGCAACCGGTCGAGCTCCACCAGCTCCGCCGACGCCGTCTCGCGGAGCCGCTGGGCCTCCGGCAGCCCTCGCAGATCGGTCGGCACGTCGTTGGCCAGCACGCCGTCGACCCCTTCCAGGTCGGCCCTGACGGGGGCGACCTGACGTTCCCAGGCCTCCACCCAGCGGCTGTCCCGGTTCAGGAACGCAGCGGTGTCGGCGATGACGTCGTCGAGGTGGTCCAAGGACGTCGCCGTCCGCTCGTAGGCGGCGTGCCGCTCGACCGCCCGGCGGGTGTCGAGGTCCTTGGCCGGGATGGCCCGCACCTCGTCACCGAGCCCGACCAGCTCGCGGAAGCCCTTGGTGTAGTCGTCGTGCCGCTGCAGCATCATGCCGCCGTAGCGGGAGCCTTCCGGCAGGACCGTGGCGTGCAGCTGCGTCACCTCGTGCTCGGCCACCACGCTCGTCATGGCCTCGTCGCCGACGGCGCGGCTGCGGCGGCACCGGCTCACCCGGTTCAGGCCGACCCCGACGTAGGCGCCCGCCCCGACCAGCGTCGCCAGGGACGCGACGGCCGCCACGACCCACCCGCCGGTCCGGCGGATCACCGGGGCGCCCATCCGGTCCGCCGCGGCCTGGACCCCGGCGACAGACCCCTCGGTCCACCGCCCGGCCCGGAAGTCGTCCTTGGCCGCGTCCTGGACGTCCAGCTGGCTGCCCTCGTCCACCTCGCGGTCGTCGCCGAAGTAGGTGCCCACCAGCCGTCCCTCGGGGTCCACGGCGAAGATGAACAGCCCGTCCGCCCAGCTCTGCTCGTCCTCGGAGAGCCAGTCGGGGCGTTGCGTCCGGGCGTGCTCCAGGACGGCGTCGTTGAGGGCGCGGTCGTCGGTGAGCGCCTCCTCGCCGCCGCGGTGGGTGAAGACCGCCACGGTCGTCGGGTCGTGGAACCGGGCCCCGTCGACGCCGGCGAGCAGGTCGGGCTCGAACAGGACGTCGGCGGTGTCCTCCACCTGGACGTCGGTGGCCGAGAGCTGCGGGGCGCTGGCCAGGAACCATCCGGCGCTCCCCCCGACCACCACGAGCGTCGCCGCCCCCCCGACCAGCACCCGTTGACGGATCGACATGTCCTGCTCCCCTCGTGGCCGGCGGGCGCGGGTCCGGCCTCCCACCCGTCGTCATGCTCCCACCGGGTCGCCACGATGAGTTCCACGACGAGGGGCGGTCTCACCCGCATGACTGCCAACCTGAACCCCTACCTGTCCTTCCGCGACGGCGCCCACGACGCCATGCAGACCTACCGGACGATCTTCGGCGGGACCCTGACCCGCAGCACGTTCGGCGAGGCCGGCATGACCGACGACCCGGCCGAGGCCGACAAGACCATGCACGCGCAGCTGGTCACCGACGGCGGCTGGGTGCTGATGGCCTCCGACACCCCCACGGCGATGGCCGGCCCGGGTGACCACGGACCGTCCGACGGTCCGCAGCAGGTCCACCGCTGCCACTCGGTGTCGCTGTCCGGCGGGCCTGAGGACTCCGAGGAGCTCCACTGCTACTGGGACGGCCTCGCCGACGGCGCCGAGGTCCGCGAGCCGCTGACCGTCGCACCCTGGGGCGACGAGTTCGGCATGCTCACCGACCGCTTCGGGGTGGAGTGGATGGTGAACATCGCCGGGAAGGCCGCCGAGGGCTGAGCCGCGGGATGCTCAGCGACGGCGGCGAAGCAACGCGACCACCACGACCAGGATCAGGACGAGGACAGCGAAGGTCACGGCCGTGGTGGCGCTGAACGCGAACACCGTCCGAACGTACTCCTGGGACGACACCGTGTCAGGGGTCGAGCCGCCGGCCGTCAGACCCACCAGGTGTCGTGGCGGGCCATGAACTCGTCCCGCCCGGCCGGCTCCGGGCCCCCGCCCGCCAGCGTCTCGAAGTAGTCCTCGCGAGGCCCTCCCGGGGCGAACATCAGCAGCATCGACGCCCCCGCGGACCCCCGGAACCCGTGGACGCCGCCCTCCGGCACGTACAGGAAGTCCCCGGGGCCGGTGGTCACCCAGTCCTCGCCGTCGAAGAACCGGACCTCGCCGTCGAGCACGTAGAACTGCTCGCTGATGGTCCGGTGGAAGTGAGGGGCGGGACCGGACTCCTGCTCGCCGAACGTCCAGCGGTACAGCCCGAACCGTCCCGCGGTGCGGTCGCCCGTCGCCAGGTACTCACACGTGCCGCCCGACGGGTAGGTCACCTCGGCCGGGACGCCGGGGCGGCGCAGCCACGCGGACCGCTCGCCGCCGTCGCCGTCGTAGGTCACCGGCGGGTACGGGCGGTGCAGCGGCTCGGGCCAGGACATGTCGCCTCCTCGGTCGGCGTGACGACCACGCCTGCGGGGGTGACCGGTGCGGGCCGGCCACCTCATCGGTCGCCGGGTCGCGCCCGGCCGGCGTCAGCGGCACAGTGCCCGCGTGGTTGATGAGGCGCGACCCGGCGCGGCGCGGCGCGTCCGGCAGGACTACACCCCTCGGGGCGTCGACGGGCCGTGCGTCTTCTGCGACATCGTGGCCGGTCGGTCGCCGGCCCACGTGGTGCTGCGCGAGGAGCGCGTGGTCGCGTTCCTCGACCGGCACCCGCTGTTCCACGGCCACGTGCTGCTGGTGCCGACGGTGCACGTGCAGACCCACGACGAGCTCCCCCTCGACATCGCCGGACCCTGGTTGCGGGCCAGCCAGCAGCTGCAGCGGGCGGTCGAGGCCGCCATGGGCGCCGAGGGAGCCCTGCTGATCGTCAACAACGTGGTCAGCCAGTCGGTGCCGCACGTGCACCAGCACGTCATCCCGCGCACCCGTGGCGACGGCCTGCGGCTGTGGCTCGGTCCCCGGCAGCGGTACCGGGACGACGCCGAGGCGACCGACGTGGCCGAGCGGATCCGGGCCGAGCTCGCGCGCTGAGACCGGCTGCCGTCCCTCTTCGCTCCTCCACGGGCCACCCAGGACGACACGACGACACGCCCGCGTCGACCATCCGGGATGAGGCGCCACCCGGTGGTCGTTGACGACGGCATGACCGGGACCCCGCACGAGGTGGACGTGGTGGTCGTGGGCGCCGGGCAGGCGGGGCTCGCGAGCGCCTACCACCTGCGTCGGCGCGGTCTCGAGCCCGAAGAAGGGTACGTCGTGCTGGACGCGAACCCGGGCCCGGGCGGGGCGTGGCGGCACCGCTGGCCCTCGCTCACCCTGGGCGACGCCCACGGCATCCACGACCTGCCGGGGCTGCCGCTGGGCTCACCCGACCCGACGGTCCCGGCGTCGCAGGTGGTGGCGGACTACTACGGCCGGTACGAGGCGGAGTTCGACCTGCCGGTCCGTCGACCGGTGCGGGTCACGTCGGTCACCTCGCCCGACGGACCGGACGGTCGCCTGCTCGTCGACACCGACCGTGGCCTCTGGCGGACCCGGGCCCTGATCAGCGCCACCGGCACCTGGGACCGCCCCTACTGGCCGCACTACCCCGGTCGCGATCGGTTCGCGGGGCGTCAGCTGCACACGCACGACTTCCGCACCGCGGAGGAGTTCCGCGGTCAGCACGTCGTCGTCGTCGGCGCGGGCACGTCGGCGGTGCAGTTCCTGCTCCAGCTGACCGACGCCGGCGCCAGCACCACGTGGGTCACCCGCCGCCCGCCGCGCTTCGTCGACCGGCCGGTCGACGCCGAGTGGGGGCGCGACGTCGAGCGCCGGGTCCGCGAGCGCGTCGAGTCCGGCCTGCCCCCGCTGAGCGTGGTGTCGGCCACCGGGCTGCCCACCACTGATGCGTACCGGCGCGGCATCGCGGCCGGGGTCCTGGTCGCGCAGCCCATGTTCACGCGCATCACCGAGCACGGCGTGGTGCTGGCCGACGGGTCCGAGCAGCCCGCGGACACGATCCTCTGGGCCACCGGCTTCCGGCCCGCGGTGGACCACCTGTCCCCGCTGCGGCTGCGCGAGCCCGGCGGCGGGATCAGGCTGGACGGCACCGCGGTCGTCGAGGACCCTCGGGTCCAGCTGGCCGGCTACGGCCCCGGTGCGTCGACGCTCGGCGCCACCCGGACCGGTCGGGCGGCGGCGCTGCAGGTGCTGCGCTCGGTCAGGCGTCGCGACGCGGCCTGAGGGCACCCGACGTCTCGGTGACGAGCAGCCTCAGCGGCCCCCGACGGGACAGGCGGCGACGCTCCCCTCAGTCCCCCAGCCCTCGCAGCACCTCGCCCAGCACCCGGGCGCCCGCCTCGAAACGCGTCGGGTCGGGTCCGGCGTAGCTGAGCCGCACGAACGGCCCGGCCGGCTCGAACGGGAACCACTCGTCCCCGGGCGCGATCAGCACCCCGGCCCGCTCGCAGCGCCGGGCGACCTGGTGGACGTCCGTGCCGTCGGGCAGCCGCAGCCACAGGTTGAGCCCACCCGCCGGGACCTGGGTGATCAGGGCGTCGGGGGCCAGCCGCTGCAGGCAGGCGACGAGCAGGTCGCGCCGGGCGCGCAGGTCCTCCCGCACGCCGCGCAGGTGGCTGCGCCAGCCCGGCTGCGTCACCACGTCGAACGCCGCCGCCTGCAGCAGCCCGCTGACGTACAGGCCCTCGGCCCCCCGGTCGGCCAGGATCCGTTCCCGCGCCGGTCCGCGGACGACCACCGCCCCGACCCGCAGCGCGGGCGACACGCTCTTGGTGAGCGAGCGCAGGTAGACGACGTGACCGTCGTCGTCCTGGGCGGCGACCGGGCGGCTGCTGGTGGTGATGCCGAAGTCGTCGGCCCAGTCGTCCTCGACCAGGAACGCACCGTGCCGGCGGACGACCCGCAGCACCGCCTCGACCCGCTGCGGCGACCACTGCGCCCCCGTGGGGTTGGCGTAGTTGGGCTGCGCGTAGAACGCCCGGGCGCCGGACTCCTCGAACGCCCGGTCGACGTCGTCGGGGTCGGGGCCGTCGGGACCGGTCGGGACGGGCACGAGCCGGACGCCTGCCTGCCGGGCGGCCGAGATGGCACCCCAGTAGGTGGGCGACTCGACGAGCAGCGGGTGGTCGGCGCCGACCAGCGACCGGAACACCGAGCTCAGACCACTCTGACTACCGGGCAGCACGATCGTGTCGTCGGCCGTCGGGGCCGCCACACCGGCGGGAGATCCGTCGGCGAGCTCCTGGGCGAACCACGACCGCAGCTCGGGCAGCCCGGCCACCGGGGGCCGGACCAGCGCGGCGGGACCCCGGGCCGCACGCCCGAGCGCCGCCCGGATCAGCCGCTCCGGCAGCAGCTGGCGGTCGGGGTAGCCGCCGTGCAGCCCGATCACGCCGTCCGCGGCCGTGCGCATGGTGGCGCCGGCCTGCAGCCGGGCCCGGGGCTGACCGAGCGCCGCCGTCTGCCAGCCGTAGTCGGGGGCGCGCACGGTGCGCCCGGCGCGGACGAAGGTCCCCACGCCGGGGCGGCTCTCGACCAGCCCGTCGGCCACCAACCGGCGCAGCGCCTTCTGCACCGTCACCGGGCTGGCGCGGTGCTGGGCGACCAACGCCCGGGTGGGGGGCAGCCGGGCCCCCGGCGCGGCGTCGACGACCCAGGCGCGCAGTCCCTCGAGGATCCGGGCGCTGCTATCGTCGTTCATGACGGCCAACGATAGCGCTACTCGCCCGAACCTTGAGGCGCTACCCACGCCGGGTCGGCACGGGATCGCCTGGGGCCTGGTCGGTGTGGTGGCGTTCTCGTTCACGGTCCCCTTCACCCGGCATGCCGTCGAGGGCTTGTCACCGCTGTTCATCGGCTCGGGCCGGGCGGTCCTGGCTGCGGGTCTGGCCGGTCTCGCCCTCGCCCTGACCCGGCAGCGCCTCCCGCGCGGTCGGCAGTGGCTGCGGCTCGCGGTAGTCGGGGCCGGGGTGGTCGCCGGCTTCCCGCTGCTTACGTCGTTCGCGCTCACCACCGCCCCCGCGAGCCACGGCGCCATGGTCATCGGCCTGCTGCCGGCGGCGACTGCCGTGATGGCCGTGGTCCGCGGGCACGAGCGGCCGCCGCGGGCGTTCTGGGTGGCGTCGCTGCTGGGCGCCGCCGCGGCCGTCGGGTTCGCATCGGTGCAGGGCGGCGGCGTCGGCCACCTGACGTGGTCGGACCTGATGCTGTTCGGCGCCGTCGTGGCCGCAGCGGTCGGCTACGCCGAGGGTGGTCTGCTGTCGCGGGAGCTCGGCGCGTGGCAGACCGTGTCGTGGGCGCTCGTCCTGTCCGCTCCCCTGATGACCGCCCTGGCGGTGCTGGCTGCCGTGCAGCAGCCCCCGGTGGCCTCGGCCCTGCAGTGGGCGGCCTTCGGGTACCTGGGCGTGGTCAGCATGTTCCTGGGGTTCATCGCCTGGTACCGCGGCCTGGCCGTCGGACCCATCACCCGGGTGAGCCAGGTGCAGCTCGTGCAGCCGGTGCTGTCCATCGGCTGGGCCGCCCTGCTGCTGGGCGAGCGGATCACGTGGGCCACCGCCCTGGGCGGTGTGGTCGTGATCGCGTTCGCGACGGTGGCGGTGCGGGCCCGGCTGCGGGCGGGGCGTCGGCCGGTCGTCGCGACCCCTGCCGGCAGCGACGCCCGGCGGGGGGCCGCGGGCCCAGCGGGAGCGGGACCAACCGGAGAGGGACCAGCCGGAGAGGGACCAGCCGGAGAGGGACCAGCGGCAGCGGGACCGTCCGGAGCGGGACAACGATCTCGGACGACTGTCCGAGTCGAACACCTGACCTGAACCGGGTGTCCCCGCCGCGGGTGGGAGTGAACGCGCCGGGTCGGGCCGCATCGGTCCCCTCAGGAGAGCGGTCTGCGCTTCAGAACAGGTGTCCGACTCGAACGTGTGGTCAAGAAGGAGGACGCACCGTCGGCCGGGGCGGGGAAACCACAGCAGCACACGACTCACCCCTTCCGGGGCCGCAGAAGCCGCACCGGACGGAGTCTTGTGCTCGGGTGGCTGAGCCACCGCCCGACACGGCTGGCGCGTCAGGCGGGGCCGAGCGCGTCACCGTCGGGTGCGGGCCGACCACCGTCACCGGGTGCGGGCCGACCGCCTTCACCCGGTCGCGAGTCGGACCCGGCCGACGTCCGTCGAGCCCGCCGGACGTCGGAGCGCCAGTCCAGGACCGCCACCACCAGCGCCAGCAGCACCACCGTGACCGCCCCGGCGAGCGCGACCGCCACGGCGGTGCCGGCGTCGCTGCCCGCGAGCACCAGGTAGAACAGTCCCGGCAGCAGCGCCGTACCGATGGCCCCGCCGACCCGTTGGCCCGTCTGCAGGGTGCCGCTGGCCACCCCGCCCGCGGCGACGGGCACGTTCGCGAGCGTCATCGTCGTGTTGGGCGAGATGACGAACCCGCCCCCGAGCCCGGCCAGCAGCAGGGCCGGGGCCACCCACCAGCCGGCCGAACCGTCGGGGGCCAGCAGCAGGACGACGGCGGCGACGCTCATCCCGAGCGCGACCACCGTGAGCCCGTAGACCGTCAGCACCCGGCCGTAGCGAGGGACCAGCCGGCCGGCCACCACCGCGGTCACCGCCGACCCGACCGAGAAGGCGGTGACCGACAGCCCCGACTGCAGCGGGGTGTACCCGAGGCCGTCCTGGAAGTAGAGGGCGAAGACGATGAAGATCCCGCTGAACCCGATGAAGTAGACCGTCGCCAGGCTCACCCCGGCCGCGTAGCCGGGCGTGCTCCGCAGCAGCCGCGGATTGAGCAGGGGCGCCCCGCCGCGCGCCACGACCCGGTGCTCCCAGCGCACGAACAGCCAACCGGGCACCACGGCGGCCGGGAACAGCCACCAGTAGCGCTGCAGCCCGCCGGCCTCGGCCGACACCAGCGGGAACAGCGCGGCGAACGTGGCCAGCCCGAGCAGCCCGGTACCGACCAGGTCGAGCTGCACCCGGCCGGTCTGGGTGTCTGTGGCCAGGAACCGCATCGCGAGGACCAGGGCGAGCAACCCGACCGGGACGTTGACGTAGAAGATCCAGCGCCAGCCGTCCACCCCCGGGGCGAGCGCGAGGATGCCGCCGCCCACGAGGGGCCCGACCGCGGTGGCCAGGCCCACGGTGCCGCCGAAGAACCCGAACGCCCGGCCCCGCTCCGGGCCGCGGAACAGCTGCTGGATCAGCCCGGTGTTCTGCGGCGTCAGCACGCCGCCCGCCAGGCCCTGCAGCAGCCGGGCCGCGATGAGCCACTCGATGGTGGGGGCGAGACCGGCGAGCATGCTGCAGGCCACGAAGCCGGTCAGGCCCACGACGAACATCCGTCGACGGCCCCAGGCGTCACCGAGCCGGCCGCCGGTCACCAGGGCCAGCGCGAAGGTCAACGAGTAGCCGGAGACGACCCACTGCACCATCGACGCCGAGGTGTCCAGGTCGCGACGCAGGGACGGCAGCGCGACCGCGACGATGGTCACGTCCAGCAGCACGATGAACCCGGCGGCCAGGGTGACCGTGAGGGCGCGCCAGCGCCGGGGGTCCGCTCCGCCGGCCTCGGACACGGGTGCCTGCCTCGAGGCCGCTGACGTCACGCCCCAGGATCGTCGGCGACCCGACGGCTGCACAACTCGAGGCCAGGCCGGGGGACGAGACCGACGCGGCGAGGAGACCGGCCGGGCCGCAGGATGTATCCCGATGGCCGTCGACTTCTCGCTGCGACCGATCGCCCTGTCGGCGTTCGGGCCCGCGCTGCTCTACGGCATCGGCCAGGGCGCCGTGTACCCGGTGATCGCGCTGTCGGCGCGCGAGCTGGGCGCGTCCGTGGGCGTCGCGGCGTTCGTCGTGGCGCTGGTCGGGATCGGGCAGGTGGTCGGTGACCTGCCCGCGGGCGCGCTGGCGGCCCGGTTCGGCGACCGACGGGCCATGGTGGCCGCGTCCGTGGTCACGGCCGTCGCGCTGGGCGGGTGCGTGCTGGCCCCGTCGGTCCCGCTGCTGGGCGCGGCGATCGCGGTCACGGGTCTGGCCGGCGCGGTGTTCGGCCTGGCCCGGCAGTCCTACCTGACGGAGTCCGTCCCGGTCCGGATGCGGGCCAGGGCCATGTCGACGCTGGGGGGCACGCACCGCATCGGCACGTTCGTCGGGCCGTTCCTGGGTGCGTTGGTCACCAGCCGGTTCGGCGTGGACGGCGCCTACCTGTTGTTCGTGGTCGCCGCAGCAGCGGCGGCGATGCTGATCGTGCTGGTCCCGGACGTGCCCCGCCTCGGGGTCCCGGCGACGACCACGGGGGCCGCCGTCGGCGCGGTCGGTCCGCCTCCGCCGACGGTCCTGTCGGTGACCCGCGCGCACCTGCCCGTCCTGCGCAGCCTGGGTCTGGCCGCGCTGCTGGTCATGGCCGTGCGGCAGTCGCGGCAGATCGTCCTGCCGCTGTGGGGGGAGCAGATCGGCCTGGACGTCCCCACCATCAGCCTGGTGATGGGGGTGTCCGGGGCGGTGGACATGCTGCTGTTCTACCCCGCCGGCTCGGTGATGGACCGGTACGGCCGGGCGTTCGTCGGGGTGCCGTCGATGCTCGTGCTCGGGGTGGCCCACGCCGTGCTGCCGCTGGCGGGGTCCCTGCCGGGGTTGCTGGCGGTCGGGGCCCTGATGGGCGTCGGCAACGGCATGGG
Organism: Actinomycetales bacterium; assembly: GCA_038258055.1. Lineage (GTDB taxonomy): Bacteria > Actinomycetota > Actinomycetes > Actinomycetales > JBBAYJ01 > Aquipuribacter. The sequence goes on from JBBSQH010000021.1 coordinate 19,208, forward strand.
CGCCGGGCTCGTGATGACGCTGGGCGCCGACGCCTCCCCCGACACCGGCCGGCAGCAGTTCCTCGGCGCCTGGCGGTTGGTGTCGGACGTCGGGCTGGCCGGCGGTCCTCTGGTGGTCGGTGCCGTGGCGGCGGCGACCGCGCTGGGGCCGGCGTCGGTCGCGGTGGCGGGGGTGTCGGTGCTGGCCGCGGCGGCGCTCGCCCGGTGGGTGCCACCCAGACCGCGTGGGGATCACGCCCCGGTCGCCGAGGACCGAGAGGGCGGGACCGACGTCCGACCCAGGTCATAGCCTGACCGCGTGCACCTGGAGCTGACCGGAGCGGTGTGGTCCTGGCGCGGGCCCGCGCCCTACCACTTCGTCACCGTCCCCGAGGACGTGAGCGAGACGATCAGGGCCGCGTCGGGCCTGGTCACCTACGGCTGGGGCATGGTCCCGGCCCAGGTCAGGATCGGGTCGACCACCTGGACGACGTCGTTGTGGCCCAAGGACGGCGGCTACGTCGTGCCGCTGAAGGACAGGGTCCGCCGGGCCGAGGGCATCGAGCTCGACGACACCGTCACGGTGCACCTGACCATCGCCGTCTGAGCCGCCTGGGCCGGGAGCCGCCAGATGACAGTCCTGTCAGGTGGGCTTCAGACCGGGGTCAGCGGGGCACCCCAGGCTCGGGGTCGGCGCAGCAGGACGACCGGCTGCCCGGACCCGCTCCGTCCCGGAAGGACTCTCATGACCTGGACCACCCGCATCGCCGCCCCCGCCGCCGTCCTCGGTGTCGCCGCCCTCGCGCTGTCCGCCTGCGGCGGCACCGACGCCGGCTCCGACGTCGGACCCGTCGAGGTGGGCACCGAGACCGTGTCCGGCGGCACGACGGCGGACGACACCGACGACAGCACCACGAGCAGCACCACGAGCAGCACCACGAGCAGCACGGACGCCGGCACCACGGACGGCAGCACGGACGGCACCACGGACGGCACCACGCCGACCACCGGTGACACCGGCGCGACCGAGGCCGCCGGTCTGCCGCCGCGGCCCGGGCGCGACCGCTGCGTCGACGTCCCCGAGGCCACCGACGGCGTGTACACCGTCTACGAGGCCGGCACCGCCACCGTGACCGTGGCCGACGGCCGGCTCACCCTGGTCGAGGTGCAGGCCGCCGACGGCTGGACGTCCCGGGTGGACGACGAGGACGCCGACGAGGTCCAGATCGACTTCCGCCCCGACGGCCAGGGCAGCCAGGACGTCCTCGACCTCGAGGTCGAGGTCGACGACGGCCGCGTCGAGGTCCGGATCTGCAACGACGACGACTGATGGGGTGACGGGGGGGTCCCCCGTTCGAGTCCCCTCGGTGCTCCCGGTGCGCCCCCGCGACCCGGCGCTGGCAGAATCGTCCGGTGCAGGCGGCGGGGACGACGGGGTCCGGGGGTTCGACCGTCCAGCCCTACGTGGTCCCGGCCGCGGTCCTCGACCCCGGCCGTCTGGCCGCGGTCCGGGGCACCGGGCTGCTCGACGCCACCGACGTCGGCCCGCTGGACCACCTGACCACGCTGGCCTCACGGCTGCTCGGCGCCCCGCTGGCGTTCCTCACCATCGTGGACGACGAGCGCTCCTACTGGGCCTCGTGCGTCGGGGTGACCGACGGGACCCGGCAGAACACCGTCGAGGAGTCGTTCTGCCAGTACGTGGTGGTCGACTCCGCCCCGTTCGTTGTCAGCGACGCCAGCACCCACCCCCGTACCCGGGACAACCCGTCGGTGCGCAGCATGGGGGTGCGGGCCTGGGCGGGGTACCCCGTGACCCACCCCGACGGGCACACCCTGGGCAGCTTCTGCGTGGTCGACACCGTGCCCCGCAGCTGGTCGGACTCCCAGCTGGACACGCTGCAGGTCCTGGCCGAGGCGGCCTCGGCGCACGTGGCCGTGATGAGCGAGGTCCTCGAGCAGCAGCAGCAGCGTGCGGATCGCGACGTGGTGGCGGCTGCGGAGCACGGCCTGGCCCGGATGGCCGGTGTGGCGCTGCTCCTGGGCTCCGTGGAGTCCGCCGGCGAGCTGGCCCGGATCGTCCTCAACCAGGGCCTGCCCGCGCTGGGCGCCTCCGGTGGGGTGCTGCTCGTCCGCGCCGACCACGGCAACGAGGTGCGCGTCGTCGACGGCGCGGGCGACGTGGTCGGGACCGGGGCGCTGTCCGACGACTCCCGCCTGCCCGGCCTGCACACCGCGCGCACAGGCGAGCCCGTCGTCCTCTCGCGCGCCCAGGCACGGGCGGCGTTCGCCCCGTCGATGGGCGAGCTGTACGAGCGCACCGGTGGCGGCGCCTGGGCGTTCACGCCGATGCGGGTCGGGTCGCGTGTCATCGGCGCGGTCGGCGCGGCCGTCGCCGACGTCGACACCTTCCCCACGTCCGGGCTGCAGGTGCTGGACGGCTTCTCGGCGCTCTGCGCGCAGACCCTGGACCGGTTGCAGCGGCAGGAGCAGCAGCGCACCACCAACCGCGCGCTGGCCCACATGTCGGAGACCCTCCAGCGCAGCCTGCTGTCGCAGCCCACCGACCCGCCCGGTCTCACCATCGCCGTCCGCTACGAGCCGGCCTCGCACGCCGCCCAGGTCGGGGGCGACTGGTACGACGCGTTCGTCACGGCGAACGGGCGGACCACGCTGACCATCGGCGACATCAGCGGGCACGACTCGATGGCGGCCGCCGCCATGGGCCAGGTCCGCAACCTCGTCCGCGGGCTGTCGTTCAACAGCGACGACGGCCCCGCCCAGCTGCTCACCTGCCTCGACGTGGCGCTGCGGGGCCTGGACCTGGACACCCTGGCCACCGCGGCGCTGGCCCACGTCGACCGCGACGGCGACGGCTGCCGGCTGCGCTGGTCGAACGCGGGCCACCTGCCGCCGCTGCTGCGTGGCCCCGACGGCAACGTCCACGAGCTCGGCGGGACGGCGGACCTCATGCTCGGCGTCGACCCCGCCACCCGACGGCGGGACCACGGCGTCGACGTGGCGCCGGGCTCGACCCTGCTGCTGTACACCGACGGGCTCGTCGAGCGCCGTGGTGAGTCCCTGGAGGACGGCATCCAGCGGCTCCGGGCGCTGTTCGGCGCGGTGGGCGACCGGCACCCCGACGACGTCTGCGACGCGCTCCTGGGCTCGGACCTGACCGAGAGCCGTCGGGACGACACCGCGGTCCTGGCGGTCCGCTTCGACTAGCGGCTGGGCCAGTGCCACGGCGGCTCGTCGAGGCGGCCCTGGTCGGCGACCACGGTGCGACCGGTGTCCTTGACCAGCTCGACGTCGGCGCGTTCGGCGGGGTCACCGGCGTCGGCCATGGCCCGGCGCAGCGCGTCGGAGTGGGTGACGACGACGGTCTGCGTGCGTGCGGCCGCCTGCGCCACCAGACGACCGAGCGCCGGGACCAGGTCCGGGTGCAGGCTGGTCTCCGGCTCGTTGAGGACGAACAGCTGCGGCGGGCGCGGGGTCAGCAGGGCGGCGACCCACAGCAGGTACCGCAGGGTGCCGTCGGACAGCTCTCCGGCCGACAGCGGCCGCAGCAGGCCGTGCTGATGTAGTCGCAGCCCCAGCCGGCCGACGTCGGTGGGCACCACCTGCAGCCGGCTGCCCGGGAACGCCTGCTCGACCGCGTCGGCGACCGCGGCACCGTGGCCCAGCTCCTCGACGGTCTGCAGGGCCGAGGCCAGGTCGGAGCCGTCGTCGGCCATGACCGGCGTGAACGTCCCCGGGGCTGAGCTGCGGGCGGGCGCGGCCGGGTCGGTCCGGAAGGCGTCGTAGAACCGCCACGAGCGGACCTGCTCCCGCACCGCCAGCACCTCCGGCGCGGTCCTCGCGTCCGCCACCTCGCTGAGGACGCTGTCCTGCGGCGCCAGCCGGCGCCCGGAGTCCACCCAGCGGTCGTCTGCGTCACGCCAGTGCACCACCTGGCCCCGCCGCTCCGTCAGCAGCGACGCCTTGCGTAGCACCGGACCCGACCAGACGGCCTCCCGCTTGATGTGCGGGTCGCGGGAGAACATCGTCGGCACGCCGTCGGGCGCGGGCAGGCCGAGGTCCACCGCGTAGCCGTACTCGTCGCCGGCGAACCCCACGCGCACGGCCACCGGCCCCCGCCGCACCGTGCCCTGCACGGGGTGACCGCCGCGGCCGTCGGTCGGCGACTCCGGGCCGGCCCACAGCACCGACGACAACCCGCCCTCGGCCGCGAGCGCCGCGACCGCGCCGCCCCGGCTGGTGGCCGCCAGCAGGCGCAGCACGCGGTACAGGCTGGTCTTGCCCGTGCCGTTGGCCCCGGACACGACCGTCAGCGGCGCCAGCGGCAGCACCACCCGGTGCAGCGACCGGTACCCCTCGACCGCCAGGACCCTCAGCACCCGGGAACCCTAACGAGCACCCCGGACACGACCCCTGATCCGGAGGCCCCGTCAGGGCTCGACAGGCTCCACGGGCTCCAGCGGCAGGTCGAGGACGAACGCAGACCCGGCCCCCACCGTGCTCAGCACCTCGACCCGCCCCCCGTGCGCGCGGGCGATGGCGGACACTATCGACAGCCCCAGCCCCGACCCGCTGCCCCGCTCGGGCACCACGCGCGCGAAGCGGTCGAAGATGCGGTCGCGGTCGGACTCGGGGACCCCCGGGCCGGCGTCGGCGACCCACAGGTACGTCCGCTCCCCCACCTGCGCCGCCCCCAGGTCGACGGCGTCCCCGTCGCCGGTGTGGGTGACCGCGTTGGCCACCAGCTGCATCAGCGCCTGCGTGAGCCGCTGCTCGTCGGCGGTGACGAGCAGGGCGGCCGGCGCCTGCACCCGCCAGGTCCGGGGCCCCAGGACCTCGGCCTTGCTGCCGACCAGGCGCAGCACCCGGCCCAGGTCGACCGGGCCGGGACGCAGGAAGTCGGGGCGCCCGGACCGGGCCAGCACCAGCAGGTCGTCGACCATCCGCGACATCCGGTCGAGCTCGTCGGTCACCAGCCGCACGGTGTCACGGCGCTCGTCCGGGTCCTCGCCCAGCAGCTCCAGGTGCCCCCTGACGATGGTGATCGGGGTGCGCAGCTCGTGGCCGGCGTCCGCCACGAAGTCGCGCTGCACGTCGAAGGCGGCCTCGAGCCGGTCGAGCATGCCGTTGAAGGTGCGGGTGAGCGTGGCGACCTCGTCGGAGCCGGGCGGGTCGGGCAGGCGTCGGTCCAGGTCGCGGTCCCCGCTGACCTCCTGCGCGGCCCGGGTCAGGGCGCGCAGCGGGTGCAGCGCCCGCCCGGCGGCCAACCAGCCGAACAGGCACGCCAGCAGCAGGAACCCGGCCGCCACCAGCTCGGCCTGCCGGATGGCGGCCGCGACCTCCTGCCGCTCGGCCGTCCAGTCGTAGAGGACGACGAACGCCGCCGACGGGGCCCGCGCGGAGCCGACGAGCGGCACGGCCAGGTACTCGTGGCGGCGCTCGTCGAGGACCAGGACGCCCCGCTCGGGCCGGTCGAGCGTCCCCCATCGGGTGAACGCGGGGTCCTGCTGCAGTGCGGGCAGCGAGCGCCGGGTGACGTCGTACAGCGCCCCGTCGACGATCGTCACGAACGTCTCACGCCCGCTCGGGACGTTCCTGGACAGGAAGACGTCGAACACGCGCCGGGTGTCCCCGGCGAAGGGGGCGCCGGTGGCGGGGTCGAGGCCGTCGGCCAGCTGCTGCAGCTCGGCCACCTCCTGCTCCAGACCCTCGTCGACGCGGACGTCGACGTTGGCGACCAGGACCCGTTCCAGGACCAGGACCGACCCGACCAGGGCGAGCGCCACCGTCGCCACCACGGCCAGCAGCACCCGGGCCCGCACGCCCGGGTGCGCGAGACGCGTCACCGGGCTCCTGGACACGCGCGTCAGCATGCAGCACGCGGACCGTCCGCAGGGGGCCAGGGAGCCCCGGGACGGATGAGAGTCCTGCCATCCGCTGCGGCGCAGGCCGGCCGTCCTGCTTCACCTACCAGGGGTGACGCCCCGGGGGGCCGACGCTGCGACGGTCTTGCCGTCCGCACCATCCCGGGCGCAACCGCCCTCGAACCACTCGGAGGTCACCATGAGCAGCCTCGTCCTCGAGCAGCGACGCACGGCCTGGGACGTCGTCCTGGGGCTCGTGCTCGTCGTCGCCGGGCTCGTCGTCCTCGGCAACACGGTCGTCGCGACGGCGTTCTCGGTCGGCGTCCTCGGTTGGTTCACCCTGCTGTCCGGCGTCGTCCTGCTGGTGTCGTCGCTGTTCCGGATCGGTCACGACGGGTTCTGGTCGGCCGCGCTGGGCGGCGGGCTCCTGCTGGTCCTGGGCGTGGTCATGCTCCGCAACCCGGCCGCCACGGCGCTCACCATCACGCTGGTCGCCGGGTCCATGTTCCTGGCCACCGGTCTGACGCGCGTCGTGGTGGCGTTCTCCCAGCCGCGGGGCCGCGTCGTGCTCGTGGTCAGCGGGCTGGTGTCGGTGGCCCTGGGCGTACTGGTGCTGTTCAACCTGGTCTCCGCGACGCTGTCGCTGCTGGGGGTGCTGCTCGGCGTGCAGGCGCTGGTGGAGGGCATCACCCTCGTGGCGCTGGGTCGGCTGCGGCCGGTCGGTGCGCCGGCCCCGACCCCCGACCCCCGGACCCGGGACCGCCGGGTGACGTCCTGATGGCTCCCGTCACGACCCTCACCGAGACCGAGCGCGGCCTGGTCCGGGAGACCGAGCCCAAGCGGATGGCCGAGCTGGACGAGGACGCCCTCGTCGAGCTGCACCGCCGGATCCGGCGGGCGCGCAACAAGTACGTCGGGCTGTACCGGCGGGAGGCGAGCGCCAAGGTCGCGACGAAGGGTGGCCGAGGAGTGGCCCGCCCCAAGAACCGGCGCAACGCCGGGCGGGCCGAGGTGTTCGAGGACGCCCTGGCCCGGGTGAGCCGACGCCTGGCGGTGGTGGCCAGGGCCAGCGCGGCCGAGCTCAAGGCCGGGCGGCTGGCCGAGGCGCGGGCCGACAAGGAGGCGGACCGCGCCGCCAAGGCCGCGGGGAAGGCCACGGTCGGGGCCGGCTCGGGCAAGGGTCCTAGGGCGAGCACGGCCACGGCGTCGAGCAAGGTCGGCCGGGGCAAGGGCTCGGTGACGAAGAACGCGTCGTCGGCGGCCAAGGGGGCCCGGCGGCAGGCGAAGCGGGACAGCCGCTGACCTCCGGACCGTCCGGGTGCGGTGGGTCGGCCGATCCCGGGTACCCGTCCTGAGCACACCAGTCAGGACGACGAAAGGTTCATGTCATGCAGGTCGGGTTCAAGCTCGCCACCGAGGGTCACGGTCCCCAGGAGCTCGTCGAGCTCGGGAAGCACGCCGAGCGCGCGGGGTTCGACTTCGTCGAGCTCAGCGACCACTTCCACCCGTGGCTGGAGGAGCAGGGGCACAGCCCGTTCACCTGGAGCGTGCTCGGGGCGCTCGCCGTGGCCACCGACCGGATCGGGCTGGCGACCGGCGTCACGTGCCCGACCATGCGCTACCACCCCGCGGTCGTGGCGCAGGCCGCCGCGACCACGGCGCTGCTGTCCGACGGCCGGTTCGTGCTGGGCATCGGCAGCGGTGAGCGGCTCAACGAGCACGTGGTCGGCGAGGGGTACCCCGCCGTGCACCACCGTCAGAAGATGATGCGGGAGGCGCTGGAGATCATCCGGCTGCTGTTCCAGGGCGGCTACCGCTCCTACGAGGGCCGCTACCTCCAGCTGGAGGACGCCAAGCTGTTCGACCTGCCCGACACCCTGCCGCTGATCGCCGTGGCCGCGGGTGGGCCCGCCGCGGCCCGGGTCGCCGCCGAGCTCGGTGACGGCATCTTCGCCACCGAGCCCGACCCGGACCTGCTGTCCGCCTACCGCGAGGCCGGCGGCTCCGGGCCCCGCTACGCCGAGGTGCCGCTGGCCTTCGCCCCCACGGTCGACGAGGCCGCCGAGGAGGCCATGCGCACGAGCCGGTGGACGCTGGGCGGCTGGAAGGTCATGGCCGAGCTGCCCAACCCGGTCAACTTCGACGCGGCCAGCTCGACGGTCACGCTGGACGACATCACGGGCCAGTTCTCGTGCGGGCCCGACCTGGACCAGCACCTGGAGAAGGCGCGCCCGTTCGCCGAGGCCGGCTTCGACCGGCTGGTGCTGATGGACGTCGGCCCCGACCCGCACGCGTTCCTCGACGCCGCCTCCGACGGCCTGCTCGACAAGGTGCGCGCGCTCGGTTCCTGACGCCGCCCGCGGTTCTGCCACAACGGCACCCTGCGTCGATTAGGTCGACGCAGGGTGCCGTTGCGTCGGAACGGTTCCGACGCAGAGTGCCGTTGCGTCGGAACGGTCCGACGCAGGGTGCCGTTGTGTCGGCGGCAGCGCGCCCGCTCAGCCGGTCGCGGGGGCGGGCAGGACGAGGTCGGCCACCACCGGCAGGTGGTCGCTGGGCAGCTGACCGCGCCGCGCGTAGGTGTCGAGCTCGACGTGCCGGGTGACGACGTCGGGCGTGGTCAGCACCCAGTCGATCCGGTCGCCGCCGGGGGTCAGCGGGTTGTAGCCGTGGAACGTGCCGAACAGCTCGCTCCGGGTCTGCGCGGTCTCCCAGGTGTCGACGAAGGGCCCGTCGGTGACGAGCGTGTCGTAGACGGCCCGCCCCTCGGCGGCGGGCTCGTTGAAGTCCCCGGTCAGGACGACGGGCAGGTCGGGGTCGAAGTCCTCGACGGCACGCTGCAGGACCAGGTCGGCGGACAGCGCACGGGCCGTGGCGTCGAAGGCCTCCAGGTGCGTGTTGAGGACGTACAGCTCGCCGCCGTCGGCCAGGTCGCGGAACCGGACCCAGGTGACCATGCGCGGGCAGCAGCCGCCCCAGGTCTGCGACCCGATCACCTCGGGGGTGTCGGACAGCCAGTAGTGGTCGTACTCCAGCGGCTCGAGGCGGTCGGTGTCGTAGAAGACCTGCATGGCCTCGCCCCGTGACCCGCCGTCACGGCCCAGCCCGATGCTGTCGTAGCGCGCCGGCAGGTCCTCGCCGATGTCCTTGAGCTGCTCGTACAGGCCCTCCTGGGTGCCGATGACGTGCGGGCGCTGGGACAGCAGCAGGTTGCGGACGACGGGTCGGCGGTCGGGCCAGGCGTTGGGCCCCGTGTCGCTGGCGAAGCGCAGGTTGAAGGCCATGACACGAAGCACGTCGTCCTCCGGCGGGCCGGCGGCCGCGGCGGGCGAGGTGACCGCCGCGGTGAGGGCGAGCAGGACGGCCGCGAGCGCTGCGGTCACGGAGCCCCGGACGGCGGGGCGGGTCAGGCGGTTCGGCACGAGGGTTCCTCCCGGTGGACCTGTAACGGACACACCGGACGTTATGGGCGCCGCATGACCGCGACCCGACCCCTGGGACAACGGTGGGTGATCCCTCGGTTACGGAACGGTGCCGCCGATTCCGACGCAACGGCACACCGCGTCGGATCCGTTTCGACGCAACGGCACACGGCGTCGAGTAGATCGACGCAGGGTGCCGTTGTGGCGAAAGGGGCGGCGGGCGGGCGGGCGGGGTCAGACGCCCTTCTGGCAGGGGAGGCGGCCGGTCTTGACGGCGGCGGCGACGGCGGCGTGGTCGGCCTCGACCTGATCGGCGTAGGCGACGGCCCACCTGGTGACGGCGTCGTCGAAGGTCTCGGCGTTGCCCAGGTAGGCCGCGACCACCGGGCAGGCCGGGCTCTGGGCGTGGGCGCGGGCCAGCAGCGCACCGCACAGCCCGGCGTAGGCCTGGAACAGGGACGCCGACAGGCCCCGGGTGTCGACGGAGCCCTTCATGTCGCGCAGCTGGCGCCAGTAGAAGTCGAGCGCGCGACCGCCGGGGGCCTCGTCCGCGCTCACGCCGGACCAGCCCAGGAACGGGTCGGAGTGGGCCTGGAGCACGCGCTGGGCGGCCACGACCCGACGCCCGTCACGCCCCACCCCGGGGCTCGTGCGACCGATCGGCAGGTCGTAGGGCTGCTTGCCCCAGGTCGCGAGCACCGACGGCTGCGCCTGCTTGACCTGCAGGAACAGCGGTTCGTCCGACGGGCCCTGGCACAGCAGCAGCAGGCACCGGGTACCCACCGACCCGACCCCGACCACCCGCAGCACGTGGTCGACCGGACGCATCTGCGACAGCAGGAGCTGGACGTCCTGCCTGGTGCTGCGTCGGTAGCGGGCGTAGTGCTCGGCCATGTCGTCGTGGCTGACCTGCGGCACGCGGCGCGTCAGCGGCGGGTCCTCCCGGATCCGGGTCCGGCCGTCGGCGTCGACCACCCCCATCCGGCCCAGCACCTGCTCCGACGTCCGACGGCGGGCGCGGGCGGCCTGCGACTGCAGCAGCTTGCGGCCGTCGCCCTTGGCCCGTTCCACCAGCCAGTCCGCCTCGACCTGGAACCAGAACCGCTCGACGACGCTGCGGGAGGCCAGCGCCCGGAGGATCTCGCGGTAGTTGCGCACGGCCGCGCGGCTGGCCTCCGTGCAGATCGCCTCGGGCAGGCCCGCGTCGCGCCCGGCGACCACGACGCTGCCTGCGAGCCGCTTGACGTCCCACTCCCACGGCGCGGTCCAGGCCTCGTCGAAGTCGTTGAGGTCGAACAGCAGCTGGCGTTCGGGCGAGGCGAACAGACCGAAGTTGGCCACGTGGGCGTCACCGCACGCCACCACCCTCCGGCCGGTGTCCGGGCCGGTGGTCAGGTCGTGGGCCATCACCGCGGCGCTGCCCCGGTACAGGGCGAACGGCGACTCGAGCATGCGTCCGATGCGCACGCCGACCAGGTCCGGCAGCCGGTCGGCGTTCTGCTGCTCGAGCACCGCCACCGGGTCGCGGTCGGGCAACCGCAGCGCGGCGTGCTCGGACCGGCGCACCGTGCCCCGCAGGGCCCGGCCCAGCGTCGCGGCGTCGCGACCGGCGACGTCGGTGCCGCCCGTGGTCGTGGCGACCGCCCGGGTCATGAGCCCAGCTCCCAGACCCCGTGGCCGAACCCGGCCACGCGCAGCCGACCGTCCGCCAGGTCCACGCCCTCGCCCAGCAGGAGCCGCCCGTCGAGGGACACCTCCACCGAGACCACCTCGCGCGTCGGGTTGAGCGCCACCAGGTGCGTGCCACCGCGCAGGTAGACCAGCGGGTGCCCGGCGTGCAGCACCTCGGTGCTCGGGCCCACGCGCAGGGCGGCGACCTGCCGCCGCAGGGCCAGCAGCCGGCGGACCAGGTGCAGCAGCGACCCCTCGTCCTCGCGCTGGCTCGCGACGTCCGGACGGTCGGCGCGGTCGTCGACGGGCAGGTACAGGTCAGCGGGCGCCCCGGTCGAGAAGCCCGCGTTCGGCCCGGTGTCCCACTGCATCGGGTGCGGGCCCCGGCCCGGTTGTACGTCGGGTGGCAGACGCTGCCCTCGACGTCGGGCAGGCCCGGCAGGTAGCGCATGCCGATCTCGTCGCCGTAGTAGATCGACGGCACCGTCCCCCAGGTCAGCAGGAACGTGAGCACCGCGCCGAGCTCGGCGGCGGTGCGGGGTCCGCAGACCAACCGCGAGAAGTCGTGGTCGGAGGACGCCAGCAGCAGCGGCCGACCGGGGTCGTCCGCCTGGTGCCGGGACCACTCCTGCAGCAAGTGCTCCAGCGACCCACCCCCGTCGGCGTCGAACCAGCAGTCGGTGGCCGGGTACCAGGGCAGCGTGCCCGCGCCGCCGTTGTTCAGCATTGACGCGTGCATCGAGTGGATGACGAGCGCGAAGTCGGCGTCGTAGGCCAGCGGTTCGCCCGTGCGGGGCTCGAGCCCCTCGGGGATCAGCACGGCGTCGGGGTGAGCGGTGTCGAGCCAGGCCCGGACCTCGCGCCAGACCTCGGTGGACGCGGCGGACGAGGAGTCGCCGTCGTAGTCCTTGACCAGCGAGAACGCCATGTCGACGCGGAAGCCCGCGACGCCCTTGGACAACCAGAAGTCCATGATCTCGACCAGGGAGTCCCGGTTGCGCCACGGCCCCGGCGCGTCGACGGCGTCCTGCCACGGCTCGGTGGCCTCGACCCAGCCGAAGTTGAGCGCGGGCTGCTGGTCGTAGAAGTTCTTCAGGTACCAGCCCGGTCGGGGCCCGGGCGAGCGGACCCACGCCGGGATGCCGGGGGTCTGCTCCTCCCAGTGCCGGTCGGGCTCGTCGGTGCGCCAGACGTACCGGTCGCCGTCCGGGCTCGGGCCGTCGGCCGCCAGCTCCGCCTGGAACCACGGGTGCTCGATCGACGTGTGGCCGACCACCAGGTCGAGCACGACCCGGATGCCGCGCTCCCGGGCGGCCTCCACCAGGGCCACCATGTCCTCGTTCGTGCCGTAGCGCGGTGCGATCCGCAGGTAGTCCGCCACGTCGTATCCGGCGTCGTGGAACGGTGAGGCGAAGCAGGGGTTGAACCAGACGACGTCGACCCCGAGCCACTGCAGGTGGTCCAGGTGGGCGATCACGCCGGGCAGGTCCCCGACGCCGTCTCCGTCGGAGTCGGCGAAGGACTGCGGGTAGATCTCGTACACGACGGCGTCGGCCAGCCACGTGGGCCGGGCGGGTGCGGTGGGGGCGGGCATCCCTGATCCTCCCGCGTCACGTCGACGGCGGCGCACGGGCGCGCGACAGTGGGGCCGTGCAGCTGCTCCTGATCGCCGACACCCACCTGCCCCGACGGGCCCGCGACCTGCCGGCCCAGGTCTGGGACGCCGTCGACGCCGCCGACGTCGTCGTCCACGCCGGCGACTGGGTGGTACCGGAGCTGCTGGACCGGCTGGAGGCCCGGGCCGCGCGGCTGGTCGGGGTGTTCGGCAACAACGACGGGGACGAGCTGAGTCGCCGCCTGCCCGAGGTGGCCCGGGTGGACCTGGACGGGTTGCGGCTCGCGGTGGTCCACGAGACCGGCGCGTCGACCGGGCGCGAGGCGCGCTGCGACGCGCTGTTCGGCCCCTCCTCGCCGCAGCCGGCCGACGTGCTGGTGTTCGGGCACAGCCACATCCCCTGGGACACCACGACGCCGGGTGGGTTGCGGCTGCTCAACCCGGGCTCGCCCACCGACCGCCGTCGCCAGCCGTTCTGCACCTACCTCACGGCCGCCGTGGTCGACGCCGCCCTGGTCGACGTCGCCCTGCACCGGCTCCCCCGGCGCACCTGACGCGGGACCTACGTCCCTGGCCGTGCGACGGGGGCCAGGGCAGGCTCGGCCCGAGCGGGACGACGACGAGCCCGCCGGAGGTGTCCCGTGGACGTCGACCGTTCGCACGTGATCGCCATGGCCGAGGCGGCACGGCTCGCACCGTCGGTGCACAACACCCAGCCGTGGCGGCTGCTGAGCCGCCCGGACGGTCTCGTGGTCGCGGTGGACGAGGCCCGTGCGCTGCCTGCGCTGGACCCCACGGGGCGGCTGCGCACGATCAGCTGCGGCGCGGCCGTCGCCAACGCCGCCGTGGCGTCGCGCGCCCTGGGGTTCAGCACGAGGGTGCAGCTGCTGCCCGACGGCCCGCGGGGCGGTGCCGTCGCACGGCTGGTGGTGGTCGGGCGACGCACTCCCACCGCCGCCGGGCTCCGGCTGACGATGCAGGTCAGCCGTCGCCGCACCCACCGCGTCGTGCACCCGGACGAGCCGGTCCCGGACGTCCTGCTGGACGACCTGGCCGGCACCGTGGCCGACGAGGGCGCGTCCCTCACCGTGCTGGACCTGCCCGCCCGGCGGGTGCTGGCCGGGCTGCTCGTGCGCGCCGCCCGGCAGCAGGAGCGCCGCCCCGACCTGCTGCGCGAGCTGCGGGAGTGGGTCCGCGAGCCGACCCGAGGTCGGCGCGGGGGCGTCGTCGACGGGGTGCTCCGCAGCTCGCTGGCCACGTCCCCGCGCGGGGTGGGCGCACCGAGCGTCGAGCGCTCCCGCACCCCCGAGGACGTCGGCGCGACGTCGGCACGACTGCTGGGCAGCACGGTCGTGGCGGTGGCCACGCCGACGGACACGCGCCGCGACCACGTCGTCGCCGGCATCGCCCTGCAGCGGATGCTGCTGCACCTGACCGCCCTCGACCTGGTGGCCGCGTTCGCCGACCAGGCCACCGAGGTCCCCGACACCCGCGACCAGCTGTCCGCCCTGCTGGCCCGCCCCGGACGGGTGCAGCTCGTGCTCCAGCTGGGACGAGCGCTGGTCGACGTGCGGGTCCCGCCGCGACGACCGCTGAGCGACGTGCTCGACGGGCGACCACAGACCCCACGGAGCGTCATCGACCTGACCCAGACCCATGAGAGGACGTCCTCATGACCGGTAGCTCCCCGCTGCGCACCCGCCGCGTGGTCCTCGCCTACGACGGTTCCGAGCCGTCGACCGACGCCCTCGACGAGGCGGTCCAGCACGCCGCGGCCGCGGGTGCGCCGCTGCTGGTGGTCACGGCCGCGGAGCCGTTGGCCTTCGCCCCCGACCTGGTCGACGAGCTGGGCGAGACGGCCCGGTCGCACGCCGACGACGCCGAGCGGGTCGCCCGCCGGACCCTGCCGGATGAGCGGGTGAACCGCCACGTCGCCTCGGGTTCTGCCGCCGACGTCCTGCTGCACGTCGCCCGCCCCGACGACCTGCTGGTGGTCGGTTCGCGCGGGCACGGTCCGGGCGGGCGGCTCCTGCTCGGCTCGACGAGCACCTCCGTCGCGGCCCACGCCCCCTGCCCCGTGCTGGTGGTCCCGGGACCCGGCACGCACGACGGTCCCGTGGTGGTCGGCCTCGACGGTTCGGCCATCGCCCCCCGCGTGCTGGCGGCCGCCCGCGCCGAGGCCGCCCGGCTGGGCTGCGGCCTGACCGTGGTGGGAGCGGTCCCGCCGCTGCCCAGCCCCGTCGCCGACACCCCGCGGGTGGTGGACGCGGAGCGGGTCCGGGCACGCCAGGCGCGGGCCCACCTGGCCGCGCTGATGGCCACGGCCGACGTCGACCGGCTCCCGTCGGTCGACCTGCGGGTCGAGGCGGACAGCGCGGCGGAGGTCCTCACCCGGCACGGTCGCGGCGCCCGGATGCTGGTGGTGGGGACCCGCGGTCACGGCGCGCTCCGCAGCCTGCTCCTGGGCTCGGTGAGCCGGGCCGTGCTGCACCACGCGACGTGCCCCGTGCTGGTGGTCCGACCGGTCCCGGCCGGCGTGCTCGACCTGGGGACCGGGGACCTGGTGCCGGAGCACGTCGCGAGCCGCTGAGGCGGTCGGTGCGCGTCAGCCGAGCGCCCGGGGGGACAGGTCCAGACGGCGGAGCAGCTGCGCGTTGAGGGCCACGACCACGGTGGACACCGACATGAGGACCGCCCCGACCGCCGGCGACAGCACGAACCCGACCGGGGCCAGCACGCCGGCGGCCAGCGGGACGGCGACGATGTTGTACCCGGCCGCCCACCACAGGTTCTGCAGCATCTTCCGGTAGCCGGCCCGGGACAGGGTGATCACGCCGACCACGCCGCGGGGGTCGTCGGAGGCCAGGACGACGCCGGCGGACTCGACGGCGACGTCGGTGCCCGCGCCGATCGCGATGCCGACGTCGGCCCGGGCCAGGGCCGGCGCGTCGTTGACGCCGTCGCCGACCATGGCGACCGTCGCCCCGCCCTCCTGGAGCCGACGGACCTGCTGCTCCTTGTCCTGCGGCAGCACCTCGGCGAGGACGTCGTCGCGCTCGAGGTCCATGCCGAGCCGCCGGGCCACCGACTCGGCGACCGCACGGGCGTCACCGGTGATCATGCCGACGCGCACGCCCTGCCGGTGCAGCTCGGCCACGGCGGCGGCCGACTCCGGCCGGACCTCGTCCGCCAGGGCCAGCGCCCCGACGACCGAGCCGTCCCGGACGACGTGGAGCACCGTGGCCCCGTCGCCCGCCCAGGCGTCGACCGTGGGGCGCAGCGACGCCGGGCTGCTCAGCCCGAGCTCGGCGAGCACGGCCGGGCCCCCGACCGCGACCGTCGCGCCGTCGACCAGGCCCCGGATCCCGCGCCCGGGCAGGGACCGCACCTCGGTGGCGACGGGTGTCCCGGTGGACCCGTGGGCCGCGGCCGCGCGGACGACGGCCCGAGCCAGCGGGTGCTCGCTGTCCTGCTCGACCGACGCGGCCAGGGCCAGCAGGCCGGCGTCGAGACCGCTGCCCTCCCCGGTCCGGTCGCCCGCGGCACCGACGGCAGGGACGGTGCTCACGGCCGGGACGGTGCTCACGGCGCCGACGACGACGGGCTCGCCCCGCGTCAGGGTCCCGGTCTTGTCGAAGAGGACGACGTCCACCAGACGCATCCGCTCCAGGGCGGAGCGGTCCGTGACGAGGATCCCCGTCCGGGCCGCCCGCTCGGTCGACAGCGCGATCACGAGCGGGATGGCCAGACCCAGCGCGTGCGGGCAGGCGATGACGAGGACCGTCACCGTGCGGGTGACGGCGTCCGTGGGCGAACCCACGGACGACCACACCACCGCCGTGACCGCGGCGGCGCCCAGGGCGAACCAGAACAGCACCGCCGCGGCGCGGTCGGCGAGGGCCTGCGCCCGTGAGGACGAGGCCTGGGCCTCGGCCACCAGGCGCTGGATCCCGGCCAGCGCCGTGTCGTCCCCGGTCGCCTCGACCCGGACCCGCAGCGAGGAGTCGGTGGCGACCGTGCCCGCGACGACGCGGGCCCCGGTCGTGCGGACGACGGGCCGCGACTCACCGGTGATCATCGACTCGTCCACCTCGGCCTCGCCGTCGACGACGCTCCCGTCGGCCGGCACGCGCGCGCCGGCACGGACCAGGACGACGTCTCCCGGCTCCAGGTCGGTCAGGGCGACCTCGACCACCCCGTCGCCCTCGACCCGCTCGGCGAGGTCGGGCAGCAGCGCCGCCAACGCGTCGAGGGCACCCGATGCGGCCCCCAGCGCCCGCATCTCCAGCCAGTGGCCGAGCAGCATGATGACCACGAGCAGGACGAGCTCCCACCAGAAGTCGAGCATCAGGTCACCGACGCCGAGCGTGGTGGCCCAGGACGCCACGAGCGCGACCGTGATGGCCATGGCGACCAGCAGCATCATCCCCGGCCGGCGGGTGCGGACCTCACCGACGGCCCCGCTCAGGAACGGCCACCCGCCGTAGCCGTAGACCACGGTCCCGAGCACCGGGGACACCAGCTCCGAGCCCGGGAACGACGGCCGGGTGTAGCCGAGCAGGTCGGCGAACATCTGGCTGAAGACGACCACCGGCAGGGCCAGCAGGAGGCTGACCCAGAACCGGTCACGGAACTGCGCGGCGTGGTCACCGTGGTGCGAGTGCTCACTCATGGTCCCTGTATACCCCTAGGGGGTACCAGGAGCCAAGCCTCCGGGTCGTTCGGGCCACGCGGGCGCGACGTTCCGCCACGTCGCTGCGGAGCGCCGCTGCGATACGTTGATGCGATGACGTCGCAGCAGGAGCCGGGCCCGCCGTCGGTGCACGTGGAGGTCCTGCTGCTGCGCTGCGGTCGCGAGGGCGGCCTCGCCTACCGCACCGTGCGCCGTCGGCTCGACGACGGCTCGACCCCCGACCTGCTCGCCGCCTCGGCCTGCGGCGACGGCGGGGTCCGGGTGCTGCACTCGACGTCCTGGCGCCACACGGCGGAGGAGGGCGTGGTCCTCACCTACGCCGCGCTGCCCGACCCCGACCTCTCCGTCGGCGCCCAGGACCTCCTCGCCCCGGCGGTCGTCAGCTCCGGCGACCCGCTGCGACCGACCCCGGACCAGCTGCACCCGCACCACGTGGCGGCCCACGCCGTCCGGCACCTGGCCGAGCTCGCCGGCCGGGACCCGGCGGTGCGCACCGCGGCCGACCACCCGCGGGACGAGTCCGAGCGCGAGCTGTGGCGGCGGGTCCGGGACCTGGCCCCCTCGGTGCCGACGGGAACGCACGACGTCGCCCACGCCGCCGCGAGGACGGCCGCGGGCCACACCGACGGGCACCCGCACGGCCCGACGCGAGACCGGGCCGAGCTGCTCCGGCCCGCGTGAGGTCCCCCTCGTCGCGGCGAGGTCCGGCCTGCGCTCAGGCCTGCCCGGCCGCCCGACGGCAGTCGCCGCACGTCCCCGACAGCGCGACGTGGGTGGCGTCGAGGTCGAAGTCGTGCTCGGCCGCCACGCGTCCGGCCACGTCGTCCAGCAGCGCGGCGGGCAGGTCCGTGACCACCCCGCAGGAGCGGCAGGAGGCGTGCAGGTGCGGTGAGCGGGTTCGCAGCAGGTGGTAGGCGGTCCCGCCGTGCCCGACGTGGACGTGCTGCACGACCCCGAGCTCGCTGAGGGCCTCCAGCGTCCGGTAGACGCTGGCCCGGTGGACCGTCGGCTCGAGCTCGGCCACCGTTCGGACGACCTCCTCGGCCGAGCGGTGACCGCCCCGACCTGCGAGCGCCCGGACCACGGCGCGACGGGGCCCGGTCATCCGCTCGCCGCGGGCCCGCAGGATCCGGGCGATCTCGGCCTCGACGACCTCGGACCCGACCTCGCGGTCCACGACCTCGTCACCCTCACCCATCCGCACAGTGTGCCCACACCACCGCTGGACGTCGGGGACCCGTGACTGCTACTAATGCGACCATGTCGCAACAGGGTGTCATGGGCCTCGGCCTCGTCCTGACCGCCGCCCTCGTCGCCGGGTGCAGCGCCACCGACCCGGACGCCCCCACCGGCGGCAGCAGCGCCGCCGCCGGGGGCAGCGAGGGGATCGTCATCGGCGTCGGCAGCGAGCCCGACCACCTCAACCCGGTCCTCGGCTACGCACCCGACGGCGCCTCGCGGGTCTTCGACTCCCTGCTCGTGCGCGAGGCCGACCTGTCGCTGGCACCGTCGCTGGCCACGTCGGTCCCCGAGCCGTCGGACGACGGCCTGACCTACACCGTCGAGCTGCGTGACGACGTGGTGTTCCACGACGGCGAGCCGCTGACCGCCGACGACGTGGTGTTCACCTACGAGACCGTGCTGGACCCGTCGGTCGCGAGCCCGCTGGCCGGCGACCTGGAGGCGCTGGCCGAGGTGGTCGCGCTCGACGACACCACCGTCGAGTTCCGGCTCGAGCAGCCCTACGTCCCGTTCCCCGAGCGGCTGACGCTGGGCGTGGTCCCCGAGCACGTCCTGGCCGGCACCACCGACTGGGACGGGGTGGCCTTCAACCGCGAGCCCGTCGGCTCCGGGCCCTACCGGCTGGTGTCGTGGACCGCGGGCGACTCGATAGTCCTCGAGGCCAACGCCGACTACTGGGACGGGGCGCCGGAGGTGACGCCGGTGACGTTCGCGACCACGGGCGACGACCAGGCCCGGGCCGCCCGGATGTCGGCCGGCGAGCTCGACGCCGCCGTCCTGCCCGCCCGGTTGGCCGAGCAGTTCGAGGACGTCGAGGGGCTGCAGGTGCAACGGCGCGCGACGGCCGACTACCGGGGCATCATGCTGCCGCAGGAGCACCCGGTCACCGGCGACCTGGCGGTCCGTCAGGCGCTCGACCTGGCCGTGGACCGCGAGGCCATGGTGGACGGCGTGCTGGCCGGCGCCGGCGAGCCCGCCTACGGCCCGGTGGCCCCGTCGCTGGCCGACTTCTACGAACCCACCGCCGAGCGCACGCACGACCCGGCCGCGGCCGAGCAGCTGCTCACCGACGCCGGCTGGGTCCTGGGTGAGGACGACGTCCGCAGCCGCGACGGTGTCCGGGCCGAGCTGACCGTGATGTACCCGGCCGGCGACACCGTCCGCGAGCAGCTGGCCCTGGCGGTGGCCACCGACGCCCGCGCGGTCGGCGTGGACGTGACGGTCGACGGGCTGTCGTGGGAGGCCATCGAACCCCGGATGGGCACCGACGCCCTGGTGATGGGCTTCGGCAGCCCGTACGACCCTGACTTCGTCAGCTACCAGCTGTTCCACTCCTCCTACGCCGGGCAGGGGTTCTTCAACCCCGGCTCCTACGACAACCCCGCCGTGGACCAGGCCCTGGACGACGGCCGCACCGCGGTCGAGGGCGCCGCGCGCCAGGAGGCGTACTCGCGCCTGCAGACCGAGCTGGCGGCCGACCCGCCGTGGCTGTTCCTCACCTACCTCGAGCACGTCTACGTGGTGTCCGACGGCTGGTCGGGCAGCGACGTCGAGCAGGTCGAGCCCCACGACCACGGCTTCAACGCCGGGCCGTGGTGGAACCTCCAGGACTGGTCCGCGCAGGGATGAGGCCACGCTGGCGCGCGGTGGGTGTGCTCGTCGCCCGCCGGATGGCTCTGGCGGTCCCCGTCCTGGTCGTGGTGTCGGTCGGGCTGTTCGGGCTGGTCGCAGCGTCGCCGTTCGACCCCGTCCGCGCGTACCTGGGCGACCGGGTGATGGTGACCTCGCAGGACACCCGCGACGCCCTGGCCGAGCGGCTGGGCACCGAGGCCGGGTTCGGCGAGCGCTGGCTGACCTGGGTGCAGGCCACCGCGACGGGCGACCTGGGGACGTCGCTGGTGTTCCGGCAGCCCGTCGCCGAGGTGGTGTCCGACCGGCTCGGCTGGTCGCTGCTGCTGTCCGGGACGGGGCTGGGCGTGGGCCTGCTGCTGGCCCTGGTGCTGGGCACGCTGGCCGCGGTCCGCCCGGACGGCCCGCTCGACCGGGCCATCTCGACCGCCGCCGCCACGGTGGAGTCCGTGCCCTCGTTCTTCCTGGGCCTGCTGGCGCTGTGGCTGTTCGCCGTGGTGCTGGGGGTCGCGCCCGCGGGTGGCCTGACCGACCCGGGCGAGCCCGTCACCGCGGAGCAGGTGCTGCGTCACCTGTGGCTGCCCGCCGGGGTGCTGGCCGTGCTGTCGACCCCGTGGCTGGTGCTGTTCGCGCGGCAGTCGCTGCGCCTCGCCCTGGCCGACGACTACGTGGCCGGAGCGCTGGCCCGCGGAGTCAGCCCTCGCCGGGTCCTGCTCACCCACGCGGCGCCCGCCGCGGCCCCAGGCTTCCTGGCCCTGCTCGGTGCCCGCCTGCCCGAGCTGGTGACCGGCGCCATCCTGATCGAGACGGTGTTCTCGTGGCCCGGGGTCGGCGCCGCGTCGGTGCGCGCGGCGCTGGCCGTGGACGTGTCGCTGCTGGCGGCGCTCACCGTGCTCGGGACCGCCGCGGTCCTGCTCGGTACGCTGCTGGCCGACGCCCTCGCGGCGCTCGTCGACCCGCGGGTGGCCACCGATGGCTGAGCCGACCACCACCCGTGAGACCTCCCTCGGGTCCGTCGGCGGGCCCGACGCCGTCCTCGCCCCCGCCCCCGCGGCGCTGCCGGCCGACGTGGCCGCCGCGCCCGCGCCCGGCCGCGGCCCGGGGCGGGTGCGGACCGCGCTGGGCTGGGTGCCCGTCGTGGGCCTGGGGCTGCTGGTCGCCGCGGCGGTCGTCGGTCCGGCCCTGGCCGGGGCGGACCCTCGCGACGTCGACCTGTCGGCCGTCCTCGAGCCACCCTCGCGCGAGCACCCGCTGGGCACCGACTCCTCCGGCCGAGACGTGCTCCAGCGGTCGTTGTCCGGGCTGCGCGTGTCCCTGACCGTCGGCCTGGTCGCCGCGCTGGCCGCAGGGCTGGTCGGCACCGTCGTGGGGGTGCTCGCCGGGACGCTCGGGGGCTGGGTGGACCGCGTGACGATGCGGGTGGTCGACGCGATCGCCGCGGTCCCCCACCTGCTGCTCGGGATCTTCGTGGTAGCGCTGTTCCGACCGTCCCTGGGTGCGGTGGTGGCGAGCGTCGCCCTCACCCATTGGGTGTCGACCGCCCGGGTGGTCCGCGCCGTCGTGCTGTCGGTGCGGGAGCGGGACTACGTCGACGCCGCGGTCGTGGCGGGGGCGAGCCGCTGGTCGTTGGCCCGACGCCACCACGTCCCGGCCGTCGCCCCGCACGCCCTGCTGGCCTGGTCGTTGATGGTGCCGCACGCGATCATGCACGAGTCGGCGCTGAGCTTCCTGGGCCTGGGCCTGCCGCCGCACCTGCCCAGCCTGGGCACGATGATCGCGAGCGGGCAGGGAGCGCTGCTGGCCGGGCAGTGGTGGCCCGCGGTCGTCCCGGGTGCGTTCGTGGTCGCGCTCGGGCTGTGCACCATCGGGGCCACCGGGAGGCTGCGTCGTCGCTGGTCCGCGCGGCTGCCGAGCGAGGAGCGCTGGTGAGCCCGAGCCGCAACCCGCCCGAGGCCCACCCCACCACGGTGCGGGGCCTGACGGTGACCTTCCCCGGCCTGCCGACCGTCCACGGCGTCGACCTGGACCTGGCGCCGGGTCGGCTGACCGCGGTGGTGGGCGAGAGCGGTGCCGGCAAGTCCGTGGTGGTTGCGGCCCTGCTGGGCCTGCTGCCCCGCTCGGCGCAGGTAGGCGGCACCCTGGGTCTGCCCGGTGACGGCCGCACGCCTCCGCTGCAGGTCGACCTGGCCGACCGGAGCACCCTGGCCCGGCACGTCCGCGGTCGGCGGGTGTCCCTGGTGCCGCAGAGCCCGTCGACGTGGATCACCCCCGTCCGCACCCTGCGCTCGCAGCTGGACGAGGCGGCCCGGGCGGTGCGCGGGCGGCGCACCCCGCGCGCCGACGTCGACGCCGCCGTCCGGCGTGCCACGAGTCGGGCGCACCTGCCCGACGACCTGCTCGACCGGTACCCGCACGAGGTGTCGGGCGGACAGCTGCAGCGCGCCGCCCTGGCGCTGGCCCTGGTGGGTGGGGCGCGGTTGCTGCTGGCCGACGAGCCGACGACGGGGCTGGACCCGGAGCTCGCCGAGCTCGCCCTCGGCCAGCTGCGCGCGGAGGCCGACGCCGGTGCTGCCGTCCTGGTGGTGACCCACGACCTGGAGGCGGCCGAGCTGGTCGCCGACGAGGTGGTGGTGCTGTACGCCGGCCGGGTGGTGGAGCAGGCGCGGGCCGACGCGCTGTTCGAGACGCCCGCCCACCCGTACACCGCGGGTCTGCTCGACTCGCTGCCCGGGCGGGCGTTCGTCCCCGTCCCGGGGGACCCTCCCGGTCCGGGCGAGCACGGCTCGGGCTGCGTGTTCCGACCACGCTGCGCCCACGCGTTCGACGCGTGCGCCCAGGCGCCCGCCCTCACCCACCCGGGTGGCACCGACCGCAGCCGGGTCGTCGCCTGCCACCGGCCGCTGGTCGCTGCCGCCGGTAGCCGCTCGTGACCGTCCACGCGCGCGGACTGAGCGCCCGCTACGGCCGCGGCCCGCGGGTGCTCCAGGACGTCGACCTCGACGTCGCGCCCGGAGAGACGGTCGGGGTCTGCGGCCCGAGCGGCTCCGGCAAGAGCACCCTGGCCCGGGTGCTGTCCCTGCTGCACGAGCCGGCGGCCGGGTCGCTGACGGTCGACGGGACGGCCGTCACGCGGTGGGGTCCCGCGGCCGCGCCGACGCTCCGACGGCGCACCGGCGTGGTGTTCCAGTCCCCCCGGGCGGCGGTCGACCCCCGGCACGACCTGCGGGCCGCCATCGCCGAGCCGCTGCTGCTCGCCCCCCGCGCCGAGCGCGTGCCCAACGTCCGGGCCCGGGTGGACGAGCTCGCCGCGTCCGTCGGGCTCGCGCCCGCACTGCTCGGCCGGCGCCCGCACCAGGTCAGTGACGGCCAGCTGCAGCGGGCCTGCCTGGCCCGGGCGGTGGCGACCGACCCGGCGGTCCTGGTGTGCGACGAGATGACGGCGATGCTCGACGCCTCGAGCACCGCACGCCTGGTGCACGAGGTCACGGCCTGGCAGGTGCGCAGCGGCGCGGCCGTCGTGGCCGTGTCCCACGACGCCGCGCTGCTGGGCCGTTGGTCGGACCGGCTGCTCGTGCTGCGGGAGGGCCGGGTGGTTCAGCCGGACGTCGTCCGCGACCGCCGGTAGGCCGCGACGCCGCCCACGGCCGCGACGGCCAGGACGACGACCCCCGCCACGACCGCCCAGCCCGGCAGCCCGGTGGACGTGTCGGACGCAGGGTCCGCGGCGATGGTCGTGGGGGCCTGGGACGCCTCCTGGGTCGACGCCGCGGCGCTGGGTGCGGCCGTCGTCGGCGCGACCGTCGACTCCGGGGTCGGTTCCGGCGCCGCGGACGGCTCCGCGACCGACGGTTCGGGGGCGACCGACGGCTCCGGCGCCGCGGGCGGCTCGAGGACGAAGCGGGTCGTGTGCTCGACCGGGTGGCCGTCGACGCTGACCACGCGGGCCACCACCTGCCACTCGCCCCCGGTCGCCGCCAGCTCGACCAGGGCCGCGGTGCCCGCCAGGTCGACGACGACGTCGGTGCCCTCCGCCGTGGACACGACCTCGACCGGGTCACCGCCCGGGGGGACGACCGCGGTGTCGACGAACTGCGGGGCGATCTCCTCGTTGTAGGACATGACGACGCTGTCCGGCAATGACTCCACGACCGCCCCCTCCTCGGGGTCCGAGCCCTCGAACCGGGCGTGCGCCGACGCCGGCGACGCGGTCGCCACGGCCGAGGCGGCGGCCAGCACCAGCGCCACGAGCAGGCCGGCGGGTGCGGCCGGCGTCCGTCGGGCCTGCCTTCCGGGGCCACCGGCGGCGGTCGTCCTCGTCGTACCGGGTGCGGTGCTCATGAGCGTCTCCTCGCGTGGCTGCTGCTTCGGTGCTGCTGGACGTGATGCTGCGGTGCCGATGGGTGCTACGTCGCCGGTGACCTGCTGGACGTGGTGCTGCGGTGCCGGTGGCTGCCTCACGAGCCCGCGGCCACCACGGCCGCGGCGAGCTGCTCCGGCGTGCGGGCCTCGCTCGGCTCGCCGTCCACCCACACCGTGGGCGTCCCGCTCACCCCGAGCTGCTGGGCCTGCTGGGTGCTGCGGGTCACCCAGCCGGTGAACGTGCCCTGGTCGACGCAGGCCGTGGCCTGCTCGCCGGCGCCGACCGAGGTGGCCAGCTCGGCGAGGGCGGCGTCGTCCGGACCGGGTCCGCCCTCGGCCGGCTGGGCGGCGAACAGCGCGGCCACGTAGTCGCGGAAGGTGGCGTCGCCGTCGTTCTCGGCGACGCACATCGCGGCGGCCGCAGACCGTGTGGAGTACTCCGACCCGGCGCTCAACCGGTCCAGGATGGCGATGGGCCGGTACTCCACGGTGACGTCGGTCCCCGCCTCGAGCTCGGCCAGGTACGCCCCGCTGGTCTCCTCCAGCTGCCGGCACGCCGGGCAGAGGAAGTCCTCGTACAGCGTCACCACCACCGGTCCCTCCTCCCCCACCACGACACCACCGGTCTCGTCCTGGCCCTCGGCCGGGGTGCCCGCGAACGGCTGCTGCTGGACGACGTCGGGGTCGGTGCTGGCCAGGTCGGCCTGCTGGCGGGTGGCCAGCACCACGGCCGTCACCGTCACGCCGACGAGGACCGCCACGACGGCGGCGGTGACGGCGAGCACCACCCGGCTGCCGCGTCGCGCGTCGGTCAACGGGGTGCCGCGGCTGCTCCTGAGAGCGCTCCGGGCGTCGCCGGGCGTGCCGCGTCCACCTCTGCTGCTCCTGCTGCTCGTGCTGCTCGTGCCGGTGCTGTTCCTCGTGCTGCTCATGGGGCTCCTGTCCTGCTCTGCGCGGCGGCGGCGGACGGCCCGGCGACACCGGGACGCCCGACCGACGGCGTTCCGTCGACGGGTGGGTCCACGCACCGGCGGGGGCCGGGCGGACCGGACGCGCTCCACGCCCGAGCAGGGGGCAGGGCTCAGGCAGCGAGCGCGTACCCCGCCGGGGGGCCACGGGCCGGGTCGGTGACAGGCACCGGACGGCCCGCCACCAGCCGCACGCCACCCTGCGACCCGACGGCGCGGCCGGCCGGGCCCGGGCCGTCCGGCAGCACGAGCGGCGACCGCACCGCCCAGGCCAGCAGGGCCCGGACGACGGCCTCGCCGCGTCGCAGGACCGCGACGGTGACCGCGGTCGCCACGGCGTGGCCGGCCACCATGCGGAACTCCGGCAGGGCTGCGTGGTGCCCGGCCGCCCCCCAGGACAGGGCGTGGTGCAGCGCGAGCTGGCCGCCCCCGACCACCGCGGCCAGGCGCCAGGTCGGGACCCGGCGCGAGGCGGCCGCCGTGCTCAGCACCGCGACCACGAGCAGGGACAGGACGACGGCCTGCCAGGACGGGGCGGGACCACCCGCGGCGAGGTGCCCGGCGCCGGCCAGGCCGACGACGGCCAGCGCCAGCAGGGCAGCACGGAGCGCCCCCACGCCGGTGCTCCCGTCTGGCTGCACCCGCCCACGGTAGGCGTCGTACCTGGGAGCGGACCGGACGCCCACCTACCCGGACCGCGTCCTGGTCGCCGCGACGACCCCGACCGCCCCGAGGCCGGCCCCGCCGACCGCGATCGTCAGCAGCACGCCGAGCGGTCCCGCCCCGGCCGGCGGCTCCTCGCCCCCGCCGCCGAGGACGGCAGCGGTGAGCACCAGGCTCGGCGCCGGGGTCTCCGACGCGGGGTCGGTGTCGACCCAGGCGTAGGCGGCGTCCTGCTCGCACCGCTGCACCACGGGCAGTTGGACGGTGTCGCCGGGGGCGCCGACCACCTCCGCCCGGACGGTGAACTCGGCACGGTCCCCGTCGGGGACCACGGGGCCGTCCCAGCGGACCGACGTCGGCGACAGCGCCGCCGTCCACCCGTCGGGGGAGTCGGCCTCGAGGTAGGTGACGCCCGCGGCCGCCGTCAGGTCGAGCCCGGTCGTGCCGACGTCGACGTCGCAGCCGTGGTCGAACTCGAACGTGAGGTCGGTCGTACCGTCACCGACCGGCACGGCCGAGACCAGGCTGACGTGCGCCGAGGCGGGGGTCGCCGAGCCGGACCACACGACACCAGCCAGCGCCGCCACGCACATCCCGCCCGCGGCCCGTCGTCGGGCACGGTCTGTCGGTCGCCTCGTCATGAGATCTCCACGGGGATCGTGAGCACGGGGTTGTCGAACGTCGACGTCCGGACCGACACCTCGACCTCCCAGGTACCGGGGAGCGGGGCGTCGACCGTGGCCAGGAAGGCCCCCGACCCGGTGCGCGACACCGGCCGCTCCAGCGGCCCGACGCCCACCTCGGGCAGCGTGAGCGACACCGTGGGCACGTCGACCGGTTCGAACGGGTTGCCCGCGTCGTCGGTGAGCTCCAGCTCCAGGGCGTTCACCCCGACCGCACCCGGCGTCAGGGTCAGGGTGAGGTCACCGCCGTCGGGCAGCGGCTCGACGACGACGAGCGCCTCGGTCGGGCCGGGTAGGGCGGCGGGTCCCGCGTTCGCCGGGGAGCTGATGACCAGCAGACCCGTGACCGTCACGGCGAGCGCGACGCCCCCGGCCTCGACGGCGACGGTGCGTCGGATGCGGGGACGGGCACCGTCCGGGTCTCGGCGCACGGCCGGGAGCAGACGCCAGCGGTTCCAGCCCGCCAGCACCAGGACGAGCGCGACGACGGCGGTCTTGACCAGCAGGACCCGCCCGTGGTCGGTGGTGAGCAGCCCGGCGGGCGCACCGGTCACCCGCCAGGCCAGGACCAGCCCCGACAGGGTCAGCACCGCGACGGTCCAGGCGGCCAGGGCCGAGAACCGCGACAGCACGGTCGCGAACGGCACACCCGGGGACGCACGGGCCAGCAGCACCAGGCCGACGAGCCCGCCGGCCCAGGCCGCCGCCGTGACGACGTGGGCCAGGTCCGCGGTCAGGACCAGCCAGGCCGGGCCTGCGCTGCGGGTGTGCCCGACGGCCACCATCGACCCCAGCGCGACCCCGGCCCCGGCGAGCGCGAGTCCGGTGGCCCCGCGCGAGGCCCGACCGTCCAGCAGCCTCGGCAGCACGGTCGCCGACAGCAGCACGCCCGCCAGCACCGCGGCGGCGGTCCACCAGCCGGCGACGTCGGCCGCGGCCCAGCTGTCGGGCGACAGCAGGTCGGCCACCGTCCCACCGCCCTGCCGGACCGTCGTGGCCGGCACGAGCAGGACGTGCCCGAGCACGGCCAGCCCCCACGCCACCCGCGCGGTGGGCAGCAGCGCCCGCGGCGCGGTCGACCCGCGCAGGACGAGCACGACGAACAGGACCAGCCCGGCCCCCACCAGCAACCCGCCGTAGGCCAGCGCCTGCAGCACGACGAGCAGCGCCACGACGCCGGGGTCGGTGCCCGTCGAGGTGTCGGCCACGAACCCGGCGCTGGGCGAGCCGACGGAGAACGTCGACCCTCCCGTCACGGGGTGGGAGTCCGAGGACAGCACGCGGAACGTGAGGACGTAGGTGCCCTCGGCCAGCTCGCCCTCGACGTCGACCACGACCTCGGCGTCCACGGCCCGGACCTGCACCGGCACCGGCTCCCCGGTGCTGTCGAGCAGGCTGACGGCGTCGTCACGCAGCCCGACGGGCTCGTCGAAGGTGAGGGTCAGCGTCTCGGGCGCCTCGGCCAGGACGGTGCCGTCCGCCGGGTCCGTGCCCAGCAGCTGGGCGTGCGCGGCCACCGGGCCGGCCAGGACCAGGGTCAGCAGCGCTGCGAGCGCGGCGACGACCACACCCCGACGCAGCGGGGACGGCGGGCGCCGCCGCCCGGCCCGGGGACGTACCCCGGGCCGGGCGGCAGGTGCCGAGCAGGCCCCTCGCGGGGCGGCGGTCACGCCCGGGTGCGGCTGCGCGAGAGCGCGACCCCACCCATGACGGCCCCGGCGCCACCCAGGACCAGGGCGGCGACGAGCAGGCCGGTCGACGCGCCGGAGGACCCGCCGGCCGCGGCGGCCTCGGTGTCGTCGGAGGAGGAGGCCAGCTCGACCTCCGCGTCGTCCTCGGCGGCGGCCTCCTCGGTCCCCTCGGCCGCGGTCAGGGTGATGGCCGGGGCCGGGTAGTCCAGCTCGGCCTCGGGGTCGTCGGACAGCTGCACCCACGCCCCCTCACCCTCGTCGCAGGTCTGGACGGTGGGGAACGCCAGGGTCTCGCCAGGGGTCTCCGGCAGCTTGAGGGACAGCTCGAAGGTGTCGCGCAGGTCGGACGGCAGCGGGGTGTCGGTGGTGTAGACGACCTCGCTGACGCGCTCGGTGTACTCGCCGCCGTGGCCGTCGTCGACGGGCTCGTCCAGCGTGGCCATCACCTTCTCGACCTCCCACGAGGGGTTGACGGTCGGCGTGACGGAGAGGATCTGCTCCGGCACCTGGATGGTGACGGTGTGGGTGGGCGAGTCCTCGCAGCCGTGCGGCACCGAGATCGTGACGACCGTGTACTGGCCGGCCTCGGTGGTGCTGGCGGAGGCCCCGACGTGGGCGGCCGCACCGGGCGCGGTGGCGAGGGCGAGGGCTCCGACCACCGCGACGGCGAGGCCGCCGCGGGCGGTACGGACGGACGTACGGGAGGTACGGGAGGTACGGGAGGTACGGGAGGTACGGGACATGGGTGGATTCCTCGTCTGGAGGTCGTGCTGATGGGTGGGTGGACGCACGTCGGCGTCACCCGGGGCCCATCGACCACCGGACGGGCAGCCCTCGTGGGCTGCGGGTCGGGTGGCTCAGACGGGGACCGGTGACGCCAGGGGCGACACCGGTGGACCGCGCAGGGGGTCCGACTCGCTGAGGACGACCCGGCGCGGCCGGGGCAGCAGGGCCGGGACCACGACCGGGCGCACGTCCTCGGCCACGACCACGTCGGGCAGGACGAGCGGTCGGGTCCCCAGCAGGGCCCGGACGGTCCACAGCAGCTGCTCCCCGCGACCCAGGACGGCTCCCGCGAGCAGGGTCGCGACCAGGTGGGCGAGCAGCATCGCCGGGTCCGACCACAGGGACTCGTGCCCACCGGCCGGCCCGCAGCCGGCGATGGTCGTGGACTCGAACAGGGCCGACGACCCGGCCGTGGCGCAGTGACCCCCCGGCGTCCACGACAACGCGTGGTGGACGACGACCTGACCGGCGCCCAGGACGGCCACCAGCCGCAGCGGGGTCAGTCGCAGGGCAGTGACCCCGGCGGCGCCGGCGGCGACGAGCAGCAGGGCGAGCACCGCGGCCCGCCACGAGGCGACCTGGCCACCGGCGAGCAGGTGGCCCCCGGTCGACAGACCGACCACCAGGACGACGACGAGCACGGCGCGCACGGCGCGCCACGCTCCGGTCGTCGGGGAGGTCACGTCCGGATCCTAGGGGTGCACCCCGTGCGACTGGCAAGGACTTCTGACCGTTCCTCGCCAGAAGTGCCCGCGAGGGGGCTCAGGCCCGTGCACGCCCCAGCTGGTAGCCGTCGCGGGACGAGAACTCGGCCGTGAGCGCGAACGTGTCGCTGCGCACGACTGTCCGGCGGTACTCGAACGGCTCGACCTGAACCCGCCCCGTCCGCTCGACGAGGAAGGCCGCAGCCGGGACGGCCACCCCGAGCAGACCGGCCTGCTGGTCGTCGACCAGCACGGCCCGGATGTCCTCGGTCCCCCCGTCGACCACCACCCCGCACCGGACCCGGAGCTCGTCGTACAGCGCGGTGTGGGTGAGGTCGGCGTCGAGCAGCGCGGCGGTCCGGTCCGCCGGCAGCCACACCTGGTCCAGCGCCAGCGGGACGTCGTCGGCCAGCCGCAACCGTTCGAGGTAGGTCAGCCGAGTGCCCCCGGGCAGGCCGAGCCTCGACGTCACCTCCGGGTCGTCGCGGACCTCGAGGGCGCGCACGACGCTGCGCTGGGTCCGCTCGCTGCCCTCCACCGACCGGAACAGGCTGTAGAGCGCCCCGAGCGGCTGGTGCAGCACGCCGTCGGCGGCGACGCGCGGCGCTCGACCGCGCTCCGCGAGCACGACGCCCTCCTGCCGCAGCCGTCGCAGGGCCTCGCGCACGGTGTGCCGGCTGATGCCGTACTCGGCGGCCAGGGCGTGCTCGCCGGGGAACAAGTCGGGGAACTCGTCGGCCTCGATGCGGGCCCGCAGGTCCGCCTCCACGCGGGACCACAGCGGCCCCCCGCCGGGCAGCGGGCGACCCGTGCTCACGTGCTGCCGCCCATCGGTTCTCCTCCTGTGCTCCGCGGCCCCACGGTAGCTCGCCCGGACTGCCGGATGAAATGTACGTACATGTGGGTTACCCTCGGGGAGAGCAGTTCGCCCCGTCCCCGGAGGAGCACCCATGACCGTCGAGACCGACCTCACCGACCTGGCCGCCGCGCACGCCGACGGCGCCACCGTCGTCGACGTCCGCGAGCCCGACGAGTACGCCGGCGGGCACATCCCCGGCGCGCTCAACATCCCCCTGTCGCAGGTGCGCGGACGCATCGGCGAGGTCCCCTCCGACCGACGCGTCTACGTGGTCTGCGCCAGCGGAAACCGCAGCAAGGGCGCCACCGACACCCTGCGCGCCGCCGGCGTGGACGCGGTGTCGGTCCGCGGCGGCACCAAGGGCTGGGTCCAGGACGGCCTCGCCGTGACGACGGGGGCCCGGCAGTGAGCACCGCCACCGACTCCGCCCCGTCCGTCCGAGAAGAAGGAGCCCCCGTGCTCGACGTCCTCACCATCGAGACCCCGTCCCTGGGCGACCGCAGCTACCTCGTCACCGACGGCACGGTCGCGGTCGTCGTGGACCCGCAGCGCGACACCGACCGGGTCACGGCGCTGCTGGCCGAGCGGGGCCTGCGCCTGACCCACGTGCTGGAGACCCACATCCACAACGACTACGTCACGGGCGGGCACGCCCTGGCCAAGGAGACGGGCGCGGCCTACTGCGTCAACGCCGAGGACGAGGTGGCCTACGAGCGCATGCCGGTCCGCGACGGCGACGAGCTCCGCACCGGGGACCTGGTGGTGCGGGTGATGGCCACCCCCGGCCACACCTTCACCCACCTGTCGTTCGCGATGTCCGCCGCCGGGGCCCCCGAGCCCCAGACGGTGGTGTTCACGGGTGGGTCGCTGCTGTACGGCTCGACCGGCCGCCCGGACCTGCTCGGTCAGGAGCACGCAGAGACCTTGGCCCGGCACCAGCACGCCTCGGCCCACCGGTTGGTGGACGAGCTGCCCGACACCACGGCCATCTACCCGACCCACGGCTTCGGCAGCTTCTGCGCCGCCACGCCCACCTCGGGCGACTCGGCCACCATCGGCAGCCAGCGCACTGACAACCCCGCCCTGCTCCAGGGCGTCGACGAGTGGGTCGAGGCGACCCTCGCCGCGCTCACCGCGCACCCGGCGTACTACGCGCACATGGGCCCGGCCAACGCCGCGGGCCCCGGCCCGGTGGACCTGTCGCACCCCGTCCCGGCCGACGCGGCCGGCCTGCGTCGCCGGGTCGAGGCGGGCGAGTGGGTGGTGGACCTGCGCGAGCGCACCGCCTACGCCGCCGGGCACGTCCGGGGCACGTTCAGCTTCGGTGCCGACGGCTCGTTCATCACCTACCTGGGCTGGCTCATCCCGTGGGGCACCCCGGTCACCCTGCTCGCCGCCACGGTCGAGGACGTCGAGGCCGCGCAGCGCGACCTGGCCCGGATCGGCATCGACCGCCCCGCCGCGGCCGCCACCGGGACCGGGACCGTGCAGGACTGGGCCGGCGGTGACGACCTCGCCTCGTTCGAGCGGGTGACCTTCGTCGACCTCGCGGCCCGGCGCCGGGAGGGCGAGGACCCACTGGTCCTGGACGTCCGCCGCGACGACGAGCGCGCGGGCGGGTTCGTGGACGGGTCGCAGCACGTCCCGCTGCGCAGCCTGCTCGAGCGCCTGGACGAGGTCCCCGCCGACCAGCCGGTCTGGGTGCACTGCGCCGCCGGGTACCGCGCCTCGATCGCCGCCGGCGTGCTCGACCGCGCCGGGCGCGACGTCGTGCTGATCGACGACAGCTACGACGACGCCGCCCTCGCCGGCCTCGACATCCGGCACGACCCGACCGACACGACCACCGCATGAGCGCCCCCACCGCCACCCGCACCACCGACGTCGCGGCGCTGAAGGAGGCTGTGGCCGCCGGCCGGGTCCGGGTCCTGGACGTCCGCACCCCCGCGGAGTTCGAGACCATGCACATCCCCGGCGCCTACAACGTGCCGCTGGACACCCTCGAGGAGCACCGCAAGGAGCTCAGCAACCACCTCGACGACGACGTCGTCCTGGTCTGCCGCTCCGGGGTCCGCGCCACCCGGGCCGAGCAGGCCCTGGCCGGTGTCGGCCGGCCGAACCTCCGCGTGCTCTCCGGTGGGGTCCTGGCCTGGGAGCAGGCCGGCGGCGAGGTCCGCCGCGGCGCGCAACGCTGGCAGCTCGAGCGCCAGGTCCGCCTGGTCGCCGGCTCGCTGGTCCTGACGTCGGTCCTCACGTCGCTTGTCGTCAAGCGGGCCCAGCTGCTGGCCGGCGGCGTCGGCGCCGGACTCACGCTCGCGGCGGTCTCCAACAGCTGCCTGATGGGCTCGATCCTCATGAAGCTGCCCTACAACCGGTCGCGGACCTACGACGTCCGCGACGTCATGGCGCAGCTCGCCGCCCCGACCGGAGGCTGATCCCGGTGACCGCGCTGCTCGACGGCAACCTCTGGCTGGTCCTGCTCCTGGCGGTCGCCGTCGGCGTCTCCCTGGGCCTGCTCGGTGGCGGTGGCTCGATCCTGGCCGTCCCCCTGCTGGTCTACGTGGCCGGCCTGGAAAGCAAGGAGGCCATCGCCACCTCGCTGCTGGTCGTCGGCGTCACCAGCCTCGCCGCGCTCGTCCCCCACGCCCGTGCCGGCCGCGTCCGCTGGCGCACCGGGCTGGTGTTCGGCGCCGCCGCGATGGTCGGCGCGTACCTCGGCGGTCGACTCGCCGAGTTCATCCCCGGCACCGTCCTGCTGATCACGTTCTCGCTCATGATGCTGGCCACCGCGGTGGCGATGATCCGGGGCCGTCGGGCCGTCGCGGGACACGAGGGCGGGATGCGGGTCGGCCTCGTCCTGGTCGAGGGCGGTGTCGTCGGGCTCGTCACCGGGATGGTCGGCGCGGGCGGCGGGTTCCTCGTCGTCCCGGCCCTGGTGCTGCTGGGCGGGCTGCCGATGAGCGCGGCCGTCGGCACGTCCCTGCTGGTGATCGCCATGAAGTCCTTCGCCGGCCTGGGCGGCTACCTCGCCAGCGTCCAGGTCGACTGGGGCCTGGCCGCCGCCGTCACCGCGGCCGCGGTCGTCGGCTCGGTGGTCGGCGGCACCCTGACCGGGCGGATCCCCGCCGACACCCTCCGGCGAGGCTTCGGCTGGTTCGTCGTGGTCATGGGGGTACTCGTCCTGGCCCAGCAGGCCGGCGAGGTGCTGGGCACCGGCGCGGCCGGCTCGGTCGGGATCGCCGCGACGGTCGGCGTGGTCACGGCCGCGGTCGCCCTGGCGCCGCGCCGCCGACACCGGGTGACCGGTGGTGCGGTCGCAGCAGGTGCGGGTGACGACCGGTAGCTGTGCGACTGCAGTGCATGACCACGCCCGCAGCGGGCACCTGTGCCCCGCAGGACGCCAGCCGTACGGCACCAGGAGGTGACCGCGTGCGTCGTCCGCACGGCGCGGGAGGTGCCCGGTGGGACAGGGCAGCCGAGGCGTCGAGCACCTCCCCGGCGCGGGCCGGCCGTCGGCCCGGTGGGTCCAGCCGCCACCCACGTCGTGCTCCCTCGCGCTGTCTGCGGACGTGGCCGTGGTTCGTCGGGCCCGGCGCCTGGTCGAGGACCTCTGCCGCGCGACCCACGTCGACGAGGACACCTGCCAGACCGCCGTCCTGCTCGTCAGCGAGACCGTGACCAACGCCGTGGTCCACGCCCGGGGCGACGCCAGCCTCTCCGTGACCACTGACGCGGGAGTCGTCCGGGTCGAGGTCGGCGACGCGGACTCCCGACGCCCTCGGGCCGGAGAGGCTGACCCCCAGTCCCTCGACGGGCGGGGGCTGCAGATCGTCCGGCTGCTGGCCCGGCGATGGGGCGTGCGGGCCACCGACCCCGGCAAGGTCGTCTGGTTCGAGGTGGGGACACCCCTCGGCGCGTAGCACCGACGCGCCCCCCGGGTCTCAGGCCGCGGTGGTCGTGACCGGTCGCAAAGCGCTGCCCCCGCCCGCCCAGGCCTGCTGGGCCCGCTGCGCGACGAGCTCGTCGAGACCCAGGCACACCGTCGCTCCCCAGAGGACGTCCTGGTGCCGGTCGGGGTCGTCCTCGACCAGGCTGCCGCACAGGTCGTGGGCGGCGACCTGCTCGTGGACGGCGTCGGCCTCCACGTGCTCGTCGAAGAACACGACCGCGGCCTCGTCCACCCCCAGGCGACGCAGGCCCTGCGCCCAGCGGGCGGCCGGCAGCGACGACGTCATCTCGAACGCGGCCAGGTGCCCGCACAGCGCGCCGACCAGACGACGGTGCAGCCCGAACATCGAGATCGCGTTCACCGACGCGAGCGACGGCGCGGCCACCACGTCCAGGTAGGCGTTGGGGGTGTCGTCCAGGCCCAGCTCGCGCATCGTGGTCGCGAACAGCGTCGCGTGCATCCGTTCGACCCGGCCACCGCCGTACTCGTCGGTCTGGATGTCCACCAGGGCCGCCTTGGCCCGCCCACGCAGCCGAGGGATGCCCCAGGTGTGCGGGTCGGCCTCCTTGAGCTGGTAGACCGAACGCTGCACGAGCAATTCTGCTACCTGCTCCCGGGTGGCCCGACGCGCCACGTGCACCACGGTGCTGCCGGGTCCGGGCCGCGCGGCGTCGGCGGTCAGCTCGAACAGCGCCTCGGCCACCGGCCCGCCGGGCTGGGGGGCCGGCCACCGGCCACGCAGGTCGGCCTCGAAGGCCGTCTCGAGGACCGCCCGGGCCGCCAGCAGGTCGGGCGACCACTCCCAGGCCTCGTCCACCCCGGCGAGGCCGTAGTGCAGCTCGTACATCAGGTACAGGGACAGCTGGACGTCCTCGCCCAGCACGCTGTCGCTGCCGTCGAGGTCGGCCAGGACGGCGGCGGCCAGGTCGGGAAGCTCGGGAACGGGGTGCGAAGGGGTGCTCAGCGCGTCGACCAGGGCGGCCGACAGCGGCCCGCGGGGTGTCACGTCCATGCCTACCTCGTGCCCCGTCGGCCGGTGCCCAAACGCGACGCGATTGCCCGGGCCGCGACCGGGTACCCGGTCTGCGTGACCAGCCCTCCTCCCACCCGTGTCCGCCTCTGCCCCGACGGCCCGATGCTGCTGAGCGGCGACGTCACCGTCGTCACCGAGGACGGCCGCGAGGTGACGGCGCAGCGGCGCACCGTCGCGGTCTGCCGGTGCGGCCGCTCGGCCCGGGCGCCCTGGTGCGACGGGTCCCACAAGCTGCTACCGCCCCGCCGCTGACCCTAGTCCCCCCGATTTGGTCAGCTACGGTTGAGTATCCGCCGTCTGTACGACCAGAAGTGACCAAATCTGGGGGACAGGCGGGGGACAAGCGGGGGACAAGGAGGA
>JBBSQH010000022.1:0-55047 GCA_038258055.1 Actinomycetales bacterium
CCGGCGGTGTTGCGGTGATCAAGGCCGGAGCTGCCACCGAGGTGGAGCTCAAGGAGCGCAAGCACCGCATCGAGGACGCCGTCCGCAACGCCAAGGCGGCCGTCGAGGAGGGCATCGTCCCCGGCGGCGGTGTCGCCCTGGTCAACGCGCTCCCCGCGCTGGACGACCTCGGCCTGTCCGGCGACGAGGCGACCGGGGCGAACATCGTCCGCGTCGCCCTCGAGGCCCCGCTCAAGCAGATCGCGACCAACGCCGGTCTCGAGGGTGGTGTCGTGGCAGAGAAGGTCAAGAACCTGCCCGTCGGCGAGGGTCTGAACGCGGCCACCAACGAGTACGTCGACATGATGGCTACGGGCATCGTGGAGCCGGCCAAGGTGACGCGCTCCGCACTGGAGAACGCCGCCAGCATCGCGGCGCTGTTCCTCACCACCGAGGCCGTCGTGGCCGACAAGCCGGAGAAGGCGCCGGCCGGTGGCGGGGGCGACCCCACGGGCGGCATGGGCGGCATGGACTTCTGAGTCCAGCCACCTGCACCACCTGAACCAGAGCAGCACGACGAAGGCCCCCGGGACATCCCGGGGGCCTTCGTCGTAGGGGCGCGAGAGGCGCCTGCGTGTGGTCGGATGGTCACCATGAGCACCGACCCGCTGGCTGGCCCGATCGAGCCGTTCCCCGAGGACGCCGCCGTCCCGGCCCACACCCATGACCAGGAGACGTACGCCGACCCCGTGCACCAGGAGGTCGCGACCCACGCCGACCCCGCGGTCGTGGACGCGGTCCGACACGTCCGCGACCGGTTCGGGGCCCGCGGGCTGCGAGACCTCATCACCCTGGCCAGCTACGAGCTCGAGGTCGCCGAGACGGCTTTCGCCGCGCTCAACGCGCCGACGAGCCCCGACGAGGCCCAGATCGACCAGGCGTTCGCCGGGTACGTCCAGGAGGGGCAGGACGAGGACGGCGCCGACGGTCCGCTCGCCGCGGACCGGACCTGACCCCCTCGGGCCAGGGCGAGGCCGTCCAGGTCGAACAGCTCCACCCGACCGGCACCGCGGACGGACGCGCTGACCGTGCCGGCGTCGAGGTCGATCCAGCCCTCCTCGCCGTGACGGGGGGCCACCCGCCCGGGGTGCCGCTGCGACCCGAGGACCGGATGCACCCGGTTGCGCGCGCACGGTGTGGCCCGGGTCCGGGGCGATCCGACGGGTCTGGTGCGATGCTTGAGGGGTGAACGACACCGCCGTCGCCCCGCCTGCTCGCCCCGGTCGACCGCGAGCCGTCGATGCGTGAGGTGCTGAGCGAGCTGCTGCAGTGGTGGCGGGCGGGTGAACCGGTCGGCGTCGCGACCGTCGTGGGCACGTGGCGCTCGGCGCCTCGGCAGCCCGGGGCCCTCATGTTGGTCGGGCCGGGCGGGCAGGTCGTGGGCAGCGTGTCGGGGGGCTGCGTGGAGGGCGCGGTCTACGAGCAGGCCGGCGAGGTCCTCCGCACCGGCGCCCCGGTGCTGCAGCGGTACGGCGTGAGCGACGACGACGCCTTCGCCGTGGGGTTGTCGTGCGGCGGCATCCTGGACGTGTTCGTCGAGCGGGTGGACCCGGACGGCTTCCCCGAGCTGGCCGGCGTCGCGGCCGACGTCGACGCCGGTCGTCCGGTGGCGGTCTGCACGGTGGTCGCGCACCCGGACGAGGCCCGGGTGGGCCGCCGCCTCGTGGTCAGGTCGTCGTCGGTCGAGGGCTCGCTGGGCTCCGCGCGCGCCGACGACGCGGTGGCCGCCGACGTGCGCGGCCTGCTCGCCGGCGGACGGTCGGACGGGCTGACCTACGGCCCTGAGGGTGAGCGTCGCGGGGACGGCATGCGGGTGTTCGTCGCGTCCTACGCGCCCCGCCCGCGCATGATCGTCTTCGGGGCCATCGACTTCGCCTCCGCGCTGGCCCGGATCGGCGCGTTCCTGGGGTTCCGGGTCACCGTGTGCGACGCGCGGGCCGTGTTCGCGACCGCGACGCGGTTCCCCGACGCGGACGACGTGGTGGTGCAGTGGCCCCACCGCTACCTGGCGGCCGAGCGCGACGCGGGTCGCGTCGACGACCGCACGGCGCTCGCGGTGCTGACCCACGACCCCAAGTTCGACGTCCCGGTCCTGGAGGTCGCGCTGCGTCTGCCGCAGGTCGGCTACATCGGCGCGATGGGGAGCCGCAGGACCCACGAGGACCGGATGCGGCGGCTGCGGGAGGTGGGTCTGACCGAG
The DNA here is from genome assembly GCA_038258055.1 of Actinomycetales bacterium. Classification (GTDB taxonomy): domain Bacteria; phylum Actinomycetota; class Actinomycetes; order Actinomycetales; family JBBAYJ01; genus Aquipuribacter. The sequence goes on from JBBSQH010000022.1 coordinate 2,240, forward strand.
GTCGAGCTGGCCCGGCTCTCGTCGCCCATCGGGCTGGACCTCGGGGCGCGCACGCCGGAGGAGACCGCGGTGTCGATCGCCGCGGAGATGCTGCAGCTGCAGTGGGGTGGCACCGGGGCCCGGCTGGGCGAGGTGGACGGCCCGGTGCACCACGGGCTGGACCGGGACGAACCCGTGTCGTTCGCGACCAATCCTTGACGGTTCAACCTGCCGTGGTGGCACACTCCGGCCATGCGACCGACCTCGACGACGACGTCCAGGCACCTCCCACCCTCCGACGCGCTCCGGTGCGCCGCCCCTGCCGCGCGAGAGGCCTGACCGATGGAGCTCCAGCACCGCTTCCACGTGCCGATCGGGATCGACGAGGCCTGGACCACGTTCAACGACCTCGAGCGCATCGCGCCCTGCCTGCCGGGCGCGCAGCTGACCAGCCTGGAGGGCGACGAGTTCACCGGCAAGGCCAAGGTCAAGGTCGGCCCCGTGTCGATGCAGTTCGCCGGGTCGGGGCGTTTCGTCGAGCGTGACGAGGCCGGCTACCGCGCGGTCCTGGAGGCCACGGGCAAGGACAGCCGCGGGAACGGGACCGCCGCCGCCACGGTGACGGCCCGCCTGGAGGCCGACGGCGACGGCACCAACGTCATCGTCGACACCGACCTCAAGGTCTCGGGCAAGGTCGCCCAGTTCGGCAAGAGCATGATCAGCGAGATCGGCGGCAAGCTCCTCGACCAGTTCGCGTCCTGCCTGGCGGAGACCCTGGCCGCGGGCGAGGAGGAGACGGCCCCCGCGGCCGAGGGCGCGGACGGGGCCGACGCCCCGACCACCACGCCGGCCGACGTCTCGTCCTCCGCAGGCACCACCGCGTCGGAGGCCGGGGCGGGGGCCGGGGCGAGCATCCAGGACGTGCCGCCCGCCGACCTGCGCCCGGCCGGGTCGGGCCCGGTCGGTGCGCCCGACGCGACGATCCCCTCGCCCACCCCGCAGGCGGGACCCACGGCCAGCACGAGCGGCACCACCGCGCCCATCGCGGCGCGTCGCGAGTTCCGGCCGCAGCCCGAGCCCGAGGCGCTCGACCTGGGGTCGGTCCTGCTGCCGACCCTGCTGCGCCGCTTCGGTCCGCTGGTCGCGGCCGGGCTGGTGGCGGGGGTCGTGGGCTGGCTGCTGGGTCGTCGCTCCGGCGGCTCCTGACGCGCGTGCGGGCGGGGTACAGGCCCCGCCTACGCTCGACCTCATGAGCACCCCAGGCTGCGTCGTGGTCCTCGCCGGCATCAGCGAGGCGCCGATCGGCGTCGACGACCTGCGCGCGCGCGTCGCCGGGCCTGCCCACGGCGCCGTCGTCACCTTCGACGGCGTCGTGCGCGACCACGACACCCCCGGTCGCGGAGCGGTGACCCTGCTGGACTACGAGGCCCACCCCGATGCGGCCGCGGTCGTGCCACGGGTCGCCGAGGAGGTCGCAGCGACCTCGTCGGCGGGGGCGCTGGCGGTGCTGCACCGGGTCGGCCCGCTCGTGGTGGGCGACTGCGCCCTGGCCGTCGCCGTGTCCGCGGCGCACCGCGGCGACGCCTTTGCGACCGCGGCCGCCCTGGTCGACGCGGTCAAGGACCGGCTCCCGGTCTGGAAGCACCAGCACTTCGTCGACGGCAGCGACGAGTGGGTCGGCCTGGGCGAGCTCAGCCCCCGCTGAACAGGGCCCTCAGCCCCGGTCCAGCGGGTGGGACCATGACAGCCCCGGCCACCGCCCGAACCCGCGGTCGGCCGTCGCCAGCTCGCAGCCGTTCGAGACGGCCATCGCCGCGATCCACGCGTCGGGGACGGTGTTGCCCCCGGCGCCGCCCCTCCGGCAGAGGTCCACGACGGTGGGCCAGGTGGCGTCCGTCCGACGGACCAGCACGCAGTTGGGGCGGCCGAGCAGCTCGGCCACGCGTTCGAGGGCCTCATCCACCGGCAACGGTCGGGTCAGGACGCGGGGGTGGGTCACCACCCGGACGAACCCGGTGAGGCAGACGTCCGCCAGGGCGAAGGTCGACGGCGACGACACCACCGACTCCCACCAGGCCCGCCACTCGTCGTGGCGCTCGGCCTCGCGGACGTAGGCGTAGACCAGGACGTTGACGTCCGGCAGGATCACGCGTCGTCCATCACCTGGAGCAGTCGGGCGTTGTCGTCCAGCGAGATCCCCGGGTGGAATCCCGAATCGATGGGGCGCACGTGGAACGGTGGCGCCGTGGGGGCTTCCTGGGCCCGGGACAGCTCAGCGCGAAGCGCGTCCTCCAGGACGGAGGTCAGCGTCCTCCCGGTGCCGGCGGCGTGCTGCTTGGCCGCCTTCAGCAGGTCCTCGTCCAGCCTCACCGTCGTCCGCATGCATCAGAGCATACGCCGGGTGCATCAATATGTCAGGGTGCTCAGCCCCCGCTGAACGGGGGCAGCACGTCGAGCTCCGACGCCGCCCCCACCGGCGCGTCGGCCCGGGCCGACACCCCGTCGAGCAGGAACGAGCAGGCCCGGACCACGCGGGCCAGGTCGGGCCGGTCGGCGCTCAGGCGGGCCAGCACGTCGCCCACCCGGTCCGCGTCCTGCACGTCGACGGACGTCTCGCGCGTACCCGCGGCAGCCCGGGCCCCGGCGAAGAAGCGCACCCGCACGCTGGCGCCCTCAGCCACCGATCGCGCTCATCGGGCGGTCCGGACGCACGAAGCCCTCGTCGTCGGTGCCGTGCCCGGCCTTCTTGGCCCAGGCGTTGTCCCGCCAGGCCACGGCCAGGGTCTCGTCGTCGGCGCCGGAGCGCATCAGGCCCCGCAGGTCGGTCCCGCTGACCGAGAACAGGCAGCTGCGCACCTGGCCGTCGGCCGTGAGCCGCATCCGGTCGCAGTCGCCGCAGAACGGCCGGGTGACCGAGGCGATGACGCCGACCGTGCCGAGCCGGACCCCGTCCTCGAACACCTCCCAGCGCTCGGCGGGGGCGCTGCCCCGCTGCGCCATCGGCACCAGCTCGAACGCCGTCGACAGGGTGGCGAGCACCTCGGCCGCCGTCACCATGCTCGAGCGGTCCCAGTTCTCGTGGGCGTCCAGCGGCATGTGCTCGATGATCCGGAGCTCGACGCCGGTCGCGCAGGCCCAGCGGACCAGGTCGACCGGCTCGTCCTCGTTGATCCCGCGCACCACCAGCGTGTTGATCTTGAGCGGGGTTAGCCCGGCCGCCAGCGCGGCGTCGACACCCAGCAGGACGTCGTGCAGCCGGTCCCGCTGGGTGATGGCCTGGTAGCGGCTGCGCTGCAGGGTGTCCAGGCTGACGGTCACCCGGTCCAGGCCCGCGGCGGCCAGGTCGCCGGCCCGGCGGTCCAGGCCGATGCCGTTGGTGGTCAGGGCCGTCTTCACCGGCCGGCCGTCCGGGGTCCTCAGCGACGACGCGGCCTCGACCAGGGCCGGCAGGTCCTTGCGCAGCAGCGGCTCGCCGCCGGTGAACCGGACCTCGTCGATGCCCAGGTCCCGTACCGCCAGGCGGACCAGGCGGACGATCTCGTCCGAGCTGAGCAGCTCCGGGCCGGGCAGCCACGGCAGCCCCTCCGGCGGCATGCAGTACGAGCAGCGCAGGTTGCACCGGTCCGTCAGCGAGACACGCAGGTCGCGGGCCCGGCGGCCGTAGGTGTCGAGCAGGCCCGTCTCGCCGGCCGGGCGGGGGGTCCTGGCCGTCACGGGGAGGGTGGGCATCCCCAGGCCGACGCTCGTCATCACATCAGGGTAAGCGCCCCCACCGACGGGCTGTTCCGCCCCCGGGGTGGACCGGCTAAGGAATCACTTAGGTGGCTGTTGACAGATCACCTGTCCCGGCGTGGATAGTCACCTACCCGTCACCGACAGAGACGTCTGGGGTCCACATGCAGGTTCCCGCACCCTTCGAGTACGAGCGAGCGACGAGTGTCGATCACGCCATCGGGTTGCTCGAGCGCTACGGCGACACGGCCCGGCTGATCGCGGGCGGGCACAGCCTGCTGCCGATGATGAAGCTCCGCCTGGCCAACCTCGAGTACGTCATCGACATCAACGGCCTGCACGACGAGCTCGGCTACGTCACGGTCGGCGGCGGCGAGGTCCGGATCGGGGCCATGACGCGCCACCGGGAGCTGCTGGACCACGACGCGCTCGCCGAGCTGTTCCCCATCATCCGTGACGCCGAGAAGGTCATCGCCGACCCGATCGTCCGCAACCGGGGCACCCTCGGCGGCTCGCTGTGCCAGGCCGACCCGTCGGAGGACCTGTCCGCGGTCTGCACCACCCTGGACGCCAGCTGCGTCATCAGGAGTGGTGCCGGTGAGCGGGTCGTGAGCATGGAGGACTTCCACCGCGGGCCCTACGAGACCGCCGTCGGTGACGCCGAGATGCTCGTCGAGGTCCGGATCCCGATCCGCCCCGGCGGCTCCAGCGCCTACGAGAAGGTCGAGCGCCGCGCCGGCGACTGGGCCGTCACGTCGGTCGGGGCCGCGGTGTGGATGACCGACGGCACTATCTCCGACGCCCGGGTCGGGATGGCCGCGGTCGGGCCCAACACGACCGGCATCCCCGCCGTCTCCGCCGCGCTGCGCGGCAAGGTCCCCAGCGAGGAGCTGTTCGCCGAGGCCGGGGCCATCGCGTCCGCCGCGTGCGAGCCCAGCACCGACAGCCGCGGCACCGAGGCCTACAAGCGCCACCTGGCCGACGAGCTCACCCGTCGCGCGCTCCGCCGATCCGTCGCCCGCCTGATGACCACCACGGGAGCCTCAGCATGATCGTCACGATGACCGTCAACGGCGCCGAGGTCAGCGAGGAGATCGAGGCGCGCATGCTCCTCGTGCACTTCCTGCGCGACACCCTCAGGCTCACCGGCACCCACTGGGGCTGCGACACCAGCAACTGCGGCACGTGCGTGGTGTGGCTGGACGACGAGCCCGTCAAGGCCTGCTCGGTGCTGGCCGCCATGGCCGACGGGCACGCGGTCCGGACGGTCGAGGGGCTGGAGACCGAGAAGGGCCTGGACCCCGTGCAGGAGGGGTTCATGCAGTGCCACGGCCTGCAGTGCGGCTTCTGCACGCCGGGGATGATGATGACCGCGCGCGCCCTGCTCGACACAAACCCCGACCCCGACGAGCACACCATCCGCGAGGCCATCTCCGGGCAGATCTGCCGGTGCACGGGCTACTCGACCATCGTCCGGTCCGTCCAGTGGGCGGCCAAGCACGAGGCCGACGCCCGCACCGCCGAGGCCACGCCCGTCGCGGCCACCGCGACCGAGGGGAGCAACGCATGACCACCGTCGAGGACCGTCCGGCCACCAGCACCGATGCCGGACCCACGGACGCGCACGCCAGCAACGACCACAAGCCGGTCGGCTACGGCCGGATGATGCGCAAGGAGGACCCGCGCTTCGTGCGCGGCATGGGCCGCTACGTCGACGACGTCGTGCTGCCCGGCATGCTGCACATGGCCATCCTCCGCTCGCCCGTCGCCCACGCCCGGATCGTGTCGATCGACACCTCGGCCGCCAAGGCCCACCCCAAGGTCAAGGCGGTCCTCACGGGCGAGGACTTCGCCGGGCTCAAGCTGGCCTGGATGCCGACCCTGTCCAACGACGTGCAGGCCGTGCTGGCCACCGACAAGGTCCGGTTCCAGGGCCAGGAGGTCGCCGTCGTGGTCGCCGAGGACCGCTACGCGGCTCGTGACGCGCTCGAGCTGATCGACGTCGAGTACGACATCCTCGACCCGGTCGTCGACGTCCGGAAGGCGCTCGAACCCGACGCGCCCGTGATCCGGACCGACCTCGAGGGCAAGACCGACAACCACTGCTTCGACTGGGAGACCGGCGACAAGGACGCCACCGAGGCCGTCTTCGCCAGCTCCGAGGTCACCGTCACCGAGGACATCGTCTACCCGCGCGTGCACCCGGCGCCGATGGAGACCTGCGGCTCTGTGGCCCACTTCGAGAAGGTCGAGGGCCGGCTGACGCTGTACTCGACCACGCAGGCCCCGCACGCCCACCGGACCGTCTACGCGCTGGTCGCGGGGCTGCCCGAGCACAAGATCCGGGTCATCAGCCCCGACATCGGCGGCGGGTTCGGCGGCAAGGTGCCGATCTACCCCGGTTACGTCTGCTCGATCGTCGCGTCCATCGTCACGGGCAAGCCCGTCAAGTGGGTCGAGGACCGCTCGGAGAACCTGATGAGCACCGGGTTCGCCCGGGACTACATCATGCGCGGCGAGATCGCGGCCACCAAGGACGGCAAGATCCGCGCCATCCGCACCCACGTGCTCGCCGACCACGGCGCGTTCAACGGCGTGGCCAGCCCGATCAAGTACCCGGCGGGCTTCTTCGGGGTCTTCACCGGCTCCTACGACATCGAGGCCGCGTACTGCTCGATGACGGCCGTGTTCACCAACAAGGCGCCGGGCGGCGTCGCGTACGCCTGCTCGTTCCGGATCACCGAGGCGGTGTACCTGGTCGAGCGGCTGGTGGACTGCCTGGCCTACGAGCTCGGCATGGACCCGGCGGAGCTGCGGCTGAAGAACTTCATCCAGCCCGAGCAGTTCCCCTACGAGTCCAAGACCGGCTGGACCTACGACTCCGGCGACTACGAGCCGACCATGCGCCTGGCCATGGACATGATCGGCTACGACGACCTGCGCAAGGAGCAGGAGGAGAAGCGGGCCCGCGGCGAGCTGATGGGCATCGGCATCTCGTTCTTCACCGAGGCCGTCGGCGCCGGTCCCCGCAAGGACATGGACATCCTCGGCCTGGGCATGGCCGACGGCTGCGAGCTGCGCATCCACCCCACCGGCAAGGCCGTGGTCCGGCTGTCGGTGCAGTCGCAGGGGCAGGGCCACGAGACGACGTTCGCGCAGATCGTCGCCGAGGAGCTCGGCATCGCCCCCGACGACATCGACGTGGTCCACGGCGACACCGACAACACCCCGTTCGGCCTGGGCACCTACGGCAGCCGGTCGACCCCGGTGTCTGGGGCGGCGGCCGCGCTGGTGGCCCGCAAGGTCCGAGACAAGGCCCGGATCATCGCCTCGGGCATGCTCGAGGTGAACGTGACCGACCTGGAGTGGGACAAGGGCCGGTTCCACGTCGCGGGCGACGACTCGGCGTCGGTCACCATCCAGGAGATCGCGTTCAAGGCCCACGGCGCGGGCGACCTGCCCGAGGGGATCGAGGGCGGTCTGGAGGCGCAGATCTGCTACAACCCGTCCAACCTGACCTACCCGTTCGGCGCCTACATCTGCGTGGTCGACGTCGACCCCGGCACCGCGGTGGTCAAGGTGCGACGCTTCGTCGCCGTCGACGACTGCGGCACCCGGATCAACCCGATGATCATCGAGGGCCAGGTGCACGGCGGGCTCACCGACGGCGTCGGCATGGCGCTGATGGAGATGATCGCCTTCGACGAGGACGGCAACTGCCTCGGCGGCTCGCTGATGGACTACCTGATCCCGACGGCGATGGAGTGCCCCGACTGGGAGACCGGCCACACGGTGACGCCGTCCCCGCACCACCCCATCGGGGCCAAGGGCGTCGGGGAGTCGGCCACGGTCGGCTCGCCGCCCGCGATCGTCAACGCCGTCGTCGACGCCCTCAAGCCGTTCGGCATCCGGCACGCCGACATGCCGCTGACCCCGTCCCGGGTGTGGGACGCCATGCGCGGCGCCCCCACCCCGCCGATCTGACGTGAGCACACCGAGGCTGGACGAGCGGATCGCGGACCTCCTGGGGCGGCGGGTGCCGTTCGTCCAGGCCACCGTGGTGCGGGCGGAGCACCCCACCTCGGCCTCGCCCGGCGACACCGCGGTCGTCCTGGCCGACGGGTCGATGGAGGGCTTCGTCGGCGGGGACTGCGCGCGGACGTCGGTGCGGACGGCGTCGTTGCAGGCCCTGGACTCCGGTGAGTCGGTGCTGCTGCGGGTGCTGCCGGACACCACGGCCGCGTTCCCCGAGGTGCCCGGGGCCGTGGTCGCCGTCAACGAGTGCCTGTCCGGCGGCGCGCTGGAGATCTTCCTGCACGCCCGGGTCCCCGCCCCGGTCGTGCACGTGGTCGGTGACACGGAGAACGCCCGGGCGATCGCGCAGGTGGTCGAGGCCTCCGGGCTGGCCGTGCGGACCGGCCCGGTGGCGGACCTGCTGCCCGGCACGGTCGCCGTGGTCGAGGCCAGCCACGGCGACGGCGAGACGGACTCGGTCCGGGCCGCGCTGGACGCCGGCGTCGGCTTCGTCGGCCTGATCGCCAGCGCGCGCCGCGGGGCCGCGGTGCTGGACGGGATGGGCCTGACCGAGGCCGAGCGGGCCTGCGTCCACAGCCCGGTCGGCCTGCCGATCGGATCGGTGACCCCGGGCGAGATCGGCCTGTCGGTCGTGGCCGAGGTGGTCCGGGCGCTGCGGACCGAGGGCCTGACCGCACCGCCGGGTCTCGGGGTCGCCGAGGCGGCGGCGGTCCGGATCGAGGTCGACCCGGTCTGCGGCATGGACGTCGTGGTCGACGCCGACGCCCTGCGCGGGGTCCGGGACGGGCAGGAGTGGTTCTTCTGCGGGGCCGGCTGCCGGGAGTCGTACCTGGCCGGGACCGGCTGAGGTGCGCGCGACGGGTCTGGTCCTGGCCGCCGGCGGGTCGCGTCGGCTGGGGCAGCCCAAGCAGCTGCTGCCCTACCGGGGGACGACGCTGCTCGGCGCCACGCTCGCCCGGGCCGCCGACCTGGGCCTGGACCAGCTGCTCGTGACCGTCGGCGGGTCGGCCCACGACGTCCTCGACCAGGTGGACCTGGCCGGGGCCGAGGTCGTCGTCAACCCGTCGTTCACCACGGGGTGCAGCTCGTCGATCGCGGTGGCGGTCGACCGGGTGCACGCGGGCTCGGCCGGGATCGTCCTGCTGCTCGGCGACCAGCCCGAGGTGCCGACGGAGGCCGTCGAGGCCCTGCTCGCCGGGGTCGCGGCCGCGCCGGGGGGACCGGAGACGGTGATGGGGGCCTGTCGGTACGCCGACGGCGTCGGTCACCCGTTCTGGCTGGGTCGGCAGGTGTTCGACGAGCTGCGTGCGCTGCACGGCGACAAGGGCGTGTGGCGGCTGCTCGACGCGCGCCCGGACGCGGTGCTGGTCGACGTGGCCGTGGGCGTCCCGCGTGACGTCGACACCTGGGAGGACTACACGGCCCTGGTGGCCGCGGCGCCGACGGAGCGGCTGCGATGAGCCCGGACGACGCGGACGGCGCGGACGGCACGGACGGCGCGGGCGGCGCTGACGACCAGGGGGCCCGGGCCCACGTCGCCAGTCCCGCGGACCTGGTCGCCCGGCTGGACGCCGCGGACTACCTCGTGGACGACGGCCTGGCCATGGCGCTGTTCCTGTCGCTGCGGCTCGGGCAGCCGCTGCTGCTGGAGGGCGAGCCCGGCGTGGGCAAGACCGCGGCGGCCAAGGCGCTCGCCACCGGCCTGGGTGCGCCCCTGATCCGGCTGCAGTGCTACGAGGGGCTCAGTGCGGGCGAGGCGCTGTACGAGTGGAACTACCAGCGCCAGCTGCTGGCCATCCGCCTGGCCGAGTCGCGGCACGAGCGCCTGGTCGACGCCGACCTGTTCACCGAGGAGTTCCTGCAGGAGCGGCCCGTGCTCGCTGCGGTCCGCAACCGCGGCCCGGTGGCCCCGGTCCTGCTCATCGACGAGGTCGACCGGGCCGACGACGAGTTCGAGGCGCTGCTGCTGGAGTTCCTGGGGGAGGCGTCGGTCACCGTGCCCGAGATCGGGACCTTCACCGCGCAGCGGCGCCCCGTGGTGGTGCTGACCTCCAACCGCAGCCGCGAGCTGCACGACGCGCTGCGGCGTCGCTGCCTCTACCACTGGCTGGAGTTCCCGAGCCCGGAGCGCGCGACGCAGGTGCTGCGTCGCTCCGTACCCCACGCCAGCGACGACCTGCTGCGCAGCACCACCGACTTCGTCACCAGGGTCCGCGGCCTGGACCTGGACAAGGCGCCGGGCCTGGCGGAGGCCATCGACTGGGTGTCGGCGCTCGCGGTGCTCGGGGTCACCGAGCTGACCCGCGACGACGTGGCGGCCACGATCGGGTGCCTGGCCAAGACCCTGGACGACCGGGTCGCGGTGCTGGCCGCGGTCGACGGCGCGGTCCACCCGGACGCGCGGGCGTGACCACGGTGCCACGGGCGTCGGCGGGGACGCGGTCGTGACGACGGGGACGGCGGGGCCGGCGCACCCGGCGCAGCTGCTCCGCGGGGTCGACCGGGCCGCCTTCGCCGTCGCGCTCGCCGCCCGGCTGCGCGACGCGGGTGTCGCGGTCCACCTGTCGTCGGTCCAGTCCCTGGTCGAGGGCTGGGGCGCCTGCCCGCCCCGGGGCCGGACCGCGCTGTACTGGCTCTGCCGGGTCTGCCTGGTCCGCCGCTACGAGGACCTGCCGGCCTTCGACGTGGTGTTCGACGCGGTGTTCGGGGACTCCGTGCTGGCCCTGGACCCGGTCGCCCGGGGGACGGACCCGGCCGGCCCGACGCCCGGGGACGACTCGCTGGTCAGGCTGCCGTCGGGGGCCGACGACCAGCGGGCGGGCGAGGAGGCGGGCCTGCCGTGGGCGACCGCGGCGGCCGTGGTCGCGGTCGGCGCGGACGAGGACGAGGACACGTTGGTCCCGGAGCTCGTGCCGAGCGGGCTGGACGCCGAGTCGGACACCCCCTTCGACCGGCTGGACCCCTCGCTGCTGGCCGACCTCGAGGGCTGGCTCGCGGAGGCGCTGGTGCGCTGGCCGACCCGCCGCAGCCGTCGGACCCGCAGCCACCCGTCAGGACGTCGGGTGTCGCTGCGCGCGACCCTGGCCCGCGCCCGCCGCACCGGGTTCGAGACCGTCGACATCGCCCGGTCCCGCCCGGTGCTGCGGCCTCGTCCCCTCGTCGTGGTGTGCGACCTCAGCGAGTCGATGCGCGGGCACGCGTCCGCCTACCTTCACCTGATGCGGGCGGCCGCACGTGTCACCGACGCCGAGGCGTTCGGCTTCTCGACCCGGCTCACCCGGCTCACCCCGCAGGTGCGGCTGACGTCACCGGAGGAGGCCGCGCAGCAGGCGAGCGCCGCGTGCAGCGACCGGTTCGGCGGAACCCGGATCGCGAGCAGCCTGCGCAGCCTGCTGCAGTCCCACCACGCCAACCGGTTGCGCGGTGCCGTCGTCGTCATCGCGTCCGACGGCTGGGACTCCGACGACCCCGCCGAGCTGGGCGCCGCCAGGGCGCGGGTGCACCGGCTGGCGCACCGCGTGGTCTGGCTCAACCCGCGCGCCGCGGCCCCGGGGTTCCAACCCCGGACGGGTGGCATGGCCGCGGCCCTGCCGTGGTGCGACGTGCTGCTCCCGGCGCACACCCCGGCGGGTCTGCGCGAGGTGCTTCAGGTGGTCACCGCCAGAGCGTGACGTGCACCGAGGGACGGAAGTGGCCGATGGTCACGCCGGCCCCGTGGATCATCGCCTGGGTCGCTCGCGGGGTGGTGACGAACCGGGCCAGCTCGGCGCCCGCGGCCAGGCCGACCGACTCGGGAAGCGTCATCACGTGCCAGCGACCGTCCCCGGCCGCGGCCGCGGCCGCCACCGGCACCCGCACCAGCCGGCCCGCCGCGAGGTCGTCCGCGACGACGAACGACGGCACCGGGGTGACGCCGTGGCCCCGCCTGGTCTCCTCCAGCGCCGCGGCCGTGCTCTGGAAGATGCGCTGCCCCTGCTCCGGCACGTCCAGTCGGCGCAGCAGGGCCGCGACCGTGCTGGCGGCGCTGTTGGCCGACGGGCCCAGCAGCCAGCTCTGCTGCCGCAGGCTGGCCTTGCCGCCGGTCAGTGCAGGCAGGTCCGGGTGCGACGGGCTCGCCACGACGACCAGCTGGTAGGAGAAGAACGGCGTGCAGGTGACCGTGGCGGGGAGACGGTCCGGGCGAGGGCCGATGGCCACGTCCACCTCACGGTTGGCCAGCAGCCCTGCGAACTCCCACGGGTCGCGCACGCTGAGCTCGACCTCGAGGTCCTTGGCCCGGCTGGTGAACAGGGCGATCAACCCCGGTGCGGCGTGCTCGGCGAACAGCGCGGACGCCGCCACGTGCATCAGCCTCCGGCCGTGCCCGGCGTGGCCGACCTCCCGGATGGTCTGCTCCTGCAGGCCCAGCAGCTCCGTCGCCCGCCGGGCCAGCCGGAGGCCACCAGGCGTGAACGCGATACCGGACCCGGTGCGGACGAACAGGTCGTCCTCCAGCTCCTTGCGCAGGTGGGCGACGTGCATCGACACGGCCGCCTCGCTGACGCCGAGCTCGGCCGCCGCGGCCTTGACCGACCCCAGCCGCACGACGGCGGCGAAGGCGCGCAGCCGGGTGGGGGTCACGGGGACAGCATGCCCCGCTCGGCGGGACCCGGGGCCAGGTCCTGGTGAGGTCCTGGCCCGGCCCGGCCCGGCCCGGCGAGGTGGGAACGATCCCAGCGATAGGGTGGCCGTCATGGTCTCGCTGCCGACGACGTTCACGTGGGGGGCGGCCACCGCCTCGTTCCAGATCGAGGGGGACCGGGCCGGTCGTGGGGACACGATCTGGGACGCGTTCTGCGACGTCCCGGGCGCCGTGCTCGACGGCACGGACGGTGACGTCACCTGCGACCACGTCCACCGCTACCGCGACGACGTGGCGATCATGAAGGACCTCGGGGTCGACGCCTACCGGTTCTCGGTGGCCTGGGCGCGGGTGCAGCCGACCGGCAGCGGGGAGTTCTCCGAGGCGGGGCTCGGCTTCTACGACCGGCTGGTCGACGAGCTGCTCGGGGCCGGCATCGAGCCCTGGGTGACGCTGTACCACTGGGACCTGCCGCTGGAGCTGCAGCACCTGGGCGGCTGGGCGTCGCGCCGCGTGGTCGAGCCGTTCGTCGAGTACGCGCTCGAGGTCCAGAAGACCCTGGGTGACCGGGTCAAGCGGTGGGCCACCCACAACGAGCCGTGGTGCGCGGCGTGGCTCGGCTACGGCGGCGGCATCCACGCCCCGGGCATCCGGGACCACGCCCTGGCCACGCGGGCCACCCACCACCTGCTCCTGTCGCACGGGCGTGCCGTCGCCGCGATGCGCGAGCAGCACCCCGACGCCGCCTACGGCATCGTCCTGAACCTGGACAACGTGCGCGCCGTCGACGAGGAGGCCGTCACCCGCGAGGCGCTGCCCGCCTACGACGCCGTCCGCAACCGGGTCTGGCTGGACGCCCTGGCCGGTCGCGGCTACCCGACCGACGCCGTCGAGCTGCTCGCCCCCCACCTGGCCGGCGCGGCGCTGGAGGGGGACATGGCCCAGATCGCCACGCCGATCGACTTCATCGGCCTGAACTACTACAACGACGAGCGGCTCGAGGCGGCCGACGGGCAGGTGCCCGTCGGTGACACCGTCCAGCCCGGCATGGAGCGGGTCCGCACCGCCGACCCGGGCGCCGGGGCGACGGCGATGGACTGGCCCGTGACCCCGGACGGGTTCACCGACGTGCTGCGCCGCATCCACACCGAGTACCCCGAGCTGGGCCCGATCTACGTCACCGAGAACGGCTCGGCGTGGGACGACGACCCCACCCCGTCCGCCGACGGCGTGGTGGAGGACCCCGACCGGGTGGCCTACCTGCACGCCCACCTGGACGCCCTCGCCAAGGCGAGGGCCGACGGTGTCGACGTGCGCGGGTACTTCGCCTGGTCGCTGCTGGACAACTTCGAGTGGGCGCTGGGCCTGAGCAAGCGGTTCGGCCTGGTCCGCGTCGACTTCGAGACCCAGGAGCGGACCGTCAAGCGCAGCTGGCACGCCTACCGGGAGCACATCGCGGCCGCCCGCACCGAGCAGGGCTGACCCCGGACCCGACCGGCCGGGGCCTGCGGGCACCCGACCGGCCGGGCGGCTCAGCGGCGGCCCGGGCGCCTCAGCCCTGGAACATGCGAGCCGTGGCGGCCTCCGTCTCGGCGTACTGCCGCCCGGCCTGGGCCAGCGCCACGCGGATGCTGTCCAGGGTGTCGCGCACCTGCACCTGCGTGGCCCGCCACTGCGCCGTCAGGTTGGCGAACCCGCTCGCGGCCTGGCCCCGCCAGACCCCCTGCAGGTCCTCCAGGTGACGCATCATGGCGTCCACCTCGGCGGTGATGGCCGCGGACGTCGCCCCCACCTGAGCGCTCGCGGCGTCCACCCTCGCGCTGTCGACCTCGAACCTGGTCATCGATCTCCCCTTCGTCCGGCGACCCCCTGTCGCGCGTGACCCCAGGGTGCCCCGGGACGACCGACGCCCGCGGGCGTCGTCCACAGGCCCGGCCTAGGATCCCGTCGTGACCGTGCTCATCGACCCGCCGCTGTGGCCCGCGCACGGCCGGCTGTGGTCGCACCTGGTCAGCGACGAGTCGCTGGCCGAGCTGCACGCGTTCGCCGCCGCCAACGGCATCCCGTCGCGCGGCTTCGACCTGGACCACTACGACGTGCCGGACTCCGCTCACGCCGCACTGGTCGGGGCCGGTGCCGTCCCGGTCGCCGCGGGTGAGCTGCTGCGTCGGCTGCGCGCCTCCGGGCTGCGGATCACCGCCGCGGAGCGCCGAGCCCGTCGAGCTCGCGGCTGAGGTTGTCCCGCGCGGCCTGCTCCCAGGCGGCGGCGGTCGGCGTCCGGAACAGGTGCCGGTGCGCCAGCAGGCGACGCAGCACCGCGGCCCGGCCGGCCGCGAACAGCTCGTCGGGGACGTGCCCGTACTCCTGCCGGACGTCGGTCGCGTACTCGTCGTAGCGAGCCCGGTCGGCGGCGAGGATCCCCAGGTCCGCGTCGCACAGCACGGCTGCGTCCGGTTCGGCCGGGTCACCCGGGTCGTGCGAGATGGTCACCAGGACGAGCTCGGCGACCGCCCCGACGTGGCGCCCCGCGACCCCCAGGCCGACCAGCTGCTCGTGGGCCAGGGCGGCGCTGGCCCGCTCGTCGTCCCCGGCCCGGCCGTCGTGGACCGCGTCGTGCCACCAGGCGGCGCAGCGCACCAGGTCCGTGTTCTCGGCGTGGCCTCCCAGCTGCTCCACCCGCTGCAGCACCTCGTCCAGGTGACGGCGGTCGTGGTAGGTCCGGTGCGGCTCGGACCACCGGCCGAGCAGGTCCGCCTGGACCCGCTCGGCCGGTCCCGGTGCGGCGCCGAGGCGCAGGAGCACCGGGACGAGCGGGTGCTGCGGAGGGGCGTCGAGCGGGCTCACGGCCCCAGCCTGCCAGCCCCGCTCAGACGTCGGCGGCCTGGACGGTCACCGGCACCTCGACGGCCTCGCCGTCGCGCTCCACCACGAGGGTGGCGGTGTCACCCGGCTGCATGATGCGGACCAGGGCGGTCAGGGACTCCGCGCCGGTGGCGGCCCGGCCGTCCACGGCCACGACCACGTCACCGGGCTGCAGGCCGGCGGTGTCGGCGGCCGACCCCGGCTCGACCTGGGCCAGCCCGGCGCCCAGTCGCTCGCCCGCCCACTCGCCGTCGGCGACGGAGGCGGTGGTGTCCTCCAGGTAGACCCCGAGCCGGGCGTGCTCGGCCGTGCCGTCCTCGATCAGCTGCTCGGCGACCGCGGCGGCCGAGTCGACGGGGATGGCGAAGCCCAGCCCGATCGAGCCGGACGTGCTGCCGCCACCCAGCCCGGCGATCGAGGAGTTGATCCCGATGACCCGCCCCTGCGCGTCAACCAGCGCCCCGCCGGAGTTGCCCGGGTTGACCGCGGCGTCGGTCTGCACGGCGGCGGTGACCACGGGCTCCCCGGCGGCCACGCCGACCGACTGGGT
The DNA here is from genome assembly GCA_038258055.1 of Actinomycetales bacterium. Classification (GTDB taxonomy): domain Bacteria; phylum Actinomycetota; class Actinomycetes; order Actinomycetales; family JBBAYJ01; genus Aquipuribacter. Next base: position 18,019 of record JBBSQH010000022.1, read on the forward strand.
CGTCACGGGCCGGTCGAGCGCGCTGACGATGCCGGTGGTGACGGTGCCCGACAGCCAGAGCGGGTTGCCGATGGCCATCACCGGGTCGCCGACCTGGACGTCGTCGGAGCGGCCGAGCTCGGCGACCGTGAGGTCGTCAGGGGCGTCCACCAGCCGCAGGACGGCCAGGTCGGTCGACGGGTCGAGACCGACGATCTCGGCCGCCAGGACCCGGCCGTCGGACAGCGTCACCCGGACCTGCCCGCCCCCGGCCGCCGTGGCCACCACGTGGTTGTTGGTCAGCACGTGGCCCTCGGCGTCGATCACCACCCCGCTGCCCTCACCGCCGGAGCCGTCGGCCGAGGCCACCTGGATCGCGACCACGCCCGGCTGCACCTGGCTGGCCACCTCACCCCAGTCGACGCCGTCGACGGCGGCCACCGGCACGGCGTCGGTCCCGCCCTGCTCGTCGGCCGCCTCCTGCTGGTCGGTGCCGGTCGCCACCGCCGGCGCTGCGCGCAGGGCAGCCATCACGTCGTCGGCGTTGGAGACCACGACGGCCCCCGCGCCGATCCCCGCGGCCGCCATCACCAGCGTGGCCCCGATCGCGGTCGCCACCAGGGGCAGCCGTCGACGGGTCCGCGTCCGCGGCGGGGTCGGGCCCGGCGGCGGCCACCCGCTGCCCTGCGGCGGGGTCGCGACGGGCAGGCTCGCGTCGGGCTGGCTCGCGGGCTGGGACCAGGCGGGCTGGGGCTGCGGGGGGCGGGGGGTCTCGTCCATGCCAGACATCAGACCGCGTCGGGCTGTCACGCAGCCGGGAGGAGCCTGGACGTCACCTGTGAGCTGCCGACCTGCGCCCTTCCGCCCCTAGGGGAACGGTGCGGGCCCGGCCCCCACGGTGGGTGAGACTGGCTGGGTGAGCGACGAGTCCCCGGCCGGCACGGACGTCCACGACCCGAGCAGCCGGCGCGCCGACCTGCAGGTCCTGTTCCGGCTGCTGCGGCCGCACACCACGGCGCTGGCGATCGCAGGCGGGCTCGGACTGGCCAACGCGGCCGCCGCCCTGGCCCAGCCGCTGCTGGTCCGCGAGGTCATCGGGGCGATCGAGGACGCCGCCTCCGTCACGACGCCCGCGGTGTGGCTCGTGATCGCTCTGGTGGTCGCGGCGGTCCTGTCGGGCATCCAGTCCTACGTCCTGCAGCGGACCGGTGAGGCCGTCGTGCTCCGCACCCGCTCGCGGCTGGTCGGTCGGCTCATGCGGCTGCCCGTGGCCGAGCTCGACCGCCGCAGCAGCGGCGACCTGATCTCGCGCGTCGGGGCGGACACCACGCTGCTGCGGACCGTGGTCACCAGCGGTCTGGTGGACCTGGCCTCCGGTGTCGTCATCATCATCGGCGCGCTGGTCGCCATGGCCGTGGTCGACCCGTTGCTGCTGGGCGTGACGGTCAGCGCCGTCGCGGTGGGCATGGCCGGCGCGCTGCTGGTCGTCCGCCGGGTGCGGGCGGCGTCGCTGGCCGCGCAGACCGCGGTCGGCGTCATGACGGCCGGGGTCGAGCGGTCCCTGGGTGGGGTCCGCACGATCCGTGCCGCCGGGGCCGAGGAGCGTGAGGCCGTGACGGTCGGCCGGTCCGCCACCGGGGCCTTCGTCGCCGGTCTGCGGCTGGCCCGGCTGCAGGCGGTGCTGGGTCCGGTCGCCTCGATCGCGGTCCAGGGGGCGTTCCTGGCGGTGCTCGGGGTGGGCGGGGCCCGCGTGGCCGCCGGCGAGGTGTCGGTCGGGGACCTGGTGGCGTTCGTCCTGCTGCTGTTCCTGCTCGTGCAGCCGCTGGCGCAGGGCATCTCGGCCTTCGCCGCCATCCAGACCGGTCTCGGCGCCCTGGCCCGGATCGAGGAGGTCCTCGACCTGCCGGAGGAGGCGTCGGGCGACGTCGTCGCGGTCCGCGGGGTGCTGTCCCACGCACCGGTGTCGGTGTCCCTGCAGGGCGTCTCGTTCTCCTACCCCGACCCGGAGGCCTCCGACGGGCTGGGCGAACCGGTCCTGGTCGGGGCCACGTTCACGGCCCCGGCCGGTCGGCGCACGGCCCTGGTCGGTCCGTCCGGGGCGGGCAAGTCGACCGTCCTGGCCCTCGTCGAGCGCTTCTACGACGTCGACGCCGGCACGGTGAGCGTCGGTGGTCACGACGTGCGCGACCTCGACCGGACCGAGCTGCGGGCCGCTACGGCCTACGTCGAGCAGGACGCCCCCGCCCTGGCCGGGAGCATCCGCGACAACCTGCTGCTGGGCCGGCCCGGCGCCGACGACGACGAGCTGCGGGCGGTCCTGGCGCAGGTCAACCTGACGGACCTGCTCGCCCGCGGCGACCGTGGGCTGGACACCCAGGTCGGCGACGACGGCATCCTGCTGTCGGGCGGTCAGCGGCAGCGGCTCGCGATCGCGCGCGCCCTGCTGGCCCGGCCGGCCCTGCTGCTGCTGGACGAGCCGACCTCCAGCCTGGACGCCCGCAACGAGCAGGCGCTGGCCGACGCGGTGCAGGCCATCGGGCCGGACACCACGGTGCTGGTCATCGCGCACCGCTTGTCGACCGTGGTCGACGCCGACCGGATCGTGGTGATGGACGGCGGCCAGGTGGTGGCCGAGGGCACCCACACCGAGCTGGTCGACTCCTCGCCGCTGTACCGCGACCTCGCGGCGCGGCAGCTGCTGGTCTGACTGCCGCCTGCTGCCGGCGTCCGAGGACCCGTCAGGCTCCGTCGGCTGGTCCGTCGAGGTCGGGGGACGGGACGGGGGCGGGTTCGGGCGCGGGCAGCACGACCCGGAACGTCGCCCCGCCGCCGGGGGTGTCCAGCACGCTGACCTCGCCGCCGTGGCCGTGGACCACCGCGGCGACGATCGACAGGCCCAGCCCCGCGCCGCCCGTGTCGCGGGTCCGGGAGGCGTCCAGGCGCGCGAACCGGTCGAACACCCGGCGCTTGTCGGCGTCGGGCACGCCGTGGCCGTGGTCCCGGACCTCCATCACCACCGCCGAGCCGCCGCTCACCGTGACCATGCCGACCGCCAGGTCGACCGGTGTCCCGGTCGCGGTGTGCCGGACGGCGTTGCCCACGAGGTTGGTCAGCACCTGACGGAGCCGGTCGGGGTCGCCCTCGACCGGGACCGGCCGGACCGGACCACCGTCGAGGGCCGCCACGCGGACGGGCCGCGTCCGGTCCAGGGCCCGCACGTCGCCGCCGGCGTCGAGCACCAACGAGGCCAGGTCCACGGGGACCCGGCGCAGCGGTCGCTGCTCGTCCAGGCGGGCCAGCAGCAGCAGGTCCTCGACCAGGACACCGAGGCGACGGGCCTCGCCCTCGATCCGGCTGAAGGTCGCCGGCACCTGCTCCGCGGGCACCGCGCCCTGGCGGTGCAGCTCGGCGAAGCCACGGATGCTGGCCAGCGGGGTCCGCAGCTCGTGGGACGCGTCGGCCACGAACCGCCGCATCCGGTCCTGGGAGGCGTCGCGCTGCCGGATGCTGTCCTCGATCCGGGTCAGCATGCCGTTGAGCGCGGTAGTCAGCCGCCCCACCTCGGTGTCCTGCCCGCCCTCGGGCACCCGGGCGGTGAGGTCGCCGCGGGCGATCGCGACGGCGGTGTGCTCGACGTCGGCCAGCGGACGCAGCGAGCGACGCACCGCCACCACCCCGAGGACGGCCGCCGCCACCACGACGGCCGTGCCGATCAGCAGCGTGACGAGGGCCAGCCGCTTGGTGGCGTCGTCGGCGTCCAGCGGCAGCGCGACCGACACCGACGCGTTGCCCTCCGCGGCGGGCAGCGACAGCACCTGCCAACGGCCGCTGCCCTCGCGGGCGCCCACCGTGAACGGCTGCCGGTTGCGCTCCTCGGCGGCCTCACCGGTCAGGACCGGGATGTCCGGGGTGCCCTCGCGGCTCCGGAACTGGGGGCGGACCTCGACGGTGGACTCGAACGCCGCCACGTAGACGACGACCACGTACTCGCTCGGCAGGTTCGCCACCACCGACGTCGACCGGCCGGGCGTCAGCGGTCCCTCGATGTTGTCGGCGGTGGCCTGGGCCAGCGCCGGTCCCGTGCGCAGCAGCTGGGTGTTGACCTCGTCGACCAGCCGCTGGCGCTGCACCAGCAGCAGGGCAGCCCCGACGACCGTCGTCGCCACCGCGACCGCCAGCACGACGATGGCCACCAGGCGCAGCTCGAGACTGACGCCGCTGCCCGGCCTGGTGGGCCTCGTCTCCAGCGGGCCCGTCGGCATCGGGCCGGACCGGAACGGGCGGACCAGGACCGGCCGCGGCTCCTGCTCCGTCTGGGTCGGAGGTGCCTCAGGCATCCGGCGGAAGGCGCAGCACGTACCCCACGCCGCGCTTGGTGTGGATGAGCGGGGGCCCGCCGGTGTCCACCTTGCGGCGCAGGTACGAGATGTAGGACTCGACGATGGCGCCGTCCCCGCCGAAGTCGTAGTCCCAGACGTGGTCGAGGATCTGCGCCTTGGACAGCACCCGGTTGGGGTTGAGCATCAGGTACCGGAGCAGCTTGAACTCCGTGGGCGACAGGTCCACGACCGTCGTGCCGCGGCGCACCTCGTGGGCGTCCTCGTCCAGCTCCAGGTCGTGGAACGTCAGCAGGTTGCCCTGCTCCTCGGCCACCACCCCGGTCCGGCGCAGCACCGCCCGGATCCGGGCCACGACCTCCTCGAGGCTGAACGGCTTGGTGACGTAGTCGTCGCCGCCCACCGTCAGCCCCGTCACCTTGTCCTCGACGTCGTCGCGCGCCGTCAGGAACAGCACGGGCATGTCCCGGCCGCGCTCGCGCAGCTTGCGGGTGACCTCGAAGCCGTCCATGTCCGGCATCATCACGTCCAGCACGACCAGGTCGGGGCGGTGCTTCTCGGCCTGGGCCAGCGCCCCGGTCCCGTTCTCGGCCGTCACCACGTCGTAGCCGGCGAACCGCAGCGACGCGCTCAGCAGGTCGCGGATGGACGGCTCGTCGTCGACGACGAGCAGCCGGGGCGCGGGCGCAGCAGGAGCGGTCACACCCGAACAATGCCCGCCGCCCCTGGGAAGTTCCTGGGAGGCAGGACGGGACCTGTGCGTCGACAACGTCTTGATCACGGCGGTTGTCGATGGCGTTCGAGGCCATTCGGGTCGACAACGTCTTGATCACGGCGGTTGTCGGGTGAACGGGCCGGCCGGGGCTGGCCTGTGGAGCACCTGGGTGTCGTCCACAGGAGGACGGGGTGAGCAGCTCCTGGCGGGTGGCAGCGGGGCACGGTACGTGCGTGGGAGTCCCAGTCGGTTCGCGGCTGCCGGCACCCTGTGCCGTCCTCGCCGCACGCCAGGACGGGGTCATCACCTGGCGCCAGCTTCAGGTGGCCGGTGTCGGTGAGGGGCAGGTGCGAAGCATGCTCCGGCAGGGGGCCTTGGTCCGCCTCCGCCGCGGCGCCTACCTGGTCGACGGGTGCGGGGCCTCATCGGAGAGCGTCTGGGCCGAGGCCCGGGCCGTGGTGCTCACGGTGCCCGGTGTGGTTCTCTGCGCGAGCACGGCCGCCAGGCTGTGGGGCGTCGACATGTCCGGCTCCGGCACGGTGGAGGTCGCCTCCCGGCCGGGGAGGCCGCTGCACTCGCGTCCGGACCTGCGGGTGCACGCCTGGACCCTCAGGCCCGACGAGGTCGTTCGCGTCCGGGGCATGGCCGTCACGGCACCGGCCAGGACTGTGGTGGACGTGGTGCTCGGGTCGCCCCGACCGGACGCGCTGGCGGTCCTGGACCGTGCGTTGCGCAAGGGCCTCGTCGGCCCGGACGACCTGGCGGGGCTGGCGTGCAGGGCCTCCGGCCGACCGGGTGCGGCCCTCGTGGCCGACCTCTGGGCCTGGGGGGACGGTCGGGCCGAGTCCCCGTTGGAGAGCCGCGTGCGGTTCCGTTGCCTGGACGCGGGGCTGCCCCCGGACGACCTGCAGGTCGAGATCCGGGACAGGGAGGGGGCGCTGCTGGCGCGGGCCGACATGGCCTACCGGCGGCGCTCGAACCCGTCGCGGGGTCTGCTGCTGGTTGAAGCCGACGGTGCTTCGGTCCACGCCGCCCCGTCTGCGGTCTACCGGGACCGAGCACGCCAGAACGGGCTGACGGGGCGCGAGGTGGACATGCTCCGGTTCACGTACCGCGACACGGTCGACCGCCTGACGATCCCACGCGCCGTCCGTGCGGCCCGCTGATGTCGACGATGACGTTGATCAAGGCGTTGTCGACGGTTTCGGGGCTCCGGGGGTCGATGACCGCGTTGATCAAGGCGTTGTCGACTCCAGCCCGGGCGCGGTCCGGGCGCGGGTCGGGTCAGGGGACGGTCAGCCAGGCCAGGACCAGGAGGGCCGTGGCCAGCAGGAGGCGGACCCGGTCGGCGCGGGCGAGGCGGCGGTGCAGGTCCGCACGCCGGGCCGGGGCGGGCTCGGTGACGATCGCCTCGTGGGCCGGGACGGCCGCGAGGGCGGTGACGGCGAAGGTGCCGACCACGAGCGCGAGGCAGACCACCGCGAGCACGCTCGGGGCCGCGACGACGAGCCCGACCGCAGCGACCGCGAGGAGGCCGTAGACGGGGGCGACCGCGACCGACATCCGGCGCATGTGACGTTCGTGGGCACGGCGGTACGGGGCCCCGGTGCCGGAGGAGCTGTCGGCCAGCGCCGGGTAGACCACCAGGTGGACGACCAGCTCCAGACCGACGTGGAGCGCGGCGGCGACGAGCAGCAGCTGCCCCCAGGCCCCGTCGCTCACCCGGTCATCGTGCCCGCCCGCCCGGCACGACGCCCGCCGGACCAGCCGCACGGCGGACCAGCCCCGCCGACCGGCGTCACGGCCCCAACCCCGCGCGCACCGCAGGCGGGGTGGCCGGTCAGCCCAGGGCGGCGGCGATCCCGGCCGGCCCGCCGGTCAGGTCGTCGGCGTCCACGATCCGGTAGGCGTAGCCCTGCTCGGCCAGGAACCGCTGCCGGTGCTGGGCGAACTCCTGGTCCTGGGTGTCGCGGGAGACCACGGCGTAGAACCGGGCGGTGCGCCCGTCGGCCTTGGGGCGTAGCACGCGCCCGAGCCGCTGGGCCTCCTCCTGCCGGGACCCGAACGCGCCGGACACCTGGATGGCCACCGCGGCCTCGGGCAGGTCGATCGAGAAGTTGGCGACCTTGCTGACCACCAGCGTGGTGATCTCGCCGGTCCGGAACGCCTCGAACAGCCGCTGCCGCTCCTTGACCGTCGTCTCGCCCTTGATGACGGGCGCGTCGATGCGGGCGGCGATGTCGTCGAGCTGGTCGATGAACTGCCCGATCACCAGCATCGGCTCGCCCGCGTGCCGGGCGACGAGCTGCTCCACGACCTTGGTCTTCTGCTCGCTGGTCGCGCACAGCCGGTACCGCTCCTCGGGCTCGGCCACGGCGTAGACCAGCCGCTCGTCCTCCGGCAGCGTGACCCGGACCTCGACGCAGTCCGCGGGCGCGATGTAGCCCTGGTTCTCGATGTCCTTCCAGGGCGCGTCGAACCGCTTGGGCCCGATCAACGAGAACACGTCGCCCTCGCGACCGTCCTCGCGCACCAGCGTCGCGGTCAGACCCAGGCGACGACGGGCCTGCAGGTCCGCCGTCATCCGGAAGATGGGCGCCGGGAGCAGGTGGACCTCGTCGTAGATCACCAGGCCCCAGTCGCGGGCGTCGAACAGCTCCAGGTGCGGGTAGACGCCCTTCCGCCTGGTCGTCATCACCTGGTACGTGGCGATGGTGACCGGCCGGATCTCCTTGCGCTGGCCGGAGTACTCGCCGATCTCGTCCTCGGTGAGCGACGTCCGCCGCAGCAGCTCGTCCTTCCACTGCCGGGCCGAGACCGTGTTGGTGACCAGGATCAGCGTGGTGGCCTTCGCGCGGGCCATCGCGCCCGCCCCGACCAGGGTCTTGCCCGCCCCGCAGGGCAGCACGACCACACCGGAGCCGCCGTACCAGAACCCGTCGACGGCCTCGGCCTGGTAGGGCCGCAGCTCCCAGGCGGGGGAGCCGTCGGTGCCGGCGTTGTCCAGGTCGATGGCGTGGGCCTCGCCGTCGACGTAGCCCGCCAGGTCCTCCGCCGGCCAGCCCAGCTTGAGCAGGACCTGCTTGATGTTGCCGCGCTCGCTGGGGTGGACCACCACGGTGTCCTGGGCGATCCGGGCCCCCACGAGGGGGATGACCTTCTTGGACCGCAGCACCTCCTCCAGGACCGGCTGGTCGACGGCCGTCAGGACCAGCCCGTGATCCTCGGACTTGGACAGCGTGAGCCGCCCGTACCGGGACATGGTCTCGGCCACGTCCACCAGCAGCGCGTTCGGCACCGGGTAGCGGCTGTGGTTGAGCAGGGCGTCGACGACCTGCTCGGCGTCGACCCCGGCGGCGCGGGCGTTCCACAGCCCCAGCGGGGTGAGCCGGTAGGTGTGGACGTGCTCGGGAGCCCGCTCCAGCTCGGCGAAGGCCGCGATGGCCCGACGGCACGCCGCCGCGTCGGGGTGGTCGACCTCGAGCAGCAGCGTGCGGTCGGACTGGACGATCAGGGGGCCATCGGTCACGTAGGTCAGAACTCGCCGCTCATGCCGGCTGTTCCGATGATCCCGAACAGGAACACGAAGTAGGCGACGATGAGGAGCGCCCCCAGGGCGAACCCGATGGTGAAGAGGATCCAGGACCACTTGGTCAGGTTCCGCGCGGCCTGGACGTCCTCCCGGGCCTTGCCGATGGCGATCGCGGCGCAGATCACGCCCCCGATGGCCAGCAGGTTGCCGCACAGGAAGATCGAGACGCCGTTGAGGATCGTCCACAGGATGGCGCCGGAAAGGGCCTTCTCGGCCTCGGGGGACAGCGGCGGCGGCCCGTAGGCGTAGGGCTGCGGCGTCGAGGTGTACTCGGCGCTCTGGCCGTAGCCGCCGGACTGCGTGGGGTACGGGGCGGGCGCCTGGCCGTACGGGGACGACGCGGGCTGGCCGTACGGGTCGCCCTGCTGACCCTGCTGACCCTGCTGACCCGGCTGACCCGTGGGGGCCTGGCCGTAGGGGCCACCGGCGGGCGGGTACGGCGCCGCGGGCGGGTACTGAGCGGGCGCCTCGGGGGTCGAGCCGTACGAGGGCGGCGAGCCGTACGAGGGCGGCGCCTCGTACGAGGGCGGCGCCTCGTAGGACGGCGTCTGGTCGGCCGACGAACCGTCGGACTGCGCCTCGGAGGGCCCGTGGCCGGCCTGGTCGCCGTCAGCCGCGGACGCCTGCGCGTCGTCCTCGGGGCGGCGGGGGGCGGCGCCGGACGGGTCGTCCCAGGAGAACCCGGTGAGCACCGACTCCGGCGCGGCCTCGTCACGACCCTGCGGCTGCTCGGGCTCTGGCGTCGTGCCGTCGGGACGAGTCTCGTCGTCCGGGCGGCCGGTCTGATCGGTCATGGCAGTTCCTCCTGCACTGGCGCGGGTCCCGTCCACCGTCCGGTCCCGCCGGGCGGCCGGGTCAGTCTTCCACCTCCGGGACCAGGGCCACGCCGGTCACACGGTGAACCGAGTACGTCCTGGTGCCCGGCCGACCCGCCTCGACGGCCGTCAGCCGTCCGCCCGACAGCGTGATCGGCTCCAGCAGCCGCCGGGTGGTGCGGCCGGTCTCGTCGACGTACCCCACCCACACCGAGCGCCCGCTGGTCACGGCGTCCCGCAGCACCTCCAGGCTCACCCGGGGCTCGAGGTAGGGCAGGTCGATGCTGCCGGGGCGAGGTCCCGACTCCGCGACCCGCCAACGACCCACGGCCTCGGCGAGCTCGTCGGTGGACGGGGTGCGCGGAGCCGCAGGGGTCGCGGACCGACGCCGGCGGGCCGGGGCCCGCTTGGCGGTGCGACCGGTCAGCAGCAGCGTGCCGTCGGACCCCTCCGCCGCCGGCGCCAGCCCGATCCGGCGCAGCGTGTCGAGGACGACGGGCCCCTCGGCGTCGGCCGCCAGCACGGTCGGGGCGAGCCGCCGCAGGCCCAGCGTGGCCAGTCGGCGGTCCACCAGCAGCTCCTCCAGCGCCGCAGGGTCCTCGGCGCGCAGGAACGACGACGCGCGCCCGACCCGGACCAGGCCGTGGCGCCGGGCGACGTCGCGCACCAGGTACGACAGCGGCTGGGGCACCCCGTTGGGGCTCGCCTCCTCCAGCGTCGCGAGCAGCTCGTCGGCGGTGGTCCCGGCGTCGAGGGCCCGGCGCACCGAGTCCGCCCCGAACCGGTACACCGTGGCCGTGCCCCGGGACTCGACGTCCGCGGCCTGCTCCACCGCGGCCGCCAGCTCGGGGGTCAGCGGGCCCGGGGCGACGGCCGTCAGGTCGGCCTGGAGCAGCAGGTGGTCGACCGGTTCCGGGAGCAGCTCGCCGAGGGAGTCGACGGCGGCGGCGGTGTCACCGCTGAGCAGGGCCTGGCCCGGGGCCGACAGCACGCCCTGCCCGGTGAGGCCCAGCCAGGCGGCCTCCTGCAGCAGCCGAGCCACCAGGTCGTCGCGGCCGGGCCCGGCCCGACGGGGGGAGCGGTGGTCCAGGCGGGCGATCAGCTCCTCGCGGGTGGCGGCCCGGTCGGGGCCGACCCCGGCCAGCTCGGCGAGCAGGTCCCGGCGCAGGGCGGTGGAGCTCGGGCGCCGGACGTCGTCGGTGAGCGCGGCCCGCACCCCGCCGCTGCGGTCCCGGGTGCCGACCAGCGAGGCCACGACGTCGCTGCCCAGCCACGCGGTGGCCAGTGCGGCCCATCGGGCCGGGACGGTCTGCTCGGCCCAGTCGTCCACCGCGTGCGTCGGCACCCACGAGGGGGACTCCTCGCCGTCCGCGTCCAGCAGCCCCGCCGCGTTGGCGAGCTCGACCACCAGGGCGGCCACCGCCTCGTCGACGTCCAGCGCCACCGCGACCCGGCGCAGCTCGCGGACCCCGAGCCCACCCGCTCGGCGCACCGTCAGGGTGGTCCGCTCGGCGACGCCCAGCAGCTCGGTCGTCAGCCGGACGGCGTCGCTGGCCGAGCCCGCCGCCGCGTGCTCCGCGACCCCGGGACGGACCGGTTCGCCGAGGACCGGGGGAGACGTGGACGCCGGGTGGCGGTGGGTGCGCCCGCCCCTAAGGGTGAGCGCCACCTCGCGTGGCAGCACGACCCGGCCGGGCTCGGGCACCGCGAGCAGGCCGTGGCGCAGCAGCCAGCCGACCGGCCCGCCGTCGTCGAGCCCCGGGTGCTCACCGACGGGGGAACCCCACAGCAACCGGTCGAGGACCTCACGGACGCCGGGCGGGCCGGTGCGCAGCAGGGCCTCCAGCGCGTCGGGGTCGGAGAACGTCCGGGCCACCTCGGCCGCGGCCCGGACCGGGTCGCCGATCTCGCCCAGGCCCAGGTGCTCGGCCAGGGCGCTCAGTCGGGCGGGGCTGCGCCGCTCCAGCAGGTCCGCCAGCGGCGGGCCGAGCCCGGCGGGGTGCTCGCCCAGCACCTCGCGGGCCACCCTGACCAGGCGCAGCGCCCGCGGCGTGCCCCAGACCAGGGCCAGACGACGCAGCGACGCCAGGTGCTCCCGGGCGTCGGCCCCCCACGCCCGGCTGACCGCGGTGGGGGTCACGGGCTCGGGCAGCACGGCCAGGGTCTCGACGACCTGCAGCGCGGGGGCGTCCAGCTGGTCCAGGGCGCGCTGGACGCTGGCGCGGGTGGTGGCGCGGACCGCCAGCGAGCCGACGTCGGGCGGCACGGGGACGGCCAGGTCGGCGCGGGCCTGCAGCAGGGCGACCAGCTCGGCGTCGTCGCGGACCCGGAGGTCGTCGGCGAGGCTGCGGGGGGCCTCGCGCCGCCCGCGTGCCTTCACCGGTGCAGGGCTCGTCGACATCCTCTCCACGGTACGCCCGCGTCGAGCGGCTCCGGCGACGCGTACCGTGCCTGCCGTGGACACCGCCCCGGCCCCGCGCGACGTCGGCACCCTCGCCGCCGCCCTCCTGGGCGCCTTCGACGGATCCGGGTCCGTCCTGGTCGCGTTCTCCGGCGGGGCCGACTCGGCCCTGGTGCTGGCCGGCGCGGTGCGGGCGCTGGGACCGGACGCCGTGGCCGCCGCCACCGCGGTGTCCGACGCCGTCCCGGGGGCCGAGGTCCTGGCCGCCCGCGAGCTGGCGGGGCGCCTGGGCGTCGGCTGGCACGAGCCGCGGACCGACGAGATGGCGCGCGAGGGCTACCGGGCCAACGGCGCCGACCGCTGCTACTTCTGCAAGACCGAGCTGATGTCCGTGCTGGTGCCTCTCGCGGCGCAGCTGGGGCTGGCGCACGTCGCGACCGGCACCAACGCCGACGACCTGCGCGCCGGGTTCCGCCCGGGCATCCGGGCCGCGGCCGAGGTGGGGGCCCTGACGCCGCTGGCCGACGCCGGGATGACGAAGGTCGAGGTCCGGTCGCTGTCGGCGCACTGGGACCTGCCTACCTGGGACAAGCCCGCGGCCGCCTGCCTGAGCAGCCGCATCGCCTACGGCGTCCAGATCACGCCCGCGCTGCTGCACCGGGTCGAGGCCGCGGAGCGGGCGGTCCGTGACCTGCTGGGGACGCGGGTCCGCGACCTGCGGGTGCGTGACCTGGGTGACGGCGGGGCCCGGGTCGAGCTGGACCAGGGGTGCCTGTCGGCGCTGCCGGCCGAGGACCTGGACCGGTTGCGGGCCGCGGTGCTGGCGCTGGGCCACGGCCGGGTCGAGGTCCGGCCGTTCCGCTCCGGGTCGATGAACGACCTGCTCGCAGCCCCGGCGCCGACCGCCTGAGGGTCGATCCGGCCGCGGTCTGCGGCCCGCGCGATACCCTGGGCCGCTGCTGCACGCCAGCCGCCCGTCCGACATCAGTACGCGCTCCCACGAGACGTACTCAATCCTGGTTTTGAGGTCCACGTGCCCACAGGCAAGGTCAAGTTCTTCGACGCCGAGAAGGGGTTCGGCTTCGTCGCCTCCGACGACGGCGGCGAGGTGTTCGTCCACGCCAACGCGCTGCCGGAGGGCACCACGGTGCTCAAGCCGGGCTCGCGGGTCGAGTTCGGCGTGGCCGACGGGCGCAAGGGCCCCTCGGCCCTCAGCGTGCGCGTCCTGGACGCCCCGGCGTCCGTGCGCGCCAACCAGCGCAAGCCCGCGGACGACATGGCGGTCATCGTCGAGGACCTGATCAAGCTCCTGGACGGCGTCTCGTCGCAGCTGAACCGGGGGCGCTACCCCGAGAAGGCGATGTCCGGCAAGGTCGCGATGGTGCTGCGCGCCGTCGCCGACGACCTGGACGCCTGAGATGGCCACGACTCCGGGGACGAACCCCGAGCGCAGCGCGCGGGCCGTCAAGGCCGCCGCCACCCGAGCCGCCAAGAAGGCGGCGGCCCAGCAGGCCGCGGCCGTGCTGGCCAACGAGCAGGCCGGCACCGGTGCCGACGCCCCCGTCGACGTCGAGGCCGGCACGTCCGACGCCCCCGTCGTCGAGGTCTCGGTCGTCGACGCGCCCGCAGCCGTCGACCAGGTGGCCCCCGTCGCAGAGGTCGCGGACGTCGCCCCCGACGCGGACGTCGCCCCCGAGGCGCCCGCGCCGGCCACGCGCGCGAGCCGTGCCCGGGCGAGCCGGGCGAAGAAGACCGCCGTGGCCCCCGTGGCCGAGCCCGCGGTCGAGACCGTCGCCGGCGAAGCCGCGGTCGAGCCCGTCGCCGTCGAGCCCGTCGTGGCCGAACCCACCGCCGCCGAGCCCGCCGCGCGGACCGCCCCCCGTCGGGCCCCCGCGCGGACCGCCCCGCCCAAGCTCGACCCCATGGGCGCCAAGGCCGTCGACGAGGCCCGCGCCGCTGCCGTCGACGTCGCCGGCCCGGGCGAGGTCGGCGAGCACCTGGGCGTGTCGGCCGAGTCCGACCGCGTCACGGTCCACCGCTTCGCCACGACCCACCCCGGCTACCGCGGCTGGGCCTGGACCGTCGTGCTGGCCCGGATCCCGCGCGCCCGTGGCGTCACGGTCAGCGAGGTCGTCCTGCTGCCCGGCGACGAGGCCCTGCTGGCCCCGTCGTGGGTGCCGTGGGCCGATCGCGTCGAGCCCGGCGACCTGGGCCAGACCGACGTGCTGCCCTACCGCGACGAGGACGCGCTCCTGGACGAGGGTCTTGAGCAGGTCCCCGACGGCTTCGACCAGGCGTTCTCCGGCGACGAGGCCCAGCTGGTCTGGGAGCTGGGGCTGGGCCGGCGGCGGGTGCTCAACCGCGAGGGCCGGATCGAGGCCGCCACCCGGTGGTACCGCAGCGACAACGGTCCCGACAACGCGGAGACCCGCGCCTCGGACGCGCCGTGCTCGACGTGCGGCTACCTGGTCGGCATGAGCGGCACGTTCCGTCAGTCGTTCGGGGTCTGCGCCAACGCGTGGTCCCCGGACGACGGCCGGGTGGTGAGCATGGACCACGGCTGCGGCGCGCACTCCGAGACGGGTCAGACCGCCGAGGAGGCCGACGAGCTGCCCGAGCCGCTCATCGACGACCTGCGCCAGGAGCTCGACACCGAGCCCCTGCCCGACGCGCCGGGGCCCGTGGAGGTCGCCGCTCAGTCGGGCGCGGACGGGGACCGGCGCGGGGACTGACGGCGGGCCCGTCGTACCGCGGCGGCGCACCCCAGCAGCCCCAGCCCGAGCCCGGTGGCGGCCGTCCACGTCCACCACCGGTCATCGGCCGGCAGTGCGTCGCCGACCAGCAGCAGGACCACCAGCGCCACGGCCCAGGCGACGGTGCCCAGCAGCACGGGGCGCAACGGGTCCATCGTCAGCGGCTCGGTGATCCGGACGAGCTCACGGCGACCCACACCGGCAGCCTAGGAGAACCGTGGCAGGCTGGCCGCCATGCCTGCTCTCTCGGACTTCGCCCGTGGAACGGCCCTGGTCACCGGGGCCAGCTCCGGCATCGGCGCCGCCAGCGCCCGAGCCCTGGCGGCGGCGGGCTTCCACGTGGTCTGCGCCGCCCGGCGGGTCGAGCGCTGCGAGGAGCTGGCCGAGGAGATCGGCGGCCGCGCCGTCCGCCTCGACGTCACCGACGACGCGTCCGTCGCCGCGCTGGACGAGGCGCTGGTGGACCTGCCGTCGGTGGAGCTGGTGCTGCACTGCGCGGGCGGTGCGCTCGGCATGGAGCCCGTGGTCGAGGCAGACGTGGCGCGCTGGGCCTGGATGTACGACTGCAACGTGCTGGGCGTGGTGCGGGTGACCAAGGCCCTGATGCCCCGGCTTCGAGCCAGCGGTGCGGGTCACGTGGTCGTCATGGGGTCGATCGCCGGGTCCGAGGTCTACCCGGGCGGGGCCGGCTACGTCGCCGCCAAGCACGCGCTGCGCGCCGTGACCGAGACCCTGCGCTGGGAGCTGCACACCGAGGGCATCCGGGTCAGCGAGGTCGCCCCGGGCATGGTCGAGACGGACGAGTTCTCGCTGGTCCGCTTCGACGGCGACGCCGAGCGTGCCGCGGCCGTCTACGCCGGCACCCACCCGATCCACGCCGAGGACGTGGCCGAGGTGGTGGCGTTCGTCGCGACCCGCCCCTCCCACGTCGACGTGGACCGGGTCGTCGTCAAGCCGGTCCTGCAGGCCAACGGCCACGTGGTCCACCGCCCCGACCGCTGAGCCCGCCCCGCCGACGGCATCGTCGAGGTACCCAAGGTAATTACCTTGGGTAAGTAGTTTCTGCTACCCTGCTCGACGATGACCGCCACCGAGCCCGACCGCCGCGCACGGCGCCGCAGCGACGCCCCCGGGGCGCTGTCCGCGGACCTTCGGGTGTCCCTGATGCGGATAGTGCGACGCCTCAGGGCCGAGAAGTCCGACGCCGACATCACCGACACCCAGTACGCGGTCCTGGGTCTGCTCGACCGTGACGGCGCCCAGACCGCGGCCGTGCTGGCCGAGAAGGAGCGGGTCCGTCCGCCCTCCATGACCCGCATCGTCGGGGCCCTGCTCGAGGCCGGGCTGGTGGAGCGGGCCGCGCACCCCGAGGACGGTCGTGCCCAGCTGGTCACCCTGACCGACGCCGGCCGGGCCGCCGTAGACGAGACCCGCCGACGCCGCGACGAGTGGCTGTGCCACCAGCTGTCCGCCCTGCCCGCGGAGGACCGCAAGGTCCTGGCCCGGGCGGCCGTCCTGCTGTCCGAGCTCGCAGAGTCATGAGCCCTCGGCTGCACAACACCTTCCGCTCCCTGGCCCACCGCGACTACCGCCTGTGGGCCGGCGCGGCCATCGTGTCCAACACCGGCACCTGGATGCAGCGGATCGCCCAGGACTGGCTCGTCCTGGTCGACCTGACCGAGGACTCCGCCCTCGCGGTCGGCGTCGTCACGGGGCTGCAGTTCCTGCCGATGGTCCTGCTGGCCCCCTGGGCCGGCCTGATCGCCGACCGCTTCGAGAAGCGGCGCATCCTGCAGATCAGCCAGACCCTGCAGGGGGTGCTCGCCCTGGGGCTGGGCCTCCTGGTGCTGACCGGGGCGGCTCAGGTGTGGCACGTCTACGGCTTCGCCCTGGCCCTGGGGGTCGTCACGGCCTTCGACGCTCCCGCCCGGCAGACCTACGTCACCTCGCTGGTGCCGCCGGCGGACCTGCCCAACGCCATCGGGCTCAACGCCGCCACGTTCCACCTCGGCCGGCTGCTCGGACCCGCCACCGCGGGCCTGCTGATCGCCTGGGTCGGCACGGGACCGGTGTTCGTCATCAACGCCGTGTCGTTCGCGTTCACGGTCGTGGTGCTGGCCCTGACCCGTTCCCGGAGCCCGGGCCAGGGCACGGGCGGGTTGAGCGGGCTGCAGCGGATGGCCGAGGCGCTGCGCTACGTCCGGACCCGCGCCGACATCATGCTGGTCCTGCTGCTGGTGTTCGTGGTCGGCACGTTCGGCCTGAACTTCCAGCTGACCACGGCCGTCATGGCCCGCATCGAGTTCGACCGCGGGCCGGAGTCCTACGGCCTGCTCGGGACGTTCCTGGCGGTGGGCTCGCTCACGGGGGCGCTGGTCGCCGCGGGCCGCAAGCGCGCCCGGCTACGGCTGGTGCTGGGTGCGGTCGTCGCGTTCGGCGTCACCTCGTGCGTGGCCTCGCTGATGCCGACCTACTGGACCTTCGCGGCGTCGTTGACGCTGGTGGGGCTGAGCGCGTTGACCCTGATGACCGCGGCCAACGCCACCGTCCAGCTGTCGACCCCGCCCGAGATGCGCGGTCGCGTCATGGCGTTGTACTTCGCCGTGTTCATCGGGGGGACCCCGCTCGGTGCGCCCCTGATCGGCTGGGTCGGGGAGACCTTCGGGGCCCGGTGGACCATCGCCATCGGTGGGGCCACGGCGCTGATGGCCGCCACCGTCGTCCTGATCCACCTGGTGCGCCGCTCCGAGGTCGAGGTGCGCTACCGCGCCCACGCCCGGCCCCGCCTGGTGCTGCAGACCGGCCCGCGTGCCGACGTCGACGTCGAGCGGGTGGCCTCCTGATGCCGGCGTCGCTGGACGTCGCGCTGGCCGAGGTGCGCGCGCTGCTGCTGTCGGAGGGGTTGGTCCGCGCCGTGGCGGCCGGGCGCCGCCGCGGGACGACGCCCCGGGTGCCGCGGGTCGAGCTCAAGCCCGTCACGGTGTCCGCGGGGCGCCGGGTGGTGCTGACCGAGCGGCACGAGCGCGCCCCCGTGACCCGGACGCTGGACCCCGCCGCGCTGACCGCCGCCGTGGACGAGCTGCTGTCCGAGCCGTTCGGCAACTGGCACGTCGACCACGCCGGCGGGACCTTCCAGCTGCGGGTCACGAAGAAGGGCGAGGCACAGGTCCACCGTTCCGGTGCGACCCAGTCCGCGGGGCGTGCGCCTGTGACCCACGACCGGGTAAAGCAGCACCGCCTCGCCCCGGACGACCCGCTGTTCGACGCCGTCGGCGCCGGAGCGGCCAAGCGCCGCCAGGTCGACGCGTTCCTGGGCCGCCTCGACGACGTCGTCCCCGACCAGCCCACCGACCGCCCGCTGCGGGTGGTGGACCTGGGCTGCGGCAACGCCTACCTGACCCTGGCCGCGCACCGCTGGCTGTCCCGGCGGGGGCCGGTGACGACCGTGGGTGTCGACGTCCGCGACGACGTGATCGCTCGCAACACCGAGCTGGTGGCCCGGATCGGCGAGACCGGGGTCGAGTTCGTCGTCGACTCCGCCGGCGCCTGGCGACCGGACGAGGCACCCGACGTGGTGCTCGCCCTGCACGCCTGCGACACCGCCACCGACGAGGCCCTGGCCCAGGCCGTCGGCTGGGGCGCCCGCGCCGTGCTCGCCGCGCCCTGCTGCCACAAGGACCTGCGACGCCAGGTCGACGCCCGCGGCGCCTCGACCGTCGACGGGTCGGTCGCGGGGGCGGCGGCGGACCTGCGCCCCATGCTGCGCGACGGCATCCTGCGGTCCCGCCTGCTCGACACCGTCACCGACGCCCTGCGTGCGGACCTGCTTCGGCTGCACGGCTACCGCACCGACGCCGTGGAGCTGGTCGACCCCGAGCACACGCCCCGCAACACCCTGCTGCGCGCCGTCCGCACGGACGAGGCGCCCCCGCCCGGCCTCGCGGCCGATGTGGACGCCACCTGCGCCGCCCTGGGCGTCCGTCCCCGCCTGGCCGAGCTGCTCGCCTGACTGTTGCGTCGTTCACGTCAGGCTGCGCGAGCCGTGGCGGGCGAATCAACCCGCCTTCGCTCGGATCCGTGCGACGTCTCGGGAGGGGCGCCACTCGGCGCCGAAACGGCAGTCCGGACCGTCTGCGAGCAGCACCGGCTGGTCCCAAGTCCCGCGGACGGCCGTGAACGTGGACGACTGCGCCGAGGTGCAGCCTGTGGCCACCTCTACCTCCCCGGCTCGGTCTGGGTTGATCGTCACCTCGACCGGTGTCGGAGCCGTGATGGCCTCGCTGGTCGTGAGCTGGAGTGGCGCGGCGACAACGGCACCCAGCACAAGCACGACACCGACGACGAACGCCACGCGGAAGTCACGGTAGGCGCGTCGCATCTGCTCGAACGTCGACCATGCGCGCAGAGCATCGGTGGCCCGTTGGATACGGGCGAGCCGCGGATCGTCGGCCTTCACCTCCTTGGTCGCGTCGTCGAGGGCCTCGGCCAAGGCCCCCATCTCCTCGTCGAAGGCCTCGGCCGTGAAGAAGTCAGGCGCCGCGACACCGGCACCGATGGCCTCTGACAGGCGCTGGGCCCCGGCAGAGCCGGTGGCAAGGGCGCCGATGTCGCGAGGGGTGATGCTGAGGACTCGGGCGCCGTACCGCAGCATCAGACCGAGGCCGCCCACGAGGGCAAGGCCGCAGATGACGACGAGCCAGTGATCTGCGAGCCAGGACTGACCCGACTCGGCGGAAGCGACGCTATGAGTCAGGGGTGGGCCGACGAGCACAGCGGCAGCGCCAAGAGACGCCACGGGGACGAAGGCCACCAGCCACTTGACTGTGTCGCGGTACGCATCGACCGCACCTACGTAGATCGACATGACCCCTCCGTCCCTCGACCTGTAAGGCTTGATTTTACCTATAGTTCAAGGTACTCTCCACCGAGATCTCTAGGTAACTAGCGATTGGCGAGTGGAAGAAGGGCGCATGACTACAGCGGAGTACGGGCCCGTCCCGGTGTCAAGGATCAAAGAAGAGGCCGGGGCGATATTCCACGCGCTTGAGTCGCAGCAGCGGGTCCTGGTCTCGCGTCACGGGCGGGTCGTGGCAGCCATCGAGCCAGCTTCGCCGGAGAGGCACGCCGATTCTCTCATCGCCTTTGCTCTTGCAAGCAACGAGACGACCGTTCGCGAGCTGAGCGCAACCGAGATCGGCCAGGGTTCGCCGTCTGAGGCCGTTCGTTCGGCCGCAGCGGGAAGACCAGCTCTGGTCACACGCGGAGGCAAGGTCTACGGCGTCCTGGGGGCGTCGAGGATGGGTGAGTCCCTGGCCGACGTCGATCGCAGCGAGGACATGCTGGCGGAGTTCGAACGCGAGCACCCGGATGCGTCGTTCGATGACTTCGCCGCCGCGTCTGACGAGGTGGCCGCAGGAGGACCCGCCCGGCGGGTCGCCGCCCACGAGGACTGGGCAGGCACGCTCGTGGATGCCCTGCTGGTCAGGGGCTTGGAGTACAAGCGCCGTCACGACGTGGCCCGAGCGGCAGAGACGTTCGAGCGAGCAATCAGCCGTTTTGGGTCAGACCCTGACGACGGTGTCCGCATCAAGGTCGCCAGGACGAAGGTCGAGCTGGCCCGGATTTACGCCGAGGAGGAGCACCCGGCGGGCGACCCCATGAGACTCGCCGACGAGGCGATCCAGACGCTCGATTCGAATAGCATGCGGTAGTCGGTCTGTTGGGGGGGGGTGACGTGGGTTCGGGAATCATCACCACGCATGGTGTCGACCCCCTGGTCGCATGGCAGACCCGCGTCCACTGGTTCAGGGACGCCGCCATCACGGCGGCGATCACCACGTTGCTGTCGGGTTCTGTTCTGGTGAGCGAGGACGGCGTCCTAGAGGTCAGTTGGCTCCCGATGGCAGAGCCGGACAGTGGTTACCTGTTCCTCCGACGTCCGGGTGGGCTCACGGCGGAGATCGTGCTCCGGGCGGTCGGGTCGTCAGACCTTGTGACCCACGACCGACGCGACTCGAGACCGGCGCCGGACCGGTGGCAGTCGCTTGCGCCGGACGGCTCCACTCGATGGGAGCTGTTCAACTGCGTCACGCACCGTCTGAGGGCCCTGCGCAGCTGATCCGTGATGGCCGGTGGCCCCACAGTGGGCGCCTCAGTCGTGCACGGAGCGCGAGCGCAGCACGGCCAGCCCCACGGTCACCAGGGCCAGGCCGAACGGCACGAACAGCAGCGCCAGGTGGATGCCCACGGCGTCGGCGACCACACCGACGCCGAACGGGACGACCCCCGCCGCCAGCCCGACGCCGATCGACACCCGGGCCATGCCCCGCTCGGCCTGCCCGGCCGAGCTGCGCACCAGCCACGCCGACCCGATCGGGAAGAACGCCCCGGCGCCCGCCCCGCTCAGCGCGAGACCGAGCACCGCCAGGCTGACCCAGCTGGTCGAGGACAGCGTGGCCACCCACATCAGCGTCCAGCCGAGGGCGAGCACCACCAGCGCGACGCGCAGCAACCGGCTGCTGGTCCAGCGCTGGGCCAGCGGGACCGCGACGAACCGGCCGATCGTCATGCCGAGCGCGAAGGCGGCGACGGCGGCGCTGGCCCCGGCCGCGTCCAGGACGGTGCGCTCGCGCAGCAGCTCGGCCGACCAGGTGTTGAGGCTGACCTCCATGCCGACCCCGCTCATGATCACCGCGAGGATGACCCAGACCCGGCGCGGCAGCGGGTACCGCTTGCCGTCGGCGTCGGTGGACGGGGCCGGGACCGCGCGCAGCGGGGTGGCGTCGAGGCGGCCCTGGTGGTCCAGCGCCAGCACCCGGCGCAGCAGCAGCAACGAGGCCAGCGCCACGACGAGCATCATCAGCAGGGCGGGGCGCCAGGTCAGGCCCAGACCCACGCTGGCCCCGACCAGCAGCGGCGCGAGGACCCCAAGGCCGGACCCCAGGCCGTTGGCCTCGCTGAGCGCCGCGTTGGAGGCGCGGCCGTGGTGGGAGTCCATCACGGCGGCCGAGGTCGCGATCAGCATCGTGCCGCCGAAGCCCGCGGTGACCATCCCGGCCAGCGTGACCACCAGGCCGGGGCCGGGGAACAGGGAGCCGACCGACAGCAGGACGGCCGCGAGGCTGACGCAGCCGCAGCCGACGGCCATCGCGCCCCAGCGGCGGACCCGGCGGACGATCGGGACCAGCAGCGGCGCCGAGGACACGCTGCCGATGGACAGGAACGTGGCGTGCAGGCCGACCAGCGTCTTGGACAGGCCCATGTCCAGGCCGATCAGCGGCAGGACGGGCCCGGACGCGAACACGAACCAGCCCCAGGTGATGACCGCGCTGTAGGCGGCCGCCGTGATGGCCGAACGCTGCAGCGGCGGGGCCAGGGCGGGCGTGCTCACGCAGCGAGCCGCTCGACCACGTGGTCGACGCAGGCCAGCAGGGCACGCACGTCGTCGGGCTCGACGGACGGGAACGTGCCGACCCGCAGCTGGTTGCGTCCCAGCTTGCGGTACGGGTCGACGTCGACGACGCCGTTGTCGCGCAGCACCCGGGCGACCTCCGCCGCGTCGACCCCGCTCAGGTCGACGGTCGCGACGACGGGGCTGCGCAGCCCGGGGTCGGTGACGAACGGGGTCGCGAAGTCACGGGTCTCGGCCCAGTCGTAGACCAGCCCGGAGGACTCCCGGCAGCGGGCCGCGGACCAGGCGAGCCCGCCCCGGCCCAGCAGCCAGTCCAGCTGCTCGGCCATCAGCACGAGCGTGGCCACGGCCGGGGTGTTGACGGTCTCGTCCTTGCGGGAGGCAGCGACCGCGGCGGGCAGTGACAGGAAGTCGGGCACCCAGCGGTCGGAGGACCGAAGCGCCTCGGCCCGGGCCAGCGCGGCGGGGGACAGCACCGCGAGCCACAGCCCGCCGTCGGAGCCGAACGCCTTCTGCGGGGCGAAGTAGTACGCGTCGGTCTGCGACACGTCGACGGCCACCCCGCCCGCGGCCGACGTCGCGTCGACCAGCAGCAGGGCGCCGGCGTCCGCACCGGCCACCCGGCGCACCGGCGCGACGACCCCGGTCGACGTCTCGTTGTGCGGCCAGGCGTAGGTGTCGACGCCGGGAACGGCGTAGGGCGAGGCGAGCGAGCCGGGCTCCTCGCGGACCTCGTCGGACTCGGTCACGAACGGGGCGCGGGCGGTGCAGGCGGCGAACTTGGCCGCGAACTCCCCGTGCACCAGGTGCTGCACGCGGGAGCCCACCAGCCAGCCGGTGGCGACGTCCCAGAACGCGGTCGAGCCCCCGTTGCCCAGGACGACCTCGTAGCCGTCGGGCAGGTCGAACAGCTCGGCCACGCCCCGGCGCACCCGGCGGACCAGGGAGCGGACGGGCTCCTGCCGGTGCGACGTGCCCATGACGTCGGCCCCGGCGGCCCGCAGCGCGTCCAGCTGGGCGGCCCGGATACGGCTCGGGCCGGAGCCGAAGCGACCGTCGGCCGGGAGCAGGTCGGCGGGGATCCTCACGGCCGCCATGGTCGCAGGTGTCAGAGGCTGCGAGGGCCCCGGCCCGCATAGCGTGCGGACGGTCGGATGAGCCGCCCGGTCTGCTTCTGCTCCAGCACGTGGGCGGCCCAGCCGGCGGTCCTGGCGCAGGTGAACATCGGGGTGAACATGTTCGGGGGCACCTCGGCGAAGTCGAGGACCACCGCGGCCCAGAACTCGACGTTGGTGGCCAGGACCCGGTCGGGCTTGCGGGCCTGCAGCTCGGCGAGCGCGGCCTGCTCCAGCGCGGCCGCCGCCTCGAACCGGGGCGCGCCGAGCCGCTCGGCCGTGGCCCGCAGGACCCGGGCGCGGGGGTCCTCGGCCCGGTACACCCGGTGCCCGAAGCCCATCAGCCGCTCGCCCGCGTCCAGGGCCCCGCGGACGTAGGCCAGGGCGTCGCCGCGCTGCTCGACGCCGTCCAGCATGTGCAGCACCCGGCTGGGCGCCCCGCCGTGCAGCGGGCCGCTCATCGCCCCGACGGCGGCCGCGACGGCGGCGGCGACGTCGGCGCCGGTGGAGGTGACCACGCGGGCGGTGAACGTCGAGGCGTTCATGCCGTGCTCGGCGGCGCTGACCCAGTAGGCGTCGACGGCGGCGACGTGGCGGGGGTCGGGCTCGCCGCGCCAGCGGACCATGAACCGCTCGGCGGCGGTGCTCGCCTGCTCGACGCGTGGCACCGGCACCACGGGCTGCTCGCCGCGCGCGGACTGGGCGGTGAACGACAGGACGGCGTCGCTGACCCGGGCGAGGTCGTCGCGGACCGTGGCGGCGTCGACGTCGAGGACGGGCTTCAGACCCCAGGTGGTGGCCAGGGTCGGCAGCGACGCCTGGACGTCGACCCGGACGTCGCCGGTGGACACCGGCAGCGGCAGCGGCTCGCCGGGCACCAGGCCCGGCTGCGGGGCGTCGTCCACCAGCAGGCCCCAGACCTGCTCGAACGGCACGACGCCGGCCAGCTCGGTGATGTCCACGCCCCGGTAGCGAAGGGCCCCGCCGTCACGGTCGGGCTCGGCGATCGTCGTCTCGAAGGCGACGACGCCCTCGAGGCCGTGGGCGACCTGCTGGTCGGTGGTGCTCATGCGCGCTCCCCGTCGAGTCGTGCGGCTGTGCGGTCGGTGGTGCTGGTCCTGGTGCCCGTTCGTGGTGCCGACGATCAGCGACGACACTACCGACGTGGCCCCCGACGAGTTCGCCGACCTCCGTCTGAGCTACGAGGCGGGTGCGCTGCGCGAGGCCGACCTGGCGCCGACCCCGGCGGCGCAGTTCCGGGCCTGGTTCGACGACCTGCAGCAGGTCCCGGCGGTGGTCGAGCCCAACGCCATGGTGCTGAGCACCGTCGACGCCGACGGGGCGCCGTCGTCGCGCACCGTGCTGCTCAAGGGGCTGGCGGACGACGGGTTCCGGTTCTTCACCAACCTCGGGTCCCGCAAGGGTCGTGACCTGGCGGGCAACCCGGCCGCGGCGTTGCTGTTCGGCTGGTACCCGGTGCAGCGGCAGGTCGTGGTGCGGGGCCGTGCCGTTGCGCTGGACCGGGACGAGGTGGCCGCCTACTTCGTCAGCCGGCCGTACGGCTCCCGCATCGGGGCCTGGGCGTCGGAGCAGTCCGCCGCCGTCGGGTCGCGGGAGGAGGTCGAGGCCCGGGAGGCCGAGCTGCGCCGGCGCTGGCCGGACACCGGGTCCGAAGGCGACGTGCCGGTGCCCGAGCACTGGGGCGGGTTCCGGCTGGAGCCGACCGAGGTCGAGTTCTGGCAGGGCCGGCCGTCACGGCTGCACGACCGGCTCGTGTTCGTCTCGCGGGGTGGGACCGGGCGCCTGGGCACCGCCGGGGACTGGCGCGTGGAGCGCCTCTGGCCCTGATCGGGTCGAGGCCCGACCCGCGGCCCGCCCGGGCAGGGAACAGCCCCCGGGGTGCTGGTCGGAGGTCCGACCGGCGGTCGCGTGGACTAGGGCGACACCCGGGGGCTGCGGTGGCTGACGGTGATTCGCCGACAGTCAGGTCCTGGCGGGCCGCGTCAGCGGACAGCCACCTCACAAGTCCGAGAAGACTTCATGCTTTCGGATCACCTCCCTTCCGTGTGGCAGAACGGTAGGTCGATGTCGCCCTCGGCGCCAGGGGTTTGTCACCGCCGGCTCGCGAGGACCCTCAGCCGACGGCCTGCCCGCTGACCGCCTGCTCGTGGACCGACCCGGCCCGCTGGGCGGGCACCTGGTCACGGGTGGCGAGCCATTCGTCGATCGCCTCGACCGGCATCGGACGGCCCACCAGGTAGCCCTGGACGACGTCCACGGACTCCTCGTGCAGGGCCGACAGGGTGTCGTCGTCCTCGACGCCCTCCGCGACCACCGCCAGGCCGAGGCGGTGACCGAGCTCGACGGCGCTGCGCACGATCACGGCGTCGTCGCTGGACGTGGTCATGCCCAGGGTGAAGGAGCGGTCGACCTTGAGCTCGTCCACGGGCAGCTCGCGCAGGTGCGTGAGCGAGGAGTAGCCGGTGCCGAAGTCGTCGATCGACAGCCCGACCCCCTGCGCGGACAGCGCGAGCATGGTCTGCAGCACCGCAGCCGGGTCGGTCATCAGCGACGACTCGGTGACCTCGATCCGCAGCGACTGCGCCGGCAGGTCACGGCGCCGCAGCAGGGCGGCGACCCGGTCGGGGAACTCCGGGTCGAGGAGGCAGCGGGGCGGCACGTTGACCGCGACCTGGAGCAGGCGACCCGCGTCGCGCCAGCGGCGCACCTGCGCCATCGCCAGGTCCAGCACCAGGTCGGTGAACGGCAGCGCCAGGCCCGTGGACTCCACGTCCGGGACGAACTCCGCCGGCATCAGCAGGCCCCGCTCGGGGTGGTTCCAGCGCACCAGCGCCTCGGCCCCGGAGACCCGGCCGCTGATCATGTCGAGCTTGGGCTGGTAGTGCAGCACCAGCTGGCCCTCGGTGATGGCCCTACGCAGGTCCGACAGCAGCGCCAGGCGGGAACGGCTGTGGTCGTCCTCGCGCGAGGAGTACGCCAGAGCGCCGCTGCCGGAGCGCTTGGCCGCGTACATCGCGATGTCGGCCCGCCGGAGCAGGTCGTCCAGGCGCGGACGGCTGTCGCCCTCGGCCTCGTCGGCGGCGGCCCGGGCCCCGCCCTGGCCCGGCTCCGCGGCGGCGCCGGCGTGCTGGCGCGGGTCGAAGGTGGCCACGCCCACGCTGGCGTCGACGTCCAGGTCGATGCCGTCCACGACGAAGCCGGCCCGCAGCCGCTCCCGGAGCCGTTCGGCCACGTCCATGGCCTGCTCGGCCACCAGGCCGGGCAGCAGGGCCGCGAACTCGTCACCGCCCAGGCGGGCCAGCACGTCGTCGTCCCGCAGCCCGCCGCGCAGCCGCGGTCCGACCTCGCGCAGCAGGGCGTCGCCCCAGGCGTGGCCCAGGGTGTCGTTGATGAGCTTGAACCGGTCCAGGTCGACCATCAGGACCGTGAGCGGCCGCTCCTCGCGCACCGCCCGGTCGATCAGCCGCTCGGCGTGCTCGTGCAGCGCGGCCCGGTTGGGCAGGCCGGTCAGCTCGTCCACCCGGGCCTGCAGCGCCAGGTCGCCGTGCAGCTGCTGCTCGACCGTGCGCGCGCCCTCGTGCAGGCGCCAGTTGACGATGGAGCCCAGGCAGGCGAACCCGAACAGGCCGGCGTGCACGCCCGCCCAGGCCCAGGGGTCCTGACGGGCGCCCTCGTGGTTGTAGACCGCGTCGCTGAAGACGGTCCCGAGCACCCCGTGGTGGGCCAGGACGAACGCCACCGCCAGGCCGAACGGCCACCAGGACTCGTACAGCGCGACCACACCGATCATGACGAAGAAGTGGAAGTGGGCCTCGATGACGCCGCCGGAGACCTGGACCACGACCGCGGAGACCACCATCAGCCCCAGACCGGCCACGGCGGCTCGCACCTGGCGCGGCAGCCGGGGCAGCCAGGCCACCGCCGTCATCATCAGGGGCACCAGCGACGACAGCAGCACGGTCGGGTCCGGTCCGACGACCAGCAGGGCCGCCGGCGGCAGGACCGCGGCCTGCACCCCCCGGACGAGGAGCACCGAGCGGTGGCGCCGGCGCCAGTCCTCGGTGGGCAGCGACGTGCCGCGGGGGAGCCAGGAGAGGGCAGGGGCCCGACCCGGTGCGGTGGGTCCGACGACGACGTCGGCGGGGGCGTCTGTTCTGGTCACGCTGTGTGATCGGCAACGGGGTGAGGGGGCTTGACGGCCGCTCACCCGACCGGATCAGCGCCGCCCGTGACCGCGGGTCACCGGGGCCAGCGGCCTCGCCCGGGGCTCCTCAGCGGGTGACCTCGGACAGCCGGTCGAGGGCCTCGAGACGTTCGGCCTTGTGGTCGACGATGCGCTGGGGGTACCCGTGGGCGTAGCCGTCCTCGGCGTCCCAGGGCTCGTGCACCGCCTTCCCGCTCAGGTGGGCGAGCTCCGGCACGTACCGGCGGACGTACTCGCCCGTGGGGTCGAACTTCTGGCCCTGGGTCACGGGGTTGAACACCCGGAAGTACGGCGCCGCATCGGTCCCTGACCCGGCCGCCCACTGCCAGCCGTGGTTGTTGCTGGCCAGGTCGCCGTCGCGCAGCCACCGCAGGAAGTGCCGCGCGCCGAGCTGCCACTCCATGTGCAGGTCCTTGACCAGGAAGCTCGCCACCACCATGCGGATCCGGTTGTGCATCCAGCCCTCGGCCCGCAGCTGCCGCATCCCCGCGTCCACGACGGGGAACCCGGTCCGACCCTCCTGCCACGCCGCCAGGCGTTCCCGGCCCCCGTCGCTGCTGGGGGAGTCGTAGCGCATGCCGGCGTACTGCTCGCGGTGGTACTCCCGGGCCGTCCGCGGGTGGTGCCACAGCACGTCGGCGTAGAACTCCCGCCAGGCCAGCTCGCTGCGGTAGGTGTCGACGGAGTCCGCGGAGTCCTTGCTCAGCCGCTTGTCCCCGGCAAGCCGGGACAGGTCCGCGAGCATGGTGCGCGGGTGGATCTCGCCGTACTTGAGGTGCGCGCTCATGGCCGACGTGCCGGCCTCGGCGGGCAGGTCGCGGCGCGACGCGTACTCCAGCAGGTCGTCGTCGCGGAACTCCTCCCAGCGGGCCAGCGCGGCCGCCTCGCCCGCCTCGGGTAGGACCAGGTCACCGAGGTCGGGCTCGTCGGGCCAGTCCCGACCCTTCACCTTCTCCCACCGGATGCCGTCGGCCGACGCGGCCGGGGCGGGCCAGCCGTTGCGCTGCCAGGCCCGGTAGAAGGGCGTGAACACCTTGTACGGCTCGCCGGAGCCGTTGAGGACGGTGCCGGGGCCGACGGCGTAGGGGGTGCCGGTCCGCACCAGGGCGACGTCCTCGCCCAGGGCGTCCTCGACGGCGCGGTCCCGGCGGCGGCCGTACGGGCCGTTGTCCGCCGTGACGTGGACGGCGCCCGCTCCCGCGTCCCGGGCCACGGCGGCGACGACGTCGACCGGGTCCCCGGTACGGATCACCAGCCCGCCGCCGACGGCCTCGTCCAGCGCGCGCAGCGACCGCACCAGCCAGGCGCGGCGCGGGTCGCCCGCCGGTCCCCACAGCGCGGGGTCGACGACGAACAGCGGGACGACCGGCGTGCTTCCGGGCCCGCCCACGCCGTCGGAGCCGCTGGCGGCGAGCAGGGCCGGGTGGTCGCCCAGGCGCAGGTCGCGTCGGAACCACAGGACGGACGTGCCGGAGGAGCTGCCGGAATTCGAGGAACGGGCCACCTCGCGAACCTACGACGGGGCCACGGCACCCGCGATCCGGCGCGGTGCCGGCGCGGTGCCGGCGACACGGGGCACGTCGGAGCGGTCGCCACCTGCCCGGTCGGGCCCCGGCGGGCTACCCTCGGGCTCGTGCACGGTCCGCACCGCACGCCGGTGGGGGCCCGAGGCCGAGGGTTCGTCCCCGCCGGGCCCCGCGCAGGCCTGCGCCCGGGGCGACCGACCGGACACCGCGACGTCTTCGTCCGTCGTCATGTGCACAGCCACCCGGGCAGTCGGAGCTGCCGTGCTGTCGAGGCGTCGTCCCGTACGGGGCGGCGCCTCTGTCGTCCCAGGAGGCGCTGATGCGGACCCTCGTGCTGAACGCCGGCTACGAGCCGTTGGCGGTCGTGTCGTTCCGGCGGGCCGTCGTGCTCGTCCTCACCGGCAAGGCGACCGTGCTGGCCGCCCACGCCGAGGAGGTGGTCTCGACGTCGAGCCGGTTCATCAGACCCTCGGTCATCATCCTGCGCCGCTACATCCGGGCCCCCTACGCGACGCAGGTGCCGGTGAGCCGCCGCGGCGTGCTGCGTCGTGACGGGCACCGCTGCGTCTACTGCGGCGGCGGGGCGACCACGGTCGACCACGTCATGCCCCGCAGCCGGGGCGGCGCGGACACCTGGGCCAACCTGGTCGGCTGCTGCGTGCGCTGCAACAACGTCAAGGGCAACCGGACCCCGGAGGAGATGGGCTGGAGCATGAACAGCCGGCCCTACACCCCGCGCGGCTCGGCCTGGGTGGTCAAGGGCGCCGAGCAGCGCGACCCCGCCTGGGACGCGTTCCTCAGCCCCGTAGCCGCCTGACCCCGCCCCGCCCCGTTTCGACGCAACGGCACTCTGCGTCGGTCTACCCGACGCAACGGCACCTTGCATCGGCCCGGGTCCGACGCAGGGTGCCGTTGTGTCGGCCCGGTTCCGACGCAGGGTGCCGTTGTGGCCAACTCCCGGCACCATCGGGCGGATGACCACGACCCGTCCCGAGCTGACCGGGACCTTCGGCATGGTGTCCAGCACCCACTGGCTGGCCACCGCGGTCGGGCAGTCGGTGCTCGAGCGCGGGGGCAACGCCTTCGACGCGGCGGCGGCGACGGGGTTCGCCCTGCAGGTCGTCGAGCCGCACCTCAACGGTCCGGGCGGCGAGGTGCCGATGGTCCTCAAGCCGGCCGGGGCGCCCGTGCAGGTCCTGTGCGGGCAGGGGGTGGCGCCGGCCGCCGCGACCGTCGAGGCGTTCACCTCGCTGGGCCTGGACCACGTGCCGGGCACCGGCCTGCTGGCCGCGACCGTGCCGGGGTCGTTCGGCGCGTGGGCGCTGCTGGTGTCGCGCTGGGGTACCTGGTCGGTCGCGGACGTCCTGGCGCCCGCCATCGCGCTCGCCGCCGACGGTGCCCCCGTCCTGGACCGGGTCTCGGCGACCATCGCCCGGACCGCGGTCCACCTGCGCGAGCACTGGCAGCCCTCCGCCGAGGTCTACCTGGTCGGGGACGGACCCGACGGCGTCCCGCTGCCCGGGTCCCGGCTGCGGCTGCCTGCGCTGGCGGAGACCTACCGCCGCGTGGTCGCCGAGGCCGGCGCCGGTACCCACGAGGCGCAGTGGGAACGCGCCCACCAGGCCTGGTACGCCGGCTTCGTGGCCGAGGCCGTCGACGCGTTCTGCGCCACGACGAGCTGGGTCGACACCACGGGCCGGGCGCACCCCGGCCTGCTCCGGGGCGAGGACCTGGCCGCCTGGCGCCCGACGCTGGAGGAGCCCGCCACCCTGGACTACCGCGGGGTCACGGTGTGCAAGACGGGCCCCTGGGGGCAGGGGCCGGTGATGCTGCAGACCCTGGGCGTGCTCGAGGCCCTCGGGGTGGGAGAGGCCCCGCTGCGGGACGGCGACGGCGGCGAGGACCCGGCCTGGCTCCACGCGTGGGCCGAGGCCACCAAGCTCGCCATGGCCGACCGCGAGGCCTGGTACGGCGACTCCGCCGACGACCCGGTGCCGGTGGCCGACCTGCTCGACCGCGGCTACCTGGCCGGGCGGGCGGGACTGGTGGGCGACCGGGCCGACGTCGACCTGCGGCCCGGCTCGCCCGGGGGACGCGTACCGCGGCTGGCCGCCGTGGTGCGCGACCCCGGGTCGTCGCAGGGGGCCGTCGGCGGCGGGTCCGGCGCGGTGGGGGTGGGGGAGCCCACGGTGCAGCGGGACGGCGCGACCAGGGGCGACACCGTGCACCTGGACGTGGTCGACCGCTGGGGCAACGTGGTGTCGGCGACCCCGAGCGGGGCGTGGCTCCAGTCCAGCCCCGTCGTGCCCGGGCTGGGCTTCCCGCTGGGCACCCGGGCGCAGATGTTCCGGGTCGAGGCCGGGTTGCCGGCCTCGCTGCGGCCGGGGCGACGGCCCCGGACCACGCTGTCGCCGACCCTGGTGCTGCGCGACGGGGAGCCGTGGCTCGCGCTGGGCACGCCGGGCGGGGACCAGCAGGACCAGTGGACGACCGTGTTCCTGGTCCGGGCGGTCGCGGCGGCCGAGCACGGGCGAAGCGCCGGGGCGGGGCCGGACCTGCTGACGCCGTTCCAGTCGTTGCTGGACGAGCCCATGCTGCACAGCGACCACGCGCCGAGCTCGTTCCACCCGCGTCTGGCCGAGCCCAACTCCCTTGTGGTGGAGGACCGGACCGCCGAGCACGTCGTCGCCGACCTGCGCCGACGCGGCCACGCGGTGCAGGTGACCGGTGGCTGGCAGCTGGGCCGGACCTGCCTGGTGGGCGTCGAGGGCGGGTTCCTGCGCGCCGCCGCCAACGCCCGTGGGGCGCAGGGGTACGCCGCGGGACGGTGAGGGCACGCCGGGCTCAGGTGGTTGAGACCTGGAGTCGCTCTGCCAGACTGCGAGAGATGATCATCTCCGTCGCGTCGCGAGTCCCCCGCCCCCGAGGGGCCGGGCTTGTCGTCGCCGGCGCGGTGGCGCTCGCCCTGCCGGCGCTGGCCGGGTGCGCCGAGGCGGAGCGGGCCGCCCGCTCCGCCACCGACGAGCTGGCCCGCGACGCCGTCGTGCAGGCGACCGCGGCGGCCGACGCGGCGGCCTCCGGGGCGGCGCGCGAGCAGGCGCAGCAGGTCCTGGACCGGTCGCTGGACTCGCTGCCCGGCACCTGCGACGACGTCCTCGCCCTGCCGGCCAGCACCCGCGACGAGGAGGCGCTGACCGTGCTCCGGGCGTTCTGGCTGGCCGACCTGGTGGCCGAGGACCCGCCCACGGAGACCGTCGAGCAGTTCGAGGAGGCCGTGGTCGAGCAGTGCCGTGACTCCCGGGAGACCCAGGCCGCGACCGTCCTGCGCGAGGTCTGGGACACCGGGTCCTACGGCCCCTGAGTCGACCCTCAGAACAGCCGGACCGAGGTCTCGTCCTCCAGCAGCGACCGGTCCACGTCGCTCTCGCCCGACGACTCGTCCGGGACCCAGACCCGGAACGTGAAGGTGCCGGCCGGCAGCGCCACCGGGACCTGGAAGGTGTCGAACGTGCCGTTGGCGCCGGTCTGCGCCGTACCGGACGCCCGGACGGTGCCGTCCTGGACGACCTCCCACATCAGCGTGCCCTCCGGTGCCGTCGCCACGCCGCTGAACACGGTGGCGCCGTCGGCCGCGGCCGCCGCGGTGGGCGTGCGGATCTCGACCTGCGCCCCTCCGGCGGGCGGGACGACGCTGGTCGGACCGACCCCGTCACGGTGCACGACCAGGGTCGCCCCGGCCGAGTCCTGCGACTCCACCGTGATCCGGGTGACGCCCGAGGCGGTGGTCATGCTCGAACCGGCCGGCAGGGCGGAGCGCCAGTCGCCGTCACGGCTGCCGCCGGTGACCGACCCGTCCAGCAGCAGGGCCTTGCGGGCGTCGACGGGGGAGCGGCGGTGCACGACCACCCCGGCGTCCAGGCCCTTGTAGTTGTTCGACAGCCACGCGTCCCAGCCCGACGCCGTCCGGTACTCGACGTAGTAGTCCCCGCCGGGGTCGTCGATGCGCAGGACGCGCAGCCCGTCGGTGCTGGCCGGGACGAGGTGGACCCGGACGGGCTGCGACGTGACCAGCTGCTCGGTGGAGCGGAGCAGGCCCAGCGCGTCGGCGTGGGGAGCCGCGAGGGAGCCCAGGTGGCTCCACGAGACGCCCATGACGTCGTAGTAGTCGCGGTAGCTGTACGTCGCGCAGCCGCTCTGCCAGCTGCTCCCGGAGTACGTGCCGTCGGACCGGTCCGTGCACAGCAGGCCGTCGGAGTGGCCCAGGCCCATGTTGTGCCCGAGCTCGTGGGCGATGATCGACACGGAGTTGAGCGACACCCAGGACCGGCCGCCGGAGTCCGGGCCGCTGCCCACGGTGCCGAGCCCGGCACCGCAGCTCGCGCTCGGCGGCAGGTAGACCAGCAGGTGCTTGCGGGCGCCGGCGGTCCAGCCCACCTTGCCGGCGACCTCCGACCACAGGGCCATGGGGTCGGAGCACGTGCGGCTCAGGCTCTGCCAGTTGTGCTGGGCGACGACGCGGACGCCCCGCTGGCCCCGGCTCTGCTGGGTCCAGAACGAGTTGACGCCCCCGTTGACGGCGGCCGTGACGGCCGCCGGGGTGGTCGAGTCCTTGACGGCGCCCTTGGGGATCGCGAGCACGACGGTGACGTCGTGGACGACGGTCGCGGCCGCGGCCCCGAACAGGTCCGTGCTGCCCTCGCCGAAGGTCACGGCCCCGTCGACCTGCTGCGCGGGAGCCACCTCGACGAGGCGCTCGACCGGGTGCGGGGCGTCGGGGGCGGGCTGCACGCCGAGCTCGACGGTCACGGTGCTGCCGTCCTCGACACCCACCACGTCGGTGGGGGGCACCTGGTAGGAACGGTCGGGGGACTCCACCCAGGCCTGCAGCGACGCCGACTCCTCAGCGGCGGCCGTGCCGTGCCCGTCGTCGGCCACGTGCGCGGTGCCCGGGTCGGTGTCCTCGGAGACGTGCTGCTCGGCCCAGACCCGCACCAGCGTGCCCGAGACGGTGCCCGGGGTCGCGGGGGTCCAGGGGTCGACCGGGGCGGCCGCCTCCCCCGGGGCGACCGGGCCGGGGGACGTCGGCGGCACGGGGGCCGGGGACACGGGGGTCGACCCGCCGGCGTCGTTGCTGGTCGGACCCGGGCTCCCGGCGCCCGTGCGGATGTCACCCGTGCCGCCGGCGCCTGTGCTGGTCGGACCCGTGCTGGTCGGACCCGTGCTGGTCGGACCCGTGCTGGTCGGACCCGTGCTGGTCAGGCCTGTGCTGGTCAGGCCTGTGCTGGTCGGGCCCGGGCCGGTGGCGTCGGCGAGGGTCGGGTCGTTCGTGCCGGTACCGGCGGGGACGGCGTCCGTGGTGACCGGGCCGACGTCGGCGGAGACGGTGCCCGGACCACCGGGGAGCTCGCCGACCTCGACGGGACCGGCCGCGGCCCCGTCGACCGCGCGGGGCGGCAGCAGGTCGTCGGCCGGGCCGGTGGACCGGGGGAGGGACAGGGTCAGGTCGGGCGCGGCCACCGCGGTGTCGTCAACGGGCCCGGCCGTCGGGACGACCACGGCGGCGGTCACGAGAGCCGCTGCGACGAGCGCCACGACCTTGCGCGAACGGGGTCGAGGCCTCCGGGCACCGGCCATGGGTCGTGTCCGCACCTGAGGTCGTCCTCTCGTCGTCTCGTGGTTCGGCCCCGCCTCGGGGGGAGGGCGTCCGTCTGTGCATCGGCCCCGTGGCGCGGCCCGCGTAGCCGACCCCGGTCCTGTCACCCGGATGGAGCGCGCCGTCGCACGCTGCGTCACCAGGAGGACTGGCCGGCCGAGCCGTGGTGAGGTAGGGGCATGACACGCAGCGACGCCCTGGTCCTGTTCGGCGCCACGGGAGACCTGGCGTTCAAGAAGCTCTTCCCCGCGCTGTACGAGCTGGAGGCCAAGGGCCGGCTCGACATGCCGGTGATCGGCGTCGCCCTGAGCGAGGGTGACGACGAGACCCTGCGCGCCCGGGCCCACGAGGCGGTGACGACCCACGTCAAGGGCGCCGTCCGCGCCGAGGCGATCGACTCCCTGTGCGCGCGGCTGCGGTACGTCCAGGGCGACTACCTCAAGGACGACACCTACGCCCGGCTCGCCGAGGTGCTCGGCGACGCCCAGCACCCGGCGCACTACCTGGCCATCCCGCCGTCGCTGTTCCCGACCGTCATCTCCGAGCTCCGCGAGCACGACCTGACCGAGGGCGCCCGCGTCATCGTCGAGAAGCCGTTCGGTCGGGACCTGGCCAGCGCCTGCGAGCTCAACGAGACCATCCGCGGGGTCTTCCACGAGGACCAGGTCTTCCGGATCGACCACTTCCTGGGCAAGGAGACGGTCGAGAACCTGCTGACGTTCAGGTTCGCGAACTCCCTCTTCGAGCCGGTCTGGAACCGCGACAAGGTCGCCAGCGTGCAGATCACGATGGCCGAGGGCTTCGGCGTGGCCGGGCGGGGGTCGTTCTACGACTCCGTCGGTGCGGTCCGAGACGTGGTGCAGAACCACCTGCTGCAGATCGTGTGCGTGCTGGCCATGGAGCCGCCGGCCGGTGGCGGCGCCGAGGCGCTGCGGGACGAGAAGGTCAAGGTGCTCCGCGCGACGCGCAGCATCACGCCCGACGACGTGGTCTACGGCCAGTTCGAGGGCTACCTCGACGAGCCCGGCGTCGCGCACGACTCCCAGGTGGAGACCTACGCCGCCCTGCGGCTGGAGATCGACTCATGGCGCTGGTCGGGGGTGCCGTGGTTCATCCGCACCGGCAAGCAGATGTCGACCACGGCGCTGGAGGCCGTCATCGAGCTCAAGCCGACCCCCACGCTGCTGTTCGCGGGCGAGGCCGCGCCCCGGCCCCACCCGAACCTCATCCGGTTCCGCCTCGGGGGCGACGGCGGGGTGTCGGTGTCGGTCGAGGCCAAGCGGCCCGGTCGCACGTTCGCGACCAAGCCCATCTCGCTCGAGGTCGACTTCGAGTCCAGCCTCGGCGAGTCCGACGACGCCTACGAGCGCCTGCTGGAGGACATCCTCGACGGCAACCCCAGACGGTTCGCCCGGCAGGACACCGTCGAGGAGGCCTGGCGCGTGGTCGAGCCCCTGCTGGGGGCCAGCATCCCCGTCTACCCGTACGAGCCGGGCGGGATGGGGCCGAACGAGGCCTCGCGGCTGCTGTCCACTGGCCTGCACTGGTACGACCCGCAGAAGGCTTGACCCTGACGTGACGTAAGCGCTCACGCTCGCGGCATGAGGAGGACGACGGTGGTCGAGGCGGAGCAGGGGTGGACGGTCGGACCGGCCGCAGGGCTGGTCGGGACGACGGTGCGCACCCTGCACCACTACGACGCCGTCGGCCTCGTGGTGCCGGGCGGCCGCACCGGGGCCGGGTACCGCGTCTACACCGACGCGGACCTGGACCGGGTGCGGCAGGTGCTCGTCTACCGCGAGCTCGGCTTCACGCTCGAGCAGGTCGCCGTCCTCCTCGACGGTGACGACGACGACCGGGCCCGGCAGGTCGAGGGCCAGCTCGTCGCCGTCACCGCGCGCATCGACCGCCTGCAGCAGGTGCAGGCGGCGCTGACGGAGCAGATGGAGAGGCAGATGAGCGGTGTCAACCTGACCCAGGCCGAGAAGCGGGAGCTGTTCGGCGACACCTGGGTCGAGAACGAGCAGGAGTACGCGGTCGAGGCGGAGCAGCGCTGGGGCGACACGGACGCCTGGGCGCAGGCCCGGGCGCGCGAGAAGTCCTACACCAAGGACGACTGGGCGCGGCTGAAGGCCGAGGCCGACGACATCGACGCGCGGTTCGTGGCGGCGATGCAGGCCGGGGAGCCGTCCGACGGCCCGACGGCCCGGGACCTGGCCGAGGAGCACCGGCAGCTGATCTGCCGCTGGCACTACGACTGCAGCCTGGAGATGCACGCCGGCATCGGGCAGATGTACGTGAGCGACCCCCGGTTCACCAGGACGTACGAGGACAAGGCCGCGGGCCTGGCGGTCTACCTGTCCGACGCGATGCAGGCCAACGCGATCACCCGCGCCTGAGCGGTGGCGCCCGGTCGGGCGGCGGCGAGGTGCGCGCGGGAACAACCCGGCCCCCGCCCGAGGATCGCCCCCTACCCGGCGAACCCCGTGGTGGCTACACGACACCCC
>JBBSQH010000023.1:0-54526 GCA_038258055.1 Actinomycetales bacterium
CACCAGATCTGGCCCACCTGCGGCTCCCCGGGGGCCGGGCGCCCGGCCCGGGAGGTCGGCCGGGTCCGGCGACGGACCGGCCCGATCCGGAGCCGTCGCCACAGCGTGTCCAGCAGGAACAGGGCCGCGAGGACGAGGAAGAGCCACCCCGTGCCCAGCCCCTCGCCCGACGGGGACAGCAGAATCGGCACGCTCACCCGAAGTTCACACCCTGGGCCAGCGGCAGCGCGTCGGAGTAGTTCACGGTGTTGGTGGCCCGTCGCATGTAGGCCCGCCACGCGTCGGAGCCGGACTCTCGCCCGCCGCCCGTGGTCTTCTCGCCGCCGAACGCGCCGCCGATCTCCGCCCCGGAGGTGCCGATGTTGACGTTG
Organism: Actinomycetales bacterium; assembly: GCA_038258055.1. Classification (GTDB taxonomy): domain Bacteria; phylum Actinomycetota; class Actinomycetes; order Actinomycetales; family JBBAYJ01; genus Aquipuribacter. Next base: position 372 of record JBBSQH010000023.1, read on the forward strand.
ACGATGCCGCAGTCGGACCCGGCCTCGGACATGAACCGCTCGGCCTCCCGGACGTCGGCGGTGAAGATGGACGACGACAGGCCCTGCGGCACGGCGTTGTGCACCGCGATGGCCTCGTCGAGGTCCTCGTAGGTCATCACCCAGAGGATCGACGCGAACGTCTCCTCGGCGACGACGTCGCTCTGGCGCGGCATCCGGACCAGGGCGGGCGCCACGTACGCGGCGTCCTCGGCCCCCTCGACCTTCACGGGCTCACCGCCGACGACGACCTCGCCGCCGTCGGCCACGGCCCGCTCGAGCGACGCGGCCATCCGGTCGCGCGCGGCGACGGACACCAGGGGGCCTACCAGGGTGCCCCCGGCCCGCGGGTCGCCGATCGGCAGCGCCTCGTAGGCGGTGCGGAGCCGGCCGACGACCTCGTCGGCGATGCTCGAGTGCACCAGCAGGCGGCGCATCGACGTGCACCGCTGACCGGCCGTGCCGACCGCGGCGAACACGATGCCCCGCACGGCGATGTCCAGGTCGGCGCTGGGGGCGACGACCGCGGCGTTGTTGCCGCCGAGCTCCAGCAGGGTGCGGCCGAAGCGCGCTGCGACGACGGGGGCGACCTGGGCGCCCATCCGCTCCGAGCCCGTGGCCGACAGCAGCGCCACCCGACGGTCGGCAACCAGGGCCTCGCCGACCTCACGACCGCCGAGCACGAGGCGGTGCACGTCGGGGGAGTACCCGCCCTCGACCAGCGCCCGGTCCAGCAGGGCGCTGCAGCCGACGGCGGTCAGCGTGGTCAGCTCCGACGGCTTCCACACCACGGGGTCGCCGCACACCAGGGCCACGGCGGTGTTCCACGACCAGACGGCGGCGGGGAAGTTGAACGCGCTGATGACGCCCACGACGCCGATCGGGTGCCAGGTCTCCATCAGACGGTGCCCGGGACGCTCCGACGGCATGGTCCGCCCGCCGACCTGGCGGCTGAGCCCGACGGCCAGGTCGCAGATGTCGATCATCTCCTGCACCTCGCCGAGCGCCTCGGAGGTGACCTTGCCGGCCTCGACCGTGACCAGGGTGGCCAGGTCGGCCTTGTGCTCGGTGAGCAGCTCGCCGAAGCGCTTGACGACGGCACCGCGGGCCGGGGCCGGGACCGAGCGCCAGGTGAGGAACGCCTCGTGGGCGGCGGTCACGGCCCGCTCGACCTCGGCGGCGTCGGCGGCAGGCAGGTCCAGCAGCGCCTGGCCGGACAGCGGTGAGCGGGCCGTCAGCGTCGCCGCGCCGTCGGCGGTGAGCGGGACGTCGGCGCCGATGCGGTCCAGGGCGGCCAGGGCGGACTCGCGCAGCTCGGTGGTCAGGGGCGTGCTCATGCGTGGGACTCCCGGGAGGGTAGGGGTGCGTGCGGCCAGTCTGGCCTGCCCTGCGGCAGTCTTGTCGCATGGTTCCCTACGCCTCCGCTCCCGCCCCGCTCCCGTGGGAGGCGGCCGCGCGCCCGCCGGTGGCGGATCACGACTCGGCTGCGGCGGACCGGATGTGGCGCGCCTACCTGACGGAGCACCCCGACCAGGCCTGGGACACCCACGTTGTCGACCACTTCGGTGACTCCGCCCCACTGGCCGACGAGCTCCTCGGCCTGGTGCTGGCCCGCGGCAAGCGGGCGACGGCCGCCCTGCTGCGGGACTTCGCGAGCACGGGCGAGCTGCCCCCGCGGATCGGTTCGCACTGGGTCGCCTGCGACGGGTCAGGTCGTCCGCGCGTCGTGCTGCGTTCCGTCGAGCTCAGGGTCGGTCCGGCCGACAGCGTGGACGACCGGTTCGCCCGCGACGAGGGGGAGGGCGACCGGGACCGCCAGGAGTGGCTGGTCGGGCACGGCCGGTACTGGATGCGGCAGCTGGCCCTGACCGGCGACGTGTGGGACCCCGCGACCGAGCCGGTCGTGTTCGAGCGGTTCGCGGTCGTCTGGCCGCCCGAGCACGCCGACTGACGCCCGGGGCCACCGACGGCGGGAGCCCCGTCCTCAGGGGGCCAGCGACTCCGGCGCGACGCCCAACCGGGCGGCGACCTGCTCGCGGGAGGCCCGGGACTGCGCGTCGTACAGCTCGAACGGGTCGTGCAGCTCGCGCCCCAGCGCCCCCGCCAGCCAGTCCGCGTCGCGCTCGACGCCGGCCTGCTCCTCGTCCCGCACCCCGTCGTGGCTGAGGTTGGAGGCGAAGATCCCGGCCGCCGACTGGGGCAGGAAGTCCTCGTAGACCACGGGTTCCCGCACCACGGCGCCCTCGACGACCGCGTAGGTGAAGTAGGCCAGACCGCGCTCGGCGAGCCCCGCCTCGGTGGCCGGGAGGTCACGTCGCCACACCTCGACCTTCGCCGTGTGCCGCTCCTCCGCCGTGCCCAGCCCGCGGCCGGCCACCTCGGCCACGGCCCGGTCGTACACCTCGCGCCCGGCCGGCGTCAGGGCGATGCCCCGCGCCTCGACCTCCCCGAACCGGACCCGCAGCGCGTCGTGGCTCACGGTGCCGTCGGGGCCGCGGAACGCTCGGGGCTCGTCGAGGGCGCGGAACGAGGTCTGCCGCAGCAGCACGTCCGGGCCCTCCCAGGCGGGCGGGCCCTGGATGTCGTCGATCATCGTGATGCCGCGGTCGGTCATCCGGGCGTACAGGTCGTCGATGTCCAGCACGCGAGGTGTCAGGTGGTTGACGTGGGTGCTGGCCACGCCGCCGATGTCGGCGGCCACGGCGCTGACCGCCTCGAGCTCGTCGTACCAGGCGCGGTCGACGGGCTCGGCGGACAGCTCGAACGCGGCGACCGCCAGCGCGAGGAACCGCTCGGCGTCGGCGTCGCCCAGACCGCCGTCGGTCTCGGCCCGCCCGGCCAGGGCCACCAGGTCGGGGTGGAAGACCTCTCGACGGCCCAGGGCCGTCTCCAGCCGGGCCTGCAGGTCGGCGGAGAAGAAGCGCCGGTCCGCGGTGGTGAGCATGGACGTGAACACCCGGAACGGGTTGCGGGCCAGCTCGTCGGCGTCGACGGGGCGGAACGCGGTGGAGATCACGGGGACGGCGCTCGCCGTCTCGCGCAGGTCGTAGAAGCCGACCGGGTGCATCCCCATGGCGCCGAAGATGCTGGCAACCTGGGCCATCTCATGTGGGGTGCCGAGCCGGATGGCGCCGTGCCGCTCCGCCGTGACCCGGTCGATGCTGCCGAGGCGCTGCGCGTCGGCACCGCGCGCGGCGACGACGTCGGCGTTGACGGCGTGGCTGACCTCGAGCAGCGTCGTGTAGGCCGGCACCTCGGCGCCGTACATCTCCGACAGCCGGCGGGCGAACGCGGCGCGCAGCTGCCAGGTGGCGACGGAGCCGCTCACGCCTGGTCGACCACGAGCGAGTCGGGGAGCTGCTCGGGGCCGGCCTCGGGCGGTCGCGGCAGGTCGCTGGGGTGCGCCCGGACCGCCATCAGGACGACGTCGTCCTCGGCGTCGGCGGCGAGCTCGCTGAGCAGCGCGTCGGTGAAGTCCTCCAGCGCCAGCCCGCGCAGCCGGCAGGCCGCGGTGCTGAGCCGCTGCAGGCCCTGGTCGAGGTCGATGTCGCGCCGCTCGACCAGGCCGTCGGTGAACAGCAGCACCGTGACCCCGGGGGGCAGGGGATGGACGTGGTCGTACCGCTCGGTCGTGGCGTCGAGCCCGAGCAGCAGGTCGGTCGGTCGCAGGAGCAGCTCGGTGGCACCGTTCTCGTGCACCAGCAGCGGTGGCGGGTGGCCGGCGTTGGACCAGCGCAGGATCCTGGCCTGGTCCTCGTCCGTCCCGCGGCCGGCGTCGACCTCTACGCGAGCCAGGATCGCGGTCGCCAGGCCCCGCACGTCCAGGTTCCGCATCGCCACGTCGAGCGACGTGAGCACGGCGGCAGGCGGTTCCACGAGGGCGTGACCGATCCCGCGCAGGACGTTGCGGACCTGCGCCATGCTCGCCGCCGCGTCCCGGTCGTGCCCCGACACGTCGCCGACGACCAGCGACGTGGCGCCGTCACGGGTCAGGAAGGCGTCGTACCAGTCGCCCCCGACCTGGGCCTCCTGGCTGGCGGGCTGGTAGCGCACGGCGATCTGCGGGTGGTCGGGCTGGATCGGGTCGGTGAGCAGGCTCCGCTGCAGCGCCTCCGCGAACCGGGCCGTCGCGGCGGCCGCCTCGCGCTCCTGCTGCTGGGAGAGCAGCCGGTCCAGCGCCTGGGCGCACTGCGCGGCGAAGGCCTGCATCAGGTCGGTGTCGGCCTTGGTGAACTCCTGGGGACCGTCCCAGCTGATGGTGATCGACCCCAGGCCGCGTCGGCCGACCACCAGCGGGAGCGCGGCCCAGGCGTCCCGGCCGGCGGTCTCGTAGACGCCGGCCATCGACGGGGAGAAGGCCAGGCCCGCCGCCCGGTCGCCGAGCAGCACCGGGCTCATGGTGCGCGCCGCCACCGCGGCCGGCAGCGGCCCGTCGAGCGGGATCTCGCCGTAGGTCATGCGGGTCTTCGGGCCCAGCGACTCCGTCGTCGTCAGCCGCATCGTGCCGTTCGCCGGGTCGCTGACGCCCACGGCGCCACCGTCTGCGCCCAGCACCGACAGGCCGTGCCCGACCACGGCCTCCGTCAGGTCGTCGACCGTCTGGGCGGACGCCAGCTCGATGCCGACCTCGACCAGCCCGGCGAGGCGGCGTGAGGTGCGGTGCTCGGCCTCGGACACCACCGACAGGGCGGCTGCGGTCCGGTTGCGCTCCTCCACCGCGGTGGTGACGTCCTGCACGGTGTTGAGCAGACCGGCGACCGAGCCGTCGGGAGCGTGGACGGGTGTGTTCACGATGCGCCACCAGCGCCTGGTCCAGGTCCCCGACCCGGCCTCGGGCTCCACGCCGTACTCCAGCAGCGGCAGCTCGTCGGGGCGACCGCTGGTCAGGACCTCGCGCATGGACGCCGCCAGCGCGGCCCCGCTCAACGGCTGCGGACCGTCCGGGAACGCGTCGAAGAAGGCTCTGCCGACGAGGTCCTCCCGGTCGCGGCGCAGCTCCCGAAGGTACGAGTCGTTGGCGTCCACGATCATCAGGTCGGCGTCGATCAGCAGGCACGGAGCGGGGATGGCCTCGAACACCGGCCGGTAGTCCACGAGCGCGAGCAGCTGCGACACGTGACCCTCCTCCGTACCTGCGGTGACCCGTCCCCGGGCGCCGAGACTGCCACAAGGGTCCGGAGGCGACAGATCTGCGTACCCTCGGCCGCATGCTGACAGAGGGGTCGACACCGCTCGTGGCCAGGATGCGGGGGTTCGGGACGACGATCTTCGCGGAGATGTCGGCGCTGGCGCAGGCCACCGGCGCGGTCAACCTGGGGCAGGGGTTCCCGGACTTCGACGGCCCGACCCAAATGCTCGACGCGGCCGCCCAGGCCATCCGCGACGGGGTGAACCAGTACCCGCCCGGGCCGGGCACGCCGCAGCTGCGCGAGGCGGTGGCGACGCACCAGCAGCGCTTCTACGGGCTGGCTTACGACCCCGCCACCGAGGTCGTCGTCACCGCCGGGGCGACCGAGGCGGTCACCGCCGCCGTGCTGGCCCTGTGCGAGGCCGGGGACGAGGTCGTCGTGTTCGACCCGCTCTACGACTCCTACGCCGCCGCGATCGCGCTCGCCGGGGCGGTGGTCCGACCCGTCGCCCTTCGCCCGGGTGCGGACGGCCGGTTCTGCTTCGACGCCGACGAGCTGCGGGCCGCGTTCGGGCCGCGCACCCGGCTCCTGCTGCTCAACACCCCTCACAACCCCACGGGCACCGTCCTGACCCGCGACGAGCTGGCCCTGTTCGCCGAGCTCTGCCGGGCCCACGACGTGGTGGCGGTGACCGACGAGGTCTACGAGCACCTGGTGCTCGACTCCTCCGACGGGCAGGGCCACGTGCCGCTGTGCTCGTTCCCCGGCATGCGGGAGCGGACGCTGCAGGTCAGCTCGGCGGGCAAGTCGTTCTCGTGCACCGGGTGGAAGATCGGCTGGGTGTGCGGGCCCGAGCCGCTGGTGCAGGCCCTGATGCGCGTCAAGCAGTACCTGACCTACACCAACGGGGCACCGTTCCAGCCCGCGGTCGCGGTGGCGCTAGGGCTGGGCGACGACTACTTCGAGTCCTTCACCGCCAGCATGCGGTCCAGGCGCGACCGGCTGCGGACGGGGCTGGCCGGTGCGGGGCTCGGCGTGGAGGTGTCGCAGGGCACCTACTTCGTGGCCGCCGACATCCGGCCGCTGTTCGGCGGGACCCTGCCCGACGGCGTCGACGGGCTGTCGTTCTGCCGCTCGCTGCCGGAGCGCTGCGGTGTGGTGGCCGTGCCGATGCAGGTGTTCTACGCCACCCCCGGCGAGGGGCGGCACCTGGTGCGGTTCACCTTCGGCAAGCGCGACGAGGTGCTCGACGAGGGCATCCGTCGTCTCGCCGCCCTCGCGGGCTGACGCCCGGTCGGTCGCCCGGGCGTCGCCCCGATCTGCTTCACGCCCCGGTCCGTGGGGCTGCCGGCCTGGTCTCGCGGGCGTGACGCAGCACGGGCAGGCGCTCGCGCACCGTCGTCACCTCGCCGGGGTCGACGTCGACGACGAGCATCCCCGGCTCGGCCCCCAGCTGCGCCCTGACCTCCCCGAGCGGGGAGGCGACCGTGCTGCGGCCGATGCCGCCCGCCGCCCCGGCGACGGGGTCCAGGCCTGCCGTGCCCGGCTCGGCCTGGTCGCAGGCCAGCACGAACGACGTGCTGTCGAGGGCGCGGGCGCGCACCAGCAGGTCCCACTGCTCGGCCTTGCCCGGTCCGTCGCCCCAGGACGCAGGCACGACGACGACCTGGGCGCCGGCGTCGGCCAGCGCCGTGAACTGGGCGGGGAAGCGCAGGTCGTAGCAGGTCGCCAGACCGACGCGGACGCCCGCGACGCCGATGGTCACCAGCCGCCGTCCGGGTTCGACCGTGTCGGACTCGCGCAGCCCGAACGCGTCGAACAGGTGGAGCTTGTCGTAGTGCGTGTCCAGTCCCGGTCCGGTGGCGAGCAGCGTGTTGCGCACCCGGTCGTCGGCCCCGGGGGTGAACATGCCGACCACCACCGCGAGGCCGGCCTGGCAGGCCAGCCGTCGGACCTCGGTCGCCCAGGGTCCGTCCAACGGCTCGGCGACGCGGACCAGGCGCGTGCCGAAGCGAGCCATCGTCGCCTCCGGGAAGACCGCCAGGTCAGCGCCCTCCTCGGCCGCGGCCACGATGCCGTCGGCGACCGTGCGGAGCGTCTCGTCGGGCTCCGACGTGGAGGCGATCTGGCACAGCGCGACCCGCATCTGGACACGGTAGGACAGCGCCGGACGGGTGGTAGCCGGTCGAGCTCCTTTTGCCGCTTCTCCCGCTGTCGCCTATCATGGTCATTCAATGTTCAATCAATAGTGCCTGATCGGCACGGTGCAGGAGCAGCATGACCAAGATCGCGATCGTCGTCGGAAGCACCCGCCCCGGACGCAACGGCGAGGCCGTCGGCCACTGGGTGCAGGAGATCGCCTCGACCCGTGACGACGCCACGTTCGAGCTGCTCGACGTCGCCGCGTTCGACCTGCCGCTGCTCGACGAGGCCGTGCCGCCGTCGATGGGGCAGTACGCCAACGACCACACCAAGCGCTGGGCCGAGGCCGTGGCGTCCTACGACGGCTACGTGTTCGTCACGCCGGAGTACAACCACGCGACGTCGGGCGCCCTCAAGAACGCGCTGGACTTCGTCTACAGCGAGTGGAACAACAAGGCCGCCGGGTTCGTCGGCTACGGCAGCGCCGGCGGTGTCCGCGCCGTCGAGGGTCTCCGCCTGATCATGGGCGAGCTCCAGGTCGCGGACGTCCGCAGCCAGGTCGCTCTGTCGCTGATGACCGACTTCAAGAACTACAGCGAGTTCACCCCGGCCGACTACCACGAGCAGGTCCTGCACGGCATGCTCGACCAGGTCGTCGCCTGGACCGAGGCGCTCGCGCCGCTGCGGGCCCAGGTCGCCGCTCAGGCCGCCTGAGCGCTCGCCCCTCACGTCGGGGCCGTCCACCTCGTCGCCCTCTCGGCGGTGTCGCGGGCGGCCCCGTCGTCAGTCGTGCGGAGATCCGGCAGGCGGCCTCAGCCACAGTCGCGACAGCGGGGTGAACAGCCGGTGGGTCGTACGCGCCCACCACGGCGCCGTCGGCGGTAGTGGCACCCGGACGAAGGTTGCCCGGTAGCGCCAGGCGAGCAGGCCGTCCTGCAGGGGCTGGTCACCGACGACGACGGACCCGGGCGGCGGAGCGAGGCGGGTGAAGGGCTTGCGGGCCCGGCTGCGCTGCCGCCATGTCGGGGGCAGGACGTGGTCGGACACCACCCGCGGCGAGTTGGTCACCACGAGCACCGGCTGGTCGCCCCACAGCCGGGACAGCCGGGCGACCCCGGAGTCCACCTCGGCCTGCCCGGTCAACCACACCGCCACGTACGGCTCGAGGTCCAGCAGCACCAGCGCCGGTCGGGGGCGGACGCCGCCGTCCACCTCACGCTGCCACCGCTCGACGTCGACGCCCTCGACGCGACGCGGGCCCGACCAGGTCAGGGTCGGCCCAGCCGCTGGTCCATCCGCCGGTCGAACTCGGCGAGCAGGCGGACGACCTCTGGCCGGGCGAGGACCTCCTCGACCTGGTCCGCCCCGGCGGCGACGGGGCCGGGCTCCGGGGTCCCGGTCCCGGTGCCGTCGGAGTCGCGCTCCGTGCCCTCGGTGCCGAAACGCTCGCGCGCGTATTCGGCCACGGCCGCGCTCAGGTCCTTTACCCCGTCTAGCGCGTCGCTGACGGCGCCGCGGAGCAGGTGCAGGTCCATCTCGTCGACGACCGTCTCGAACGCCTCACGGACACGGGCGGCCTCGGTGGTCAGGACACGGTGGTCGGGGGAGGCCAGCTCACCCAGCGCCAGCCGTCGGTGGGTGGCTCGGCCGACGAGCAGCACCCGGCTGATGTCGGTCGGGACACCGGTCACGGCGCCCGCGACGCGGGTCCACTTGCGGATCGGGAAGAAGAGGATCTTGCGGGGGACCGCGGTCACCCGCCGAAGCAGGCTGCCCTTGCGGTCGGTCCACAACGGCTCCACCGCGCTTGCGGGGTAGGTGCGACCGTGGGCGCGCAGCGTGCGCGAGACCGCGACCCTGGTGGCCCGCAGCGCGACGGCGTCGTCGAGGATCGGCACGGGCAGGAACCGGGTCGCGGCGCGGACCAGGGCGCAGGCGGTCCACTCGCGCACCAGGGCGGAGGACGGCTCGTCGACGGTCGGGCCGGCGGTGGAGGTCGAGGTCTCGTTCATCAGGCTGATGAGGTACCCGTTCGGGGCCGCACCAACCCCCGGGCTCAGATGATGTTCGCCTCACGCCGCGCCGCCCGGGCCTGGGCGAACCGGTCCGCGCCGAAGCCGGTCACGTCGGTGAACGGCACCCGGCCGGCGAGCAGGTCGCGGACCACCTCGCCCACCGCCGGGGCCTGCAGGAACCCGTGGCCGGAGAACCCCGTGGCGTACAGGAACCGGCTGACCTGGGCGGACTCGCCGATCAGGGCGTTGTGGTCGGGGGTCATCTCGTAGAGCCCGGCCCAGCCGCGGGTGATGGGCACGTCGGCCAGGGCGGGGACGCAGGAACGCGCGGCGTCGCGCAGCATCGGCAGCCAGGCCTCGTCGTAGTCACGGTCGAAGCCGACGGGCTGGGCGGGGTCCGCGATCCCCAGCAGCAGGTCCGCGTCCGTGCCGGTGCCCGCGTCGTGCACGTAGAACGTGGAACCGAAGTCGATGGTGAACGGCAGCCGACCGGTGCCGGGTGGACGGCGGAACGGACCGGTGAACCCGATCTGGCGCCGCAGCGGTACGACCGGCAGGTGCACACCCGCGGAGTCACCGAGCTGTTGCGACCAGGCGCCGGCGCAGCACACCACGGCGCCCGTGGCGACGGTCCCGCGGTCGGTCACCACCCCGGTCACCTGCTGGTGCTCGACGCTGACGCCGCGGACGGGCGTGCCGGTGAGCACGGTCGCGCCGAGGCGCCGGGCGGCGTCCGCGTAGCCGGTGACCACCGCGCCGGGGTAGGCCCAGCCGTCCTCGGGGGAGTACGCGGCCGCCCGGTACCGGGCGGGGTCGACGTAACGGTTGAGGGCGCAGGCCTCGGCCAGGTCGATGATCCGGCTGGGCACGCCCTGGGCGTTCTGCACGGTCACGCTGTCGCGGAACAGGTCGACGTCGGCCGCGGTGGGGAGCAGGAACAGGTAGCCGACCTGCTGCAGTCCGATGTCCGCGCCGGGTCGACGGGCGAAGTCCTCGTAGGCGCGCAGGCTGCGGGCGCCGAGCGCGACGTTGAGCGGGTCGCTGAACTGGGCCCGGACACCGCCGATCGGCTTGCCCGAGGACCCCGAGCCCAGCTCGTCACGCTCGAGTAGGACGACGTCGGCGCCCTCCTCGGCCAGGTGGAACGCGACGGACGTCCCCATCACCCCGCCGCCGATCACGACGACGTCGGCGCCGCGGGGCAGGTCCGGCCGATGGCTCACGAGGGGGAGTGTGCCGCCCGAGGTGGTCGCGGTCGGCGCGAATCGCCCATCCGCTCAGCCGGTGAGGCGGTTCGTCGTGCTGACCAGCTCGAGCCCGACGGGTTCGCTGACGATCTCGGCCGTGCCCCCGATGTCGATGAACGGGCCGCCGGCGACGGAGTAGGCGCCGGTGTACGTGGTGGTGAGCGTGATGCCCACGTCACCGGGCTCGCTGTACTCGTGCCAGGTGGTGAGGTCGGGGTAGGGGGCGCCGGGGTCGTCGGTGACCAGCGGGTCGCTGCCGTCGCCGAAGTCCCAGGTGTAGCTGACGGGCGTGGCGCGGACGGTGACGGGGGTTCCCAGCAGCGTGATGTCGAAGGTCTGCTCGTCGGTGCTGTCGGGGTCGACGTAGACGTTGGTCCGGGCTCGGATGAGCGCTTCGCCGCCGCCGGGCTGGATCGTGGGTTCGCCGGCCGGCAGCGGTAGCGAGCGGAAGTCGGCGAGGGTGACGACGGGGACCGGTGCCGCCTCGGCTGCCGCCGGGTCGCCTGCGGCCGTCGGGAGGCAGAGGACCCCGTTGAGCGTCCACCGCGCCCCAGGGGCGGGCACGGCCTCGATGCCGGTGATCGTGGTGGTGTAGCGGAAGAACTGCCGCGGTTGCTCGGGGCCAGCGGGGCAGAACTGGAAGGACTCCTCGCAGGGGACGTTGACGGCGGGGTCGGTGGCGTAGGAGTTGCCGCCGCAGGCGTAGACGTAGCGCTCGAGGGTGATGGGGCCGGTGTTGGCTCCAGAGCTGGACGCTGGAGCAATGGCCGCGTCCTCGACCTGTTGCCGGAACGTGCGTTCCTTGATGCTCCGGACGTCAATGGCTCCCTTGCGGGCAACCCCTGTGATGGCACCTTCCTGGTCAGAACTCTTACCCGACGCGGAGGCAACCGGCGTGCTTGCCAAGAATGTCAATGTGAGCGCCACCCATGCGGCGAATACCCGTCTCATGCAACCAGATCCCCCACGACCCAGGCCGATCCTGTCCAAGCAACTGCAATCACGAGGTTCACGCGCTCTGCCGTTAGGACCGTCTCGGTCGCACCGTCGGCGCTTAGTACTTCTCCGGCTTGGGCTTCCGCCAGAACAGGCATTGTTGAGATTCCTTCTTGGACTGCGGACGATTCAACCTGAACGTCAAGCAGTCCTCCCTCGATTCGCCCGTTGGACCCGTAGGCATCGTCGATCCGGCCAACAAATCCTTGACACGTGACGCACTCTTCCTGGAACGCAGCGCGTAGCTCCCCCGTATCCCCAGTTGCGGTCGCGTAGTTGAGTGTCTCGAACCACCACTCCGCGAAGGCCGCGGCGCCCTCGGGGGTCTCCTCGGTCGCGACGGCGGGCAGCTCGGGCGCGACCAGCGCCTCGGCTGTCGCCGTCGCGTCTGCGCTGGGGTCCGCGCTCGACGTGGCGCTGGGCTCGGCCTCGCTGGTCGACGGGACCGGGACGAAGCTGGGCTCCGTCGGGTCCTCGTCGGCCCCGCCCGAGCACGCGCTCGACGCCAGCAGCAGCGCCACCCCTGCCGCTGCACCCCACACGCGTGATGCCTGGTTCGTCCCCCGCACGCCGCGAGTCTAGGCAAACAGTCACGTCCGGCGGCAAGACCCTGTGGACAACAAGTGGGGCGGGCTCTCCGCGGCCGTCGAGCGAGGTACGACAGTCTCGGCCGGCTGTTCGACTTGGTCAGCTGTCTCAATATCGATGTGGGCGCTCGGGGGAGCCGTTGCCGGTCGACGCCCGGATCCCGTGACGGACCGCACCCGGGCGGGGCTTCCGTCCGGCGGGTCTGGTAGTCAGGACCGCATGACGGTGGGCGAGCGACGCACGCACGGTGGGACCCGTGACGGCGCGGTCCTGGCGGCGGACGGAGCAGGACTGGTCGAGGACCTGCGGGCAGCCGTGGGACCCGAGCACGTGCTGACCGACCCGGTGTCGACCGAGCGCTACGGCCGGGACCAGGCGGCGTGGGCGGAGAGCGGGCAACCGGTGGCCGTGGTCCGGCCGCGGTCGGCCGAACAGGTCCGTGACGTCGTCCGTGCCTGCCTGAGCCACCGCACGCCGGTGGTGTCTCGCGGTGCGGGCTCCGGACTGGCCGGCGGCGCCAACTCCGTGGCCGGCGGGGTCGTCCTGTCGACCGAGCGGATGACGTCGCTGCTCGAGGTCGACACGGTCGAACGGCTGGCCGTGGTCGAGCCCGGCGTCGTCAACGCCGACCTGCGTGCCGCCGTCGCGGAGCACGGCCTCTGGTACCCGCCGGACCCGGCCAGCGCGTCCTGGTCGACCATCGGCGGCAACGTCGCCACGGACGCCGGGGGGCTGTGCTGCGTCAAGTACGGCGTGACGGGTGACTACGTCCTCGGGATGCAGGTCGTGACGGGGACGGGCGAGCTGGTCCGGCTCGGCCGCCGCACCGCCAAGGGCGTCGCCGGCATGGACCTGACCTCGCTGTTCGTGGGGTCCGAGGGCACGCTCGGGGTGATCACCGAGGTGACCCTGCGGCTACGACCCGCCCGACCCGTCGAGCACACCGTGGTCGGGTACTTCGACTCCGCCGTCACCGCGGGGGAGGCCGTCGCCGCGGTCGCCGCCGCGGGGGTGGTGCCGTCGGCGATGGAGCTGATGGACCACGCCTGCCTGGTCGCGCTCGACGCCTGGAAGGCGATGGGCCTGTCCGACGAGGCGGACACCGTGCTGCTGGCCCGCACGGACTCGGTCGGGGCGCGGGGTGACGAGGAGGCCGATCTCGTCCTCCGGGCCTTCGAGGCCGCGGGTGCGACCTGGGCCGACCGCTCGGGCGACGCGGCAGAGGCCGAGGCGCTGTTCGAGGCTCGCCGACTGGGCTACCAGGCGGTCGAACGGCTCGGCCCGGTGCTGACCGAGGACGTCTGCGTGCCGCTCGCGGCGCTGCCGCAGATGCTGGCCCGGGTGAGGGCGGTCGCCCAGCAGCACGACCTCGTCATCGCCACGCTCGCCCACGCCGGCGACGGCAACCTGCACCCCCTCGTCGTGGTCCCGGCCGGGGACGAGGCGGCCCAGGTGCGGGGCCAGGCCGCTTTCGACCAGCTGATGGCCGACGCGATCCAGCTGGGCGGCACGGTCACCGGCGAGCACGGCGTCGGTCTGCTCAAGCGGGACGGGCTCACCGCCGAGCTCCCGTCCGAGGTGATGGCCATGCAGCGGGCCGTCAAGGACGCGCTCGACCCGCACGGGATCATGAACCCGGGCAAGGTCTGGGCCTGATGCCCGCCGTCGCGCCCCGGCCGACGCACCACGTGACCGACGCCGACCTGCGGGGCCTGGTCGGGGAGGCACCGTTCACCCACGACCGGTCCCACGACGACCCGGACGTGGTCCGGCGCAAGCACGCCGCCCTCATCGCGCCCCATGTCGCCGCGTTCGACGGCTGGCGCGCCGCCACCGTGCAGGCGATGCGCCGGGCCGGAGTCCGCTCCGCGGCTGACCACCTGCCGCACGTCGACCCGGCCTCCGGTGGCGCCGACGCCCGCGTCGTCGTGCTGCACGCCGGTCCGTTCCCCTGCCTGATGAGCGTCAACGGGGGGAGCGGGCTCGTGTCGCCCGACAACACCGACGGGGCCGCCACCCGGATGTGGCGGCTCGGACGTCGGGCCGGTCTGGCTCGGTCCGAGGTCGTCGAGTGGAACGTCACGCCGTGGCAGACCGGCCTGGGCCTCGGTCGCGCCGACGCCCGCCCGGTCCTCGACGCCTGGCTGGCCGTCCTGCGGCGCCCGGAGCGGGTGGTGCTCCTCGGGGCCGCCTCGAGGGGGTTCCGCAGCCAGGTCGAGCAGGCGCTCCCGGGTGTCGACGTACGGGTCGCGCCCAGCCCGGGCCAGATGGCCAGGATCACCACGCCGGACTTCGAGGAGCAGATCGTCCGGGCCCTCACCGAACGCTGACGCGCCCCACGTCGACGATCCCCGGAAAACCTGCTGCACACGGTCGGTGGCCGCCGCTAGCCTCTTTGCACCAGTCTGCCGCCGGCACGGCGGCCCGTTCGTCACCGCGGGTGCAACCTCCTGGGCTCCGCCCGCCTCCGCCGCCACAGTGAGTCACAAGCGACCGGTGCGCACGCACCCCTCCGAGGGGAGCTGCGGCGTCGTCGTCGCGACGCAACTGCTCCGACCCTCGAGAGGTGCACGCCATGAGAGCTGCATACCGAGTCCTCGCCTACCTGGTCGCCGCCCTGGTGGTCGTCCAGGCCGCGGCGATCGCCTGGGCCCTGTCGGGCCTCACCAGCTGGGTGGCCGACGGGGGCACCCTGGACGCCGCGGCGATGGAGAGCGAGGACGTCCTCTTCGACGAGGTCGCCGGCTTCATCGTCCACGGCGTCAACGGGATGATGCTGATCCCCCTCGTCGCGCTCGTCCTGCTGATCGTGTCCTTCTTCGCCAAGGTGCCCAAGGGTGTCGCCTGGGCCGGCGGGGTCCTGGGCCTGGTCGTGGTGCAGGTGCTGCTGGGCATGTTCTCCAGCGGGCTCCCGCTCGCCGGCCTGCTGCACGGTGCGAACGCCCTGGTGCTGTTCGTCGCCGCCCTCCAGGCCGGGCGGCTCGCCCGCACGGACGTGACGACGGAGGCCACACCGCTGGTCACCTCGCCCCGCTGACGGTGAGACCCAGGGGACGCCGCGCGACCCTGCTCGTCGGCGTCGTCCTGACCGCGGTGGTCGTCGCTCCGCTGGCCTGGCTGTGGCAGGACAGCCGGCTGCCGGCGTCGTACGCCGCGACCGACATGGGGTACCCCGACCACGGGGGCGAGGTCTTCGACGCCCACGCGACCGGTGGCCACACCGACGGGGGCGGGCGTGACGCCCCATCGGTCCGCTCCGTCGACACGCTCGCGCCGCCCGAGGAACGTCCGGCTGACGTCGAGGTGACCCTGGTCGCCCGTGCCGGCGAGGTCGACCTCGGCGGAGGGCGGACGCTCGACGGGTACACCCTGAACGGCGCGTCACCGGGACCGGAGATCCGGGCCTTGCAGGGGCAGCTGGTGGAGGTCCGACTGGTCAACGAGTCCGTCCCCGGCGGGGCCACGCTGCACTGGCACGGTGTCGACGTGCCCAACGCCATGGACGGCGTCGCGGGCGTCACGCAGGACGCGGTGCCCGTCGGCGGGGAGCACGTCTACCGGTTCGTGGCCGACCAGGTCGGCACGTACTGGTACCACTCTCACCAGCTGTCCCACGAGCAGGTCCGCCGCGGCCTGCTGGGGGCGCTGGTCGTCGAGCCCGCCGACGGGACCCCGGCTGCGGACGACCCCGCGGGCGACGCCGTCGCCCTGGTGCACCTGTACGGCGGGGTCCGGACTCTCAACGGTCGCCCGGGCGAGAGCCGCCACGTCGTGGAGCCCGGCGCCACGGTCAGGGTCCGGGTCGTCAACACCGACAACGGGCCGATGTCGGTGTGGGTGTCCGGGGCGCCGTTCCGCCTGCTCGCCGTCGACGGGACCGACGTGTCGCAGCCGTCCACGGTGCAGGACGTCGCCGTCGAGGTGACCGCCGGCGCCCGGGCCGACCTCGAGGTCCAGACCCCCGCAGACGGCTCCGGCGCAAGGATCGAGCTGGGCGGGCCGGTGCTGGTGCTCGGTCCTGAACAGGCCGACCCCGCGTCCACGCCCCGCCCGTCGGAGCAGGTCGACCCGCTGTCGTACGGCCGGCCCGCGCCGCCGCCGTTCGACGTCGACGCACCGGACCGCACCTTCGAGTACCGGATCGGCAGGCGCCCGGGCTTCCTGGACGGCCGCCCCGGCCTGTGGTGGACGGTCAACGGCGGCATGTACCCGGACGTGCCCATGTTCATGGTCGCCGACGGCGACGTGGTCCGGATGACGGTGTCCAACGACAGCGGCGACGGGCACCCCATGCACCTGCACGGGCACCACGCCCTGGTGCTGGCCCGCGACGGCGTCCCCGCGACGGGCAGCCCGTGGTGGGTGGACTCCCTCGAGGTCGGTGACGGCGAGACCTACGACCTGGCGTTCCTCGCCGACAACCCCGGCCTGTGGATGGACCACTGCCACAACCTGCCGCACGCGGCCCAGGGGCTCGTCGCCCACCTGATGTACGAGGGCGTGACGACCCCGTACCGGATCGGTGGGGCAAACGAGCCGGAATGAGCAGGGGCCCTCCTATCGGTTGAGAAGCCATGTCCGAAAGGGTGGGATGAGGCCGTTCGGGCCAGTTGTGCCGCTCCGTGCCGCTTGACTCACAACCAGTTGTCCAGCGTCACAAGGTCAAGGAGACCCATGTCCAACCAGTACCCGCCGAGCCCCCAGCCCGGCGCTACCCCCGATGGCCCCTACGGCGGTCCCGTCGGCACCCAGACCCACCCGGGCCAGCCACCGGCGCCGCAGGGGACCGACGTCGTGTCCATCCTCGGTCTGGTCTTCGCCTTCCTGTTCTGGCCCATCGGGCTCGTCCTGAGTCTCGTAGGGATCGGCCGCACCGGGCGGGGAAAGCGCAACGGCCGTGGCCTCGCCATCGCCGGCGCCGTCATCTCGGTGATCGCCGGCATCATCGCCGTCGTCGTCATCGTGGCCATCGCCGGTGCCGCGAACAGCGCCTCCACGGAGCTGGACGCGATCTCTGAGGAGCTCGACGCGGACATCGCCGAGATGGAGGCGTCCGCCGAGGCCCTCGAGGCCGAGGCCCCCGCTGACGTCGCCGCCCCGGTCGAGGACGAGGTCGTCGAGGAGGACGTCGTCGAGGAGGGCGTCGCCACCGCCGTCGCCCTGGGCGAGCCCGCCACGGTCGACGGGGTCACGTTCACGGTCACCAGCGAGGAGTGCGGCGAGACGACGGTCGGCCAGGAGTTCCTGGAGACCGAGGCGCAGGGCGTCTTCTGCCTGTTCGGCGTCACCGTCGCCAACGGCGGGACCGAGCCGCTGTTCTTCGACAGCTCGAACGTCACGGGCTACATCGGTGACACCGAGTACGGCTCCGACAGCGAGGCCACGATCTACCTGGAGGACAACGACGCGTTCCTCGAGGAGATCAACCCGGGCAACACGATCGAGGCGACTGTGGTCTTCGACGTCCCGGCGGACACGCTGCTGGAGCGCCTAGAGCTGTCGCCCGGGTTCCTTTCGTTCGACAAGGCCGTGGTCACGCTTCGCTGAGAACCCTCGACCCGAGGGGGCCCGTGACGTACACGTCGCGGGCCCTTCGGGCGTCCGGGCAGGGACGGACATCGGCCGAGGAACCGGCGAGTCCTGGTGACCCGGTCTCAGACCCCGCGCTCGGCCGCGACCCGACCGCTGCGCACGGCGGCCTCCAGCGCGGCGTGGTCGCGCTCGGTCTGCTCGGCGTAGGCGTGCGCGAAACGGCACATCGCCCGGTCGAGCACCTCGCCCGGCCCGACGTAGCCCGCGATCATGGACGCGCCGCTGGTGCGGGCGTGGCCCTTGGCCAGCAGCCGCCCGCAGATGCCCACGTAGTCCGCGAAGGCCGTCGCCCCGATGCTGTCCAGGGCCAGCGTGCCCTTCATGTTGCGGAACTGGCGGACGTAGAACTGCCGTCCCTCGACCGTGGTCCACCCCAGCAGCGGGTCGCTCACGGTCTGCAGCGCCTGCTGGTACTCCACGACGCGCTGGCCCTGGTGGTCGTGCCAGGCGGAGTCGCCGTGCACGTACGGCGCGACGACCGAGCGACGGGCCTGCTTGAGCTGCAGGAACAGCACGTCGTCGGGGCTGCTGCCCTCGCAGAGGGCGACGTAGGCGCGCAGGCCGACGCTGCCGACGCCGACGACCTTGTGGGCCATGTCCAGCACCGTGTACCCGCCCAGCAGGCGGCGCCAGTGAGGGGCGAGGGTGGTCAGGTACTCGTCCAGCCCGATCGCCAGCGCCTCGGCGTGGGCGGGGTCGAGACGCGTGATCAGCGGGTGCTCCTCGACGATCCGGCGCGCGCCGTGATGGGTCTCGGTGAAGCGGGGCAGCGCACGGTCGCTGGTCTTGGTGCGCGCCCGCCCGGCGGCGCGGTCGATGGCCCGGGCGAGCTCGGGGTCCTCGGTCGCCGTCAGCAGCCGGTCCAGGTCGAGCCGCTCGAAGGACCGGTCGAGCAGGGGCATCTCGGCCAGGTGGCGGACCTGCTGCCGGTAGGCCGCCGACGCCGACGCCACCGCTGTCGCGCAGTCGTCCTCGGAGTGCCCGTTCTGCCGTCCCGCGACCCAGATGCTGGCGCAGAGCCGACGCAGGTCCCACTCCCACGGGCCGGGGTGCGCCTCGTCGAAGTCGTTGAGGTCCAGCACCAGCTCCCGCTCGGGCGAGCCGTAGAAGCCGAAGTTGCCGATGTGGGAGTCACCGCAGATGACCGGGGTGATCCCCGTGGCCGGCAGCCCGGCGCAGTCGGCGGCCATGACGACGGCGCTGCCGCGCAGGAACCCGTACGGCGAGGCGATCATCCGTCCGACCCGGACCGGGACCAGCCAGCCCTCGCGACCCTCGTGGGAGCGCTGGACCAGGTCGACGGGGTCGGTGCGGTCCGTCGGCGGTTCCCAGCGCCCCAGGTCTGAGCGCTTGACGCTCTTGCGCAGGGCCTTGCCCATGGCCAGGCGTTCGGCCCGCGGCGTGGGGCGGTCCCGCAGCGTGAGGTACGGCTGCGCGGGGGCGTCGGCGTGGACGACGTGAGCCGACGCGGTGGCACCGTCGCCACGTCGGTGGGCCTGGGCAGCTTCCACGTGGGCACCGTAGCCGTCCCCCGGGGCGACGCGGCGGGCGCTCCCAGTCCCGGCGGCTGCGCCACGGCGGGCGTGGCCGTTCTCGGTCAGGCGACCGAGTCGGTCGTTCGTCCGAATCCGTGCGTCGCGCTCGCGGCGGGCGTCTCGTTGTGCCTGTTCTCGGTCAGACCGACCGAGTCGATCGCCCGTCCGAGAACGTGTGTCGACGCTCCCCGGAGGGGGCGCGGGGTGACCTCGCCCGGCCGCCCGGCCACCAGCCGCGACGAGTCAGTCGCTGCGCGGCGGACCGACCGACTCCCGGTGGCGCACCGGCATGGCCAGCCGGACCGGCTCGCCGGTGCCCGCCGCACCGGCGGTGCCGCCGTCCAGCAGGTCGCAGAGCAGGTCGATCGACGCGCGGCCGAGCTCGCGGTGCGGCAGGGCGACCGTGGTCAGGCCCGGTCGCAGCCAGGCCGCCAGCGGGATGTCGTCGAACGCGATGACCGACACGTCCTCCGGCACGCGCAGCCCGGCCTCGGCCAGCGCCTGGTACGCCCCGAGGGCCAGGTGGTCGTTGAAGCACACCAGGGCGCTGGGTCGGCCTTCCTGCAGGATGGAGCGGGTCGCCTCCAGCCCCGGCGGCGGCTCCCACGTCGCGCACGGGCGGCCACCGGCCAGCTCGACGCCGGCCTCGGCGAACGTCCGGGTGATGGCGTCCAGACGCTCGACCGCGGCCACGCCGCCGGGGGGCACCTCGTCGGGGGACGTGCCCACCCCCACCAGGTAGACGCCCTCCCGGTGGCCTGCGTCCAGCAGCACCCGGGCGGCGTCGCGACCGGCGGCCCACTCGTCCGGCAGCACCGTGGGGACCGGGGTCGCCCCCGTCGACACGGCGTTCAGCAGCACGGCGGGCACGTGCAGGTCCGGGGTCGGGTCCTCGCGCTCCCGGGTGAACATGCTCGCGACGACCAGCCCGTCGACCTGCCGGTCACCCATCGAGGCCAGCAGCCGCTTCTCGTCGTCCGCGTCCCCGCCCGACTCGCCGATCAGCAGCATCAGCCCGCGCTCGTGGGCCCGCTCCAGCGCCCCCTTGATCATGTTGCCGGCCAGCTGCGAGGTGGCGACGGTGTCGGAGACGAAGCCGAGGGTCCCGGTCCGTCCGGTCCGCAGCCCGACCGACACGATGTTGCGCCGGTAGTCCAGCTCGCGTGCGGCGCGGACCACGCGCTCCTCGACGTCCACGGACAGCCGCAGCTCCCGGGCCCGGCCGGACAGCACCAAAGACGCCGTGGTCGAGGACACCCCCGCGGCGCGGGCCACGTCGGCCAGCGTCACCCTGCGCCTCGCGGCCACCGGCACTTCCTCTCGTCGTCTGGTCCGTTCGTACCCCGCCCGGTCACGTATCGGTCACGTCGGGCCGGACGGCTTGACGTTAGCGCAGACCCGGTGTCAGCATCCGAGTGCTAATCCGATTTAGCCACCAGACTGGCACCCACAGCCTGACGTCACCGATGACGAGAGGTAGGCCCCGATGCCCCCGCGCACCCGTCCCACCGTCCTTCCGGCCCTGCTGCTGGCCGGGCTGCTCCCGCTGGCCGCCTGCGCCGCGCCCGGCACGTCCACCGAGGCCGACGCCTCCGAGCCGGCGGCGGGTGGCTCCGAGGCCGCCGCCCCCGCGGTCGACGCCACCTGTCCCGACGGGCCCGTCACCATGCAGGCCTACTTCGAGACGGGCTTCCCGGTGGCGACCGAGCTGACCGACGCCTTCACCGCGGAGTTCCCCGACGTGACCTGGGAGGTGCGCGAGGACCAGTTCGCCGTCATCACCCAGAACGCGCCCCGCGTCCTGGCCGACGACCCGCCGGACCTGATGCGCCTGCCCCAGGTGTCCGAGCTGGCCGTCGACGGCCTGCTGCTGGACCTCGACCCCTACGCGGCCGAGCTCGGCTGGGACGAGTGGCCGGAGTCGCAGCTGGAGCAGCTGCGGGTCGACGAGGAGGGTCGCCGCGGTGAGGGCCCGCTCTATGCCATGGGCATCAACACCAGCATGACCGGCGTGTTCTACAACAAGGAGCTCGCCGAGCAGGCCGGGATGACCGAGCCCCCCGCGACGCTGGCCGAGCTCGACGCCGTCATGCAGAGCGCCCTCGACGCCGGCATCACCCCCAGCGCGCAGTTCAACGGTGGCGCGACCGGCGGGCTCGCGTTCCCGCTGCAGAACCTGATGGCGTCCTACGGCGACCCCTCCGAGATCAACAGCTGGGTCTACCAGCAGGACGGCGCCACGATCGACACGCCCGCCAACCTCGAGGCCGTCGAGCACCTGCAGGGCTGGATCGAGTCCGGCTTCTTCGCCGACGACATCAACTCCCTCGACTACTCGATGATGATGTCCCGCTTCATCGAGGGCGACAGCCTGTTCATCTTCAACGGCGACTGGGAGGCCGGGAACCTCGACACGCAGATGCCCGGCAACGTCGGCTTCTTCCTCATGCCCCCGGTGGAGGAGGGTGGTACGCAGGCCGCCATGTCCGCGCCGCTCACCTACGGCGTCAGCGCCAACTCGGCCAACCCCGGCTGTGCGGCGTTCTTCCTGGACTGGGTCGCCACGTCCGAGACCGCCCGCGACATCCTGGTCGAGGTCGGTGGCTCCCGGCCGATGGGCCCGTCGGACGCCTACATGCCCGAGGTCGACGCCGACTCCGTGACGTCGCAGACCCTCGAGGCCGGCGCCACCATCGCCGAGGACAACGGCGCGATGGACTTCATCGCCAACGCGACCGGTGCCATCTACGCCCAGAGCTGGACCCCGCAGCTGCAGCAGCTCGTCGCCGGTGGCGTCGAGCCCGCCGACCTGCTGGCCACCGTGCAGGCCGACTACGAGGCGCAGGTCTCCGGCCGATGACCGTCGACCCCCGTCCCCGGACCGCCGAGAGGCGCCTGTCTGCCGGCAGCAGCCCCGGCCCGGGGGCGGGGGTCCTTCCCCGCCGGCGGCGGCGCCGACACCACGGCGCCGTCGTCGGCTGGCTCCTCGTCGCCCCGGCCGCCCTGTTCTACGGGGTGTTCGTGCTGCGGCCGCTGGGCCTCACCGCCCAGTACTCGTTCTACGACTGGAACGGCATCGGGGCCTCCACCCCGGTCGGGCTGGACAACTACGCGCGGATCCTCACCGACCCCACGCTCTACGGCTCCCTGATCCACGCGTTCCAGCTGATCCTGTTCTTCAGTGGGGTACCGGTGGTCCTGGGGCTGGTGGTCGCGGCCACCATCCGCCGGATCGCCACCAGCCGGCTCGCGCTCGTCGCCCGCACCGTGGTGTTCCTGCCCCAGGTCATCCCGCTGGTCGCGGCCGGCATCACGTGGAGCTGGCTGCTGAGCAGCCGCGGCGCGGTCAACGAGCTGATCAGCCTGGTCGGCCTCGGCTCCCTGACCCGGGCCTGGCTCGGCGACCTGGACACCGCCCTGCCCGCGGTCGGGGTCATCGGCGCCTGGGTGCTGCTGGGGCTGTGCACGCTGCTGCTGCTGTCCGGCATGACGAAGATCGACCCCTCGCTGTACGAGGCGGCCCGCCTGGACGGCGCAGGTCCGATCCGGGAGTTCCTGGCCGTCACCGTGCCGGGCGTCCGGCAGGAGATCGGCGTCTGCGTCACGGTCACCGTGATCGCGGCGCTGGCCAGCTTCGACATCGTCTACATCTCGACCCAGGGCGGGCCCGGCGGCGCGACCACGGTGCCCGGCCTGCAGATCTTCTACCTGGCGTTCTCCCAGCGCGAGATCGGTCAGGCGTCCGCCCTCGCGGTGGTGCTGGTCCTGCTCGTGCTGGCCGTGGTCCTGCCCGTGCAGTACGTCGTACGGAGGGGTGAGCAGTGATCGTCAGCCGGTCCGAGTCCCTGGTGGGACGGGTGGCTCTCGTCCTGCTGATGGCGGTGACGGTGCTGCCGTTCGTCAGCCTGTTCGTCACCGCCCTGCACCCGACCGGCACCTACCCGCCCGGTCTGGCCTGGCCCGAGGACCCGCAGTGGGGCAACTTCCTGCTCGCGTTCGAGTCCGCCCAGATGGGCCGGCTGCTGTGGTCCAGCGCGCTCATCGTCGCCGGTGTGGTGCCCATCGCCATGATCATCGGTACGGCCGCCGGGTTTGCCTTCGGCCAGGTCAAGATGCCCGGGCACAAGATCGGGTTCATCGTCTTCATCCTCGGCCTGACGCTGCCCTTCGAGGGCATCGTCATCCCGCTCTACTACCAGATGCGCGACCTGGGCCTGCTGGGCTCGCGGTGGGCCATCGTGCTGCCGCTGATCGGGCTGTTCATGCCCTTCGCCGTGCTCTGGATGCGGGCTCACTTCGTCACGGTGCCCAAGGAGCTGACCGAGGCCGCGCAGATCGACGGCGCCAACCTGTGGCAGCAGCTGTGGCGCATCCACGTGCCGCTGGCCCGTCCGGCGCTGTCGAGCCTGGCGATCCTGCTGTTCCTGTGGACCTGGAACCAGTTCCTGCTGGCGATCGTGCTGGTCGACGACCCGCTCAAGCGGACCATGGCCGGCGCCCTCGGCGCGTTCCAGGGCCAGTGGGGCACCGACATCCCGCTGCTGTGCGCCGGGTCGCTGCTCATCCTGACCCCGACCTTGCTGGTGTTCGTCATCTTCCAGCGGCAGTTCGTGTCCGCCCTGCTTCAGGGGTCGGTGAAGGGGTGAGCGCGACGGCCGAGCCCACGACCCGACCGCAGCAGCGACCGCTGCCCCGGCCACCGTTCGAGCCAGACATCGCCCGCGCCCTGCACGACAACGCCGCCGACCTCGTGACGTCGATGACCCCCGAGCAGCTGCTCGAGGTCCGCAACCGTCCGCCCAAGGACCCCGACCCGACCGACGCCTCCCTGGCCCGCGACGGCCGCTTCGAGGTCCGCACCGTCCACGTGCCCGGTCCGATCGGCGCGCCCGACGTGGAGCTCGTCGTCTGCACCCCCGTGTGGGGGACGTCGGGCCGGTCGGTCCTGCACCCCGCGCTGTACTACGTGCACGGCGGCGGGCTGGTGGCCGGCAACGCCCGACGCGACCTGCCGCCGCTGCTGGACCTGGCCCACGAGCTCGGCCTCGCGGTGGTGGCCGTCGAGCACCGGCTCGCCCCCGAGTCGCCCTACCCGGCCCCCGTCGAGGACTGCTACGCCGGGCTGGTGTGGCTCGCCTCGGCCGCGAGCGGGCTGGGCGTCGACCCCGCCTCCATCGTGGTCGCGGGCACCAGCGCCGGGGGAGGCCTGGCGGCGGCCGTGGCCCTGATGGCCCGCGACCGTTCCGGGCCGGTCCTGCTCGGGCAGCTGCTGATGTGCCCGATGATCGACGACCGCAACGACCGGACCTCGACCTGGCAGATGGCCGGCGTCGGGGTGTGGGACCGCACCGCCAACGCCACCGGCTGGGCCGCCATGCTCGGCGACGCCGCCGGGGGCCCGGACGTGCCTGCCTACGCCGCGCCGTCCCGGGCCGAGGACCTGTCCGGCCTGCCGCCCACCTACGTGGACGTCGGGTCGGCCGACACGTTCCGGGACGAGGACGTGGCCTACGCCGCGGCGATCTGGGCCGCGGGCGGGGTCGCCGAGCTGCACGTCTGGCCCGGTGGCTGCCACGGCTTCGAGCACCTGGCGCCGACGGCGTCGCTGTCGCGGGACGCGGTCGACGCGCGCCGGCGCTGGCTGCGCCGGCTCCTGGGTCGGTGAGGTCGCCGTGGTGCTGAGGCTGCCCGAGGACTGGGTCTGGGACTTCTGGTTCGCCGACGACGGCGAGCGGCACCACGTGTTCTTCCTCAAGGCGCCCCGGTCGCTGGGGGACCCGGACCTGCGCCACTTCCACGTCCGGGTGGGTCACGCGGTCTCCGACGACCTCGTCGACTGGCAGGTGCTGCCGGACGCGCTGTGGCCGCGCGAGGAGCCGGCGTTCGACGACGGCACGACCTGGACCGGGTCGGTGGTGCGCGACGACGACGGCGGCTGGCGGATGTTCTACACCGGCACCAGCCGGGCGGAGGACTGCCTGGTGCAGCGGATCGGCGTGGCCCGCTCCGACGACCTGACGACGTGGACCCGCGACGGGACGGCGGCCCTGGTCGGGGCCGACCCCCGCTGGTACGAGACGCTGGACCGCGAGGCCTGGCACGACCAGGCCTGGCGCGACCCGTGGGTGTTCCGCGACCCGGCCGGGGACGGCTGGCACATGCTGATCACCGCGCGGTCGGCGACCGGGCCGGCCGACGAGCGCGGCGTCATCGGGCACGCCTGGTCGCCCGACCTGGACACCTGGCAGGTGCGGCCCCCGCTCAGCGCGCCCGGCGCCGGGTTCGGCCACCTCGAGGTGCCGCAGGTCGAGGTGGTCGACGGCCGTCCTGTGCTGCTTTTCTCCTGCCCAGGGGTGCACCTGTCCGCGGCCCGCCGCGCGCAGGGCGCCGAGGGCGGGGTGTGGTGGCTCGACGTCCCGTCACCGGTCGGCCCGTTCGACCCGGCCGCTGCGACGCTGCTGAGCGACGAGTCCCGCTACAGCGGCCGACTGGTGCAGCGGCGCGACGGGACGTGGGTCTGGCTGGGGTTCGAGAACGTCGGCGACGACGGTGCGTTCGTCGGCGTGATCGGTGACCCGCAGCCCTTCGCCTGAGCCGGCCGGTCTCCTCCGGCCTCGGACGTCTGATCCCTCAGAGCGTCGCAACCGGTTCTCGGACAGCTGGCCGAACAGAACGTCTGTCCGAGAAGCGAGGGCCGTTCCCGGGGCCCTTGACGAGACAGGGCCGGTGCGGTCGTCCGCCCGCACCGGCCCTGCCTCTGCGGCCGGCTCAGCCGGTGACGATCACCGGGATCTCGAGCTCGCCCGTCCCGGTGCGGACCGTCAGCGACCCGGTGCCCGCCCGCAGGCCGACCAGCTCGCCGGTGGCCGGGTCGTAGCTGGCCACCGCACGGCGCGCGGCGCGCTCGCCGTCGCGCACGACGTGGACGTCGTCACCGACCCACGACACCGACATCGGCCAGCCCACCGGGACCACCCGACCGCCCGGCTGGGTGAGCGTCGCCCGCAGCTCGTCCGACGTCCCCACCGCGACCTGGCCGTCCCCGACAGAGGCCATCGAGTCGGTCACGGGGTTGACGTCGGCGAGCAGCCAGTCGGCGGCGTCAGGGTCGACGCCCAGCTCGACCCAGCCGGTGAACCCGCCGTCGCCGGGCGCGGTCGATGCGTCCTTGGCGGTGTTGCCGACGACCAGGTACTCCGAGCCGTCGGCGCGGGTCGCGTCGAACGTGCCCGCGTGCCCGGCGACGTAGGCGGCGTCCTTGCCCGAGTCGGCCTCGAACTCGGCCAGCCACTGCTGCAGCATCGCCGCCTCGAGCCGGTCCGAGAGCTGGCTGTTCTTGGCCGGCCCGGGGTCGTCGACCGGGTGGTGCGCCATGACGACCACGTCGTGGATCGTCGGGTCGGTGACGGCGTCGTCGAGGGACGCACGCAGGTCCACCAGCTGCTGGTAGTCCGAACCGCGCAGCGTGCCGAACGCGCTGTTGAGCAGCACGAACCGGGTGCCCTGGTGGTCGAACGTGCGGCGGGTCTCGCCGAACGCGGCCTCGAACTCGT
This sequence comes from Actinomycetales bacterium, assembly GCA_038258055.1. Classification (GTDB taxonomy): domain Bacteria; phylum Actinomycetota; class Actinomycetes; order Actinomycetales; family JBBAYJ01; genus Aquipuribacter. The sequence continues at coordinate 27,187 of JBBSQH010000023.1, forward strand.
CGATCCGGCTCGTGCCCAGCACCTCGTGGTTGCCGGGGGAGTAGTGGACGGGGAACGCGTCGCCGACCTCCTCGGCGAGGATGCGCTTCGCGAGCTCGAAGTCGGCCGGGTAGGACGTGTCGACGAAGTCGCCGTTGATGACGAGGAACTCGGGGTCGGTCGCGACGATCTCGCGCAGCACCCGTCGGGTGTCCCGCACGATCGAGCCGTCCGCGCCCGCGGCGGTGAACTGCGCGTCGTTCATGACGGCGAACGTCCACCGGTCGTCGTGGTCCTGACCGGCGACGACGGAGTCGAAGGAGTCCGCGCCCGCGTCCTCGCTGCCCAGCACGACCCGGTCCTCGGGCTGCTCGGTCGCGGGGACGTCGACGGACTGCGCGATGTCGACGGCCAGGTCGTCCACGGCGATGCTGCCGGTGTAGCGCTCGGCGCCGACGGTCTCCACCGGGTACACCTGCCGCAGCGTCAGCGGGTACTGCACCCCGGCCGGGACGGCCGCGCTCACGGTGCGCCAGCCGGTCCACCCGACGCCGGTCGCCTGCTCCGTCAGGTTGAGCGTGTAGCTGGTGCCGGCGGCGTCGCGGACGACGGCGCGGAACCAGGCGCCCTGCCCGTCGCCCTGGACACTCATCCGCACCCGGCGCGGCTCGCCGGGCAGGGGCAGCGCCAGGCCGGGGGCATTGACGTAGGCGGCGCGGGTGGAGCGGGTGCCGGTGAAGTCGTAGTCCAGGCGCAGGGCGGACGCGGCGGCGCCGTCGCGACCCAGCGTGCTGCTCAACCGCGGGCCGGGCGCACCGACCTCGCTGGCGTACCAGCCGCCCACACCGCCGCCGAACCCGAAGTCCTCGACGTCGACCGTGGCCAGGCCGGTGGTGACGGGGACGTAGGTGACGACGTCGCCGACCCGGACCGTCAGGACGGTCGCCTCGCCGCCGGTCGTCGCCGTGACCGCGTAGCCGACGCCGTCGGCCGTGACGTCGACCACGTCGTCGGCCGCGGTGACCGTCACGTCGAGCGGGTCGACGGGGGCTCGGAAGCCGTCGGCGTCGTAGCCGACCACGACCATCCGGGTGCTCTGCCCGGCGTCCTCGAGCGCGACGGTGCCGGGCTCGACGGCCAGGCGCTGCAGGTCACCCAGGACGCGGACCTGGCTGGTCGCGCGGACGGCGCCGGTGCCGCGACCTGCGGTGGCGACCACCTGGGTGGTGCCGGTGCGGCGACCGGTGACGAGGGCGTCGCCGTCGGCGTCCTGGCGGACCGACGCGGTCTGGGCGCGGTCGCTGGTCCAGCGCACCGCGGTCGGGGCCGGACCGAACGTCTCGTCGTGCGGGGTGCCGGACAGGCGGCGGGTGAGACCGGGGAAGACCCGGTCGAGGCCGTCGGACAGGCCCACCACGTCGTCGGCCGAGCCCGGGGTGACGGCGCCGACGGGTGCGATGCGGATCCCGGCGGGCCGGCCGCTGCCCGCGGCGGTGGTCAGGCCCAGGCCGTTGGCGTCGGCGCGCAGCGCCCCGTCGGACGGGTCGTTGACCAGCGTGGGGTCGGCGTCCCCGGCGGAGCGGGCCAGCATGGTGCTGGACCCGCCGCCGTCCAGGTTGAGGCCGTCCTCGGCGCCCGCGTCCCGCAGCACCTCGCCGGTCTCACGGATCGTGGTGCCGCGGGAGTCCGACTGCCGGCCGTCGACCACCAGCAGGTACATCGTCTCGCCTTCGTCGCCGAACCCGATGGCCGTGCGCGGGGCCAGCTCGGTGTCGTTCAGCGTGCTCGGCACGACGCCGTCGCGGACCAGGACGTCGCCGCCCGCCAGCGCGACCCGCATCTGCGCGTCGCCGCGCAGGTCCAGGGCGTAGGAGACCGGGTCGCCCGCCTGCAGCCCGGCCAGCGGTGCCGCCGTGGCGCCCCGGCCCAGCAGCAGGAAGCCGTCGTCGGGGATGGTGGCCGCGGCCAGGTCGGACGTCACCGACACGACGGTGCCCGCCGTCGGTGTGCCGGTGACCGCGACGAACGTGGCCGCCTGCTCGCCGACGGCGTAGGTGAGGTCGGCCACGTCGCCCCACTCGGGCGTGTAGACGGCGACCCCGGCGCTCAGGCCCTGCTGGTTGAGCCCGGCCAGGGTGTGCTCGGTGCCGCCGGCGGTGACGGTGCCCGCGAGCACGAGGCTGGCGAGCGAGCCGAGGCCGTCGGTGGTGAGACCGGCGTGGTTGGTGCGGCCCGGGTCGGGGCCCTTGCGCACCTCGCCGTCAAGCACCTCGCCGCCCAGGGCCGCACCCGAGGCGCTGATGTGGAAGAAGTCGCCGTTGACCGCGGCCACGCTGCCGGTGCCGGCAGCCATCTCCGGCACGGTCGCGGTGTCGGCGACGGTGTCGGGCGTGAGCAGCCGGAGGTCGTTGGTGCCGTCGGCCAGATCCACCCTGAGCAGGTCCACGTCCAGCCAACCGCGGGCGTCCAGGAACCGGGCCGACGTGCGCTCCACGCCGGGGGCGACGTCGGTCGAGCTGCTGGTGACGGTGATCCGGTCGCCGGCCAGGCGCTCGACCTGGGTGAGCGGCTCGGTCGGGTCGGAGCTCGCGGTGCTGCGCTGGACGGCGGCGGGGTCCTGGTCCGGGCCGGAGGCCCAGGCGGGGGTCAAGGTCCCCAGCGTGAGCGGGAGGGCCAGCAGCGCGGCGCCGGCCGCGAGGGCATGTGGTCTGGTGGGTGTGGTCACGTGTCGTCACGGTGGCCGCGGTCGGTGTCGGGGCGGTGAACGCGGGCACAACGGGCGGCCAGCGGAGGGTGACGGTCTCGCTGCCGTCAGCCGAGCGTGCGGCGCATGACGAGCCGCGGCAGCCGTGAGGCGACCGCGTCGGTCCGGCCGACGACCGAGAACCCCACCCGCTCGAACATGGCGCGGGTGCCCACGAACGCCATGGTCGTGTCCATCCGGCCGGGCGGGTCGACCGGGTAGGCCTCGCCCGCGGGGGCGCCCTGGTCGGCCGCGTAGGCGACCGCCCCCTGCAGCAGGGCCGTGCTGACGCCCTGGCGGCGGTGGCCGCTGCGCACCACGACGCAGATGACCGACCACACGGGCACGTCGTCGACCGGGCGGATGAGCCGGCTGCCCACCAGCCGCGGGACCTCGGACCTCGGGCTGATGCTGGCCCACCCCACCGGCACGTCGTCCAGGTAGGTCACGACCCCGGGCGGGTGCTCCCGCTCGCTCAGCCGGCGCATCGCCTCCTCCCGGCTGCCGCCCCCGAGCTCGGTGATCTCGGGCTGACCGATCCGGTGCGACAGGCACCAGCAGTGGTTCTCGCGACGGTTCGGGTTGATCACGTCGGCGAAGTCCTCGAACCGGTCGGGGGTGACCGGGTGCGTCCGCCATGCCATCGCCGGAGCGTGCCCGCAGGGTCCGACAACGGGCGGCCCCGGTCGTCCGGCGGCCGGTTGTCGGTGCGCGGTGGCATGATCCGTCCGTGGCGGAGCAGGCGCAGGAGCTGGTGGTCCCCGACGTCGACGCGTGGCGGGCGTGGCTCGCCGAGCACGTCCACGAGCAGACCGGGGTCTGGCTCGTCCTGGCCAAGAAGGGCACGACGACCCCGACCAGCCTCACCTACGCCCAGGCCTTGCAGGAGGCGTTGTGCCAGGGCTGGATCGACGGGCAGGCCAAGAGCATCGACGACGCCACCTACCGGCAGCGGTTCACCCCGCGCCGGGCGCGCAGCCTGTGGTCCAAGCGCAACGTCGGGTACGTCGCCGACCTGATCGCGGCCGGGCGGATGCAGCCCAACGGCCACGCCGAGATCGAGCGGGCCAAGGCCGACGGGCGCTGGGACGCGGCCTACGCCGGGCCGGCCAGCATCGAGGTGCCCGACGACCTGGCCGCGGCGCTCGCGGCCGAGCCCGGGGCCAAGGCGCTGTTCGACTCACTCGACGCGCAGAACCGGTACGCGGTGCTGTTCCGGGTGACCACGGCCGCCAAGCCGGAGACCCGCGCCCGGCGGATCGAGCAGAACGTCGCGATGCTCGCGCGGGGCGAGACGGCCTACCCGCGCAAGGGGGCCGACAAGGCGTAGCGCTCCGGGTCGGTCAGTAGTCGGTGCCGACCGTGTTGGTCGGGCGCTCACCGCGGGCCAGCTGCTGCAGCTGCTCCCGGGCGACCGCCCAGGCCCGCTCGCCGGACCCGGCGGTGTGCCCGCCGACGTGCGGCGTCAGCAGCAGACCCGGCGCGTCCCACAGGGGGTGGTCGTCCGGCAGCGGCTCCGGGTCGGTGACGTCGAGCCCGGCGACGAGCCGACCGGCCTGCAGCTCCGCGAGCAGGGCGTCGGTGTCGACCACCGACCCGCGGGCGGCGTTGACCAGGACGGCCCCGTCCTTCATCCGCGCCAGGAACGCCGCGTCGACCAGGCCACGGGTGGCGTCGGTCAGCGGGACCACCAGGACGACCGCGTCCGCGGTCGGGAGCAGGTCGGGCAGCTCGTCGATGCCGCGGACGCCGTCCCGGGCGGTGCGGGCGACCAGCGTGACGGTGCAGCCGAACCCGTCGAGCCGGCGTCGGGTCTGCTCGCCCAGGTCACCCGCGCCGACGACGACCACGTGCGCCCCCTGCAGTCCCGGCGACCCGACCTCGGCCCACTCGTGCCGGTCCTGCTGGCGGACGAAACCGGGGATGCCGCGGCGCAGCGCCAGCAGCACCGTCACCGCCCACTCGGCGGTCGAGCCGCCGTGCGCGCCGCGGCCGTTCACCAGCGACACGCCCTCGGGCAGCCGGCCGAGCCACGCCTCCGCGCCCGCGGACAGCGACTGAACCACCGTGACGTCGTCGACGGCCTCGACCACGTCGAGCACGCCGTCGGTCGACTCACCGGCGGTGACGACCGCCCGGGCGCGTCCGGGCCAGGTGCTCCGCTCGGCCGCGTCGACCAGGACGGGCTCCAGCCCGTCCACGCCGGACAGCTCGTCGAAGCCCTGCTGGGTGAACACGATGACGGTCTCGGCCATGACGTCGACGCTAGGCCACGGCGTCGTGGTCGGCGCGTCCCGGTCCGGACCCGCCACCCGGCCGTCGACTCGGCCACGCGGTCACGGTCCGGCACGCCTGAGCGGTCGGACCCCTGTCAGCGTCCGGGGAGCTGGGCCAGCAGCCGCGTCAGGTAGTCGCGCCGGACGGCCAGGACCTCGGGGTGCGGGGGCTGGCTCAGCAGCATCCCGCGGGCCGCCCACTGGTCGGCCCGCTCGAGGATGTCCAGGTACTCACCGAGCACGTCGAGCGCACGGTCGTCCACCGCCAGTGTCAGGTCGAACGTCTCGGCCCCGGCCCGGACGGCGGACAGGACCTGGTTGCGGACCTGCTGACGACCGTCGGCGAAGGACGCCAGCACCTCCCGGGCGCGCTCCGCCAGGCCTCCCACCTCGCCGACCGGGCCGCGGTGCAGGGCGTCGCCGGCCATCGCGCACAGCGTGAGCTCGCGGAAGACGTCGTCGTTGTGCGTCTTGACGGCGAGCATGGTGCGGGTCGGCAGTCCGCGGACGACGAGCGCTCTGCGGTCCTCCTGCTGCAACGGGGTGGGGCCGTCGTCGGACCACCGGTCCAGCGGGTCTCCCACGGTTGTGCCCCCGGCCACCGGGTCGGACGGTTGGGCCGGGACGATCGCCCAGACCACCTTGCCGCCGGGGCGCACGTCGGAGCCCCACGCGGTGGCCACCACGCCCACCATCAGCAGACCCCGGCCCGACATGGCCGCGGCGTCGGTCAGACCGGAGGACGGCAGCACCGCCGAGCCGTCGGCCACGGCCACGTACACCCCGGTCAGGTCCGTGCGGAGGGTGGCGGTCATCGGTGTGCTGGCGTGGAACACCGCGTTCTGGACGAGCTCGGTGAGGACCAGCTCGACCGCCTCGGTCGCGTCCCTGTCGACGGAGTCGGCGAGGGTCCGGCCGGCCCATCGGCGTGCCGCTCCGGCCGCGCCGGGTTCCGGCAGCAGGTCGAGCGAGGCGTCGAGCATGATGCCTCCCTTCTCCGCCGGGCGGAGGTCAGCGCCCGCACACCGTAGTAGCCGATCGGGACGGCGTGCTCGGGACCGGCCCGTCTCGGGACGGTCCGCGCGGAGATCGGCGGTCCGCGCCGCGGGACTCCCGGCCCCTACGTGAGGTGGGCCCCGGGGACCGCCATCACACCGCCGCGCCGAGCACCGCAAGCAACCGGTCCACGTCCTGGTCGTCGGTGTAGGGCGCGACGCCGATCCGCAGGCCGCCGTCGTCGCCCAGCCCGAGCCAGCGGCTGGCCTCGAGGGCGTAGAAGTGCCCGGCCGGGGCGTTGACGCCGGCCGCGGCCAGGGCGTGCGCCAGGTCGGCGGCGGGTCGCTCGGCCGAGGTGCACAGCAGGGTGGGGGTGCGGCTGGCGGCGCGCGAGCGGACCGTGAGCCCCAGGTCGGCCAGTCCGGCCTCGAGCCGCTCCCGCAGCGCGTCCTCGTGCCGCTCGACCACCGTCATCGACGCGACGAGACGGGAGCGGCGGTCCAGGTCGCCGACCCCGGCGGCGAGACCGGCGATCAGGTCGACGGCTTGGGTCGTCCCGGCGATCAGCTCGTACGGCAGCGTGCCCAGCTCGAAGCGCTCCGGCACGTCGTCGGAGCTGGGGGCGAGCTTGTCGGGACGCAGCTGCTCGAGCAGGTCCGCGCGGCCGGTCAGCACGCCCAGGTGCGGGCCCATGAACTTGTACGGGGAGCACGTGAACGTGTCGGCCCCGCTGGTGGCCACGTCGACGGGGGAGTGCGCGACCAGGTGCACGCCGTCCACGTGCACCAGCGCCCCGACGGCGTGGGCGGTGGCCGCGATGGCGGGCAGGTCGGGTCGGGTGCCGATCAGGTTGGACGCGCCGGTGACGGCGACGAGCCGGGTCCGGTCGGTGACCAGCGCGCCGACGTCGTCGGGGTGCAGCTCGCCGGTGACGGGGTCGAACGGCGCCCAGCGGACCGTGGCGCCGACGGCTTCGGCCGTGAGCAGCCACGGCCGGATGTTGGCGTCGTGGTCGAGCCGCGTGACGACGACCTCGTCGCCGGGACCCCAGCCGCGCGACAACGTCCGGGCCAGCTGGAACGTCAGCTCGGTGGCGCTGCGACCGAACACCACGGTGGGGGCCGGCACGCCCAGCAGGTCGCCGACGGCGGCACGGCCGGCGTGGGTTAACTCGTCGGCGTTGCGGGCGGCCTCGGTCACGGTGCCGCGGTTGGCCAGCGGGGCGAGCAGGGCGTCCCGGATGGCGTCGGCGACCACGTCGGGGGTCTGCGTCCCGCCGGGTCCGTCGAAGTAGGCCGTCCGGTCCGCGAGCTGCGGGAAGTGCCGGCGCAGGGCGGCGACGTCGAAGGTGCCAGTGGTCAGAGGTGCCCCGGTGCTCATGCCCCTGATCCTGCCGTGCGACGTCGCGGCGGACGGGACTGCGAGGTCGCCGCGCACCTCAGCGGCGAGCCTCACAGCTGGGCGGAGTAGTCGTGCAGCCGCCACAGCTGCGGGCCGCCGTCGGTGTCGCCGGCGACGAGCAGGTCCTCGCCGACGGCCACGACGTCGACGCTCTCGGTGTAGACGGCTGCAGGCAGCCGCAGGGTCCGCCAGGCCCGGCCGTCGGGGGACAGGTGCACCACGCCCCCGGTCCAGGCGTCGTCTCCCTCGGTGGTCTGACCGGCGGCCGCGAACCCGCCGGGCACGGACCGGACCCGTCCGAACGTCGACCCGAGGGAGCCCAGCGGCGCGACGTCGAACGCGACTCCGTCGGCCGTCGTCCACGCGGTGGGTTCCCCGGCCACCTCACCGACCAGCAGCGTCCCGCCGTCCCCGGTCGCGTCGATGCAGTCGTCGACCACGGTGTCCTCGCCGGCGGCGCTGGTCCAGACCCGGGCGGCCCCGTCGTCGTCGAGCCGCCAGACCACGCCGCGCTCCGAGCCGTCCACCTCCGACACCCCGACCGCGAGCAGCTGACCGTCGGGTCCGGTGCAGACGGCCTGCGCCACGCCCTCCGCCTCGTCGTCGGCCAGGTAGTCACCCGTCAGCGGCGTCCAGGTCGCGCCGTCGTCCGAGCGCCAGGCCTGAGCCGACGCGGTCGAGGTCGGCCCGGCTCCCGCCCACGGCGAACCAGACCCCACCGACCTGCGTCACCCCTGGCACCCACACCGCACCGGGCTCGTCGAGGCCCTCCACCAGCCGGCGCGAGGAGTCGGGGGAGTCCAGCCACGCCCGGACGTCGGTGTCGGACGCCTGCTCCCCCTCGAGCAGCACCTCACCCAGCACCAGGGTGCTGCCGTCCTCGCCGGTCGTCATCACGACCCCGCTGAGCTGCTCGACCAGAGCGGCCACGTCCGGCGCCTCGGGGCCCCCCGGCCACGGGAGCGGCTCCACCTGGCCGTCGGTGGTGACGAGGTGCGGCTGGGACTCGTACGTCCGCACCCACGTGGTGTCCGGTTGCACGGCCAGCCGCTCGCTGTCGGTCCAGAGCACCGGAGTCGCTTGTCGCGCCCAGGACCGTGGTGACGGCGGTGGCCAGCCGGCCGTCCGTCGGGCTGTCCGGCGACGGCAGCTGCTCCCAGGTGGGAGCCGATCGGGCGTCCGGGGCCGCGCTCATCGAGGCCTGTGACGCGTCGCCGTCGTCCGGCAGGGTGCACCCAGCCGCGGCCAGGGCCACGGCCACCGCACCCGCACGCCCCCACGCCCTTCGTCGCCCCGACCTGATCGTGGCCATCTCTGCCCCGCCCCTCGTCGCCCACCCCGTCCCCGGGCACGCCAACCAGGCACGGAGGATCGCCGCGGCCGTCATCCACAGGCCGCGGCCGGCGCCGCCTCACCGGTGGGTCCCAGCCATCCGTCTCCTCTGCTCGTCGTCCGTCGATCCAGTGGCTGTCGGTATCTGGGAGTCGGCGGCCGTCTCCTCCACAGGCACACCCACCCACGAGAGGACCGTGAGCGAGATGCCCTTCCTGCTGAACCAGGAGGTCGCCGACTACAAGGTCGACGTCTTCCAGTCGAGCACCCTCGACTACGACCGTTCGCTGCGGCTGACGCTCGGCAACGGCGACACCGTGTCCATGACCTTCCCCGCGTCGGCGCCCGGTGACTACGTCTCCATCGGGGCCGCCTTCCACCAGGTCCAGATCGCGTCCCACCGCTTCGACGAGATGTACCACCTGCTCCAGACGGAGAAGCCTGTGTTCTTCAGCGCCTTCGAGACAGGGGCGCCGGCCATCCGGTTCGTCGGGCTCTCGACGTCACCGGAGTCGGTTGGGGAGGGCTTGGCGGACGCCGACGCCTGAGGTCTCCTGCGCGTGGACCGGCGTCCGGGAAGAAAATCGGGTGCCAGGTGTCCGAATTCGCCATCACGCTGCTCCTGACCCGCGGCCCGGACCACGGAGGGCCACGACCCCACCCAGGAGGAACCGTGTCACCCACCACCCCGCCGAGCCGCGAGACGGCCGCCGTGCCCGCCCAGGCCGGCTCGTCCCCCCGCACCACCGGGCGCCACGCCGACCCGGACACCCCCGCCGCCGCCGCCCTCGCGCTGCGCCACCAGCTCGGCGACCTCGTCCGGCTGCCCGACGACGCCGACTACGACGCCGTCCGCACGCCGTGGAACGTCCACGTCGTCCAGCGGCCCGCCGCCGTCGCCCTGCCCACCACCGCCGCCGAGGTGGCCCGGGTCGTCCGCGCGGCCGCCCGTCACGGCCTGCGCGTGTCCGCGCAGGGCACCGGTCACGGTGCCCCCGCGCTCACCGGTCAGGACCTGGCCCGCACCGTGCTCGTCCGCACCAGCGCCATGCGCGACGTCTCCGTCGACCCCGTCGCCCGGACCGCCCACGTCGGCGCCGGCGCGATCTGGGACGACGTCGTGCCCCCGGCCGCCGAGCACGGGCTCGCCGCCCTGCACGGCTCCTCGCCGGACGTCGGCGTCGCCGGGTTCAGCCTCGGGGGCGGCATCGGCTGGTACTCCCGCGCCCACGGGCTGTCGGCCTCGCACGTGCAGGCCGTCGAGGTCGTCACCGCCGACGGCGACGTCGTGCGGGCCGACGCGGAGCACGACGCCGACCTGTTCTGGGCGGTCCGGGGCGGAGGCGGCAGCTTCGGCGTCGTCACCGCGCTCGAGATCGGGCTGCTGCCGATCGCCGACGTCTACGCGGGCATGCTGCTGTGGGACGGCTCCCGGGCCGAGGACGTCGTCCGGGCGTGGGCACGGTGGACCGCCGACCTTCCCGAGGACACCACGACCTCGTGCCGCGTGCTGCGCCTGCCCCCGCTGCCGGAGCTGCCCCCGTTCCTGGCCGGGCGCACGGTGGTGGTCGTCGACGGCGCCGTGCTCGCGGACGACGCCACCGGCGCCGCCCGGCTGGTCGCGCTGCGTGCGCTGGAGCCCGAGCTGGACACCTTCGCCCGCACGCCTGCCGCGGCGGTCACCCGGATCCACATGGACCCCGAGGGCCCGACGCCGTCGGTCGGCGGGTCGCTCACGCTGTCCGGGCTGGGCGACGACGTCGTGGACGCGTTCCTCGCCGCCGTCGGGCCGGAGGCGCACACGTCGCTGCTGATGTGCGAGCTCCGCCACCTGGGCGGGGCGCTGGCCCGCCGGGCCCCGGGCGGCGGCGCGCTGGACCACCTGCCGTTCGACTACGTCTCGTCCTTCGTGGCCGTCGCCCCGACCCCGGAGATCGCGGCCGTGGGGGTCGCGGACGTGGCCCGGGCGACGGACGCGCTGGCGCCTTGGGCGTCGGGCCACTCGCTGCTCAACTTCACCGACGGTCCGGTGGAGACGTCGTCGGCGTTCACGTCCGAGGCGTGGCAGCGCCTGCGCGCGGTGCGCCGGGCGGTGGACCCGTTCGGGGTCTTCGCGCCCAGCCACGAGGTGCCGGCCGCGACCCGGTAGGTCACCCGGCCGGTCCGACCCCACCGCTGAGGACCTCGACCGGCACTCCGTCGACACCGCTGCCGACGTCCCGAGCCCGCGCCCGACAGGGTGCGGGCTCGGCTGTCGTGCGAGCGCTTGACGAGTCCTTGCCCACCAACTTACGTTGGGCCCGGCCCGTCGATGTAAAACGTTATCGACAACGATATAGCCCCGATCGTCACCGACGTCGACCGGGGATCGGTGGGCCGGTAGCGAGGAGTCGGCAGCGGTGCCCACGGGCGTGGCTGCGGGCCTGCCAGGTCGATGTCGATCAGGACGCGGAAGGGATGACGATGTCTCGTCACACGTTGGAGCACGCAGAGCCACCACCCAGGGCAGGTCTGGGGGGCAGGACCCGGAGGTCGCGCTGGCTGGGAGCCGGTCTGGCGGTCGCCGTCGCGGTCGGCCTCGGCGCACCCGCCTACGGCACCACCGTCGAGGAGACCTTCGAGGTCGACATCGACGTCACCGGCAGCGGCTCCGTCTCCGGCGGGGGCAGCTACGAGGCCGGCGACACCGTCACGCTGACCGCCACGCCGTCGGCGGGTCAGGTCTGGGGCGGCTGGACGTCGACCGAGCTGGAGTGGATCGGCGCCCGGGTCGCCACGTTCACGATGCCCGCCGGCGACGTCGACCTGGACACCACGTTCCGGCCGCAGATGGCCTCGCTGAAGGACGCCTACCGCGACTACTTCAACGTGGGCAACATCTACTCCGGGAACGCCACGTACGCGGCCGGGTCACCCAACTCGAGCACCGTCGAGCGGCACTACAACGTCATGACGGCCGAGAACAACATGAAGCCGGACCAGCTGCTGCCCAACGCCAACATCAACCCGACGACGGGCGAGTTCCGGTTCACCTTCGGCAACGCCGACACCTTCGTCAACCAGAGCCTGGCCCGCGACATCCAGGTGCACGGGCACGTGCTCGTCTGGCACAGCCAGTCCCCGGCCCGCCTCAACAGCGGCGCGACCGGTGGGACCCGTCAGCAGGCCAAGGCCAACATGGAGCGCTACAGCGAGACCGTGCTGGACCACTTCAGCGGTCGGATCACGTCCTGGGACGTCGTGAACGAGGCCTTCGTGGACGAGCTCGCGGAGTTCGACCCCGAGACCGACGACTGGCGCGACTACCTGCGCGGTGGCCCGCGCGGCGGTCAGTCCAACTGGTACTCCGCCTACGCCAACGGCGCCGACACCGCGGCGGGGGAGTCCCCGAGCGACTTCCTCTACGACGCGTTCGTGCTGGCCCGCGAGCACGGCCCGGAGGCCAAGCTCGAGTACAACGACTTCAACGTCTTCCAGTCCGAGGGCAAGGCCGAGGCGATCATCGCGATGGCCACGGACCTCAACCAGCGCTACGCCGCCGAGCACCCCGACGACCCGCGTCAGCTGGTCGAGACGATCGGCATGCAGTCGCACAACTACATCAACCAGACGCCGGCGTTCTCCTGCTCCGACAACACCCGGCTGCCCGAGCTGGTCGACGACGCCGCCGAGGAGTGGCAGCCGGGCGCGTGCTCGGACTTCGCGTCCGTCGAGCGCTCCATCCAGCTGATCACCGAGGCGGGCTTCACCGCCAACATCAGCGAGCTGGACCTGCAGGTCTGGGAGGCCTACAACGGCCAGCCCGAGGGTGACAGCCGCGCCAACTACCGCGACCTGACCGACCCGTCGGTCAAGGACCGGATCTCGCGCGACCCGTTCAACTACTGGGTCGGCAAGATCGACAACCGCGCCGAGCTGGAGGCCATCCAGGCCCAGCGGTTCGCCGAGTACTTCGCGGTCTACAAGAAGTACAGCCAGGACATCGACCGGGTGACGTTCTGGGGGCTGACCGACCAGCTGAGCTGGCGGTCGACCCACAACCCGCTGATCTTCAACAGCGACTTCTCGGAGAAGCTCGGCGCCGCGGCGTCGGCCGACCCCGAGGGCTGGCTCGGCCTTGCGCAGCCGGTGACCGACACCTCCACGCTGAGCGAGAGCGTCGACGCCGTCGACGCGCTGAACCTGCGTGGCTACGCCTACACCGGCCGCAGCCTCGCCGCGGTGCGGGTCGCCGATGGACGCGCGGAGCGGATCCTGGCCCGGGGTGGCACCCAGGCCGACATCAACGCGGCGAACGCCGCCCTGCTCGCCGCGATCGAGGCGCTGCAGCCGCGGTAACCCGTGACGCCGGAGTCCTCGTCGGGGCAGGGAGATGCACCTCCCCGTCCCGGCGGGGACTCCTGTGAGTCCGGGGGTGGTCGCGTCGACCGCAAGGATGGTCGTCGTGACCAGCCACGTGCTCCTCGACCTCGACGGGACTGTCGTCGACTCCGCCCCCGGCATCCTCGGCTCGCTGCGTCGCGCCATCGACGAGGTCGGGCTCGACGTGCCGGAGGCGGCGCTGGGGACGCACCTGCTGGGGCCGCCGCTGTACCGGTCGCTGCCCGCGATCGTCGGTGACGTCGGCACCGCGGCGGTGGTGCCGGTCTACCGCCGGATCTACGGCGACGGCGGCTACTTGGACGGCACCCCGTACCCCGGCGTGACGGAGCTCCTGCGCGCGTTGTCCGATGCCGGCGTGACCATGACGGTGGCGACCAGCAAGGCCGAGCCGTTCGCCCGCAGCATCCTCGACCAGCACGGCTGGACGGACCTGTTCACCGAGATCGTCGGGGACACCATGACGGGGGAGCGACCCACCAAGGCGTCGGTCGTCGGTGAGGCGCTGCGGCGACTGGGCCACCCCGCCGGTGCGGACCTGCCGGTGATGGTCGGCGACCGGGTGCACGACGTCGAGGGGGCGGCCGAGCACGGCCTGCGCTGCCTCGGCGTGGGCTGGGGGTATGCCCTGCCCGGCGAGCTGGAGACGGCCGGGGTGGAGCGGGTGCTCACGACGCCGGAGGAGCTGCGGGTGGCGCTGCTGGGGTGAGGGTGTTGGTCGTCGCGCCGCCGGTCACCGGAGCAGCAGCCACCCGCCCAGGGCGGCGCCGGCGACCGTCAGTCCCAGCAGCAGCAGCAATCACAGCAGGCGCGGGATCCCCGTGACCTGCGCCAGCTGGGCGGGGTCGGAGCGGGTGTCGCGGCGCGACGGGGTGCGGAACAGCTCGAGCACCGTGCGTGGCGCGGTGAGCAGCAGCGTCCAGACCAGCAGCACGGCTACGAAGCCCAGGACGGCCGGAGGCAGGAACCAGCTCGCGACGCCGACGGCCGCCCCCAGCACGAGCAGGACCAGCAGCCCGTAGAGGTTCCGGATGGCGAGGACGAGCACGGCGGCGCCGAGCACCAGCCCCCACATCAGGCCCGCGGCCCGACCGCTCGCGACCACGGCGGCCCCCACCACCCCCAGCACGGTCGGCGCGGGGTAACCCGCGAGCAACGTCGCCACCATGCCCGGCCCCCGGGGCCGCCCCCGGGACAGGGTGAGCCCGGAGGCGTCGGCGTGCAGGCGGATCCCGCTCACCCGGCGCCCCACGCAGACGGCGACGACGGCGTGACCCGCCTCGTGCACGACGGTCACCGCCTGTCGCATCAGGGGCACCTGGGCCAGTACGAGGGCGACGACGCCGAGGAGCAGGACGGGGACGGTCCCGGGTCGGGGTGCCGTGGTGGTGGCCGCGGTCCAGATGTCGAGCAGGGCGTCGGTCACGGGGTCAGCGTGCCGGACCAACGGCACCATCGCCGGCTCACCCACCCGGGGTGCCTCCGGTCCCGTCCCCTCCGTTCCTGACCCGCACGCACCGCAGCCCCCGCAGGTCCGAGACCTGCGGGGGCTGCGACGTGCTCGCCTACGGCGCCCCGATCAACCCGTCCAGCGCCCGGCGGACGAGGTCGGTGCGCGCCTCGTCGGTCGCCAGCTGCTCGAGCCCGAAGCCGAGCAGCAGGGTGGAGTCGGTGGACGTGCCGCCGTAGACCTGCACGAGCTGGCCGCCGATCTGCCAGTCCTGCGCGTTGCCCGGGCTGCCCGCGGGCGGGCCGCCCACGGTCCAGGCCGACGTCTCGCCCTCGAAGCCGTCCTGCTCGACGGTGGCCCCGTCCACGACCACGCGGGTGTCGTCGACGAACACCCCGACGCCGCCGGTCGCGGGGTCGGTGACGTAGGACACGGACACCTCGACGCTGGAGCCGGCGTAGGACGACAGGTCGAGCGCGGCCTGCGTCCAGCCGTCGCTGCCACCGGTGAAGGAGTTCCAGGTCCCGCTGGAGCCGGGGTCGGTGCAGTCCGGACCGCCGAAGTACCGGGACAGGAACGGGTGCGTCTCGACGAAGAACCCGGCCTCGCACTCGGCGGGCAGCGTCGTGGAAGTCCCGCCGCCGAGGTCCGGCAGCGTCGTCCAGTCGTCGCCGCCCGCGGTCCGGGCCTCGACGATGACGTGGTCGTAGCCGCCCTCGGTGTCGTAGGACAGCTGCAGCTGCAGCTGGGTGCTGCTGCCGGCCGGCACGTCGACGGTGCGGGTGAGCCGCATCCACGAGTCGTCGCCGTGCAGGGCGCCGGCGTAGCGCTCGCCCTCCACCGGGGCGTACGGGCTGCTGTCGTCGGCCGAGGCGTACTGCACCGCCCCCTGGCTGGCGAACTGCGGGAAGTCCTCGACCGGCAGCACGTCGCTGGTCGGGATGAAGGCGCCCGCCTCGTCCAGCGGGTTCGCCCCGTCGACGACCGGACCGCCGAAGGCCGACTGGAACCCGTCGACCGGGGACGCGACCCCGGCCACGCCCTCCTGCCCCGCGGTGTCGCTGCGGGTGAAGGCGCCGAGCCAGTACTGCCGGAAGTCGTCGGCCAGGATCAGGCAGTCGTCGAAGAAGCCCTCGGTGCTGCCGGTGGGACGGGTGGCGACGACGCACTCGGCCTCCGGTGCGCCGTTCAGCCCGTAGTACAGACCGCCGACGGCCGTGCTGATCCCCGCCAGGCCCTGGTACTGCGCCGTCTCACCGGCGTGGATCAGGGCCCCGCCCTCGTTGAGGTAGTCCCGCACGGCCAGGGTCAGGTACTGCTGGTCCTCCGATACGGAGACGTCCGGCAGCGGGCCGAAAGGGGAGTCGGTGAGCTCGTCCTCGGGGTCCTGGGTGATCCGGTTGTCCCCCAGGTACCAGAGCACCGCGTCGTAGTGGCCCAGCACCGCGAGGTCGTGCGGAACGCCCTGCGCGTCGACGTCCCAGACGTCGGCGGTGTAGCCGGCGGCCTCGACCGCGGCCACGTGCGCGTCGGCGTACGTCGGCGCGGTGGTGCCGACCGGGTAGGTGGGGTTGACGCCGGTGTAGTCCTCGTTGGCGACGACGAGCACGTCGTGGCCGGTGTCGGAGTCCACCGTGTAGGTGAACCGCTCGCTCCGGACCGGTCCCCTGCTCGGCTTCACGCCGGTGAACCACACCTCGACGTCGTCGCCGGGGGCGGCCCCGGTCACCTCGGCGCGGTACTCGGCGTAGTAGTCGTCGTTCTCGCCGCCGTAGCGCTCGCCGCCGGTCCACTCCTGCACCGGGACGGACTGCGTGGGGCCGCCCTCGACCCGGTAGCGCAGCCGCACGTTCTGCAGCGCGCGCTTGGCGGTGACGGCGACGGTCTGCGGGTCGCCGTAGGAGACGTCGAAGCTGTCCACGACGAAGTCCGCCGCGGTCTCGCCGGTGACGGTCTCGGGGTCGTCGGGGTCGCCCGCCGAGGCCGCGACCGACAGGGCGAAGGGGATGTTCTTCTCGAACTCGGCCTGCACCAGACCCTCGTCGTCGGGGAACTCGAAGCCGCTGCCGCAGTCCGCGGCCTCGTACTCGTCGTCCGGGTCGAGGTCCGAGACGGCCTCGCACGTCGACATCTCGGGCGTGAAGCCGAGCGTGCCGTAGGCGGCCTGCAGGTGGCTGTCGGTGTCGCCGTTGGTCGTGTACAGCTCGGCGGAGATGTCCGGGTCGTAGCCCGGGACCGCCGGGTCCGCGTCGTCGCCGGCGAGCGCCTCGTAGATGACGTCGTCGGGTGACGGCGTGGCCACCTGCCAGCCCACGCCGTACAGGAGCAGCTCGGCGGCGGAGTGGTAGTTGACGAAGAACTCCGGGTCGACCCGCGCCACGAAGGAGTCCAGCGCCTGGGTCTCCGGCTCGGAGCCCGGGGACGGCCCGCGGTAGGTCTCGCTCGCCGGGTTGGGCGAGGAGCCCTCGTTGTCGTAGCCCCACTTGTAGGGGGCGTTGCGGTTGAGGTCGACGCCGTCTCCGGGGGTGATGACCCCGTCGCCGTTGTTGTCCCGCAGGTTCTTGCGCCACAGCCGCTGGCCCGGCTCGAACGTGAAGTCGTAGCCGTCCGGGTTGGCGACGGGGATGAACCACAGCTCGCGGGTGTTCAGCAGCGTGGTGATCTCCCGGTCCTGGCCGTAGCCGTCCAGGACGTGCTCCATCAGCCGGGTGGTCATCTGCGGCGTGATCCACTCGCGGGCATGCTGGGCCGAGATGTAGGCGACGGCGGGACGGGAGCCGTCGGGGGTGCGGCGGGCCTGCTTGCCGACCTTGACGGCGATGATGTCCTGCCCGTTCGTGGTCTGGCCGATGACGACGACCTTGGCCAGACCGGCGTTGGCCGCGGCCAGCTGCTCGACCTGCTCCTTGATGCCGCCGGGCCCGCTGTACTTCTGGAAGACGTCGTAGCCGCTGTCGGCCAGGGCGGTGGCGCGCTGGGCCACGGAGGCGCCGCCCTGCACCTCCTTGAGCTCCAGGTCCAGCCCCTCCTCGCGCAGGCCCTCGGCCTCCTCGCCGCTGAGGATGACCTCGACCTGCGCCTTGGCCTTGGCGCCCTGCGCGCGGGACAGGGCGGCCACGTCGAGCTCGTGCCGGTCGACGCCCAGCGCGACGATGTCCTCGACCTGCGCGAGCGTGACCTCGCCGGTCCAGACGTCGTAGCGGGAGTCCGGGTCGGAGTCAGGTGGGGCGGCGCTCGCCGTGGTCGCACCGACCATCGAGGCGACGAGGGCGGAGGCAGCGGCTAGGGCGATGACCGGGCGACGGCGCATGTGGGCTCCTGGGAGTGGCCTGACAGGACTGCTCGCCGCACGACTCTCATCGGAGACCGCCGGGCTGTCAACGGATCCGTCGCAATCGGTGGGACCACGCCGCGACTCGTCGCTGTGCGGCGACCGGTGGCTGCGGTGGGTGACGGGGTGGCGAGGTGGGACGTGTCGCCGTTGGTCCACCGACGGGTTCAGGGTGCCCGTCGACGTCCGGCTCTCGTCGCGAAGGCGTCCAGGGCCGCGAGCACCTCGTCCGCGCGCCAGTGAAGGTCACGACGCGAACCGGAAGGCGTCAGGACGCCGGTGGCGACCAGCGGCTCCACCGTCCGGTAGACGTTCTGGCGGGCCACGCCGACCTCGGCGACGACGCACGGGACGTCGATGACGGGTCGGCGCACCAGCAGGTCGGCGACTCGCCACGCGGCCGTGCCGCGTCGGGCGCGGACGCGGTGCTCCCACCCGCTCCGGACGTCTCGAAGGTCGTTCACCAACCGGCGCCCGTTGCCGACCGCCGCGAAGGCGGCCTCGCCGAACTGGGTCACGATCTCGTCGATCGACCCTTGCCGGTAGACCGTGAGGGCGTCGAAGTAGCGGCCCGTGTCCACGAGAAGCCCGGCGGACAGTGGGACGGTGACGTGCTGGGTGAGGCCCTTGGCGCGGAGCATCGCGTGGACCAGCGCGCGACCGGTGCGGCCGTTGCCGTCGGTGAACGGGTGGATGGTCTCGAACTGGGCGTGCGTCAGCGCCACGTGAGCGACGACCGGCACGTCGTCGCGTGCGGTGAACGAGACCAGGTCCTCGATGGCCGGGCCGACGTGAGCGTGGTGCGGGGGGACGAAGGTCGCCGAGTGGGGACCGAGGCTCGACCCGCCGATCCACACCTGCTGGGTGCGCCAGCGACCGGCGTTGTCCGGGTCGGTCGCGGACATCAACGCCCGGTGCATGGTGAGCAGCGCAGCCCCGGTCGGGTCATCGGCCAGCGCGCCGGCCGCGGTCATGGCGGCGACGTTCGCCACCACCTGCTCGGCGTCGGAGCCCCGTCTGCCACCCAGCTCGGCCTCGCCGATGGCGCGGGCCGACGCCGTCACGTTCTCGATCTGTGAGCTGGCGGCGGACTCCGAGCGGAGCAGCAGGGACGCGAACGGCGCGATGTCCTGGCCCAGCTCCGCGTCGAAGCGCGCGATCTCGCTGGCGGCGTCGCTGCACAACGCCGACAGCTCGGGCGGCAGCGCGGCGGCGAGGCCGCGGATGTCGACCGGGACGGCGGCCAGGTAGGGGCCTCTGTGTCGGCGTAGCGCGGTCCTCGAGCCGGTGGCGAACTCCTCTGGGGTCCAGGCCTGCTCCTCGTACCGCACTGCCGGCCACACGAGATCGGGACTCTCGTTGGTCGACATGAGACAAGGATGGCACTGTTGTCTCAGTTATGCACTAAGTGAAACAACATGGGTGGTGTTGCGCTCACCAGTCGTCGGACATGTCGTTCACGACGTCGTCCGCGTCCTTCCAGGTCTCGTCGTCCGACCCTGACCACCGGTACGACGTGTCGGGGTCGTCGACCGCCGGTTGAGCAGCCAGCGCGTCCGTATCGTCCCGGGCCTCGGCCCGCTCGCTCAAGCGGCCGGCGACGTACCCGTCCATGAACGTCCCGTCGGGGTCGTTCATGTCGGTGGCTCGACGAAGCACCTCGGCACCCACCAACCCCATGCCCGCACCGGCGGCGGTCCGGGCGACCGGCGCGGCACCCGGAGGCGTCTGCCCGGCCCCGGCGTCAGGTCGTGGAGCAGGCGACACCGGGTCGCGGCCGAGCCACCAGAAGAACACCAGCGCTGCGACCAGCCCCAGCCCGAACAACTCCATCCCACGACGGTAGGCAGAGACCCGGACACAGGCACGGGCGTCGGGCGAGGCTCACCCGTCGGCGGCGGACGGCGGCAGGAGGCCGGGGCACGGTCAGGACCACTACGCCTGGCCAGACCCTCGCCGCGCCTACGCTCGGCTCGTGCCGGCCAGTGGGAACGTCGCGACGCCGATGCAGGGCGCGCGGCCGAGGGAACGGCTCGGGCTCGGCCTGGCCGCGGCGGGTCGTCCCGCGTACATCACGACCGGGCGCAGCGCCGACCTCGGCGAGGACCTCTCGGTGGAGGCCCTCCGGACCCGCAGCTGGCAGGTGTTCGACGCGGCCTACGCCGCCGGGGTGCGCTACCTGGACGCCGCCCGGTCCTACGGCCGTGCGGAGGAGTTCCTGGCCGGCTGGCTCGCGGCGCACCCCGAGGTCGACGACGTGATCGTGGCGTCCAAGTGGGGCTACCGCTACGTCGGGGGCTGGCGGCTGGACGCCGACGTCCACGAGGTCAAGGACCACTCGGCGACGGCGTTCACGGAGCAGCACGGCCAGAGCGTGGCGCTGCTCGGTGACCGGCTCGCGGTCTACCAGGTGCACTCGCTCACCCCCGACAGCCCGGCCTGGACCGACACCGCCCTGCACGCCCACCTCGCGCGCCTGCGGGACTCGGGGACGCGGGTGGGCTTCTCCACCTCGGGACCGCAGCAGGCGGACACCGTCCGCCGTGCCCTCGACCTGGTGGTCGGGGCCGAGCTCTTGTTCGCGGTGGTGCAGTCGGCGTGGAACCTGCTCGAGCCGTCGGTGGGACCGGCGCTGGCCGAGGCCGCCGACGCAGGGCTGTCCGTCGTGGTCACGGAGGCCGTGGCCAACGGCCGGCTCGTGCCGGGCAGCGACGACCCCGCGGCGGCCGTCCGCACGGCCGCCCGGCTGGCCCGGGAGCGGGGGGTCACGCTCGACCAGGTCGCGCTGGCTGCGGCCCTGGCCCAGCCGTGGGCGGGCCGGGTCCTGTCCGGCGCGGTCACGGTGGAGCAGGTCCGCAGCAACGTCGCCGCCTGTGACCTGTCGCTGACCCACGCCGACGTCGACGAGCTGCTCGCCGAGCCCGAGGACCCGGTGGCCTACTGGTCCGCTCGTTCCGCGCGGGCGTGGTCCTGAGCGGACGCGCTGGCGGAGCAAGTCCTTGGGGCTGATGACCGTGGAACACCTGCATCGATGCAACCTGCGCGAATGCATGTTCGTCTTGGCGCCGCCCGAGGCCGGTGACGTCCATAGGCTTGGTCCATGGACGAGGCGGAAGAGCCGACGGACGAGCTTGCGGGACGACGTCAGGTCAGGGCGGTGGGGAAGTTCGGTCGCGCCGACCTCGCCCAGATGCTGGCGATGGTGCAGGCCGGCCGGCCGGTGGAGGACGTCCTGGCAGGTGTCGCCCAGAGCGCCGAGGTGGGCGCCCAGCGAGAGCGGCACGAGCGCCGCGTTGACGCGGTGCGTTACCGGGTCCGCCTGGAGCTGGCCGACGTGTCCCGTCCGGTCACCAGGACGGTCGAGCTGCCCTCGGACATGTTCCTGGACGAGATGAGCGACGTCGTGCAGGCCGCCTACGGTTGGCTCGGCTACCACCTGCACCGCTTCGCCACCGGTGACCCGTTCGCGCCGGGCGCCGAGGTCTACCTGTCCCCGTTCGAGGTCGACGACGGCGAGGACGGCCTGGACGCGCGCGACGTGCGGCTCGACGAGCTGCTCGCCTTGCCCGGTGACACGTGCCGGTACGCATACGACTACGGCGACGGGTGGGAGGTGGAGCTACGTCTGCTGGACGTGGTGGCGGCCGATGCCGATGGTCCGCGGGTGCGGTGCACGACGGGTGAGGGTGCGCCGCCCCCGGAGGACAGCGGCGGCCCCGGTGGCTACGACGACCTGGTCGCCGAGCGGATGACGCCCGACGGTCTCCCGTTCGACCCGGACGCCTTCGACCCCCAGGGGGTCACGCGCGACATCAGCTCCGAGCTGGGGTCCCGGCGCGGCCGGCGTCGCGGGGTACGGCAGGAGCGGTACCAGTGGTTGCTGGACCGGGTCTCCGGTGGCGGTCTGCCGCTCACGGACGCCGGGTACCTGCGTCCCGTGGACGTCCGTGCCGCGTTCGACGCCTGGGGTCTCGACGACGAGTGGATCGGCACCGGCAACCGCGAGGTGCACACCGTGCCGGTGTGGGAGGTGCGCGAGGGGGCGTTGGCCCTGCGGCTGGTCCGGCGCTACAAGGGTCGGCTGCTGCTGACGCGGCTCGGCGCGCAGGCCGGGCGAGACCCGGAGATGCTGCGGGCGCAGCTGGGGCGGCTGGCTGACTGATCGGGGCGCCGGTGGGGCCGACGAGCCCGGCCGATGGCGGAGGTCGCACTCTAGGCACGCGATGGATACGGGTGCTGTAGTCGGCCAGATGCGTTCGCGGCAAGGCCCCGCCCGGCCTCACGGGCACTCGCGGTTCGGGCGTTTCGGCCCCGGCGCCGGTCCTGGGCGTCGTAGGGTCCGTGCTGCGGCCCGACTGGCTTCCGTCGTCCTTTGGGACGGCACAGGACATGCCCCCACCCGCACGACTATTCGTGCTGTCCTGGGGGTTCTCCGTTGGCGCTCTACCGCCAGTCCGCTTCGGCTGTCGCCGCGACGGACCCCGACTCGATCGTCGAGCGGCTCATGGAGCAGATGCTGTACACGGCTGGGTACCGACCTGGTGTGAGCGAGCAGCGGTCGTGGCGGTCGAGCTTGCCGGTGCTGGCGCAGGACCTGGTGCAGGCCGGCCTGCCGCACGTCGAGCTGCTGATGGAGTACCAGCTGCCGCTCACGTCGCGCCGGGCGGACGTGGTGCTCGCAGGTTCGCATCCGCAAACCGGTCAGGCCTCGTACGTCGTGGTCGAGCTGAAGCAGTGGACGGCCGCGAACGCGTTCGAGGGTGATGACCACCTCGTCGAGGTGCCCGGCACGCCCGGCCCGGCCCGAACCCACCCCGTCCGGCAGGTCGCGGGTTACGTCGACTACCTCAGCGACTACCTGACCGTCCTGGCCGACCAGCCGGACGCCCTGGTCGGTGCCGCCTACCTGCATAACGCCACCGACCCGTCCAAGGTGGCCGACCTGCACCGGATGGCGGGCTCCGCGCGCGGTCGCCTGTTCACCGGGGCCGACCGTGGGGCGTTCCACGACTTCCTCCGCAGCCGTCTGGCGACCGGCACGCCGAACGGCGCCAGCGCCGACCTGTTCCTGCACTCCACCGTGGCGCCCAGCAAGCAGCTCCTCAAGGTGGCGGCCGACGAGGTCCGCGACCGCGAGCAGTTCTGCCTGATCGGCGACCAGCAGCTGGCCGTGGACCATGTCCTGCATGCGGTCGAGGCGTCCAGGCGCGCTGACCACAAGCGGGTGGTCGTGGTGAGCGGCGGGCCCGGGAGCGGGAAGAGCGTCATCGCACTGTCTCTGCTGGGAGAGCTGTCCCGGGCGGACCGCACCGTCCTCCACGCTACGGGGTCGCGCTCGTTCACTCAGACGCTGCGCAAGGTCGCCGGACGTCGCGCGCCTCGCGTGCAGTCGATGTTCAAGTACTTCAACCAGTTCATGGACGCCGGCGCCAACGAGCTCGACGTCCTGATCCTCGACGAGGCGCACCGCATCCGCGAGACCTCGGTCAACCGGTACACGCCCGCGGCGCAGCGGACCGGCAGGGCGCAGATCGACGAGCTGCTCGACGCGGCTCGGGTCCCCGTGTTCCTGCTGGACCAGCATCAGGTCGTCCGTCCGGGCGAGATGGGGTCACGAGAGGTGCTCGATGCGTTCGGCGAGAAGCGCGGCCTTGACGTCGTCCACATCAGCCTGGACGACCAGTTCCGTTGCGGCGGGAGCCGTGAGTACGTGACCTGGGTGCAGCATCTGCTCGGCCTGGGTGACGGGGACCCGCAGCCCTGGTCGGGCGACGAGCGGTTCGAGGTCATCGTCGCCGACGCACCGGAGGAGATGGAGCACATTCTGCGGACGCGCCTGGACGAGGGCTACTCCGCCCGGATGTCGGCCGGGTACTGCTGGCCGTGGAGCGACCCGACCTCCGACGGCGCGCTGGTGCCCGACGTGCGGATCGACGGCTGGTCGCGGCCGTGGAACGTCAAGGGCGACCGTCGGGTGGGTGACGCCCCGCCGTCGGCGCTGTGGGCCACCGAGGACGGCGGGTTCGACCAGGTCGGGTGCATCTACACCGCGCAGGGCTTCGAGTACGACTGGAACGGTGTCATCCTCGGCCCCGACCTGCTGTGGCGGGACGGGCGGTTCGTGAGCGACCGTGCGGCGAACCGCGACCCAGAGTTCCGTAACCGCAGCAGGGTCAGCGACACCGACTTCGATCGGCTGGTGCGGAACACCTACAAGGTGCTGCTGACGCGGGGGATGCAGGGGACGGTGCTGTACTCGACGGATGCGCAGACGCGAGCGGCGTTGCGGGAGCTGGTGACATAGCGAGGAAGAAGGGGGTGGAGTACAACTGGGCGGCTTTGAGCGTCCGGCGGCCGAGGGCAGGTTCCATAGCTTGAAGCCTCGACCCTAGGACTGGACGAACACTTGGTCCCGGTGGTAATCGAGGTAATGTCGTTGATCGACGTTGAACGATCCGACGTTCTTGGGCACCTTCACTGCCCAGGCTTTCAGGACGGCGGGCTCCATGCGGGGACTGATCAGTAGATCACCCGAGCTACCAAAGGAGATGAAGCCGCGGTCGAAGAGATGATCCACATGTGGCGCCAGCATGAGGCCGTTGCTCCCCCTCAAGCGCTCCTCGTTGTTTGATGCACGCCAGGGCTTGATGTGACTAGCCCTCAGGTGGTGCAGCTGATGAATGTCGGTGACCCTGCATCGCTGCTCGTGCAGGCGGACGTTGTTCCTGAAGAGGCCTTGACCTCGGCGAGCGTTGACGAGTTGACGCTTCTCCGTGGTCTCGATCTGCGCCTCTTCGATGCGCCGGATGAGGTCGTCTTCGACCTTGGATTCCGTGGCGGCGCGTGCGGGAGGCGCTTCTTCCATGAGTGTCAACTGGCTGCCGATGAGTGTCGTCAAGACAGTCGCCATGATCGCGGGGACCTCAGCCAGATACACGTGCTGGAAACCGTTACCGGAGGCGCTGATGGGCGAATACTTGGATGGAAGCGATCCGGCGAGCTGGTCCATGTGATTCTTGGGTCGCACAGGAGCGCTGAGCTCCTGATATTCGACCTGGACTAGCCATCCGTAATCGGACCAGTTGGTTCCAGTGGTCCCAAAGTCAGGCTTGATGGAAGGCTCGGCCCCTTCGATGACTCGCCCTACTGCCATAATATGAGACTTGGCGAACGAGAAGACCACGTCGCCGGGCTCAACCTTCGTCATGGTCTCATAGAAGTAGTTGTACTTGCCTCCAGCACCCTTGATGGGAGACCAAAGAAAACCACCGGGGATCTCGTGCTGGTACGTCTGATTCTGATTGACCCACCAGTAGCGCATCAGTCGAGCTTACGCTCTACGGCCCTGCGGGTCCGCTCGTTTGCTCAAACGACTTGGCCGCTGGGTCTCACCTGGCTCGGATCAAGAAGCAGACAGGAGCAGGCCGTCCAAAGATGCTGCAATGGGTAGCTGCCCGTCTGCTCGCACGAGCAGGCGTAGGCGTAGGTGGTCGCCTTCACCCGGACCGTTCGACTGCAGCACGCCCAAAGGCAAGGCCCCGGCTTGACGGCATGTGCCGATCACAGCAAGAAGCGGCTGGGGTACCCACCCCAGCGCGTGATCAGCATCAGTGACAAATAGCGCCCGGGGGGTCGTGAACGTTGTCTGGCTGCTAGCCCCGATCTTTCGTGGTCCCGGGGAGACGGTGGGGCGGGACGTCGTGGCCCTCGCTGAGGGCTGATTCTGAAACGGGGGTCGGACAGTTGCCCCGAGGGTGCTCGGGGTGGGCTCGGTTCCGTCCGACTCGGTCCTGGTCGTGGGGCTGAGGGGTCGTGGTCTCGGGGTCAGCCGCTGGGCGCTGGGAGGGCTCGGAGGCGGGTCAGGATGGCCAGGACGACGCTGGTCCAACGGCCGTCGGCCGCGAGGTGCAGGACGGTGCGGCGTGCGCTGACGGCGAGCCGGCCGGCGGTGGCGAGCAGCCGGAGGCGGAGTCGTTTCGGTTCCCAGCGCCGGGCTGGGTGCGCGGTCTGATCGGTGGGGTTGGTGCAGCCGAGCAGTTGCAGCCAGGCGGTCAGGTCGGCGGCGAGGGCGACGATCTCGCACCAGATCTGGTTCGCGGTGAACCCGTGCAGCGGCAGGTTCGTCAGGCCGGTGTCCTTGGCGTTGCGGATCCGGTCCTCGCAACGCGCCCGGCGCCGATGGCGCAGCTCGAGGTCGGCCAGCTGACCCCGCGTGGTGTTCGTCGCGAACGCGGTCAGGCGGTGGCCGTCGACGTCGGTCAGGCGCAGCTGGGCGCCGGGGTGGGGGCGTTCCTTGCGGACGATGACGCGCATCCCGGTCGGCCAGGTCTTCAGGTCCAGGGGGGTGGTGACCTCGGCGACCCAGGCGCCGGGACGGACGGCGCCGTCGGCGTCGTAGGCCGGTGCCCAGACCTTCTCGGGGATCACTTGCAGGCGGTCGGCGATGTCGTCGGGCAGGCCGAACCCGATCGAGTAAGACAGCCGTTGGGCGGTGAGCCAGGCCAGGAACGCGTGGCTGAACCCGGCGCCGTCGGTGCGGATCAGGACCTTGCGACCAGGCCGGGTTGCGGTGCGATGTCCGGGCAGCTGCCGCAGGGCTTCTCGGGTGACCTCGACGTGGTCCGCGGCGGTGTTCGAGCCGGCGTTGCCCGCGCGGAGCTTGATCGCCAGCGGCTCCCCGGTGCCGTTCGCGCCGTGGTCGACGAACGCGGTCAGGGGGTGGAAGCCGTAGCCGCGCTTGAACGTCGGGCGGGCGTTCTCCTTGTCCGAGTGCGCCGTGACCAGCGTCGCGTCCAGGTCGATCACCAGCGGCGTCGCGGCGCTGACGTCGCGGTTCGGGGCGTGCTGCCCGGCGAGGTCCCAGGCACGGGCTCGGGCCGCAGCGCGAGCCGCCCTGATCGCGGCAAGAGCCCGGGGCGCGTCGCCGGCCAGCGCGGTGATGGTGCGGGACACGGTCGGGTCGGACGCCACCGGTCCGAACACCCGCGGCTCGCTTCGTAGGAGGGCGATGTCGGCGAGGCAGTCACCACCCACGGCCAGCGCGACGGCGAGGTCGAGGACGACCTTGCCCGGGTCGTGCCGGGCGCTTGGACGCCGCCATCGCTGCAACGCTGTCGAGAGTTGACGGTCCAGACCGGTTGCCCGGGCGGTCTCGACGAGGACCACCGCGCCGGCCTGGGAGACGACCCCGGACCCGGCCGCGTCGGCTCGGACACGCGGGTAGAGCCCGCTACGCTTCTTCACCTGGAAGGTGCTCCTCGAGCAGTGGCGAATGGTCCCTCAGCAAGACCCATCGTTCCTGGTCAGGGGCACTTTTCATGTCACGACACGACCGACGTCGCCGACCGCCCGTGAAAGCCCCGGGCTGATATGGAAGGTGGTCCTGTCAAGGGGGCAGGGGGAGGCGCCCGCCCTGCTGGGTGCGGGGCGGGCGCCTCTGGTCTCGTCGGGGG
>JBBSQH010000024.1:0-53077 GCA_038258055.1 Actinomycetales bacterium
CCGAGCTCAACGACCGCCCTCGGAAGACCCTCGGCTGGGCCAGTCCCGCCCAGCTCATTGCACCGCACCTGACGCCCTCGCCGCCTCCGATACCGTCGACCGCTCACACGGTCGTGCTGCAACGATGACTGGAATCCGCCCCGCCACTCCGGGGCCAAGTCGGGTTGACACTCTCAGCGGAGAGAGCACTAGCCAGAAGTTCTTGACGCGACCCTCCGCCGTTCGCTCTGCGAGCGAGCGATCGGGCTGCTCATCCGGCAAGGTCCCACGATTAAGCGCCCGTGCCACCCGCTTCTGCTTGTCACTGTCCATGGAGGGCGGCCAGTTCCGCACCGTCGTCACGACGGTGCCCACACCCGTGACCACGGTGAAGAGCCCAATGGCTAGGAGAAGCGCCAGCGAGGTCACAGGGAACGGCCCGTAGGTCGCGCTGCCGACGTGAACATGACCGGCAGCCTGCCTGAAGCAGCCCCTCGATGCACGAGCGACACTTGAACCCGTTGCACGATCGGCTGGTGGGACGTCAATGAGGGGTCTTGGGGGAGGTGTCGCGTGACTGGTCCCGCACGGCGTGGTTCTAGGTCACGTCGGAGTGAAGTCGGGCGGTCGGCGGGCCACTCAGCCCCGCTGAGCTGGCTTTCGCTGGCGGAGGAAGTCTTCCTCGGTCAGTCCGGCGCGCACCTCCGCCAGGCTGAACTCGGCGTGGTTGTACGGAAGCGGATCGGTTCGCTCGACCAGCACGGCGGTCTTATTCGGGGCATAGAAGCCGGGCTCGAAGGGCGACAGACCACACGCAGCTGCGTACTGCAGGAGCATCTCCTGCGTAGATCGGTCGCGGACGCGCTTGGCGGCGTAGCGATGTGTGTCCTCGAAAGGGAGCGGTTCGCCCATGTCGACCCAGTCCCACCGCCGCAGGCTCTCGAACTGTGCGACGCCGACAGTTCGCCCCTTCACGCCGACCAGGCCGTTCGCGGCGGGGGCGTCATGGTCGGGCTCGAAGACGCCGAATCGGTGAAGGCCCCACGTGCCGCGGTTAGTGCCGTGGTCCAGCGAGGATGCCGAGCTCTCGATCCTGATGGCGTTGAAGCCTCGGGCGACCCACGGCGCCGAGACGCCGTTGTCGGCACCGTTGTGTGAGTTGGGGAGCACGCACACCCAGGGTCCCCCGGCCGGTGTGCCCGGGGCTGTCGGAATGAATACCCAGCGCCGGGTCACCGGCGAGGTGAGCGGCTGCAGCTGTTCCAGCAGCTCCTCCAGGTCGCCCCGCACGACGCGGGTGGTGAGTGGGCGGCCGGTCGGCTCCTCGATGTACGTCTTCTGCCAGCCCAGGAAGGCGCCCACCACGTCGTCCACGCTGCCCTCGATGAAGGTGAGGCACTTCGTCACGGGCTGCCAACGACCACCGAAGAGCATGCGGGCCTCTTCCGTCGCCGCCGCCGCGGCACGGGAAGGAAGTCGTGCCCCCACCTGTGTCATCGGCCCACCCGTGGGGCCCGAAGCCCAGCTGCGCCGCCCGAGCCCGCTAAGCAAAGCGGGACGACACTGGTCATGGGTACATCGTGCCGGTCGGATCGCTGTCGTGCTGCGGCTTTGGAGCCACGGGAGCCGCGCGCACCGTCACGCCTGAGGTCCGGGATGACCGAGGCCGTCTAACAAGCCGAAGCGCATCGTCGAGAAGCGATCGTCATGCGGCGCGCGCTTAACGTCGCCTCGGCCCCGCCGACCGCACCTGAGGCTCGGCGAACACCACACACCCATACGGCGCATGCTGGCCGGAGCGGACCGATGCGACCATCACCGCGTCCGTCCGGGCGGAGGAGGCAACCCATGAGTGAGGAAAGGCAGGCCCCTTCGCCGAGTGGACCCAGGCCATGGCACCTGCTGTGGGCATTGCCCGTGTCCCTGGTTCTCGCGTCCGTCGTGACAGTCGTCGCCGCTTTCGGCGCGTGCGGAGTAAGCGGCTGCTCGGGCGGAGGCTTCGGGCCCGCGGGGAACGGCCTGCTGACGATCATCCTGTGCGCCCTGGCCGGCGCGATTCTGGCCACCCCGCTCATCGTCGTCGGCTGGACAGATCGCCGTGTCCTGCGGGTGGGCCTTGCTGGCGCGGTCGCGGTCGGCTGGACCGCCTGGACCTGGCTCACCGTGACTGGCGGCATCTGAGCCGGGGAAGCGCCTCCCCTCAGCGACTCATGTCCCGAAGGTCCCGACAACGCTCAAGTCCACCCACGACGTAGCGTCGTCAGAGTGTCTCGGGTGCCCAACCGGGGATCGGCTTCCGGCGCGATCGCCTCGGTCGTACCCGTTCACGCAGCCGACCCTGCAGGATGGACCGCATGCCGCTGATCGAGTGCGACGAGGTCCTGGATGCACTCGAGGTGTACGACGGAGACGTCATCGAGCACCCGGCGCTAGGGGGCCCGATGACGATCGCGGCACACATGCACTACGACCCCGAGCCGAACATCCTGGAGCTCACTCCCGGTGTGGTGACGTTCGACGTCATGCACGACATGAACGTTGACGGCGAGCTCGATCCGGATCGAGAGGTCCTGGAGTTGGCCGTCGTCCCCGGTATGCGGGTGCGCCGGTTGTTCAGGTACATTCCGCCGCCCGGGTACCGCTGGCGCTGAGGAACGTCTCCCACCAGAAGCCGATCGATGAGCGGGCACGAGCATCCGGAGGTTCTGGGGGCCGTCGAGGCGCCGGTAGCCGGTCGGCCATCGGCAGCGCTGTCAGGGCTCGGTGACCGGACCATCCATGAGGGCCGTGAGCAGTGCCGGCAGCGAGACAAGGCCCTCCCGCGCCGACGCGCCGAGCAGGGCGGTGGCGCGCTGAGCGGCGTCACTGCGGCCGAGGTCGGCGAGGGCTCGATCGAAGTCATGGCCCTCAAGGCTGACACTGCTGATGCACCAGTCGCCGTCGGTAACGACGAGGTCAACGACCAGGTCGATGCACATGGCGCCCCAACCGTCTGCTGGCTCATCACTGGCGGTAGTTCGGGGAATCGAGCGGCGAGCTCGAAAGCGGCGGCGCACCAGATGATCTGGCTATGCCCGTCGTCGGCACCGCCCTGGCCGCGTGCGAAGCCTCGCGGCACCAGGACGGCGTCGATACCGGCCTGCAGTTCGACAATGGAGGCAGAGTCCTTGTCTGCGGGCATGACTCGAGTGTGGCGTCTATGCCCGGCGTGCGGGCGAGGTCGACCGGCGACTACTGCGCGAGTGCCTGACACCTGCCGCACGGCGTCCCGCTGACGATCCCCAGCCGGACAACCCGTCCGCGGTGCACCAACGGCGATCTCGAGGTCAGCGGCCTGGCCCGGAGGCGACTTGCCCCGGTGGAGGGTCGGCTACTGGGACACCGCCTCATCGCCACAGGTCAGGTGTCACCAGTTCGCGCAGCAGACCCCTGCGGGGTCTCAGTCTCGTGAACGGGCGCGGTTGAGCGGTCGGTTCATGCCAGGGGCGCACCGATACGTCGGGAGATGGCGTTGTAGCCGGCGCCACAGAGGAACGCCGCGGCGGGCACGAGCACGAGTCCGGCCGCGGCAGACATGGCGGCCACCACGAGGACGCGATCCAGACCCACGACGTCGTAGACGTCCATGGTGTCGAGACCCGGCGTGCGAGCAGCGAATTGCTGCAGATCCGAGAAGACGCCCGTGGTGTTGAGGATGGTCCATGCCAGCGCGACGGCCGCGACGGCGACCGCCCCCAGCGCGAGCGAGAACACAAAGGCCAGGGTCGTGAGGCTCACCAGGTCGAACCGCCGCGGCGTCACTTCAGGACCTCCCGGCCCGCGCACCGGGAGGCTGGCAACTGCCCGCCGTCGGTCCGGAACCTCCGTTTGGTGCGACGTCACCACTTCCAGCTGTTGCTGGCGGCCCGTCATGGGGCGGGCGGTGCTTCTGGTCCGACGATGCTGACCAGCCAGGTCCCGCCCATCCCGACCTCCACGATCGCGCAGTCCAGGGTGTTGTCGATGGACACGTCCACAACGGGGTTCCACGCCGGGTCCGTGATCCGCGTCGCCTCCCGCTCCGCCTGATCTGCGGTCAAGCAGCGGTCGCTGCCGAACGCCGACCGGAATGTCGCGAGCTCGTCCCGCACGGCCAACGTGTTGGTGACCGACTCCTCGACCCAGTCCTGCTCGGACTGCTCGAACTCCAACCCGGACCCCACCGCCGCCCGGTACTCCCGCGCGTAGTAGCTCCTCAGCTCCGGCTCGGTCATGACCGCACGACGAGGTTCGGGCGTCCCACCGTCCTCGGCGCCGCGGACCACCACCTCCCGGAACTCACCGTCCTCCGAGATGAACGCTGAGGCACAGGTCTGCACCCCGTCCGCCGGCTCCTCCCGGCCGTCGTTGTCGTCGGAGCGCACCGACCACGCCACCAACCCCCTCCGCTGCAGATCCTCGGTGACCCGCTCGACCGCTTCCTCCTGGCTGAAGCAGTCGGACTGCAGGCCGTCGATCCGGTCGTCCAGGGCGGCCTGCAACCGGGCCGGACGGGGGTCGAACGCGACGTCCTGCGCCACCTGGCTCGCGTCCTGACGGGAGGAGTCCCACGAGACGGGCGCCACGAACACCGTCCCGAACGAGTCCATGAACACCGCCAGCTCCGGCACCTCGGCCGCGGCGGACCATTCCCGCCGGCACGACGCCAACGGGTCGGCCACCGTGGCCCGCTTCTCCACCTGCTCGCTGTCGGCGGCGACGCCCAGCACGCACACCACCGTTAGCCGGTCCGGCTGCAGGAACTGCGTGACCGACACCGCCGCCCCGGTTCCCAGACCGACAGCACCCACGGCGATCGCGGCGAACGTGATCGAGCGAGGCACACGCTGACGCCGCGGCTCGGTCGTCACTGCTGCCGGGTCCCCGCGACGCCTCGCGGTCGGCCGGTCCGCGGTGGCGCCTTCGACGGTCTCCACGAGCAGGGCCCGGACCTGCGCGGCGCGCTCAGGGTCCATCCGGGAGGACAGGGTCGCGCTCATGACGTCTCCTCGATGGTCTCGTGGCGGTTCGGTGACGTCGCCGTGCTCTGCGGGCGCAGGTCGAGGGGCGGCCCAGCACCGTCACGGGTGGCCTGCTGCAGCCGGGCCCGGGCGCGAGACAACCGGGACTTCACGGTCCCCACGGGCACCTGAAGCGCGATCGCGGCGGAGGCGGTGTCGAGCTCCTGCCACAGGCACAGCAGCAGCACCTCCTGGTCCAGGCGCCCCATCCGGGACAGAGACGCCGTCACCTGTCGCAGATGACGCTCGTCATCCACCCGCGCCGCGACCTGGTCCGCGTGGTCGGCGAACACGGGATCACCCGCAGGCCCACCAGGGTCGACGGGAGCGTGGTTGCTCAACCGGTCCAGCAGGCGGCGATGACGCAACGCCGTCCTGGTGCGCCGCTGCACCGTGCGGCCGGCCACCCCGTACAACCACGGCAAGACGCTGTCGTAGATGAGCTCGACGTCCGCACGACGCCGCCACGCCTCCAAGAACACGATCGAGACCAGGTCGTCGGCCGCGTCCAACGACCCCGACCGGCGCGCGCAGTACGCCCGCACCGGCTCCCGGTGCCGCTCGAACACCCCAGCGAAAGCCTCCGAGTCCCCGGCCCGGGCACGCAGCCACAGGTCCCCATCACTCAGGTCGTCCGTTGCTCCCACACCCCCTTATGCCCGGCACCGGCCTCGCGGTTCCATCGACGGTCCCGACCCACTGTGCAAGCCCCCGTCGGCACCGCCGCCATACAGAGCCAGACTGCCGCAACCTGACGACAGCAGGGGGATCCGATAGCCGATCGTCAGTCGGGTTCCGTGGACAAAGGGACGCTGACCCTGTCGTCTTCGCTTGTGCTGACTGTGAGCCCTCGTTCGTCGTTCCAGACGTTGACGTTCGTGTCGGTGCAGATTGGGCCGTCGTAGACAGCGAGCTCGAGACCTTCCGAGCTGACGACCAGACCGTCGCCGAGGCACCCCGGGTCCTCACCGAGGAAGCGTTCCTGACCGGGGCCGAGCTCGAGTATGTCCTCCTCAGACCCGGTGATCTCGATGGTGACCGGAGTCTCGAGATGGTTCACGAATCGTGCGTAGGGGGCTCGGGCGTCGTAGATGCAGCCGCTGAGCACCACCGCCAGGGCAGCTGCAAGGAGCATCAGCCGCAGCGGCCGCCCAGCGGGCTGCAGCAAACTCACTGAACGCCTCTTGCGGCGGGCCACTGCAGGACGACAACGGTGTTGACTCGAACAGGGCGTCGGCGCGTCTGGTTCACACTGCTCCCGGTGGGTGGAGGCGTTCGGGCTCGCTGCGGCTAGTGGCCATGGTCCGCCCTGCCAATGGGCGAAGGAACATGACTCGTGTACTGGTCCGCCCCATCGGCCCATCGGCCCATCGGCCCAGCGGGGCAGGTGGTCACCAGTCCAGGTCATCCGCGGCACGCGAGTCGGAGTAGCCCACAACCGTCGACGAGGCTGCCTGCTTCGCCTAGGCCCCACCGTCCCAACAGACGACCGCCTACCGGGCGTCCGTCAGCACCCAGCGCCGGTGCCGGCTCGGACTCCGCCGCCGTCGCGCGGAGGATCGCCGGCTGGAGATCGCCAGCTGGGGATCGGCATGCGGAGCGTGCCAGTGACCGATCCTCTGCCGGACAGCGCGGTCAGGGGCCCTGGGCGCCGGACTTCGCCTCGATCACCCGCCGCGAGGTCTCGCGGTGTCAGTGAGGGGTCGTCTGTTGGGACGTTCGGCGTGCCTGCCGGAACTCGACTACTGCGGACTGCCTCCCCTGGTCACGGGGCGTCGATCACGGTGCACGGTGCGACCGCTCCCTCTGCGACTCCAAAGTCGAAGGTGGTGAAGCCATCCTCCGTGGGTTGCGCCGTCGCGGACAGGACAAAGGTGTTGTCGTCCTCGATCGCACCGGGTGGGATCGTCACCTCGAACTGGTTACTGCCGACCGACAGCGACAGGTCCGGCGCGCGGACGTCGTCGTAACGACCAGGGGCGCAGGCGGTGCCCGCCGACAAGTAGGTGATGTCGGCCGGGATCCCTCGCTCACGCAGGGCCTCCTCCAGAGCCCCGGCACCTTCCAGCCGCATCACCCGGACAGTGACCTCTTCACCGTTGCCGCCGGTGACCGCGTAGGCCGGTGTCGGCTGCGCGACCGTCACCACCGCGGCGATCCCCACCGCGGCGGCGGCCGCTGCGCCCGCGAACACCGCGTAGGCGGGTCGTCGCCGGCGCGGCAGGTCCGGCGGCGCCACCGACGCCGCGCCGGCCGTCGGTCGGAGGCTGGACGCCTGCGTGTCCACCACCAGCTTGAGCTCGCCCAGGAGCCGTGCCTCGAAGTGGTCCAGGTCTGGTGCCGGTCGCTCGTTCATGGCGTCACCTCGTGTCGTTGGAAGGCTGGGGCGTCGTTGAGCAGGCGTCGGGCTCGGTGATATCGGACCCGTGCCGCTCCTGCACTGATCTCGAGCACAGCGGCGGCATCGACCACCGTGAGGCCGTCCACGGCCACCAGCTCGACCACCGCGCGCAACGGGACCGGGAGGTCCGCGATGAGCCCGAGCATGGTCCGGGCTGCCGCTTCAGCCGAGACGCGCTGTGCGATGCGGTCGGCGGAGTCCTCGTCCAGCCACCGCCGACCAGCGAGCCGACGAAGCGCCGCGTCATGCTGGGCCCCGGCGCGGTGGTGGTCCGCGACGGCGTTGCGCGCTATCCCGGTCAGCCACGCTCGTGGCGGGCCGCACCGCCTACGGTAGGTGGCGGCGGACCGGATGACCCTGAGGAAGATGTCCGCGGTCACGTCCGCCACGTCGCCCGGATCAGAGAGCCGGCGGGCCACGTAGCGGCGCACGAACGGCAGATGGTCGCGGTAGAAGGCTTCGAACTCCTCCGGCTGGGTCGCGATCGCCTGTACATCACACCCCTGAGTCCTGGTCACCATGCCTGTACTTCCTCATCCGAGCACCCGGCGTTACAAGCGACCCACCCTCGCGTCCACCGAACCGCTTGGCGATCCCCTGCGGGACGGCGAGGCCGGCCGTTCCGTGTCACCCGGTTCGTCGCCGGCAGACGGTCGTCTGTCGAGACGCCTTCGGCCCTATGCCCTAGCGTCCGGTCGTCGCCTCCGTGACCATCCCGCGCGGATCCATGAGCGAGGTACTGAAGGCCCGTCCTGGCTTGACAGTCGGCGTGGGTCCGGCTGCCACGGGAGCATTCCTCGGGGACGGCTCTGGTTCCCGGCGAGGTCGGTCACCCAAGAGCCGTAGGGTGGCGGATCGGTATTTTCGATCAGAACCGCGCTGCGGTCCGGTGCGTAGAAGTTTGGGTCAAACGGCCTGATGCCCAGGGCGGCAGCGTACTCAATGAGCGTCTCTTGGTTAAAGCGGTCCCTGACCCGCCGGGCGCCGTAGCGGTCGGTGTCCTCGAATGGCAGCGGCTTGCCCTCATCGACGAAGTCCCATCGGCGGGTGCTCGTCAACTGTGCGATGCCGATGGTGCGTCCATCGCCCTTGTGTCCCGGTCGCCCTGGTTCTAGCGGCGGCCGAGGTCGGAACACTCCGAGGCGGTGTATCCCGTGAGTGCCCTTACCTGTGGCTGGGTCCACGACGCTTGGAGCACTTTCGACGCGGATGGCAGGGAAGCCGCGGAAGACGTACGGGTTCAGATCACCATTGCTATTGCCATGATTCATTGCCATGTCTGTCAGCACACACGTCCACGGACCGCTCCCTCCGGTAGCAGGCTGCGACGTCGGGATGAAGAGGTGCCGGCGCGGTGAACCGACGTTCAGCGGAAGCAACTGACCGAGAAGGTCCTCCAGGTCCCCCCTGACGGTGCTCACACGAACTGGATGGCTTGTGCGCTCGAGGATGCCCTGACCCCGCCAACTCACGAAGCTGTCGACGAGGTCGCTCACAGGGCCCTGGATAAAGGTGAGGGTCTGGGTGATGGGTTGCCAACGGCCGCCGAGAAGAAGCCGGGCCATTTCCTGCTGGGCCTGGGGGCTCCTGCCGCCGGCCTTTTTCGCGCGCTCTTCGGTCACTCGCTGCTGTCCGCGGTGCAACTGCACGCGCGTGCCGGGTCCCCGTGCACGTGCGTACCGTCCAGCTCCCCGCAGGCCGGACACGGCACATGCCCCCTCTCGGCAGTCTCCATGACCAGCATCCTGGCGCGAGACACACCGCTCCGTCCCGCCACCCCAGAAAGTGTGGGGACGTCGTGCGTACTGCCACGCCAGCGGACGTCCCAGGAGAGGACCCCTTGCTGAGAACGGACTGGTCACGGCCCCAGCAAGCCTTCCCGCCTGGCACCCCGTCCCGGCAGACCCGTCCGCTGGGAAATCCCGCAGGGGGGCGTCAACCGGTACGTGTGCCGACCTGTGCCGGCCCATCGTCGAGCGGGGACCGATCGCGACGGCGCGCAGCGGTCCTACGCCTGGACCGTGACGACCGCGTCGACGGGTCCGGCCTGCGTGGGGATCACGTCGCCCGGCGGGACCATGGCCACGAACTGGTCCTCCAGCAGGTCCGCCGGGACCGCGCGGCCCCAGAACCAGCCCTGGCCGTAGCCCACTCGCAGGTCGTGCAGGGTGCGGGCGTCCTGCTCGGTCTCCACCCCCTCGGCGACGACGAGCGCGCCGAGGCCGGCCGCGAAGTCGACCAGCGAGCGGACCAGGCTGTGGAGCACGCGGTCGCCGGCCACGCCGTCGACGATGCTGCGGTCCAGCTTGATGACGTCGGGCTCGGTCACGACGATGTGGCGCAGCGAGGAGAACCCGGCCCCGACGTCGTCGATCGCCAGCCGCATGCCGCCGGCCCGCAGCGGGGCGAGTGCGGCCCGCAGGGTGTCGTAGTCCTCCACCTGGTCGTGCTCGGACAGCTCCAGCAGGATGCGGGGCAGGGGGAGCGCGGCCAGGAACGCCGCGGTGTCAGGGTGCAGCAGGGTGGCGGGGGACACGTTCATCGACACGTACCCCTCGACGCGGGTCAGCAGCCCGGCCGCGCGCTCCAGCGCCATCAGCTCCAGCCGGTCACCCCGGCCGACGCTGTGGGCCTCCGCGAAGACGACGTCGGGCGCTTTGCCCCACTCCTGCGGGAACCGGCTCAGCGCCTCCGCACCGACGCGACGTCCGGTGACGACGTCCACGATGGGCTGGAGCAGGACCCGGGGACCGCCGGCTCGTTCCAGGGGGTCCAGCCGGGTGTCGATGTCGTCACGTCGCGCGTTCTCGCGGACCTCGGGCTCGATGACGACGGCTGCGGCGCGCGCCAGCACGTCCATCAGTCCCTTGTCCCGGTCGGCCAGGCCCTTGTCGGTCGTCAGGCCGGCCGCGCAGAACGTGCCGTACAGCGAGCCGTCGCTCATCACCACGGGCACGGAGACGTAGCTGCGGATCCGGGGGAAGCGGGCCGCGGGCAGCTTCATGGCGTTGGGGTGCTTGCGCAGGTCGGGGATGACCGCGGGCAGGTCGCCGTCCAGTATCGCCTGGCACAGCGTCGTCTCCTGCCGTTGCGTGACGCCCTCCTGGAACAGCAGCGGCACAGAGGACTCGACCACCTCGAGGTGCTGGGTGGTGCCGTCCAGGCGGGACAGGAACGCCACCGACAGGTGCAGCGACTCCTTGGCGGTGCGGAGCAGGTCGGCGATCTGCTCGTCCGCGGCGCTCCGGTTCCGGCCCATTGGTCGTTCATCGGCAGGTGGGTGCGCGCACCTGAGGCGGCGATAGCGTGAGGCGGTGCTGTCCACCGAGATCACCGTCCGCACCGGCTCCCGCGTCGTCACCGACCTGACCGACCGCGTCGCGCAGTTCTGCGCCGGGGCCGGAGACGGCCTGCTCAACGTGTTCGTGCCGCACGCCACGGCCGGGGTGGCCCTGATCGAGACCGGCGCGGGCAGCGACGACGACCTGGTCACGGCCCTGGAGACGATGCTCCCGGCCGACGACCGGTGGCGGCACCGGCACGGCTCGCCCGGGCACGGCCGCGACCACGTGCTGCCTGCGTTCGTCGCGCCGTCGGTGACGGTGCCGGTGCTGGACGGACGGATGCAGCTGGGTGTCTGGCAGTCCGTCGTGCTGGTGGACACCAACGGCGACAACCCGGAGCGGCGGGTGCGGCTCAGCCTGCTGGCGGGCTGAGCAGCTGCTCGCGGACCTGGCGGCGCAGCACCTTGCCGATGATCGAGCGGGGCAGCTCGTCGACCAGCTCGACCCGGCGGGGCACCTTGTAGCCGGCCAGGTGCTGCCGGACCGCGGTTCTGACCTCGGCCGGGTCCACCCGGGCGCCGGGTTCGGCCACGACCGCGGCCACCACCTGCTCCCCGCCGTCGTCGGTGGGCAGGCCCACCACGGCGGCGTCGGCAACCCCCGGCAGCAGGCGCAGGGCGTCCTCGACCTCGGAGGGGTAGACGTTGAACCCGCCCGTGATGATGAGCTCCTTGATGCGGTCGACGACGGTGACGAACCCGTCCTCGGCCATCACCACGACGTCACCGGTGCGCAGCCAGCCGTCGGGGAGCAGCACGGCGGCGGTCTCCTCCGGGCGGCCCCAGTAGCCGGAGAACACCTGCGGCCCCCGGACCAGCAGCTCGCCCGCCTCGCCCTGGGCGCGGTCCGTGGTGGGGTCGTCGGGGTCGACGACGCGGATCTCGGTCGAGGGGAACGGCACGCCCACCGTGCCCGGGCGCCGGGCGTCCGACACGGGGTTGCCCAGGGTGATGGGGGAGGTCTCGGTCATGCCGTAGCCCTCGACCAGCAGCCCGCCGCTGACCTGCTCCCAGGTGTCGACGACCGACGCCGGCAGGGCCATCGCCCCGGAGATGCCGTACCGGATCGACGTCAGGTCGACGCCGCGGCCGCGGGCCCTGGTCGCCAGGGCGGCGTAGATCGGCGGCACGGCGGGCAGGAACGTGGGGGCCCGGCGGCCGACCGCCTCGAGGCCCTGGTCGACGTCGAACCGGGGGAACAGGACGAGCGTCGCCCCGATGGACACCGCGAACGTCAGGCACAGCGTCAGGCCGTAGGCGTGGAACAGCGGCAGGACGGCGTAGATGGTCTCCTCGCCGTCGCGCAGGCCCGGCACCCACGCCCGGCCCTGGGTCGCGTTGGCCAGCAGGTTGCGGTGGGTGAGAATCGCACCCTTCGGGGTGCCCGTGGTCCCGCCCGTGTACTGCAGCAGCGCGACGTCGTCGCCCGTGGGCCGGGGGTGCGAGGCGGGCCGGGGGCGGGCGGCCCCGACCAGCCGCTCCCAGCCCGTGGCGGCGGGGGCCGGCGCGGTCATGGCCGCGCGGGTGGCCCGCGCCTTGGCCAGCGGCAGACGCAGGGCCAACCTCTTGAGCCGGGGCAGCGCGCTCGTCAGGTCGACCGCCACGACGGTCTCGACCGCCGTGCGGGGCTGCGAGGCCAGCACCGAGTCGGCGACCTTGTCCCAGGTGATGACGACGCGGGCGCCGTGGTCGGCGAGCTGGTGCTCGAGCTCGACCGCGGTGTAGAGCGGGTTGTGCTCGACCACCACCGCGCCCAGCCGGAGCGCGGCGTAGAACGCGACCACGTGCTGGGGGCAGTTGGGCAGCACTATGCCCACCCGGTCGCCGGCCTTGACGCCCAGGCCGGCCAGCGCCGACGCGGCCCGCGACACCTGGTCGTCCAGGTCGGAGTAGGTGGTGGTGGCGCCGTAGAAGTCCAGGGCCACGGACGGACCGAACCGCTCGGCGGCCCGCTGCAGCAGGTCGACGAGCGACCCGGCGGGCACGTCGACCTCGGTCGGCACCCCCTCGGCGTAGCTGCTCAGCCAGGGGCGTCCTTCGGTCGCGGTCATGGCCGCGACCTTAACTTACGGTGCCGTAGGTTCTGCCGGCTCAGACGCGGGTCGGGTCGCCGTCGGACCCCGTGAAGAGCGCGCTGTAGGCGTTGAGGGCCGGCTGCCCGCCTAGGTGCGCGTAGAGCACGTTCGAGCCCGCCTCGATCCGGCCGTCGCGCACCAGGTCGACGAGCCCGGCCATCGACTTGCCCTCGTAGACCGGGTCGATGATGACGCCCTCGAGCCGACCCAGGAGCCGGATCGCGTCCAACGTGGACTGCACCGGGATGCCGTACCGGTCGCCCGCCCAGCCCTCGAGCACCGTGATCTCGTCGTCGCGCAGGTCCCGGCCCAGGTCGATCAGGGCGGCGGTGTGGCGGGCGATGCGGGCCACCTGCTCGCGGGTGGCGTCGACCTTCGCCGAGGCGTCGATGCCGATGACCCGACGGGGCCGGTCCTGCCCGGCGAACCCGGCGATCATCCCGGCGTGGGTCGAGCCGGTGACCGAGCAGACCACGACCGTGTCGAAGAACACGCCGAGCTCGGCCTCCTGCTGCTGGACCTCGTAGGCCCACTGCGCGAACCCGAGCCCGCCGAGGGGGTGCTCCGACGCCCCGGCCGGGATGCCGTAGGGGACGCCGCCGCGGTCGCGGACGTCCTGCATCGCCTGCTGGTAGCTGTCCTTGATCCCGATGCCGAAACCGGACGGGTCGAGCCGCACCTCGGCGCCCATGATGCGCGAGAGCATGATGTTGCCGACCCGGTCGTTGACGGCGTCGGGCCAGTCGACCCAGCGCTCCTGCACGAGCACGGCCTGCAGGCCCAGGTGGGCGGCGACGGCGGCGACCTGGCGGGTGTGGTTGGACTGGAACCCGCCGATGCTGACCAGGGTGTCGGCGCCGGACGCGAGCACGTCGGGGACGATGTACTCCAGCTTGCGGGTCTTGTTGCCGCCGTAGGCGAGGCCGCCGTTGCAGTCCTCCCGCTTGGCCCAGATGCTCGCCCCGCCCAGGTGCGCCGACAGCCGGTCGAGGCGGTGGACGGGGCTGGGGCCGAAGGTCAGCGGGTGGCGGGGGTGGTCCTGCAGGGCGGTCATCGGGGTCTCCTCACGAGGGGGGCGTCGGGTCCAGCCTGGCGGACGGGACCTCCGTCACAGGTCCAACGCCCGGGCCGTGGGCATGCCCGGGCGGTAGGCCACGTGCACGTGGCTGGGCCCTTCCACCACCGTGACGTCGGCGCGGGCCCCGACGCCCAGGTGACCGACGTCGCGGCGGCGGAGCGAGGCCGCGGCGCCGGCCGTCGCGGCGTGCAGGGCCTCGGCCGGGGTGAGCCCGCACTCGCGGACCGCGAGGGCGACGGCGAAGGTGATCGAGCTGCTGTTGCAGGTCCCGGGGTTGCAGTCGCTGCCCAGGGCGAGCGTGACCCCGTTGTCGAGCAGCCGGCGGCCGTCCGGGTACGGCATCCGGGTCGAGAACTCGACCCCGGGCAGCAGCGTCGCCACGGTGGGGGACCCGGCCAGGTCGGCCACGTCCTGGTCGGTGAGGAACGTGCAGTGGTCGACGCTCGCCGCGCCCAGCTCGACGGCGAGGCGGACGCCGGGGCCGGGCGCCAGCTGGTTGGCGTGCACCCGTAGCCCGAGCCCTGCGGCCCGCCCGGCCCGCAGCACCGCGCGGGCCTCGTCGGCGTCGAACGCGTGCGGGCTCGCGGGCTCGCAGAACACGTCGACCCAGCGGGCCAGCGGGGCGCAGGCGGTGAGCATGTCGCCGGTGACCAGGTCGAGGTAGGAGTCCCGGTCGACGCCGGTCGGCACCACGTGAGCGCCCAGGAACGTCGTCTCGGTCGTCACCTCGCCCGCCAGCCGCAGCGCCCGTACCTCTGCGGCCGTCGTGAGGCCGTAGCCGCTCTTGACCTCCAGCGTGGTGGTGCCCGACGCGCGGGCCTGGGCGACCCGGTCGCTGAGCAGCCGGCGGAGCTGCTCGTCGCTCGCCGCGGCGGTCGCGGCGACGGTGCTGGCGATGCCCCCACCGTCGTAGCGCTGCCCGGCGGCGCGCGCGGCGAACTCCGCGGACCGGTCGCCGGCGTGGACCAGGTGGGTGTGCGGGTCGACGAACCCCGGCACGACCGCGCGCCCGCCCAGGTCCCGGGACAGGTCGCAGGCCGGGGCGGAGGCGGCCGGGCCGACCCAGGCGACCGTGCCGTCCTGGACGACCAGGGCGGCGTCGATCAGCACACCGAGCGGGGACCCGTCGCCGACGGCGGGGTCGTTGGTGACGAGCTCCGGGATGCCGTGCAGCAGCAGGGCGCTCATCGGGGACCTCCGGACCGAGAGGCCACCATGGCCTCGGGGGTGCGGACGGGCCCCAGGTCGAGGGCTGCGATCGCCTCGCCCAGCAACCGGCCGACGTCGCCGAGGACGTGGTGGCCGTCCTCGACCAGTGTGCGGCCCTCGACCACGACCGTGGCGACGTCGGCGGCGCCCGCCACCATCGGCACCTGGTCGGGTCGGCAGCCGGCGGTGCGGACGGTGTCGAGACGGACGGCCACCAGGTCGGCGAGCGCGCCGACCTCCAGCCGTCCGGTCCCGGGCCAGCCGATGCGGTCGTGGGCGGTCGCGAACCCGAGCAGCTCGCCCGGGGTGAAGCAGCCCCGGCGACCGCTCGCCAGGCGCTCGTGCAGCTCGACGCCTCGGGCCTCCTCGAGCAGGTCCGCCACCGCGTGCTGGTCCGAGCCCACCGACAGGGGCGACCCGGCCCGGTGCAGGCCGAGCCCGGGCCCGAGCCCGTCGGCCAGGTCGCGCTCGGTGGTGGGGCACAGGCACACCCCGGTCCCGCTGGTCCCGAGCAGCCGGACGTCGTCGGCGTCCAGGTGGGTCGCGTGGACCGCCGTGGTCGTGGGCCCCAGGACGCCCTCGGCGGCCAGCAGGGCGACGGGGGACAGGCCGTACGCGGCGCGGCAGGCGGCGTCCTCGGCCGGCTGCTCGGCCACGTGGACGTGCAGAGGGCGCCCGGCCGCGACCTGCGCGACGGTGGCGAGGGCGGCCCGGGGGACGGCGCGCACGGAGTGCACGGCCACGCCGACCCGCAGCCGGGCTGAGGGACGCAGCGCCTCGACCCGCTCCGCCCAGGCGTCGACGTCGGCGTCGGCGAACCGCAGCTGGGTCCCGGTGACCGGCTGCGGACCGTCCGCGTCCAGACCGCCCGCCAGGTAGCAGGTGTCCAGCAGCGTCAGCCGCAGACCGGCGTCGGTCGCGGCCTGCCGCAGCGCCTCGGCCATGGCGTTGGGGTCGTCGTAGGGGTGGCCGCCGGGGCCGTGGTGCAGGTAGTGGAACTCGCCGACGGTCGTGACGCCGGCCAGCACCAGCTCGGCGTAGGTCGCGCGGGCCAGGTCGAGGTAGGTGTCCGGGTCGAGCCGGTCGGCCACGGCGTAGGCCTGCTCGCGCCAGGTCCAGAACGACCCGCCGTCGGCGTGGGTGCGCCCGCGCAGGGCCCGGTGGAACGCGTGGCTGTGGCCGTCGGCCAGGCCGGGCAGCACGAC
Organism: Actinomycetales bacterium; assembly: GCA_038258055.1. GTDB lineage: Bacteria > Actinomycetota > Actinomycetes > Actinomycetales > JBBAYJ01 > Aquipuribacter. Next base: position 16,330 of record JBBSQH010000024.1, read on the forward strand.
CCCGGGCAGCCGGGCGGCGCCGTCGGGGGAACCATCGGTGAGCACGGCGGTGAAGCGGCCGTCGACGGCCTCCAGCCGCACGTCCCGGCGCACGCCGGAGGGGAGCCAGGCGTGCTCGGCGAACCACGCCCGCGCGCTCATGACGAGCCGTCCCCGCCGTCGGGGCGCACCAGCTCGGTCAGGTCGGTCAGCTCGGTCAGCTCGGTCAGCTCGGTCAGCTCCGTCAGCTCCGTCAGCTCCGTCAGCTCCGTCAGCTCCGTCAGCACCGCGGTCAGGGCGTCGACGCCCGCCAGGCAGTCGTCGCGGTCGGCGTGCTCCTGGGGGGAGTGCGAGACCCCGGTGGGGTTGCGGACCAGCAGCATGGTGGTGGCCACGCCGGCGGCGGCCAGCACGCCGGCGTCGTGCCCGGCGCCGGTGCTCAGCACCGGCGCGTCGCCCAGCAGGGCCGCGGCCCGAGCCGTCAGCCCCGGGTCGAACGGCGTCGCCGCGGTCGAGGACTCGCACACCGGCTCGACGCCCGCGGCCCGGGCGACGTCGGCGACCACGGCGGCCACCACGGCGGGGGACGCGCTGCGCACGTCCAGCCACACCGACGCGGCCGCGGCCACGGCGTTGACGGCGTTGGGTCGGACGTCGACCTTGCCCACGGTGGCCAGGCCGTCGTGCTCGAGCGCTGCGGCCCGCGCCGCGAGGACGACCTGGGCCAGGCGCAGCACCGGGTCGTCGCGGTCGACCAGGCGGGTCGTACCCGCGTGGTCGGCGCGCCCGGGCAGGTCGAACCGCCACCGCCCGTGCGGCCAGATGGCCGACCCCACGCCGACGGCGCGGTCCAGGTGGACCAGACCACGGCCCTGCTCGACGTGCAGCTCGACGAACGTCCCGACCCGGGCCAGCGCCCGCGGGTCGGGCCCGAGCGCGTCCGGGTCGTGCCCGGCCACCTCGTACGCCTCGGCCAGCGTCGTGCCGTCACCGTCGCGCAACGACCGGGCCCGGTCGGGGTCCAGCGCCCCGGTCAGCAGCCGCGTCCCGGCGCACGCGACCCCGAAGCGGGCGCCCTCCTCGTCGGCGCTGACCAGCACCCCGACCGGTCGCGACGGCTCGACGCCCGCCGCCCGCAGCGCGTCCACGGCGGCCAGGGCCGACACCACCCCGAGCGGGCCGTCGAACGCGCCGCCGGAGGGCACGGAGTCCAGGTGGGACCCCAGGACCACCCCGGGCGTGCCGGCTCGGACCGCGGCGTCCGGGTCGCCCCACCAGGCCCACAGGTTGCCGGCCCGGTCCTGCTCGACGTCGAGCCCGCGGTCCACGGCCTGGGCGGTGAACCAGGCCCGCAGGTCGGCGTCGGCCCGGGTCCAGGCGAACCGGTCGTAACCGCCGTCCGGCCGTCGCCCGAGGGGGGCCAGGTCGGCCCACATCGTGTCGAAGGAGTCGGGCACCTCAGCCCTCCCGCATCGGCACGCGCACCCGCTGGGCGTCGGCGGTCCGGTCGGCGACGTCGTAGCCGGCGTCGACGTGGCGGATCACGCCCATGGCCGGGTCGTTGGTGAGCACCCGGCGCAGCTTCTGCCCGGCCAGGTCGGTGCCGTCGGCCACGCACACCTGCCCGGCGTGCAGCGAGCGGCCGATGCCGACCCCGCCGCCGTGGTGCAGAGACACCCACGACGCGCCGCTCGCGGTGCTGACCAGGGCGTTGAGCAGGGGCCAGTCCGCGATGGCGTCCGAGCCGTCGGCCATGCCCTCGGTCTCGCGGAACGGCGAGGCGACGCTGCCGCAGTCCAGGTGGTCCCGCCCGATCGCCAGCGGCGCGCGCAGCTCGCCCGAGGCGACCATGTCGTTGAACCGCTCGCCTGCCGCGGCGCGCTCGCCCAGGCCCAGCCAGCAGATCCGCGCCGGCAGGCCCTGGAACGCGATGCGCTCCTGCGCCCCCCGCAGCCAGGTGTGCAGCCGGTCGGCCTCGGGGAACAGGTCGAGCATGGCGGCGTCGGTCGCGGCGATGTCGGCCGGGTCGCCGGACAGCGCGGCCCAGCGGAACGGCCCGCGCCCCTCGCAGAACAGCGGCCGGATGTACTCGGGCACGAACCCCGGCACCTCGAACGCCCGGGTGCAGCCGCCCAGGCGGGCCTCCTCGCGGATGGAGTTGCCGTAGTCGAACGCCTGGGCGCCCGCGTCGCGGAAGCCGACCATGGCCTCGACGTGGCGGGCCATCGACTCCCGGGACCGGTCGGTGAAGCCGTCGGGGTCCTCGGCGGCCAGCTCGGCCCAGTCGGCCAGGGCCACGCCGCGGGGCAGGTACGACAGCGGGTCGTGGGCGCTGGTCTGGTCGGTCACCACGTCGACGTCGACGCCTCGGCGCAACAGCTCCGGCAGGACGTCGGCGCAGTTGCCGACCAGCCCGACCGACAGCGCCCGCCGCTCGCGCCGCGCGGCCAGGCAGCGGGTCAGGGCGTCGTCCAGGTCGTCGGCCACCTCGTCCAGGTAGCGGTGCTCGACGCGCCGGTGCAGCCGGGACGGGTCGACGTCGACGACCAGGCAGACGCCACCGTTGAGCGTCACCGCCAGCGGCTGCGCGCCGCCCATCCCGCCGCAGCCCCCCGTGACCGTCAGGGTCCCGGCCAGCGTGCCGTCGAAGTGCCGGTCGGCGACGGCGGCGAACGTCTCGAACGTGCCCTGGACGATGCCCTGCGTGCCGATGTAGATCCACGACCCGGCGGTCATCTGCCCGTACATCGTCAGCCCGAGCGCCTCCAGCCGGCGGAACTCCGGCCAGGTCGCCCACTGCGGCACCAGGTTGGAGTTGGCGATGAGCACCCGCGGCGCCCACTCGTGGGTCTGGAGCACACCCACGGGCTTGCCCGACTGCACCAGCAGCGTCTCGTCGTCGGCCAGCGTGGTCAGGGTCCGGACTATGCCGTCGTAGCTGGCCCAGTCGCGCGCGGCCCGGCCGGTGCCGCCGTAGACCACCAGGTCGTCGGGGCGCTCGGCGACCTCGGGGTCGAGGTTGTTCATCAGCATCCGCATCGGGGCCTCGGTCTGCCAGGACCGGGCGGTCAGCGTGGTGCCGCGCGCGGCGCGGACGGGACGGGCTCCGATCACGGGTGCCTCCTTCGGCGGGACGGACGGGTACGGGGGGTCGGGCGGGTAGGGACGGCGTCGTGGGCGCGGGTCACGTGGTCATCGCAGGGCCCCGACGACGCGCTCGGCGTCGCGCACCGGGGCGCCGGCGCGGACGTGGGCGACGGCGGCCTCGATCTCCGGGGACAGGAACCGGTCCGGCCCGGGGCCGGGGACGTGCGGCCGGAGCCCCGCGATCACGGCGGCCGTCGCGGGGGAGGGCTCCAGCGGGGCGCGCAGCTCCAGCCCGCGGGCGGCCACCAGCAGCTCGACCCCCAGGACCCGGGTGAGGCCGTCGAGCGAGCGGCGCAGCGACCGGGCCGCCGACCAGCCCATCGACACGTGGTCCTCCTGCATGGCGCTGGAGGGGATCGAGTCGACCGACGCCGGGGCCGCGAGCCGCTTGAGCTCGCTGACCACGGCGGCCTGCGTGTACTGGGCGATCATCAGCCCGGAGTCGACACCGGGGTCGTCGGCCAGGAACGGCGGCAGGCCGTGGCTCCGGCTGCGGTCCAGCAGCCGGTCGGTGCGCCGCTCGGCCATGCTCGCCACGTCCGCGACCACCACCGCCAGGAAGTCCAGGACGTAACCGACCGGGGCGCCGTGGAAGCTGCCGTTGCTCTCGACCCGGCCGTCGTCGGTCAGGACGGGGTTGTCGACGGTGGCGGCCAGCTCGCGGTCGGCGACGGTCTCGGCGTGGCAGAGGGTGTCGCGGGCGGCACCGTGCACCTGGGGGGCGCAGCGCAGCGAGTAGGCGTCCTGGACCCGGGTGCACTCCGGGCCGCGGTGGCTGGCCATCACACCCGACCCCGCCAGCAGGGCCCGCAGGTTGGCGGCGCTGTCGGCGATCCCGGGGTGGGGTCGAAGCGCCGCCAGGTCGGCGGCGAACGCGCTGTCGGTACCCAGCAGCGCCTCCACCGACAGGGCCGCGGTCACGTCGGCGGTCCGCAGCAGCATCCGAAGGTCCGCGCAGGCCAGCAGCAGCATGCCCAGCATCCCGTCGGTGCCGTTGAGCAGGGCCAGGCCCTCCTTCTCGTGCAGCTCCAGCGGCTCGATCCCGGCCGCCGCCAGGGCCTCGCCCGCCGGGAGCAGCCGCCCGTCGGTGTCGCGGACCTCGCCCTCGCCCATCGCGGCCAGGGCGCAGTGGGCCAGCGGGGCCAGGTCGCCCGAGCAACCCAGCGAGCCGTGCTCGCGCACCACCGGCGTCAGGCCCGCGCTCAGGATCGCGGCGTAGGTGGTGGCCGTGACGGGCCTGACCCCGGTCCGGCCCGTGGTCAGGGTCGAGAGCCGCAGCAGCATGAGCGCCCGGACGACCTCGCGCTCCACCTCCGGGCCCGTGCACGCGGCGTGGGAGCGGACCAGCGAGCGCTGCAGCTGCGTCCGACGAACCGGCGGGATGTGAAGGGTGGCCAGCGCCCCGAACCCCGTCGAGATGCCGTAGTGCGGGCGGGGGTCCTCGGCCAGGGTCTCCACCACGGCCCGGCCACGGGCCAGGGCCGCCAGCCCGCGCTCGCCGACGCGGACGCCGGCCCCGCGCCGGGCCACCGCGAGCAGCTGCGTCGGGGTGACGGGGTCCGGGCCCACCTCCACGACGTCGTCGGCGGCCCCGCCCCCGGGGTCGGCGGTGGTCTGGGCTGCGTCCGTGTGCTCCACGGGTCCATGCCACCGCCCGGGCGGGCGTCGGCGCCACGGCCGCAGCCCCGGTACCGTCTCGTATCCCAGACAACTTCGGCGGGGTCGACCAGGAGGCGCGGTGGACCAGGACCAGGCCCGGGCGCAGACCCAGGAGCAGGTCCAGGTCCCCGCGGCCGCGCAGGTCCTGGGCATCCTGCGGTGGCTGTCCGGGCAGGCGGCGCCGGTGCCCGCCGCGGCCCTGAGCCGCGAGCTGGGGCTGCCGCGGTCCACGACCTACCACCTGCTGGCCGAGCTGTGCCGGCAGGGCTTCGTCGTCCACCTGCCCGAGCAGCGCCGCTACGCCCTGGGCGTGGCCGCCTACGAGATCGGGCACGGCTACACCCGGCAGGCGTCGCTGCAGCGTGTCGCCCGCGGACCGATGGACCGGCTGGTGGCCGCCACCGGGCACACCGCCCACCTGGCCGTGCTGCAGGGGGCCGAGGTGGTCTACGTCATCGAGGACCGTGCCCCCGGTCGGGCCCCGCTGGTCAGCGACGTGGGGGTGAGGCTGCCCGCCCACCTGACCGCGACCGGTCGGGCGATGCTGGCCGCGCTGCCGCCGGCCCACGTGCGGGCGCTGTTCGGCGACCGCTCCGCCCTCGTCCTGCGCCACGACGCCGGGCCGACGACGCCGCCCGGGCTGCGGGCGCTGCTGGTGGACACCCGACGCCGGGGCTGGGCCGTCGAGGAGGACGAGGTCACGCCCGGTTTCGCGTCCGTCGCCGCGGCCGTCCGCGACGCCGCGGGTCACCCCGTCGCCGCGGTCGCGGTCACGTTCCCCGCGCTCGAGGTCCCCCTGACGGTCCGGGCGGGTCTGGCCTCGACGGTGGTGCTCACGGCCCGTGAGCTGACCCACCGGGTGGGCGGCGCCTGAGGTGCTGGGTCGTCGAACCGCCATCCGGGGCGCTTCACCCGTAGCATCCTGTTCCATGGATCCTGATTCACATCCCCGCCACGAGCGAAGTCCCGGCGCCACGGCGGGCGGAACCATCCTCTGATGGAGATCGCCCTATCGCTCCTGCTCGGGTTCGTCGTCGTCCTTCTCATCACCGCCGCCACGGGTTACTTCGTGGCCCAGGAGTTCGCCTACGTCGCTGTCGACCGGTCAGCGCTGGCCGCCAAGGCCGCCACCGGTGACGCGCGGGCCAAGCGGACGCTGTCCATCACGCGTCGCACCTCCTTCATGCTGTCCGGGGCCCAGCTGGGCATCACGGTCACGGCTCTGCTCGTCGGCTACGTCGCCGAGCCCCTGATCGGCCAGTCGCTCGGGTCCATCCTGGGCGGGGTCGGCGTGCCCACCGGGGTCGGGGTGGCGATCGGCACCGTCCTGGCCCTGGTCGTGTCCACCCTGGTCCAGATGCTCTTCGGCGAGCTGTTCCCCAAGAACCTCGCCATCGCCAAGCCCGAGGCCGTGGCCCTGTGGCTGTCCCGGTCGACCCTGGCGTACCTGACCGTCTTCGGCTGGCTCATCTGGGTGTTCGACCAGGCGTCGAACCTGCTGCTCAAGGCGCTGCGGATCGAGCCCGTGCACGACGTCGAGCACTCCGCCACGGCCCGCGACCTCGAGCACATCGTCGAGGAGTCGCGCGAGAGCGGCGACCTGCCCGAGGAGCTGTCCCTGCTGCTGGACCGGATACTCGACTTCCCCCACCAGGACGTCGAGCACGCCATGATCCCGCGCCACCGCGTCGACCACGTCGACGTGGACGAGGTGCTGAGCGACGTCCGCGTCCGGATGAGCCAGGGGCACTCCCGGTACCCGGTGCTCGACGCCGACGACGAGGTGGTGGGGGTCGTGCACCTGGACGACGTCCTGGCCAACCTCGACGACGACGCCTCGGCCGCGACCATCATGCGACCGGCGCTGGTCGTGCCGACCCTGATGTCGCTGCCGGACGCGCTGCAGGAGCTCGGCCGCACCCGCAACCAGCTGGCCTGCGTGGTCGACGAGTACGGCGGCTTCGCCGGCGTCCTGACCATGGAGGACGTCGCGGAGGAGCTCGTCGGGGAGATCACCGACGAGCACGACGACGAGGACGGCCCCACCGGGGAGTCGTCGGAGGACGGCCGCTGGCTGGTCGACGGCGAGGCCCACGTGGACGAGGTCGAGCGCCTGCTCGGCACCGACCTGCCCCACGGGGACTACGAGACCATCGCCGGGCTCGTCATCGCCGCCCACGGCGGCCTGCCCGAGGTGGGCGCCGTGCTGGACGTCGAGCTGCCCCCGGACCCCGCCGACCTGGTCAACGACGGCGACCCGGTGGTGCGCTGGCTGCGCGCCGAGGTCGTCGAGGTCGAGCACCACGTGCCCGCCTCCGTCCGGCTGGAGCTGGTCCCGCTGCCTGCGCACGACCTCGAGCCCGAGGAGGCCCGGCGATGACCGGCAACCCGTGGCTGCTGGCTCTGATCACCGCCGGCATCATCGCCGCCAGCGCGTTCTTCGTGGCGGTGGAGTTCGCCCTGCTCGCCGCCCGCCGCAGCCGGCTGGAGGACGCGGCGCCCAGCAGCGCCGCCGCCCGCGCCGCCCTGCGTTCCTCCTCCGAGCTGACGGTCCTGCTGGCCGGGTCCCAGCTCGGCATCACGGTCTGCGCGCTGGCGCTGGGTGCCATCACCAAGCCCGCCGTCCAGTACTCGCTGACCCCGTGGATCGCGTCCTTCGGCGGCCCGGACTGGATCGCCGGCGTGGCCGGGTTCGCGCTGGCGCTCGTCGTCGTGACGTTCCTGCACCTGGTGGTCGGCGAGATGGCCCCCAAGTCCTGGGCCATCGCCCACCCCGAGCGGTCGGCGACCATGCTGTCGATCCCGATGCGGGGCTTCATGTGGCTCACCCGGCCGCTGCTCACCGCCCTCAACGAGGCCGCCAACTGGTGCCTGCGTCGGGTCGGGGTCGACCCCGCCAACCAGGTCGCCACCGGCCACACGCCGGACTCGCTGCGGCAGCTCGTCGAGCACTCCGCGGACGCCGGCGTGCTGGACGAGGAGTACTCCTCGCAGCTGCGGGGAGCCCTGGAGCTGCAGGACCTGCAGGTGCGTGACCTGCTGCGCACCGACGGCACGGCCACGTCGGTGCCGGCCGGGGCGACCGTGGCCGACGTCCAGGCCGCGACCAAGAGCTCCGGCCACCTGCGCATCCTGATCGGCGACGGGACCACCGTCAGCGGGGTCGTGCACGTGCGCGACACCCTGGCCAGGGACCCGGAGCAGGGGGTGCAGGACCTCGTCCGGGAGCCGTTCGAGCTGTCGGCGGACCTGCCCGTGCACGAGGCGCTGTCGCAGATGCGCCTCACCAGCACCCACCTGGCCGTGGTGATGGAGGAGGGCCGGCTGGTCGGGGTCGTGACGCTGGCCGACGTGCTGCGTCGCCTGGTGCCCCAGGTCGAGATCCTCGCCTCGGTGTCCCCGCCCAGGACCGCCGTGGTCCAGGGGTCGGCCAGGTAGCACCGCCGGCTCCGGCACGACGGCCCCACGACACGACTGCGCGACCAGGACCTCGGTCCCTGGTCGCGTCGTCGTGCGACGGGTTGGCTGGTGCGGCGGCCGGCGGTCGGCCGCAGCCGCCGAGGAGCGCCCATGGCCACCACACCCGCCCGGTCCCAGCCGCTCGACGGCCCGAGCGGCCTGCTGGCCGACCTCCGTGGCGTCGCGGCGGCCGCCCTGGTCGCCGGGGCGGTGGCCGCCGCGCTGCCGCTGGGCGTCTGGAGCGTGCTGTCGCCCGTGCTGCGGGGCCTGGGCGTACCGCCGGACGGCGTGCCCGGCACGGTGCGTGACGTGGCGGTGCTGGCCGCCCTGGTCGGGCTGCTCCTCGGCTCCTGGCTGGCCGTGCGCCGCCAGGAGGCGACGGCGCACCGGTGCCGCCACCCGGACGGGCCCGGCGCGGCGGACCGGTGGTGACTACGGGACGACGTCCACGGGGCGGGCGGGGTCAGCGGTCCAGCCGGAGTAGGAGCCCGGCCAGAGCCGGCCCGCGGGCAGACCGGCGTGCTCGCGGACCAGCAGGGTGAAGCAGGCGGTGACCCCGGAGCCGCACGAGGCGACGACGTCGGCGTCGGCACCGGCACCCAGGGCGTCGAACGCGAGCCGCAGCTGCTCGGGCGGCAGCAGCCGGCCGTCGTCGTCCAGGGCCGCCGACGCGGGCAGGTTGACCGCACCGGGCACGTGACCGGGGCGCGGGTCCACGGGCTCGTGCTCGCCGCGGTACCGGCCGGCCTCGCGGGCGTCCAGCAGCACCCGGTCGGCCCCGGTCGCGGTCGCCAGGTCCGTTAGCAGGTCCTCGGGCCACGGCCGCACCTCCGGGGACGTGCGCGGCCGGTGCACCTCGATCTGCTCCCAGGGTCCCGGCCAGGCTGCGGTGCCGCCGTCGAGCAGGGCCGCGGGCCGGCCCGTGGCCCGCAGCCGCCACACCAGCCGGGCCGCGACCCGCCCGCCCACGTCGTCGTAGGCCACGACCAGGTCGTCGTCGGCGAGGCCCGCCCGGGCGAGCCCGTCGGTGAAGCGCGCCGGGGACGGCAGCGGGTGCCGACCCTCGTCCGGTCCGCCCGGCCCGGTCAGCCACCGCTCCAGGTCGAGGAAGACCGCCCCGGGCAGGTGGGCCTGCGCGTGGGCCGCCTGGCCGGAACGGCCGTCCAGGTACCAGCGGACGTCCACCAGCACGGGGGAGGGACGCAGCTCGACGAGGTCGGGCACGCCGACGACCGGGGGTGGCAGCTCGTTCACGACGCCACGCTACGGCGTGACCCCGGACCGGGACGCGCCCTGGCCCCGGCCCTGGGCGGGGCCTCGCGCCAGTGGGGCAGCGCCGACCGGGTGGTGCGGACGGGCCGATTTGCGCCTGCGGACCAGATCGGTCCACCCTGAGACCATCATGGTCGCAAACGACACCGAGATGGTCCGGCCGCCCGCGCGGGCGGTCCGTCCCACCCCCGACGAGATCGACGCCGCCATCCTGGACACGGCGGCCGAGGTCTTCGCGCGGCACGGGTTCACCGGTACGTCCGTGCAGCAGGTCGCGGACGCCGTGGGGTACTCCAAGACGGGCCTGCTGCGTCGGTTCCCGTCCAAGCAGGCCCTGTACGACGCGGTCGTGGACCACATCGCCCAGGCGCTGGAGCAGCTGCGGCTGCAGGTCGCCGGGCGAGGGGCCGACCGTCGCGCCGGGATCGTCCAGACCATGGCCTCGGCGGCCTTCGCCCACCCGGGTGGGGTGCTGCTCATGCTCGAGGCGCTGCGCGTCGGGTCCGACCTGCCGCACGCCGTGCGGCTGCAGGACCAGGCCACCCTCCTGATCGAGGACATGACCGTCGGGATCACCGACGGTCGCGACCAGCTGCGCGCGGTCCTCGCCCTCCAGCTCGTGGCCAACGCCGCGATGCTCACCATCACCCCCGACGCCCCCGTGTTCGACCTGACGACCGGGCAGGTGCACGACCTCGTGGTCGAGCTCGCCCACGACGTCCTCGGTGCCCCAGCCACGCCCTGAGCCCCACCGAGAGCTGCACCCGAGCCGCACCGCCTGACCTGCACCTCCACCCGCCGCCCCGCGGCCCGCACCTCCGAGGACAGCCATGTCGTCGCTCCTGTACTCCTTCGGCCGCCTCGCCCACCGGCGCTGGCGCGTCGTGCTGCTGGTCTGGCTGCTGGTGCTGGGCGGGGCCGGGACGGCTGCGCTGACGCTCAACCAGGGCACGAGCAACTCCTTCTCCATCCCCGGGACCGAGTCCCAGGAGGCGCTGGACCGGCTCGGTGCGACGTTCCCCCAGGTGAGCGGGGCGTCGGTCCAGCTGGTGGCCAGGGCCGAGGGCGGGCTGGACGACCCGGCGGTGCTGGGGTCGGTCGAGCAGGTCGTCGAGCAGGTCGAGGCCATCGACGACGTCGCCGCCGTGCTGAGCCCGTTGACCGCCGACGGGACCCTGGGCGAGGACGCCCAGGTGTCCGACGACGGCGACACGCTGCTGATCACCGCCCAGCTGGACGTCAGCCAGGACGGCGTCACCGACCAGCTGCGCGACGAGCTGTCCTCGGTCGTCGCCGACGCGTCCGGACCCGAGGTGTCCTGGGTCGCGGGCGGTGACGCGTTCGCCGCGCAGACCGTGGCGCTGAGCTGGGTCGAGCTCATCGGCCTGGCCGTGGCCGCCGTCGTCCTGACCCTGACCCTCGGGTCGCTGCTGGCGGCCGGCATGCCGATCGTGGTCGCGCTCGTCGGGGTCGGCGTCGCCATGGCCCTGGTGTTCGCCTCGACCGTCGTGGTCGAGCTGTCGGCCACGGCCCCCCTGCTCGCGGTGATGATCGGCATCGCGGTCGGCATCGACTACTCGCTGTTCGTCCTGGCCCGGCACCGCGACCAGCTGGGGGAGGGCATGGACCCGGAGGAGTCGACCGGCCGGGCCGTCGCCACCGCCGGGTCGGCCGTGGTGTTCGCCGGCCTGACCGTGATGATCGCCCTGGCCGGCCTGTCGGTCGCGCAGATCCCGTTCCTCACCGTCATGGGCGTAGCGGCGGCGCTGGCCGTGGCCGTCGCGGTGATGGTCGCCCTCACCCTGCTGCCCGGCTTCATGGGGATGGCGGGCAGCCGCCTCACCCCCCGGCCCCGAGGCTCCCGCCGGGGCCGCCGCTCCGGTCCTTCCGCCGACGGCCAGGACCAGCAGGCCCAGGCGGGTCACGACCACGTGGCTCCCCGCACCGGGGGCCCGGCCGGCCGCTGGCTGGCCGTGGTCACCTGGCGTCCGCTGGTCACGGTGGTCGTCCTGACCGCCGGCCTGCTCGTGGCGGCGCTGCCCGCCCTCGACCTGCGCCTGGCCCTGCCCGACGCGGGCACCGCGGCCGCCGACACCCCGGCCCGGACCACCTACGACCTGCTGAGCGACGAGTTCGGCGCCGGCTTCAACGGACCGCTCATCGTGACGGGTGACATCGTCGCCAGCACCGATCCGCTCGGCCTGGTCGCCGACGTCCAGGAGCGGATCGAGGCCCTGGACGGCGTGGCCGCGGTCCCGCTGGCCACGCCCAACGAGGGCGCCGACACCATGATCGTCCAGGTCGTCCCCGAGGGCGGTCCCGCCTCCGACGAGACCCGCCGGCTGGTGCAGGACATCCGTGACCTGCGCGAGCCGATCTCCGACGAGCTCGGGGTCGACATCGCCGTCACGGGTGCCACCGCGGTGGCCATCGACATCTCCGACCTCCTCCTGCGGGCCCTGCTGCCGTTCGTCCTGCTGGTCGTCGGTCTGTCGCTGGTGCTGCTGGCCATGGTGTTCCGGTCGATCTGGGTCCCCGTGACGGCCGCCGTCGGCTACCTGCTGTCGATCGGGGCCGCGCTCGGTGCCGTCGTGGCGGTCTACCAGTGGGGCTGGCTCGAGGGCCCGCTGCACACCGTGGCCCTGGGCCCGGTGATCAGCTTCATGCCGATCCTGCTGCTGGGCATCCTGTTCGGCCTGGCCATGGACTACCAGGTGTTCCTGGTCTCGCGGATGCGCGAGCACTGGGTGCACGGTGAGGACGCGCGCGACGCGGTCCGCACCGGGTTCACGTCGGCGGCCAAGGTCGTGGCGGCAGCCGCCGTCATCATGTTCGCCGTCTTCGCGGCCTTCGTGCCCGAGGGCGACGCCACGCTCCAGCCCATCGCGCTCGGGCTCGCGGTCGGGGTGTTCGTCGACGCGTTCGTGGTCCGGATGACCCTCATCCCCGCCGTCATGACGCTGCTGGGGGAGCGGGCCTGGTGGCTGCCCGCCTGGCTGGACCGGCTGCTGCCGAGCTTCGACGTCGAGGGCGAGGGCCTGACGCACCAGCTGTCGCTGGCGGACTGGCCCGAGCCCGACGCCGGGCCGGGCGTCTACCTGGGCGAGCTGGAGGTCCACGACGTGGACCGCACCGGTGACCGGCTCCTGCTCGGACCGGTGTCGGCCCTCGCCGCCCCCGGCACCCTGCTGCTGGCCTCCGGCGGCGACCGAGCGGCCCGCACCACGCTCGCGATGGTGGTGGCCGGCCGCACCCCGCCCACCTACGGCGCCGTCAAGGTCGCCGGCGTCGTCCTGCCGCAGCAGTCGGCCACCGCCCGACGCTCGGTCGCCCTGGTCCGCGCCGTGGAGGAGGCCGACCTCGAGGTCGCCGTCACCCTGGCCTCGTCCGGGCCCCGCCCGCCGGTGGTCGTCGTGGTCGAGAACCTCGAGCAGGCCGGCTCGCCCGAGGTCCGCCAGGCCGTGCTCGACCGGCTGGCCGAGGCGTGCCTGACCCGCGGCACCACGGCCGTGGTCACCGTCGCGTCCTACGAGTCCGACGGCCTCGTGCTGCCCGTCGACGTCCCCGTCACCCACCTGGACCTGTCACCGGTCGTCGACGACGAGCCCCCGGCCGACGTCCGCCCGGACGACGCCCAGCTCGAGACCGTCGGAGGTCCCCGCTCATGAGCCGCTCCACCACGTCGAGCCCCACCACCGGTCGCGCCGCTTCCCGCCGCGGCAGCGCGGCCCGCATCGCGGGGCTCGCGCTGGTCCCCGCGCTGGTCACCGGCGCCCTGGCCTGGGGCCTGTACGACCCGGTCGACGACCTGGACCGGATCGAGGCGGCGGTCGTCAGCCTCGACGAGCCCGTCGAGGTGGGCGGCGAGCTCGTCCCGCTCGGCCGCCAGGTCGTGGCCGCGCTAACCGCCGGGGTGGGGCTGGACGGCGAGCCCATCGAGGTCGAGGGCGCCCCGACCGGCATCACCTGGACCCTGACCGACGAGGCCGGGGCCGAGGAGGGGCTGTCGAGCGGGCGCTACGCCGCGGTCGTCACCATCCCCGAGGACTTCTCCGCCGCGGCCACGTCGCTGTCCGCCGAGGACCCCGACGACGCGAGCTCGGCCACGATCGACGTGGCCACCTCCGACGAGGGCCCGGTGGCCGACAGCGCGGTGGCCAGCGCCGTGGGCGGCGTGGTGGCCTCCACGTTGGGCGAGGAGCTCACCACCACCTACGTCGACAACCTCTACGTCGGGTTCTCCGACGTGGCTGCGTCGCTGACCGACGCCGCCGACGGGGCGGGCGAGCTGCGCGACGGGGCGGGGCAGCTGACCGACGGGCTCGTCCAGACCGGCGACGGCGCGGACTCGCTGGCGTCCGGCCTGGACGAGCTGAGCAGCGGCACGTCGCAGCTGGCCGACGGGACCGGCCAGCTGGCCGGGGGCGCGGGCGCCGGGGCCGACGGCGCCGCGGCACTGGCCGACGGTCTGGACCAGCTGCGCGACGGCACCAGCAGCCTGCCCGCCGACACCCGGGCCCTCGCCGACGGCGCGGGCGAGGTGGCCGACGGGACCGGCGAGCTCGCGAGCCGGCTCGGCCTGCTGGCCGACGGCCTGGACGACGCCGCGACCAGCGCGGAGCAGCTCCCGGCGGGCGTCGAGGCGCTGGCCGACGGTGCGGCCGGCGTGGACGGTGGGGCGCAGCAGCTCCTCACCGGGACAGCGGGGGTCAGCGCGGGCGTGGCGGAGGCGCTGAGCGCCTGCCAGGAGCAGCCCGGGGCCGACTGCACGGGTCTGGAGGAGCTCGCCGGCGCCGCGGCTGCCGTCGCCGGGGGCGCGGAGGAGCTCGCCGCCGGTACGTCTGGACTGGCTGCGGGCGCAAGCACCCTCAGCTCCCAGGTGGCCCCCTTGCCGGAGGGTCTGCGCGAGGCCGCCGACGGGTCCCAGGCCGCCGCCGACGGCACGTCGCAGCTGGCCGCGGGAGCCCGACAGCTGGCCGACGGCACCGAGGCGCTGGCCGACGGCACCCCGGCCCTGGCGTCCGGGATCGCGCAGTCCGCCGACGGGGCGCAGGCCCTGGCCGACGGGACGTCCCAGCTCGCCGCCGGCGTGCGGGAGGTGGACTCCGCCGCCGGCCAGCTGGCCGACGGCGCCACGGGTGCGGCCGAGGGCGCGGGTGAGCTCGCGTCCGGGACCGACCAGCTGGCCGAGGGTGCCAACGGCCTGACCGACGGGGTCGACCAGCTGGCCACCGGGCTGTCCGAGGGGGCCGAGCAGGTGCCCGTCTACGACGAGGCGCAGCGGCAGAGCCTGGCCGACGTGGTCGCGGGTCCGGTGAGCACGACGTCGACCGACACGGCCACGACGCAGGAGCGCGGTCTGGCCTACCTGGCCGTCCTGGCGCTCGGCATCGGGGCCCTCGTCACGTTCCTCGTCCTGCGTCCGGTCCCGGCCCGTGCCCTGAGCAGCCGATCGGGCTCGGTGCCGCTGGCGCTGCGCGCCTTCGCCCCGGCGGCCCTGGTGGCGCTGGTGCAGGCCGTGCTGGTCGCGCTGGTTCTCGTGGTCACGCTCGACCTGGGCGCCGGGCGCGGGCTGGCGGTGGCCGCGGTGCTGCTGGTGGTGGGTCTCGCCCTGGCGGCGGCCAACCAGGCGCTGGCCGCGTGGCTGGGCGGTACCGGTCGGCTGGTCTCCGCCGCCGTGCTGGCGCTCAGCGTGCCGGTCGCCCTGGTCGGCACCGCCCCGGGCGTCCTGGGGACGCTCGTGAGCTGGACGCCGGTGGCGGCGGCGGCCGACGCGATGCGGGCGGTCGTGCTGGCCGACGGGGCGGGCTCGGCCGTGGCGACGCTGCTGGTCTGGACCGTGGCGGCGCTGGCGGTGACGGTGCTCGCCGTGCGGCGGGTCCGCTCGGTCGCCCCGTCCCGGGTGCGGCGCCTCACGACCCGGACCGCCTGAACCCCGGGTGGACGAGCAGGCGCGCGACCCCGTCTGGAGCTGCCCCGCGGCGACCGTGCTCGGCTGGCGGGACGCGGGCGTGCTGCGCGCCACCGGCATCCGGTACGCCCGCGCGGGCCGGTACGAGGTGCCGGTGGCCGAGCCGGACGCCACCGGGACCGTCCGGGCGACGAGCTGGTCGCCCGCGTGCCCGCAGCCGGCCGTCCCGCTGCTCGAGGCCGTGCTGCACGAGCCGATGGGGACGCTGACCTACGACGAGCACTGCCAGCGGTTGTCGGTCACGGTGCCGACCGACGCCCGGCCGGGCGACGCGCTGCCGGTCATGGTGTGGATCCACGGCGGGTCGTACACCTCCGGTGCCGGTGACGCCCCGATCTTCGACCCCGCGGCCCTGGTGCGCGAGCAGCACGTCGTCGTCGTGTCGGTGACGTACCGCCTGGGCCTGCTCGGCTACCTGGGCGGCCCGGACGGCCGACCCGCCAACCTGGGCCTGCTCGACCAGGTCGAGGCGCTGCGTTGGGTGCACCGCAACATCGCCGCGTTCGGCGGGGACCCGGGCACGGTCACCCTGTTCGGGCAGTCCGCCGGGGCGGACGCCGTGGCCCACCTCATGATCGCCGATGGCGGCGAGGGGCTGTTCCGGCGGGCCGTGGTCCAGAGCGCACCGCTGGGCATCACGCGCGGGCGGGCGGCGATGTCCGCGGCCATGGCCCGGCAGGCCCGCCGGCTGCCCGTCGACGCCCCCGTCGCCGACGTGGTCGCGGCCCAGGCCCGCGTGGTCCGCGCGTCCCGACGGTTCGGGGCCAACGCCGCCATGCCGTTCAGCACGCAGTACGGCCACGCCCCCCTGCCGGCCGAGGCGGAGGTCGATGAGCGGTGGCGCGAGGTCGCCCCGCAGGTCGACCTGCTGATCGGACGCACCGACCGCGAGACGGCGCTGTACGTCACGGCCGTCCCCGGGCTGGAGCGGGTGGTCGCCGCGCCGGTCGTCGGGGCCGCCGTCCGCCGCTCCGTGGTCGCGACCACCACCCGACGCATCTACGGCGACGGCACGGACATCTTCGCCCGACGCCATGCCGAAGGCGGCGGGCGGGGCTACCGATACACGCTCACATGGGGACCCACCGGCAACCCGTACGCCGGGGCGCACACCATCGACATGCCGCTGCTGTTCGGCGACCGGGACGCCTGGGAGCGCTCGGCGCTGCTGGCCGGGACGCCCTGGGCGGACGTCGACGAGGCCGGCGGCCGGCTACGGCTGCTGTGGGCCGAGTTCGCCCGCTCCGGCACCCTGCCGACCGGGCGGGTCGAGGGCCTGGTCGACATCGAGGCGCTCGGGTCATGACCGCTCAGGAGACGACGGGCCACCCCTGACCCCGGCCCGCGACTACCGCTGGACCACCACCCCGCACGCGATCCGGTCGCTGGCGTTGCCGGTGCGCTCGGTCAGGTCCGTGGCGGCGTCGCCGTTCGGGGTGTAGGCCGTCGCCGCGTCACCGAGGGGGATGTTGCCGTAGTTGTCCGGCAGCGCGTGGACGATGACCGCGCGCCCCACGACGTCCTCCGGGGTGAACCGGTCGGTGACGAACGTCGCCGTGGACCGGCCGCCCTCCTGCAGGGAGACCACCGGCATGTCGCCGGTGTGATGGCCGTGGTCGGCGGCCGGGTCGCTCCAGTGCCCGTCGGCGGACACGAACCAGGTGCTGGACGGCTGGGCCGGGTCGGCGACGCAGCCCGAGCCGTTGGCCGGGTCGCTGTTGGCGTGCACGTGGAAGCCGTGGAACGTCCCGCCGGCGGCGGCGAGGTCGGCGGGCATGCGCAGCGACACGCTGACCCGGGTCCCCGCGGGGTCGCGCAGGAACCGCACGCTGCCGACGCTCCGGCCGTCGAACAGCCTCATGGTGGTGACGTACCGGCCGCCGCTCGCGTCCGCCGCGACCACGGCTGTGCCCGTCGTCCCCGGGGTCGCGGTCAGCCCGCTGCGGTCGGCCGCGACGGACCCGCCGACGCTCAGGGCGCCCACCGCCAGGACTGCTGTCAGCTGTCGTCTCATGCTGGACCTCTCCGTCGTGGTCGTTGCCGCTGCTCGCGACACGGCGAGTGTGACTGTCGTCATGACAAGTCACAACCGGAGACGGGGTCCGGTCCGCGTCCGGGGCGGCGTCGGGCCTGGGTCACACTTGCCCGGGGTCGGCGTGCGGCCCACGACGACGGGGAGACGGTGTGAGCACAGGTCCGACGGACAGCCCGGTCGGTGGGGTGGACACCCTGCCCCCGCAGCAGGACCTGGTCCGCCCGCGAGGCGTGACCACGTGGGGGGTGGGGCGCACCGTCGCGTTCATCGGGGTCACGTCGCTGGCCCTGGCCGTGCTCGTGGGTGGGGTGGCCTTCGCCCTGCTGGTGCCGCTGCTGCGGGACGCCGGATCGGGCGTCAACGCCGACGGCAGCATCGACGGGGTCGTCACGTTCCAGGGCCTCACCAACATGCACGTCGAGACGCCCGTCGACTACGACCCGTCGCCGCCGGTCGGGGGCGACCACCTGAGTGTCTGGCAGGACTGCGGCTTCTACGACGCGGCCATCATCACCGAGGCCGGCGTGCACTCCCTGGAGCACGGGGCCGTCTGGGTCACCTACGACCGCACCCTGCCGGAGGAGCAGCTCGAGCAGCTGCAGCAGCTGGCCGCCGAGCACCCGTACCTGCTGGTGTCGCCGATGGCCGGGCTCCCGAGCCCCGTGGTGGCGAGTGCCTGGGGCGTCCAGCTGGAGCTCGGCTCGGTGGACGACGAGCGGCTGCCGGCGTTCCTGGTGGCCTACCTCCAGGGTCCGCAGAACCCCGAACCGGGTGCCCCCTGCTCCGGCGGGCTCGCGGGCACGGCGTCGCAGCAGTCGCAGGTCTGAGCCCCGGCCGCAGCGAGCGAGGCCGCCGCGCCCCCGTGACCGGCAGGCTGGGTACAGAACTGCGCACGCAGGGGACACCGCGACGGCCGGGCTCGCGCGACATTTCCGCCACGAGCCGGTCCCGACGTGACCGGACGGCTGGTGACGGAGGTCCCCATGGGATTCGTGACGACCGATGACGGCACGCACATCTACTACAAGGACTGGGGGAGCGGACGACCGGTCGTGCTCAGCCACGGCTGGCCGCTGCACTCCGACAGCTGGGAGGCCCAGCAGCTGTTCCTGGCCTCGAACGGGTACCGGGTGGTCGCGCACGACCGGCGCGGGCACGGCCGGTCGACCCAGACCTGGGCCGGCAACGAGATGGACACCTACGCCGACGACCTGGCCGCCGTCATCGAGGCGCTGGACCTGCGCGACGTCACCCTGGTCGGGTTCTCGACCGGGGGCGGCGAGGTCGCGCGCTACGTCGGTCGCCACGGCACCGCCCGGCTGGCCCAGCTGGTGCTGGTGTCCGCGGTGCCGCCGCTGATGGTCCTCCGCGACGACAACCCGGGCGGGGTGCCCGTCGAGGTCTTCGACGGCATCCGGGCCTCGTCGCTCGCGGACCGCTCCCAGACCTACCGCGGGCTCGCCGACGGGCCGTTCTTCGGCCACAACCGGCCGGGGGCGGACGTGTCCCAGGGGATCCGGGACGCGTTCTGGCTGCAGAGCATGGCCTCGGGCGCCCACAACGCCTACGAGTCGATCAAGGCGTTCTCCGAGACCGACTTCCGACCCGACCTGGCCGCGGTCGACGTGCCCACCCTGGTCGTGCACGGCGAGGACGACCAGGTCGTGCCGTTCGCCGTCGGGGGCCAGGCGTCCGCCGCCCTGCTCGCCGACGCCAAGCTCCTCGCCTACCCGGGGGCGCCGCACGGCATCACCGACACCCACCAGGACCAGCTCAACGCCGACCTCCTCGCGTTCCTGTCCGAGGTCAGCCCGCAGGAGCAGTCATGAGCGCTCCCGACACCATCGTCCTGATCCACGGCTTCTGGGTGACCCCGCGCTCGTGGGAGAAGTGGAAGGAGCGGTACGAGGCCAAGGGCTTCACCGTCCACACGCCCACGTACCCGGGCTTCACCGAGGTCGAGGACCTGCGCGCCGACCCCACCCCCATCGCCGACCTGACCGTCGAGGGCATCGTCAGCCACCTGGAGGACTTCGTGACCGGCCTGGGTGGGGCGCCGATCCTGATGGGGCACTCGGCGGGCGGGGCGTTCATGCAGGTGCTGATGGACCACGGCCTCGGCAGCGTGGGCGTGGCGATCGACTCCGCCCCGACCGAGGGGGTCCGGGTGACGCCGTGGACGCAGCTGCACTCGGTGTTCCCCGTGCTCAAGAACCCCCTCAACCACAGCCGTGCCGTGGGGTTCACGCCCGAGCAGTGGATGTACGCCTTCACCAACACCTACACCGACGCGGAGTCCCTGGCGTTCTACGAGCGCTACCACGTCGCCGCGTCCGGGCGGGTGCTGTTCGACTCGACCCTGGCCAACTACCAGCCGGGGCACCAGGATGCGTGGGTGGACTTCCGCAACGGCGACCGTGCACCGCTGCTGTTCCTGTCCGGGTCGGAGGACCACATCATGCCGCCGTCGGTGCAGGCGTCGAACGTGTCCCACTACAAGGGCGAGGGCACGACCACCGAGCACGAGACCTTCGACGGGCGTCCGCACCTGATGGTCGCGGGGCCGGGCTGGGAGGACGTGGCCGACCGGGCCCTGGAGTGGGCCCTGGAGCACGCGGTCACGCGGACCTCAAGCCCTGCGCAGTCCTGACCGGTGTCCACCGCGATCCTCACCCACGTCGGCGGCCCCACCACGCTGCTGGAGGTCGAGGGGTGGCGGATCCTCACCGACCCGACGTTCGACGCCCCCGGCCGGACCTACCAGTTCGGCTGGGGGACGTCGTCGCGCAAGCTGGTGGGTCCGGCCGTGCCATCGACGGACCTCGGACCGATCGACGCGGTGCTCCTGAGCCACGACCACCACGCCGACAACCTCGACGACGCCGGCCGCGCGCTGCTGCCCGCGGCGGGGACCGTGCTCACCACGGTTCCGGGAGCGCGCCGTCTGGGCGGTGGGGCCCGTGGTCTGAGCAGCTGGCAGAGCACGCGCCTGGACGCTCCGGGCAAGCCGTCCATCACGGTGACGGCGACGCCGTGCCGGCACGGCCCGCCCGGCAGCCCACCGATCGCGGGGGCCGTCGTCGGCTTCGCCCTCGGCTGGGACGGTCAGGAGCACGGTGCGCTGTGGGTGTCCGGTGACACGGTCCTGCACCGCGGGGTCCGGCAGGTGGCCGACCACCTCGACGTGGGGACCGCGGTGCTGCACCTGGGGTCCGTGCGCTTCCCCCTCACCGGACCGGTGCGCTCCTCCATGACCGCGGAGGACGCCGTGCGGCTGTGCGGTCGGCTCCGTCCACGCTTGGTCGTGCCCGTGCACTACGAGGGGTGGAGCCACTTCGCGCAGGGGCGGGAGGCGGCGGAACGGGTGCTGACCTCGGCCGACCCGGCCGTCGTGGGCCAGGTCGTGTGGCCGGTGCCTGGGCAGCCGGTCCGGGTCACGGTGTGACCCGCGCCCCCTGACCCGGGGGCGGGAGGCCGCCCTGCCGCGGCGGCGGTACGAGGACCGCGGGCCCGCTCGTGGTCGGGAGCGGCCGCAGCCCGGCCCGCCACTGCCGGGGCGAGACGCCGAACGCGCCCCGGAACCGGCTCGCGAAGAAGCTCGGGTTGCTGAAGCCCCACGCCCGCCCCAGGGCAGCGATCGAGGTGTGGCGCTGCACGTCGGCCGACAGCTCGGTCCGGGCCCCCTCCAGCCGCTGCTGGATGATCGACTGCTCCAGGCTCGAGCCCAGCGACTCGTACAGCGTGTAGAGGGCCCGCACCGACAGGCCGTTGGCCGCCGCCACCTGCACCGGACCCAGGTCCGGGTCACGCAGGTGGTGCCGGACGTAGGCCTGGACCCGGGCCGCCGACGAGCGCTGCTCGGCCTCGCGCAGACGGGCCGTGTCCCCGGCCGCAGACACCACCAGCGCCCGCATCAGCTCCAGGGACGCCTCGCCGACCTGCGCCGCGGCCGTGCTGCCGGCGATCTGCGCGGCTCCTGTCGTCACCCGGGCGATGTGGTCACGCACCAGCGGGTAGATGGGGCTGGAGTGCAGCTGGCGTGACGCCGTCCGCACGGTGTCCATCGGCAGGTCGAGCCGTCGCTGGTCCACGTGGAAGGAGTAGGAGGCCCCGTCACCGCTCCAGCCGTAGACGTAGGGGGACGACAGGTCGATCAGCACCATGTCGCGCGGGCCGACGAGCCGGTGCTCCCGGTCCCAGGACAGGTGGTTGTCGTTGCGCAACGGCATGGCCAGCGCGACGGCGCTCTCGTCGGACACCGCCCGCGCCAGGCGGGGGCTCCGTCGCAGGGTGGTGCCGCCGGCCTCCATCGTCAGGACCCGGGCGGGGCCCAGGTCGTACACGTGGACCTCGGCCTGCAGGGTGGAGGGGTCCTCGAACGTCGCAGAGCTCGAGGTGCAGTTCTCGTCCAGCGAGGCGCGGAACGCTTCGGCCCGCTCCGGTGGCGTGACGGCGTCCGTGTCGATCAGCAGCACGGCCGACCACCCCCAAAGCGGGCCCAACCCGGAGATCCTGCGCAGAAGCGTCCCGCCCGGGTCGGGGGGCGGTCAAGGGTGCCCGACGTAGGGTCCTGGCATGGATGCCGGGGCGACGGACGACAACCCAGCGCTGCGGGCCCTGGCCGAGTCGGGCCTGGCCCACGCGGTGACCCGGCACGGACGGGTCCGGTCGCTGGCCGAGGCGGCCGAGGCGCGGGGGGTGCCGCCGCGGGCGATCGTCAAGACGATGGTGGTCCGGCGTGGGGCGGGTGACCACCTGTTCGTCCTGGTGCCCGGCGACCGGGAGATCTCGTGGCCCAAGCTCCGGGCGCTGCTGGGCGTCAACCGGTTGTCGATGCCCGACGCGGACGCCGCCCGCGAGGTCACCGGCTACGAGCGCGGCACCATCACGCCGTTCGGCTCCGCGACGGTGCTGCCGGTCGTCGCCGACGAACGGGTGGTGGGCCAGACGGTGTCCCTCGGCGCCGGGGCCCACGGCGTCGCGGCCACGGTGGCGGCCGACGACGTGATCGCCCACCTGGGTGCCCAGGTCGCGGACGTCACCGACCCCGCCTGAGGCCGGGCCTCGACCACGAGCGGCCTTGTCGGGGCAGGTCGGGCCTGTCGGAGCCCACGTCGCCCCGCGTAGTTTTGCTCCGTGCGCGCGCGACGGAGCGCGGGCACGCGGCGCCGGATCGCAGCGGCGCACCCCGCCGACGAGGAGGTCCGCGCGTGAAGAAGCTCATCAACTCACCGGAGTCCGTGGTCACCGACGCGCTCAGGGGCATGGCCGCCGCCCACCCGGAGCTGCGGGTCGACCACGAGAACCGCGTCGTGCTGCGGGCCTCCGGCCCGGTGCGGGGCAAGGTCGGCCTGGTGTCGGGGGGCGGGTCCGGTCACGAGCCGATGCACGGCGGGTTCGTCGGGACGGGGATGCTCGACGCGGCCTGTGCCGGTGAGGTGTTCACCTCGCCGACGCCCGACCAGATGCAGGCGGCCACCCTGGCCGTGGACGGCGGGGCCGGCGTGCTGCACATCGTCAAGAACTACACCGGCGACGTCATGAACTTCGAGATGGCCGCCGAGCTCGCCGCCGCTGAGGGTGACGTCGAGGTCCGCTCCGTCGTGACCGACGACGACGTCGCCGTGCAGGACAGCCTCTACACCGCCGGTCGCCGAGGGGTCGGGGTCACGGTGCTGCTCGAGAAGATCGTCGGCGCCGCCGCCGAGGCCGGGCGCGACCTGGCCGCCTGCGAGGAGCTGGCCAAGACCGTCAACGGCAACGGCCGCAGCATGGGCATGGCCCTGACCAGCTGCGTCGTCCCCGCGGCGGGCACCCCCACCTTCACCCTCGGCGAGGACGAGTTCGAGCTGGGCATCGGCATCCACGGCGAGCCCGGACGGGAGCGCCGGAAGCTCGGCCCGCTGTCTGAGGTGGCGGACCAGCTGCTCGAACCGGTCCTGGCCGACCTGCCCGAGGCAGGTGGGGCGCCGGTCATCGCCTTCGTCAACGGCATGGGCGGCACCCCGCTGATCGAGCTGTACGGCCTGTACGCCGAGGTGGTCAGGATCTGCGACGCCGCGGGCGTGGGCATCGCGCGCAGCCTCGTCGGGCCATACATCACGTCGCTGGAGATGGCGGGGGCCTCGGTGACGCTGCTGCGCGCGGACGACGACGCGCTGGCGCTGTGGGACGCACCGGTCAGCACGCCCGGCCTGCGGTGGGGGGCCTGAACCGGTGGCGGCCGCCGACGTCGGGCACCTCGCCGACTGGCTGCGACGCTTCGCCACGTCCGTGGCCGAGCAGGAGGCCCATCTGACCGAGCTGGACCAGGCCATCGGCGACGCCGACCACGGCAGCAACATGCGCCGCGGCACGGCGGCCGTCGTGACCGCGCTGGACGCGACCCCCGACAACCCGCCCGCCACCGTCGGGGCCCTGTGCAAGCAGGCGGGCATGACCCTGGTGAAGACGGTCGGCGGGGCGAGCGGACCGCTGTACGGGACGTTCATGCTCCGGTTCGCGGCCTCGGCGGGCGAGACCCAGGAGCTGGACGCCGCCGGCCTGGGGGCCGCGCTGCGGGCTGGTCTGGGCGGGGTGGTGGCCCGGGGCAAGGCGGAGGTGGGGGACAAGACCATGCTCGACGTCCTGGTCCCGGCCCTGGACGCCTACGACGCCGCGGTCGCCGACGGGGCGGACGCCGCGGCCGCCTCGCGCGCAGCCGCCGAGGTCGCCCCAGGGCTCCGGGAGGCCACAGCCCCGCTGGTGGCGCGCAAGGGCCGGGCAAGCTACCTGGGCGAGCGTTCGGCGGGGCACGTCGACCCGGGGTCCGCCTCGACCACGCTGCTGCTGGAGGCCCTCGCGGACGCCCTGGCGCAGGAGTGAGGACCCGATGAGCCCCGACGCCCGCGTCGGCCTGGTCGTCGTCTCGCACAGCCGTGCCCTGGCCGAGGCGACCGTCGCCCTGGCCCTGCAGATGGTGGCCGACGACCCGCCCGCGGTCGCCGTGGCCGCCGGGACCGACGACGGCGGCACCGGTACCGACGCGACCGCGGTGATGACCGCCGTCGAGGAGGTCGGTGGGTCCGGCGGGGTCCTGGTCCTGATGGACCTGGGCAGCGCCGTCCTGAGCGCGGAGCTCGCGCTGGAGCTTCTGGGAGACCCGGGCTACGAGGTGAGGTTCAGCCCGGGCCCGTTCGTCGAGGGCGTGGTCACCGCCGTCGTGCAGGCGGCGGGCGGGGCCGGCCTGGCCGAGGTGGCCCGCGAGGTCGCCGCCGCGGGCCGGGACAAGGCGGCGCACCTGGGCGGGGACGATCTCGATGACTCGGCGGCGGCGTCCACCTCCGCCCCGACGGACGACGTCGACGGTGTCGTCGTCGAGCAGGTGGAGGTGGTCAACGCGCACGGCCTGCACGCCCGGCCCGCCGCCGCGGTCGTCGCGGCCGCCCGTCGGTACGAGGCCGACGTGAGGGTGAGCGACGTGACGAGCGGGCGTGGGCCGGTATCGGCGCGCAGCCTGCTCGGCCTGCAGATGCTGGGCGCGGTCCGGGGTCACGTGCTGCGGATCCAGGGCACGGGGGAGGGCGCGCGGGAGCTCGTCGACGAGCTGGCGGCGGCTACCCGGGACGGCTTCGGCGAGCCCATCGGCAATGCAGGGGAGGGGGGCTACCCATCGGCGGTCGGCAACGCTGCGGCGGTTCAGGGACCTGAGGTCGGTCCAGGGGTCCTACGAGGTGTCCCGGCCGCACCCGGCCGTGGTCACGGACCGGTCTGGTTCGCCGAGGAGCTGCCGCCCCTGCCCACCGGGACCGCCGGTTCCCCCGCGGAGGAGCAGGCCCGCCTCGACGCCGCCGTCGCCGAGGTCGCTGCGGCCCTGGACCGACGCGTCACCGCTAGCACCGGGGAGCACCGGGACGTCCTGCGGGCGCACCGGCTCCTGCTGGACGACGACGCGCTGCTGGGTCCCGCCGCGGAAGCCGTCCGGGCGGGGCGCGACGCTTCCGCGGCCTGGCAGCAGGCGGTGGACGCCGTCGTCGAGGCCTTCGAAGGCCTGGACGAGGAGTACCTGGCCGCCCGGGCCTCCGACGTCGCCGCGGTCGGCGCCCAGGTCCGCCGCGCCCTCGCCGGGTCGTCCGGAGGTCTACGCCCTCGGCCCGGGGTCCTCGTGGTGGACGACCTGGCTCCCGACGACGTCCACCTGCTCGCCCCCGACGTGGTCCGTGCGGTCGTCACGGCGCGGGGCAGCGCGACCTCTCACGCCGCCATCCTGGCCCGGGCCACGGGTCTGCCCCTGGTCGTGGCGGGGGGTCCGGCGGTGCTGCGGCTGGCCGAGGGCAGCACGCTGGCCGTGGACGGCGGGACGGGGGAGCTCGTCCCGCATCCGGACGACGGGCTGCTCCGCCGCTGGCAGGAGCAGACGGACGCCGACGACCGGGCGGGCTCTGCGGCCAGGGGGCGGGCCCACGACCCTGCTCTCACCCGCGACGGGGTACGGATCCACGTGGCCGCCAACGCGGTAGGCGCCGAGGACGCGCGGGAGGCCGCCCGTCAGGGCGCCGACGGGATCGGCCTGCTGCGCACCGAGCTCGTGTTCCACGGCCGCGAGCACGCCCCCGACGACGACGAGCAGACCGCGCAGTACCTGGCCGCCGCGGACGCCCTCGACGGCCGCCGACTGACGATCCGGACCATGGACGTGGGCGGCGACAAGCCGGTGCCGTACGCCGACCAGCCCGAGGAGGCCAACCCGTTCCTGGGTCTGCGGGGTGTGCGGCTGTCGTTGGCCCGCCCGGAGCTGTTCGCGGCCCAGCTGCGGGCCGTCGTGCGCACCGCCCAGCAGGCCCCGGTCGCGGTGATGTTCCCGATGGTCGCCACCGTCGACGAGCTGACCCGCGCCCGGCAGGCGCTGCTGGCCGCGGCCCGCCAGGTCGGCGTGACCGACGGCCTGCCCCCGGGCCTGGAGGTCGGCCTCATGGTCGAGGTCCCGGCCGCCGCCCTGCGCGCCCGCCACCTGGCGCCGCTGGTCGACTTCGTGTCGATCGGCACCAACGACCTGACCCAGTACACGCTGGCCGCCGAACGAGGCAACAGCCACGTCGCCGGTCTGGGTGACGCGCTGGACCCGGCCGTCCTCGCCCTGGTCGACACCGTGTGCCGGCAGGTCGGACCCGAGGTCCGGGTCGCCGTCTGCGGCGAGGGGGCCGCAGACCCGGTGGCCGCGGCCGTGCTCGTCGGGCTTGGGGTGCGTGAGCTGAGCGTGTCGCCCCGGTCGGTGCCGCAGGTCAAGCACCACGTCCGGGCCCTGGACAGCCACCAGGCCGCGGCCCTGGCCGGGCGGTGCCTGGAGCAGCCCGACGCCGTCGGGGTCCGCGCCCTGCTCGAGGTGGAGCTGAGGACCGCGACGGACGACGGCCCCGCGTCGTCCCCCTAGACCAGGCGAGCGCGAACCAGCGCCGAGATCGCGCCCCCGTCCGCCCGGCCCTGGGCGCGGGCGGTGACGGCCTTCATCGCGGCACCCATCTGGGACCGCTCGGTCAGGCCCTCGGCGGCTAGGACCTCGTCGATCAGGGCGGTCAGCTCGTCCTCGGTCAGCGGCTGGGGCAGGTACGCCTCGAGGATGTCGGCCTCGGCCTCCTCCTTCGCGGCGAGCTCCGGCCGGCCGGCGTCGCGGAAGATCTGCGCGGACTCCCGGCGCTTCTTGGCCTCCTTGGCGACGACCTTCTGCGCCTCGGCGTCGGACAGGGTGCGCTGGGTCCTGCCGGCGACCTCGACCTCCCGGACCGCGGTGAGGACCATCCTGAGGGTGCCGACCTTGACGGTCTCACCGGCCCGCAGGGCCGCGGTCAGGTCCGTTCGCAGCTCGTCGACGAACATGTCCCACTCCTTCTCGGTGCGCCGCGACGGTGGAGGACCCGGCCGCAGGTCGCGGTCGGGCGCGGGGCGCCTGGTAGCACTGTGCCCGACGGTGAGGCCGACCCCGAACCCGAGCCGGTCAGGGGACCAGGTCTGTCGGCTCGGCGCAGCTGCCGCCGTAGTACCTGTCGTCCGCGCTGTCGTAGTGCTGCATCCGGCTGCCGTACCGCTCGGTCGTGGCCGCCTCCATGCAGTAGCTGCCGTCGCGCTGCTCCACTGCGAGGCTGTACCGCTCGGTGAAGCGGCTGAAGCGCAGACCGGACAGGTCGTTCATGTCGGCCACCCCGGTCTCGGCCAGCGAGGGGTTCTGCTCAAGGGCGGTCTCGTACACCTCGACGGCGACCGACAGGTCGCCTCGCACAGCGCGCAGGGCGGCGACGGAGTCGGCGTCGGTCCTGCCCGACGTCGCCTGGACCGCGAGCACCACCATCGCGACCAGGGCCACGCTGGCGAGGGCGAACAGGGTCGACACCCCCAACGCGGCGTAGGCAAGCGGGCGGTCGTTCGGGTGGCGGCGCAGGGACACGAGCGCCAGCAGCAGCCCGGCGGGCCAGGAGACGACGGCCATGATGAGGGCGACCAGCGGGAGCCGGGGCACGGCTCGACCGGTCTCCGCCTCGGTGCGGTCGGTCATCTGTGCTCCCCCTGAGGCGCCATGGTGCGAGGGCGACGGCCGTAGGCGGTCGCCGAGACGGTGTTCGTGCGGCCCGATTCTGGCGGCTTGCCCGAGCCGGTCAGCGCCACGGTAGCGGGGCGGTCCGGAGGGTCTGAGCAAGGAGGATCCGATCGGAACCGCCGTGTTCCTGCCCGCGGGCCGGGCGGTGCCTTGTACCTTTCTCGATCCTGACAATCGTCGAGAGAGGGTCCTCCGTGTCGCCCGTCCAGGCTGTCCGTACCGTCCTGCGCAAGTACGCCGTCTTCTCCGGGCGCGCCCGCCGCTCCGAGTACTGGTGGTTCGTCCTGTTCAACGTCATCGTGTCCGTCGTGGCGGTCGCGCTCGACGCCGTCCTGTTCGGCACGGGGGAGGCCACGAGCACGTCGTCGGCGGCGGCGTTCACGGCCAACCCGGGTCCGGTCTCGATCGTGGTCGGTCTGGCGCTGCTGCTTCCGGGCCTGGGTGTGGCCGTGCGCCGGCTGCATGACACGAACCGTCGTGGCTGGTGGCTCCTGCTCGGGCTGGTCCCGCTCGTGGGTCCCATCGTGCTGATCGTGTTCTACGCCCTGGACTCCACGGCGGGCGACAATCGATTCGGGCCGAACCCGAAGCACGTCGACGATCACGTCACCGCCTGACGATCGGCAGGACAGTCGCGGCCGGCGTCGCCCTCGGGTGGCGTCGGCCGTGGCTGCCGCAGGGTCCTGGACGGCCACCGAAGGTCCGAGCGGCAACGGGATGCGGCACAGCGGGCTGACGCGGTCGCGGCTGGACCGTCCTTTCCGCCCGCTGGCGGTGCGCTAGCCCGAGCGGGCGGTGGACACGTTCTTGGTGGACGACGTGCGAAAGCGGGCCCCCGGATGGGGACCCGCTTTCGCGAACGCGCTGCTCAGCGCCCACTTGCGGTCACGTGGAGCGCGACCACTCAGATGTCGTAGGAATGCGGACGCGGGTTCGTGACCTGCGATGATCCCGCCCATATGCCGACTGACCTGCGCTTTAACCGCGTGCTAGCGGTGGCTACCGGTGGGCTGCGCGGGACGTCCTGCGGACTAGATGCGGACTAGATGCTGGCCCGACCCGGGCCGCCGGTGGCACGATCCCGGCCATGCGCAGGCACTAAGTACCCGTCACTGCCGTCCCGTCCGAGCGCGTCAACGGGCCCGCGCGTAGCGGCACGGCCGCGCGGGTCGTCGGCCTAGGCTCGCCGCGTGGAATGGATCAATGCCGTAGCGACCATCCCGCCGACCGTTCCGCCCGTGGACTCGGCGACGGTCGTCCGGGAATGGGTGGTCGCAGGCGCGTCGGTCGTGGCGGCTGTGGCCGCAGCTGTGGCCGCACGGGCGTCGCTGCGAGCCGCCACAAAGAGCTCAGACGCGGCCAACGACGGCAGACGCGCCCTTGAGGAGATTTTCCGCCCGAGTGTCGATGTCGGAATCAGTGAAATTGGCGGAGAGCAGCATCAAACCCGTCCGGGTGAGGACGTCCGTGTAGGGGTTTGGATCGATCCTGCGCCGAAAAGTGCGCAGATCCGGTGGACGTATAAGGGTGCCCAGCGTGGCCCGGTTGACCTGACATTCGACGCGTCGGGACGCTCACACTTGTACTTTCCTGGGGTGACGGCCGCGTCCGATTTTGTCGATAGTAACCACCAAACCAAACTAGAGAGCCAGCTATCGGTCAGAGTGGACCTGGTCGATGGGAAATTGGGAAACGAATGGCTCTTTGTGTGCAATCTGGCGCAGAAATTCGAACCCGTGATCGGGGACTCGGCATGGTATTGGCTCAGTCGGCCGGGGGCCATGGACGCCAGCCT
The DNA here is from genome assembly GCA_038258055.1 of Actinomycetales bacterium. Classification (GTDB taxonomy): domain Bacteria; phylum Actinomycetota; class Actinomycetes; order Actinomycetales; family JBBAYJ01; genus Aquipuribacter. The sequence goes on from JBBSQH010000024.1 coordinate 46,214, forward strand.
GCAACGGAAATAGAGGACGTCCCGCCCCGGCTGACCGGTCACGGCAACGGCCCGCCCCGGGCGAGCAGGACGGGCCGTTCGGAAGGGCCGGGCTAAGTGCTGGTCGACGCCCCGCCCCGAAATGTCTACGGGCGGTCGTACCGTCGTCCATCGGTCGGCGCGCGCCAAGGATGGGGACGCGCGCCGTGCCGTTCACGCCATGGGCCCGGCCAGGTCTCGGTCAGGCGGTCAGGTCCAGGCGGACGATGCCGTCGGGCTGGTAGATGGAGAGTCCGAACCGGCCCTCGCATCGGGCGATGAGCTGTTCGGGCTCAGGGTCGAGGACGTCGACTTCCTGCGCCGTCGAGTGCTTGTGCGGCAGCAGGTGAAGCTGGTGTCCGGGCGGCCCGTCCCGGCCCCGCCTAAGGGCGGCCGTGAGCGTGAGGTCCCGTTGCCCGACGTCGTAGCCGTGGCACTGGCCGAGCACATGCGGACCGTGGACCCGGTCGAGGTCGACTTGCCGTGGCGAGACCTCGACGGCCCCCGGCGTCGGTGTCTGCTGCTGTTCACGTCGCGCGAGCACGGGCCGATGATTCGCAACCACTACAACCCGAACGTCTGGAAACCCGCGCTCGTCACGGCCGGGGTCGACCCGTCCCGCGACAACGGCATACACGCGCTCAGGCACTTCTATGCGTCCGTGACGCTGGCCGGGGGCGTGTCGGTGCGCGCCCTCGCGGACTACCTGGGCCACGCGGACCCGGGCTTCACGTTGCGGGTCTACGCCCACCTGATGCCAGACGACGAGAGCCGAGCGCGGTCGGTTGTCGACGCGGCGCTCGGCTCTCGGGCGGACCAGGTGCGGACTAGCGGGGTCGTCCAGCGGTAAACCCACTGGTCAGAGGCCGGTTATGGCCCTCTCTGTCAGATGTCGTAGTACAGCTCGAACTCGTGGGGGTGCGGCCGGCTCTGGATCGGCAGGATCTCGTTCTGCGTCTTCCAGTCGATCCACGTCTCGATCAGGTCCGGGGTGAACACGTCGCCCTCGGTGAGGAACTCGTGGTCGGCCTCCAGGGCCTTGAAGACCTCGGGCAGCGTGGTCGGGACCTGCTGGATGTTGGCGTGCTCCTCCGGGGGGAGCTCGTACAGGTCCTTGTCGACCGGCGCGGGCGGCTCGGTGCGGTTCTTGATCCCGTCCAGGCCGGCCATCAGCATGGCCGAGAAGGCCAGGTAGGGGTTGCTCGACGGGTCGGGCGCGCGGAACTCGATGCGCTTGGCCTTGGGCGAGCTGCCGGTGATCGGGATCCGGATGGCCGCGGAGCGGTTGCGCGCGGAGTAGACCAGGTTGACGGGCGCCTCGAAGCCGGGCACCAGGCGGTGGTAGCTGTTGACGGTCGGGTTGGTGAAGGCCAGCACCGCGGGGGCGTGGGCCAGCAGGCCGCCGATGTACCAGCGGGCCAGGTCCGACAGCCCGCCGTAGCCGGCCTCGTCGTAGAACAGCGGCTCGCCGTCCTTCCACAGCGACTGGTGGGCGTGCATGCCCGAGCCGTTGTCGCCGAAGACGGGCTTCGGCATGAAGGTGGCGGTCTTGCCGTGCTTCCACGCGGTGTTCTTGATGACGTACTTGAACTTCATCAGGTCGTCGCCGGCGTGCAGCAGCGTGTTGAACTTGTAGTTGATCTCCGCCTGCCCGGCCGCGCCCACCTCGTGGTGGCCGCGCTCCATGACGAGACCGACCTGCTGAAGGGTCTGCATCATCTCGTTGCGCAGGTCAGCCTGGTGGTCGGTGGGCGACACGGGGAAGTAGCCGCTCTTGAAGCGGGTCTTGTACCCCCGGTTGCCGCCCTCCTCCTGGCGCGCGGAGTTCCACTGCGCCTCGATGGAGTCGATCTCGTAGTAGCCGGTGTTCGGCTTGGTCTCGAACCGCACGTCGTCGAAGACGTAGAACTCCGCCTCGGCGCCGAAGAAGCAGGTGTCGGCGATGCCGGTGCCCTTGAGGTACGCCTCCGCCTTGGCGGCGATCTGGCGCGGGTCGCGGCTGTAGGGCTCGGAGGTGAACGGGTCGACGATGGAGTGGGTGAGGACCAGGGTCTTGACCGCCCGGTAGGGGTCGATGTACGCCGTGGTCGGGTCCGGGATCAGCTTCATGTCGGACTCGTGGATGGCCTGGAAGCCTCGGATCGACGAGCCGTCGAACATCTGGCCGTCCTCGAACGCTGACACGTCGAAGGCCTCGGCCGGCATCGTGAAGTGCTGCATCACGCCAGGAAGGTCGATGAAGCGGACGTCGACGAACTTCACGTCCTCGTCGGCGATGTACTTGAGGACCTCTTCCGCGGAGCTGAACATCGGTTCTCCTGTCGCTCTAGGTTCTGGAGCAGGTCACGCTGCCCGGGGGCGGCGGCGGGTCGGTACCGCACGGTACGGAGCCGCGCGTCGGACGGCACGCTAGGGCGTGGCCGTGTCGTGACCGTGTCCCGATTGTTTCGCCCATGTGACGACAGGGCGGGACAGGTCACAGGCGTGTGTCACCGGGGTGGCACGTACGCTCTGTGCGTGAGTGACGACGGTGGGAGGCCGGCCCTGGGCGGCTGGCTGTACGGACCGGGCGGCCCCAAGGAGCCGACGCAGGACTTCCCCGGGCAGCGACTGGGTCGCCCGCAGCACGGTCCGGGCTCCGTCGCCCCCATGATGCGGCGCATCCTCGCGCTGGTGGTCGACTGGCTGCTGGCCGTGCTCGTCGGCGGCACGCTGCTGGCCGGTCTGTCGTCGTTCGGGCCGCTCGTCGTGTTCGGCGTCGTGCAGGTGCTGCTGGTCGGGACCCTTGGGTTCTCCGTCGGCCACCGCGTGATGGGGCTGGCCGTGACGCGGCTGGACAGCGGCCCGCTGGGCCCGGTCGGGGCGCTCGTGCGCACCGCGCTGCTGCTGCTGGTCATCCCCGCCGTCGTCATGGACGAGGACGGCCGCGGGCTGCACGACCGGGCCGCCGGCAGCGTCGTCGTCCGCCGCTGAGGACCGCGACGCCCGGCACGTCAGACACGCTCCGTCAGGTACCCTCCACCGCGTCCGGCGCGGGGTCGCTCAGCGGCCGCGCATCGCCTTGCGGTCGGCGCGGGCGCGGAACGGGTCGATGCCCTTGGGCACCGGCGCACGCAGGCCACCGAGCGCCTGCATCCGCTTGACGACCGCGCTGACCTCGGCGCCGTTGAGCGCACGCGGCAGGCGCATCAGACGACGCGACACCTTGCGCAGCGGGGTCTGGTCCGGCCCGCTGCCCACGTAGAGCAGGTGCACCGGCACGCCCGAGGCCACCCGTGAGTGCCGCTTCTTCTCGTTCTCGCCCAGGCGCAGCGCCCGAGGCAGCGGCCCCTCGACCAGCAGGACGATGCCCGGCTTGCCGACGGCGCGGAACACCAGGTCGCCGCTGCGGGGGTCGGCCGCCACGGGCTCCTCCGACGTGGTCCAGCCGCGCTTGAGCTGCTGCATGACGATGGCCGTGCTGCCCTGGCGGCCGTCGACCTGCGCGAACAGGGCCCGGTCGGCCCGACGGGTGAGGATGGCCAGGCCGACCAGCAGCGCCAGCATCACCGTGGTGATCACGCCGAGCACCCGGCTGAAGATGCCGTCGGTGAGCAGGAACGTCAGGGTGACGCCGACCACCAGCACGAGCAGCGCGGAGCCGAACACCCACAGCGGGGCGGGCTTGTCGTACTGCGCCGTCAGCTTGTAGACCTGGGCGAACTGCTTGAGCCTGCCCTGCTTCTTGGGTGCGTCTGCTGCCGGTGCGGTGTCTTTGCGGGCCATGGGGACGAGGATACGGGGGTCCCTAACTACAGTTGCGCGCGTGGAGACCGACGTCGCGCGCACCCTGGAGCAGCAACGCGACTGGTACGGGGCCCCGTTGGGGGAGGTCTTCGAGGGGCTATGCGGGTCGCTGGGCGTCTCGCAGGCGGCCCTGGCCCGCCTGCTCGGGTTGTCCCCGGCCATGGTGTCGCAGCTGCGCAACGGCCAGCGGGCCAAGATCGCGAACCCGGCCGCTGCTCACCGGCTGTCGCGGCTCATGGACCTGGTCGCCCAGGTCGACGCCGGCACCGTCAGCGCGGGGGACGCCCTGAGTCAGGCCGAGGTCTCCCGCGAGGACACGACCGCGTTCGGTCGCACCGAGGACGCGGCTGCCATCGACCGCGAGGCCGTGGTCCGGGCCCTGCGCGCGGCGGCCCCGGGCCCGGTGCTGACCCGGCTGGCCGACTCCGCGCCCGAGGCCCCCGACCTGGCCCTGCTGCTGCGCCTCGCCGCGCGCGACACGTGAACCTGCCGGTGGGCGCCTACCCGGACGGCACGTCGGTGCTGGCGGGCCGCTACGCGTTCGTCGACGTGCTGGGCAGCGGGGGCATGGGAGCGGTGTGGCGGGTCTGGGACGCCCGGGAGACCCGCTACCGCGCGGCCAAGCTGCTGCGGCAGCAGCGCGCGGACCTGCTGCTGCGGTTCGTGGCCGAGCAGGGCACGCGGATCGACCACCCGCACGTCCTCGCCCCCGAGTCCTGGGCGGCCGAGGACGACCGGGTCGTGTTCGCCATGCAGCTGGTGGACGGCGGGTCGGTGGCCGACCTGCTGGGGGACCACGGCGCGCTGCCGACGGCGGTCACCGTGGAGCTCGTCGACCAGCTCCTGCAGGGACTGGTGGCCGTTCACCGGGCCGGGGTGGTGCACCGCGACGTCAAGCCCGCCAACCTGCTGCTGCGGGCGACGGGGCGGGGACGGCCCCACCTGCTGCTGTCCGACTTCGGGATCGCCGTGCGCGAGGACCTGCCGCGGCTGACGTCCAGGGACGACCGGATGCTCACGGTGGGGTACTCGGCCCCGGAGCTGGACCACGGGGCGGACCCGCACACCAGCGCCGACGTGTGGTCCGCCGGTGTGGTCGCCGTGGAGATGGCCACCGGTGCCCGGCCAACCACCACCCCCGGACCGCCCGTGACGCCACCCGCCGGGGCCCTGCCCGCCGGCCTCCTCGACGTGGTGCTGGCGATGACCGCGGTCGAGCCCACCGCCCGGCCCGACGCGCAGGAGGCGTTGGCGCGGTGGCGGGCGGCCGCGGCGTCGGTCAGCCTGCCCGCCCCGGTGGACGCCGGCGGTGAGCCGTTCGAGGTGCTCGGGCAGCTGCCGCCGCTGCCGGCGGGGTGGGCGGACGGCGGCCCACGGGCCTCGGACGACGCCGTGGACGTGGGGCCGGGGTCCGGGTACCCGGGACCGATGGCGGCAGGTCCGGGTCCTGGCGGTGGACCCGTGTTGCCGCCGGGCGGTGCCGGTGCCGATGGACCGACCCCGGGACCGCCGGCCTGGTGGCGACCGGCGGTCGTGTCGGTGTCGGCGGCCCTCGCCGCCGTGCTGGCCGCGATCGCCGTCGTCGGGTGGGGCTGAACGACTGTGCGACCGCTCACCGCCTAGGTCTCGTCCGCCCGTCGGCGGCGCGTGGACACCACGCCGTAGGCCACCAGGCCGAGCAGGGCCAGCAGCAGGACCACGGCCAGGACCACGAGGACGGGCAGCCACGCGTCGAGCCCGTCGTCGGTGGCGGCCGGGGCGGCGTCGAGCGACGGCCCCTCGCTCGGCTCCGCGCTCTGGGTCGGCGCCGGGTCCGGTGACGTCGACGCGCTCGGGGCGGGGCTCGACGCCACGGCGTCGACGTAGGTCGGCCCCTCGGTCTCCTCGCCCAGCACGCCGACGGACAGCTGGACCGGGACCGCCTCACCCAGCTCCTCGCCGTCCTCGTCGCGACCCATCGACAGCTGGACGTACACCTCGCCCGCGAGGGACGCGTGACGCAGCTCGCGGTCGCCACCGTCCTGACGGTTGGTCCAGCGGACGGGGTGCGTGGTGGTGAGGACCGTCCCGCCGTCCTGGTCCACCCCCGTGTAGCCGGCGGTGCTGTCCCCCAACGGCTCCATCGGGCCGCGGACGGCGCTGTAGACCTTGAGGTCGAGGAAGGTGGACGAGCCCAGCAGCTCGTCCAGGTCGGAGTCCTCGGCGGACTCCGGTACGTCGGCCCGGAACGCGAGCTGCTGACCCCAGCCGAGCGGCACCCGGTAGAAGACGGTCTCGCCCAGGCGCACGTCGTCCGCCCAGCCGCCCGGACCCAGCAGCGTCGCCGTCGCGAAGCTGCTGCCGCCCTCGACCTCGCCGGTGGGCGGGACGGCGTCCGGCGCCGGGTACACGGTCTCGTCGTCGGTGAACGGCGTGCCGTCCGAGGCAGGGGGTGCGCTGACCGGCTCCTCGATGTCGACGACCACCTCCAGCGGCAGCGCGCCCGTGCCGTCGGCGCCCGACCACTCCACCTCCAGCAGCACGGTGCCGCCCCCGTCGCAGGCGTCGGTGAGGTAGTTCCCGGCCTGCTCGGACGGACCGTGCAGCAGAGCGCCGGTCAGCGGGGCGGTTCCCTGCGCGGCACCTCGGATCCCCAGCTCGGTGTAGCACTGGTCGCCGGTGAGCGGATCGCGGGTGCGCACGCCGAGGAGACCCTCCACCCCCCTGCGGGCGGCGTCCTCGCCCCGGGTGACGGTCGCCCCCACGCGCAGCGTCTGCCCCGGCTCCAGGTCCACCAGGTAGTGGTTGGTGCTCTCGGTCTCGATGGAGTCCAGGAAGGCGCCGGGGGCCAGCGTCGGGGCGCCCTCGCTGGTGGGTGTGCCGTCCACGGGCTCGCCGGTGGGCACGTAGGTGCGGAAGGACCGCAGCGCGCTGGTGTCGAGGGCGGTGGCGAGCTCGGTGGCGTCGGTGGCGTCGACGTACTGGCCGCCGCCGGCGTCGGCGATGCACTGGAGGATGTCGCGGGCGGTGTCGTCGACGAGGAAGCCGATGACGTCGATGCGGAGGTCGATGCCTTGTTCG
>JBBSQH010000025.1:0-49959 GCA_038258055.1 Actinomycetales bacterium
CGCGGCCGGGGCCGACGCCACCGGGGCCGGTGCCGACCGGGCCGAGGCGCCGCGCACCGAGCCGGGCAGCGACCTGCCCGGTGCGGGGGCGGACGACCTTCAGCGGGTGGCCGACGAGGTCGACGCCGCCATGGCGGGCGTCGCCCAGGAGGCCGACCTGTCCGGTACCACCGGCGGCTCCGACCCGCTGGCGGACGCCCTGGCGCTGGCCGAGGCGCGGCTCGCCGACCTGCAGCGCGAGCGCGCCGAGTTCGTCAACTACCGCCGCCGGGTCGAGCGCGACCGTGAGGTGGCCGGGGCCGAGGGCCGGACCGGGGTGCTGACCGCCCTGCTCCCGGTGCTCGACGACATCGACGGCGCCCGTACCCACGGGGACCTCGTGGGCCCGTTCGCCGCGGTCGCCGACAAGCTCGACGGCATCCTGCGGCGGATCGGCCTGGAGCCGTTCGGCGAGGTCGGCGAGCCGTTCGACCCCGCCCTGCACGAGGCGCTGCTCCACGACGGGGACACCCAGGTGGACGAGCCGACCTGCACCCGGGTGCTGCAGCGGGGGTACCGCAGCGGTGCCCGAGTGCTCCGTCCGGCGCGCGTTGCGGTGGCCAGCCCGCAGTGACGTAAAGCCCGGGTACCTGCCTGCCGACGAGACTCGGTGTGACCGTTGAGACGACCGCCGACCTGAGCACGGTCCTCGTCGGCAGGCAGGGCATCTACCGTGCGAGCGGTGGCCTGGAGGCCTACGAGCTGCTGTTCCGGCAGCTCCCGATCGACTCGCTGCGCAGCGAGGCCGACCACGAGAGCGCCACGGCGCAGGTGATCGGCGCGGTGTTCGGCGACTTCGGGGTGGCCGACATCGCCGGCTCCCGGCCGCTGTTCGTCAACGTCACCCGCGCCTACCTCGTGGGTGACATCGCCCTGCCCGACGCCCCGGGCCAGATCGTGGTCGAGGTGCTGGAGCACGTCGAGCTGGACGAGGCGGTCCTCGAGGGGATCACGCGCCTGCGTGCCGGCGGCTACCGGGTCGCGGCCGACGACTGGGACGGGTCCCCGGAGCGGGACCCGCTGGTCCGGCTGTGCGACCTGGTCAAGATCGACCTGTCCGCCGTCGAGCGCGACCGGTTGGGCGAGCTGGTCGCCCGGGCCCGTGAGCTGCGCCCGGGCGTGGTCGTGGTGGTGGAGCGGATCGAGACCTCCGCCGACGCCGCCCTGGCCCGTGAGGCCGGGGCGGACCTGCTGCAGGGCTTCCTGCTGGACCGCCCCCAGACGGTCAGCACCGCGGTCATGACGCCGTCCGACGTGGTCTGCCTGCAGCTGCTCGGTGCCCTGGCCAACGACGCGGACGTCGAGGAGCAGGAGCGCCTGGTCGCCTCCGACCCCGGGCTGGCGCTCCGGGTGCTGCGGATGGCGGGCAGCCCCGCCGGGGTGGGCCGACCCGTCCGCTCGGTCCAGCAGGCCGTGGTGCTGCTGGGCCCGCGCAAGCTGAGCGCGTGGGTGGTGCTGATGGTCCTGGGTGGGTCCTCGCGGATCCCGGCCGAGCACGTGGTCACCATGCTGGCCCGGGCCGGCGCGTGCGCGCGGCTGTCGCCCGCCCGGCCGGACGTCGCCTACACGGCGGGCCTGCTGTCCGGCGTGGCCGAGGTGCTGGGCGCCGACCCGGCCCAGACCGTCCGCTCCAGCGGGGTCGACCCCTCGATCGCCGACGCGGTGCTTCACGGTGAGGGGCCCGTCGGGACCACCCTGCGGGCCGTGGTCGGCCACGAGCGTGCCAACCCGACCGCCGTCGTCGCCAACGGGTTCGTCCCCTTCGACGTGTCGCGTGCCTACCTCGAGGCCCTGCGCGACGCGCTGGAGACGGCCAAGGCCCTGCACGCCTGACCCCGGCGCCGGGGCCCCCGCGGGCGATCCTTCTGGGCCTTCGCACCGGCAAACTTGACACGCCTCGACGCAACCTTGCACCCTGACCGCATCATGACTGGACAGGACTGGCTCGAGAAGGACTTCTACGCCGTCCTCGGCGTGCCCAAGGGGGCTGACGAGGCCGCGGTCAAGAAGGCCTACCGATCGCTCGCGCGCAAGCACCACCCGGACGCCAACGGTGGCGACCCGGCGTCGGAGAAGCGGTTCAAGGAGGTCGGCGAGGCCTACTCGGTGCTGTCGGACCCCGAGAAGCGCCAGCAGTACGACGCCGTCCGGGCCATGCGCTCCGGGGCCCGCTTCACGGCGGGGGCCGGGACGCCCGGCGGTGGGGGTGCGGGCTTCGAGGACCTCTTCGGCGGGATGTTCGGCGCGGGTGCCGGTCGCGGTGCGCCGACCGCCGGCCGGGCACGGCCAGGGTCACGGCGCAGCCGCGAGGGCTCGGCGGAGTTCGACGACCTGCTGGCGGACCTGCTCGGCCAGCAGGGCGGTGGCGGGTTCTCCGGCGCGTCCACCCGCGGGCCGGAGAAGGGTCGCGACCTGACCGCGACGGCTCGCATCAGCCTCGCCCAGGCGCTCAACGGCGCCGAGGTGGACGTCCAGGTGCTCGACCCGCAGGCCGGGGCGCGGTCGGTGCACGCCCGCCTGCCTGGCGGGGTCCGTGACGCCCAGAAGGTGCGCGTCCGGGGCAAGGGGGCCCGCGGCTCGGGTGGGCCCGGCGACCTGCTGGTCACCGTGCGCGTCGAGCCCGACGAGGTGTTCGCCTGGGACGGGACCTCGCTCAAGGTCACGGTGCCCGTCACGTTCGCCGAGGCTGCGCTCGGCGGCACGGTGGCCGTCCCCACCCTGGAGGGGGTCGCCCGGCTCAAGGTGCCGGCCGGGACGCCGTCGGGGCGCACGTTCCGGCTCAAGGGACGCGGGCCCGCCGTCAAGGGCGGCGCCACCGACGTGCTCGCCACGGTGACGGTGGTCGTGCCCCAGAAGCTGTCGTCCGCGGCTCGGGCGGCGCTCGAGGCGCTGCAGGCCGCCGAGGGCGACGCCGACCCGCGCGAGGGCCTGCTGGCGGCGGCGGAGCAGTCCCGGGCCCGGGTGGGCACGGCGACATGAGCGAGCGGGTGCTGCGTCGTGCGTACGTGATCTCGGTCGCGGCCGAGCTCGCCGGCATGCACCCGCAGACGTTGCGCCAGTACGACCGCGAAGGCCTGGTCATCCCGACCCGGACCCCCGGCGGCGGGCGTCGCTACACCGACGACGACATCGACCGGCTGCGTGAGGTCCAGCGCCTGTCGCAGGAGGAGGGCGTCAACCTGGCCGGCATCCGGCGCATCCTCGAGCTGGAGGAGGAGACCCGGCAGCTGCGCGGCCAGCTGGCCGAGACCCGCGAGGAGCTGCGCAGCACCCGCGAGGCGGCCGACCGCGTCTTCGCCGCCGGGGCGGCGGGGGACATCGTGGCGCTGGCCCCGGGTCGCCGGCCCCAGCGGCGCCAGCTGTCCACGGCGCTCGTGGTGTGGAGCCCCCGCCGGGACTGAGCCCTCCGACCCGATCAGGACCCCGCCAGGACGACCAGCAGGCCCGGCCCCTCACGGGAGACCGGGCCTGCTGGGTACGGCGGGGCGGCTCAGCCGACCGGGTCGCGGTCCTTGATCGGACGGACGACGCCGCTCTTGCGGTCCGCCTGGTACTCCCGCAGCATCTTCGACACCTCGGGCATGAGCAGGTAGAGCCCGAAGATGTTGACCAGCGCGCAGACGAAGAGCATCGCGTCGGCGAAGCTGAGCACCGCGCTGAAGGTCAGCACCGTTCCGATCACGATGAACACGCAGTAGATGACCTTGAAGATGAGCTCGCTCACCGTGCTGCGGCCGAACAGGGTGCTCCACGCCTTGAGCGTGTAGTAGGACCACGTGATGAGTGTCGAGAACGCGAACAGCACCACGGCGACGGCCAGCACGACCGGGAACCAGGGGATGACGGTCGCGAACGCGTCGCTGGTCAGCACCACGCCGTCGGGGTTGGGGCTCTCGCCGGCGGCGTAGGCCTCACGGGCGGCCAACCAGGAGTCGGGTCGGGCGATGACGATGGCCAGGGCCGTCATGGTGCAGATGATGACCGTGTCGATGAAGGGCTCGAGCAGCGCCACGAAGCCCTCGGTCACCGGGCGCTTGGTCTTGACGGCCGAGTGGGCGATGGCGGCGGAGCCGATCCCCGCCTCGTTCGAGAACGCGGCGCGCTGGAACCCGACGATCATGACGCCCAGCACTCCGCCGACGACGCCGTCGGGGTTGAAGGCGCCGCCGACGATCTCGCCGATCGCGAAGGGGATGTCAGCGGCGTTGAAGCCGATGACCGTGAGGCAGCCGAGCACGTAGACGATGGCCATGGCCGGGACCAGCCGGCTGGTGACCTTGGCGATGGACTGGATCCCGCCGAGGATGACCAGGCCGACGACGACCGCCACGACCAGGCCGAAGATCAGGGAGGCGCCCGGGCCGCCCAGGACGCCGTCCTCGCCGCCGGTCACGTTCTGGACCTGCGCGAACATCTGGTTGGCCTGGAACATGTTGCCGCCGGCCAGGCCGAAGGCGAGGATCGCGATGGCGTAGACGCCCACCAGGACCGTCGGCAGGATCGGGATCCTGAGCTTGGCGAAGGCCACCTTGAGGTAGCGGAACGGCCCACCGGTGACGGTGCCGTCCTCGTGCTCCTCCCGGAACGCCACACCGAGCGTGCACTCGACGAACTTGGTGGCCATGCCCAGCAGGCCGGCGACGATCATCCAGAACGTCGCGCCTGGACCGCCGATGGACACCGCCACGGCCACACCCGCGATGTTGCCGAGGCCGACGGTCCCGGAGACCGCGGCGGTCAGGGCCTGGAAGTGGGTGACCTCACCCGGGTCGTCCGGGTCGTCGTAGCCGCCCCGCGCCAGCGCCACGGCGTGCCCGAAGCCCCGGAACTGGATGAACCGGTAGCTGATCGTGAAGACGACGGCGCCGATGATCAACCAGGCGACGATCCACGGGAAGGAGGCCCCGGCGATCGTGATGGGGTAGAAGATGGCACCGCCGACGGCGTCCGACAGCGGCGTGAACGCACCGTCGATCGCCCCCTCGACGTCGGAGATGACTCCGGTGGGCAGGACGCTGGACATGCGGCTCCTCGCGGGGGCGTGAACGTGGCGCGCTGGTAGCGGGTTCCGGGAACCGTAGTCCGCGCCGTGTGTCGTGCACCACAACCGAGCCGTAACGATCCGGCGGTCGGCGTCCGCCGGTCACGCGGCCCCAGGGCCTCGGTTCAGACCAGGTCGACGAGCTCCGCGACCGAGCCCCGGACCAGGCTGGGGCGGAACGGGTAGCGCTCGATCTCGTCGGACTGGGTGACCCCGCTGAGCACGAGCACGGTGCGCAGCCCGGCCTCCATGCCGGAGATGACGTCGGTGTCCATCCGGTCGCCGACCATGGTCGTGGTCTCGGAGTGCGCGCCGATCATGTTCAGGGCGTAGCGGAACATCATCGGGTTGGGCTTGCCGACGACGTAGGGCCGTCGACCGGTGGCGGCTGCGATGAGCTCGGCGACGGCGCCGCACGCGGGCAGAGGGCCCTCGGGCGAGGGGCCCGTGGTGTCCGGGTTGGTGGCGATGAACCTCGCGCCGCCGTTGATGAGCCGGATGGCCTTGGTGATGGCCTCGAACGAGTACGTCCGGGTCTCGCCCAGCACGACGTAGTCGGGGGCGCTGTCGGTGAGCACGAACCCGGCGTCGTGCAGGGCGGAGGTGAGCCCGGCCTCGCCCACGACGAACGCCGTGCCGCCGGGCCGCTGGTCGGACAGGAACGACGCAGTCGCCAGCGCCGAGGTCCAGATCTCGTCCTCCAGGATCTCCAGGCCCATCTGGTGCAGCCGGGCCGACAGGTCGCGGGCGGTCCAGATGGAGTTGTTGGTCAGCACCAGGAACGGCCGGTCCGCGGACCGCAGGGCGCTCACGAACTCCGCCGCCCCCGCGATGGCCTTGCCCTCGCTGACCAGGACGCCGTCCATGTCGGTGAGCCAGGCGCGGGACTCGAAGTCGGTGTCCACGTCCTCGTCCCGTCCCGCGTCCTTGACGGTGCCGGCCTCGTCGGCCCGCTCCGCGATGATCTCGTCCGTGCGAGGAGTCATGGGGGAAGGGTACGCGCGAACGGAATTGACTCCGGTCGACTCAACTCTCATGATTGAGCCTGTTCGGCTCAACTACTGAGGAGGCCCCGTGGACCTGAAGCTCACCACCCGCAGCCAGGAGGCGCTGTCCACGGCCGTGCACCGCGCGACCACCGGCGGCAACCCGTTCGTCGAGCCGGTCCACCTGCTCCAGGCCCTGCTGGTGGACCGCGGCGGTGTGCCCGCCGGTCTGCTCGAGGCGGTCGGGGCCGACGCGACCGCGTTGCGGGCGGGTGTGGACGCACTGGTCGCGGCCCTGCCGAGCGCCTCGGGCGACTCGGTGTCCGAGCCGCGTGTCGCCCGACGCACCCACACGGTGCTCTCGACCGCCGGCGACGAGGCCCGGGCGCTGGACGACGCCTTCGTGTCCACCGAGCACCTGCTGCTCGCGCTCGCCGCCGACACCGGCCCGGCCGGAAAGGCCCTTCACGACGTGGGCGTGACCCGGGACGGCCTGCTGGCGGCGCTGCCCGGGGTGCGGGGCCCGGGCCCGGTGACCAGCGCCGACCCGGAGGCGACCAACGACGCGTTGGCGAAGTACGGCCGCGACCTGACCGCCGACGCGCGCGAGGGCCGCCTCGACCCGGTCATCGGCCGCGACGCCGAGATCCGCCGCGTCGTGCAGGTGCTGAGCCGGCGGACCAAGAACAACCCGGTGCTGATCGGCGAGCCCGGCGTCGGCAAGACCGCCGTCGTCGAGGGCCTGGCCCAGCGGATCGTGTCCGGGGACGTGCCGGAGTCCCTGCGAGACAAGCGGCTCATCTCGCTCGACCTGGGCGCCATGGTCGCCGGAGCCAAGTACCGCGGTGAGTTCGAGGAGCGGCTCAAGGCCGTGCTGGCCGAGATCCAGGCGGCCGAGGGGCAGGTCGTCACCTTCATCGACGAGCTGCACACCGTCGTCGGCGCGGGCGCGGCAGAGGGGTCGATGGACGCGTCCAACATGCTCAAGCCGCTGCTGGCCCGCGGCGCGCTGCGGCTGGTCGGCGCGACGACGCTGGACGAGTACCGGCAGCACATCGAGAAGGACGCCGCGCTCGAGCGCCGGTTCCAGCAGGTGCTGGTGGGCGAGCCGAGCCCGGAGGACACCATCGCGATCCTGCGCGGGCTCAAGGGCCGCTACGAGGCGCACCACGGGGTCGAGATCTCCGACGCCGCCCTGGTGGCCGCGGCCGTGCTGTCCGACCGGTACATCCCGGGCCGGCAGCTGCCCGACAAGGCCATCGACCTGATGGACGAGGCCGCGTCGCGGCTCAACATGGAGATCCAGTCCTCACCGGTCGAGATCGACGAGCTCCGCCGGGCGGTCGAGCGGATGAAGATGGAGCAGCTGGCCCTGCAGCGGGAGAGCGACGCGGCGTCGGCCGAGCGCCTGAGCCGGCTCGAGGCCGAGCTGGCCGACGCCGAGGAGCGGCTGACCGCCCTGCAGATGCGCTGGGACGCCGAGAAGGGCACCTTCACCGCGGTCGCGGACCTCAAGCAGCGGATCGAGGAGCTGACCGTCCAGGCCGAGATCGCCCAGCGCGACAACGACCTCGAGACGGCCAGCCGGCTGCGCTACGGCGACATCCCCGAGGCCGAGAAGGCCCTGGCCACGGCCGAGGCCGGGGGTGCCGTCGCCGCCGACGACCCCGACCGTATGGTCAACGCCAGCGTCGGGGCCGACGACATCGCCGAGGTCGTCGCGGCCTGGACGGGCATCCCCACCGGTCGCCTGCTCGAGGGCGAGACCGAGAAGCTGCTGCACATGGAGCAGGTCCTGGGCCGTCGCCTGATCGGTCAGGAGCAGGCGGTCCGGGCGGTGTCCGACGCCGTGAGGCGCTCGCGCGCCGGCATCAGCGACCCCGACCGGCCGACCGGCTCGTTCCTGTTCCTGGGCCCGACCGGCGTCGGCAAGACCGAGCTGGCCAAGTCGCTGGCGGACTTCCTGTTCGACGACGAGCGCGCCTTGGTCCGCATCGACATGAGCGAGTACGGCGAGCGGCACTCGGTGTCGCGGCTGGTCGGGGCGCCCCCCGGCTACGTCGGCTACGAGGCCGGCGGTCAGCTGACCGAGGCGGTCCGGCGTCGGCCCTACTCGGTGATCCTCCTCGACGAGGTCGAGAAGGCCCACCCCGAGGTGTTCGACGTCCTGCTCCAGGTGCTCGACGACGGTCGGCTGACCGACGGCCAGGGCCGCACGGTCGACTTCCGCAACGTCATCCTGGTGCTGACCTCCAACCTGGGCTCGACCGCGCTGATGGACACCACGGCGTCGTCGGAGGACCGGCGCGCCGCGGTCATGGACGCCGTGCGCCGGGCGTTCAAGCCGGAGTTCGTCAACCGCCTCGACGAGATCGTCGTGTTCGAGCCGCTGAGCATCGAGCAGCTGGGCGGCATCGTCGACCTGCACGTCGACGGCCTGGCCCGCCGGCTGGCCGAGCGCCGGCTGACCCTGCGGGTGAGCGACGCCGCCCGGGAGTGGCTGGCCCTGACGGGGTACGACCCGGCCTACGGGGCGCGGCCGCTGCGTCGGCTGGTGCAGCGCGAGATCGGGGACCGGCTGGCGCGCGAGCTGCTGTCCGGGCAGGTCGCCGACGGGGACACGGTCGTGGTCGACGTGACGGTCGGTCCCGACGGGGCCCGGGACGGGCTGAGCGTGCAGCCGGTGGCTGCGGACGCGGGCTGACAGGTCCGTACCGCGCTCCCCGTTTCAGCGACCCGGCCCGGGGGTACCCGACACCACGGGCACCTCCGTGCCCGGTCGTGCGACGAGGGAGTCCCAGACGATGGCTGGTCACAGCGGTAGCAGTCAGGCCGACGGCGCGACGGACGGCACCAGCACCGGGGGCGGCGGTCACCACACCGCCCACGCGATCCTCATCTCGGTGGTCGCGGCCATCGGCGGGTTCCTGTTCGGGTTCGACACCGCCGTCATCAACGGCGCGGTCGACGCGATGTCCGGCGAGTTCGAGCTGTCGGCCGGGCTGAGCGGGTTCGCCGTGTCCAGCGCCCTGCTGGGCTGCGCCGCCGGGGCGTGGTTCGCGGGCAGCGCCGCCGACAAGTTCGGCCGCCAGCCGGTCATGATCGCTGCCGCGGTGCTGTTCCTGGCCAGCGCGGTGGGCTCGGGCCTCGCCTTCGGGGTGTGGGACCTGATCCTGTGGCGGCTCGTGGGTGGTCTGGGCGTGGGTGTCGCCTCCGTCATCGCCCCGGCCTACATCGCCGAGATCGCCCCGGCCCAGATCCGTGGCCGGCTCGCGTCGCTGCAGCAGCTCGCCATCGTCACCGGCATCTTCGTCGCGCTGCTGTCCGACGCCTTCCTGGCCGGCGCCGCCGGTGGCGCCGCCGAGGAGCTGTGGGCGGGTCTGGCCGCCTGGCGCTGGATGTTCCTCGCGGAGACCATCCCGGCGGTGGCCTACGGGCTGCTGGCGCTGACCATCCCGGAGTCGCCGCGGTTCCTGGTCGCGCGCGGCGAGGAGACCCGCGCCCGTGACGTGCTGCAGAAGCTGATGAGCCGTGAGAACGCACGGGAGCGGATCGCCGCGATCAAGAACTCCCTCAAGGGCGAGAAGCTCGTCGGGCTGCGCAACCTCAAGGGCGACCGGCTGGGCCTCAAGCCCATCGTCTGGGTCGGCATCTTCCTGTCGCTGTTCCAGCAGCTCGTGGGGATCAACGTGATCTTCTACTACTCCACGACGCTGTGGCGCTCCGTGGGCTTCGAGGAGTCCGACGCCCTGACCATCACCGTCATCACGTCGGTCACCAACGTCGTCGTGACGATCGTCGCGATCATGCTGGTCGACAAGGTCGGCCGTCGGCCGCTGCTCCTGATCGGGTCCACCTCGATGGGCATCGCCCTCGCGACGATGGCCGTCTGCTTCTCGCAGGCCA
The DNA here is from genome assembly GCA_038258055.1 of Actinomycetales bacterium. Lineage (GTDB taxonomy): Bacteria > Actinomycetota > Actinomycetes > Actinomycetales > JBBAYJ01 > Aquipuribacter. The sequence goes on from JBBSQH010000025.1 coordinate 9,973, forward strand.
CGGGCAGCGGCGACGACGTCAGCCTCGCCGAGCCGTGGTCGACCGTGGCCCTGGTCGCCGCCAACGTGTTCGTCGTCGGGTTCGGAGTCTCCTGGGGTCCCGTGGTCTGGGTGCTGCTGGGCGAGATGTTCCCCAACAAGCTGCGCGCCCCTGCCCTGGCCGTCGCTGCGGCTGCGCAGTGGCTGGCCAACTTCGCCGTCAGCACGTCGTTCCCGTGGCTGTCGCAGAACGCAGGGCTGTCGTTCACCTACGGCGGCTACGCGGTGTTCGCGATCCTGTCCGGTCTGTTCGTCGCCACCCAGGTGCGCGAGACGAAGGGCCAGGAGCTCGAGGACATGACCGGCGCGACCGGCCGCACCCCCCGGAAGGACGCCGCCACGGTCGGTTGATCCCGGCACTTTCTCCGCATCGGCACCGTTCCGGGCCAGATCCTTTCGCATCCATGCGAACCGGGCTACCTTCCGAGCCTCGGGACCAAAGGGGAGAGGAACCCATACATGGATCGGAACACACGCACGTGGCGGCTGGGCGCAGTCGCCGTCACCGCGGGCTCGTTGGTCGCGGCCTCCGTCGTCGCGCTGCCGGCTGCGGCGGCGCCCACGGGCAGGGCCTGCGACAACCGCGCCAACCTGACCTACGGAAACCTGCTCGACTGCGTCACGCTCGACGGGGTCGTCGACCACCTGGAGGCGTTCCAGGCGATCGCCGACGCCAACGACGGCAACCGCGCCTCCCAGACGCCGGGCTACCAGGCCAGCGTCGACTACGTGGTCGACGAGCTGGAGTCCTACGGCTGGGACGCCGAGGTCGTGCCGTTCACCTACGCGGCGGCCGAGACGGCCCTGCAGCAGCTGACGCCGGTCGTCGCGGAGTACCAGCAGAACGCGGCCACCGGCACGGGTGAGGGCGACGTCACCGGCACGGTCATCCCGGTCGACATCAACCTGACCCTGCCGCGCGCCAACAGCAGCGGCTGCGAGGCGGCGGACTTCGCCGGCCTGGACTTCACCGGCCCGGCCGACATCGCGCTGGTGCAGCGGGGCACGTGCTCGTTCGCCATCAAGGCCCTCGCGGCCGAGGCGGCGGGCGCCGAGGCGGTCGTCATCTTCAACCAGGGCGACACCGAGGCCGCCGACCGCAACAACGCCCTCAACCCCACCCTGGGTGGCGAGGACGTCGTCGGCATCCCCGTGGTCGGGACCACGTTCGCCGCGGGCCAGGCGCTCGCACAGGCCGGTTCCACCGCGCGCGTGGCCATCGACTTCTTCGACGCGACGTCCTACAACGTCATCGGCGAGCTGGCCGGTCGCACCGACGGCAACGTCGTCATGGCCGGGTCGCACCTGGACTCCGTCCCCGCCGGCCCCGGCATCAACGACAACGGCACCGGCTCCGCCGCGCTGCTCGAGGTCGCGCAGATGATGGCGAAGTCCAAGCCCAACAACACGGTGCGCCTGGCCTGGTGGGGTGCGGAGGAGCTCGGTCTGATCGGTTCCACCGAGTGGGTCGGCCAGCGCACGCAGGCCGAGCTCGACGAGATCGCGCTCTACCTGAACTTCGACATGATCGGCTCGCCCAACTACTACCTGGGCGTGTACGACGCCGACGAGTCGAGCTTCCCCGCCCCGGTCGAGGTGCCCGCGGGCTCCATCGACATCGAGCGGACCTTCGAGTCGTTCTACACGCTGCGCGAGCAGCCCTACGACGACTCCGAGTTCAGCGGTCGCAGCGACTACCAGGCCTTCATCAACAACGGCATCCCCTCCGGTGGCCTGTTCACCGGCGCGGAGGTCGTCAAGACGCCGCAGCAGGCCGAGATCTGGGGCGGCACGGCCGGGGCGTCCTTCGACCCCTGCTACCACCTGGCCTGCGACACGGTCGGCAACTACGACCCGGTGGCGCTGGAGGTCAACTCCGACGCCGTCGCGTACGCGATCTTCAAGTACGCGGCCTCGACCGAGACGGTCAACGGCGTCGAGGGCCGTCGGGTCCCCGGCCGGTTCCTGGTCCCGGCCCCGGCCGGCCCCGAGTTCAGCTTCGCCGGTCCCATCGGCGGTGGCGGGCACGACCACGACCACGAGGGCGACGAGGACTGACCCTCACCCCCACGCACCACGGAGCCCGCGAGCGCACCCGCGCTCGCGGGCTCCCGTGCGTGCTGCGGCACTCAGGGGGTACCGGCCAGCGACACGACACGCGGGCTCGACGGCCAAGGACCCGTGCCGGGGGACTCCGTGTCGCTGGTCGGTACGTCGCCGGTCGGTACGTCGGTGGTCGGTACGCCCGACCGGGACCGGCGCCCCGGCGGCTGGCCCCCGCGACCCCGGGGTCAGGGCGTGGGGTCGAGGAGCTCGGCCTTGCGGCTGAGCCGGGCGTCGAGCGCGCTGAGGGTGCCGACGGCGATGGCACCGAGCAGGGCGATGACGACGACCCCGCCGATGCCCTCGAGCCCACCGCTGGGAGCCAGGAGGCCGCGGTCCTCGGTCTGCCACGGCCACAGCGCCCGCAGCGACCCGACCATCAGCCCGGCCATCGCGAGCAGCGTGACGTGGCGGTGGTGGTGCAGCAGCCAGCGCACGACCCGGACGAAGCTGCCCAGCCCGATGACCGCGCCGACCGCGAAGACGCCGAGGTACACCAGGTCGCGGTCGTTGACCGCCCCGATCGTGGTGTCGTACAGGCCGATGCTCAGCAGGAAGAACGAGCCGCTGACGCCCGGGAGCACGAGTGCGCACACCGCGACCGCCGCGGCGAGGCCGACGAGAAGGAGGTTCGGGTCGGCCTGCTGCGACGGCGGGAGCCCGGTCAGCACGAAGGCGAACACGGCAGCCCCGACCAGGACGGCCCAGTCGCGCAGCCCCTTCATCCGGTCGGCCATCCGCAGGGGCACGGCGACCGAGGCGGCGATGAACCCGAAGAACAGCCCGCGCATGCCGACCGGGTAGTCCTCCAGCAGCGGCTCGATGGCGGCGGCCCCGAGGACGACTGCGACGACCATGCCGATGAGCACGGGCAGCAGGACCGACCAGTGGACCTGCCGCATCTCGGCCTTGGTGACCGACCACCCCAGACCGGGGCGGACCAGGGCCAGGGCGCCGCGGACGAAGTGGTCCGCGCCGGTGATGATGCGGTCGTAGAGACCGAGGACGAGCGCGAGCGTGCCGCCCGAGACGCCCGGGACGACCTCGGCGCAGCCGACGAGCGCACCGCTGGCCAGGTAGCCCGGGAGCCGGGCCGGGTAGGCCAGGTCGGTGCGACCACCACGCTCGGCGGGGGTGGGGCGGGCAGCGGGCTCGCTCACGCGGGGGTGCCGTCCAGCTCGACGACGACGGGCGCGTGGTCGCTGGGACCCTGCCCCGTGGTCGAGCCCTTCGGCTTGCGCTGGTCGCGGTCCACGAACGCGTGGGTCACCCGCTTCGCGAACGCCTCGTTGCCCAGCACCAGGTCGATGCGCATGCCGCGCTTCTTGGGGAACGCCAGCTGCTGGTAGTCCCAGTAGCTGAACACCCCGGGCCCGGTGACCGGCAGGACGACGTCGCGGAACCCGTCGTCGACGAAGGCCTGCAGCGCCGCGCGCTCGGCGGGGGTGACGTGGGTGTCGGTGAACACCGCGGGGTCCCAGACGTCGTCGTCGGTCGGGGCGATGTTCCAGTCCCCGACCAGGGCCAGCGGCTGGTCCGGGGCCGCGGCGGTCCAGCCGGCCGCGGCCTCGCGCAGCGCCTTCAGCCACTCCAGCTTGTAGGCGTAGTGCGGGTCGGCGACCGTGCGGCCGTTGGGCACGTACAGGCTCCAGAGCCGGACCCCGCCGCAGGTGGCACCCATCGCGCGGGCCTCGGTCACGGCCGGGTCGCCGAACCCGGGGGCGCCGGGGAAGCCGACCTCGACGTCGGTGAGCCCGACGCGGGACACCACCGCGACCCCGTTCCACTGGTTGAGCCCGTGGTGGGCCACCTCGTACCCGGCGGCCTCGAAGGCCATCACCGGGAACTTGTCGTCGGCGACCTTGGTCTCCTGCAGGGCGACGACGTCGACGTCGGCGGTGCCGAGCCACTCGACCACCCGCTCGAGACGGGAGCGGAGGGAGTTGACGTTCCAGGTGGCCAGTCGCACCCGGCCACCGTAGGCCACGCCGTTACCGTGGGCGCTCGTGAGCAGCCCACCCAGCACCCCGACCCGGCCCACGGCCCTGGTCACAGGACCCACGTCCGGCATCGGGCACTCCTTCGCCCGCGAGCTGGCCGCGTCCGGCCACGACCTCGTCCTGGTGTCCCGCGACGAGGCGCGGCTGCAGGTCACCGCGGCCGAGCTCCGTGAGCGGTACGCCGTCGCCGTCGAGGTGCTGCCGGCCGACCTGTCCGACCGCGAGCAGGTGCTGCGCGTCGCGGAGCGGCTGCGCGACGCCGACCGCCCCGTCGACCTGCTGGTGAACAACGCCGGGTTCGGCGTCAAGGGCCGGTTCGTCGGCGGCGACCTCGACGCCGAGCTGCGCCAGCTGGACGTGCTGGCCACCGCGGTCCTCGTCCTGTCGCACGCGGCCGCGCCCGGGATGGTCGAGCGCGGCCGGGGGGCGATCGTCAACGTCAGCTCGGTGGCCGGCTTCGGGCCGATGGGCAGCTACTCCGCCGCCAAGGCCTGGTGCACGTCCTTCACCGAGCACCTGGCCGCCACGCTCCACGGCACCGGCGTGACCGCGACGGCGCTGTGCCCCGGGTTCGTCCGCACCGAGTTCCACGACCGGGCCGGGATGGACGTGGGCAGCCGCTCGTCCGGCTGGTGGCTTGACCCCGACGACCTGGTCGAGGACTGCCTGCGCGACGTCCGGCGCGGCCGGGCGATCAGCGTGCCCAGCCGCCGCTACCGCGCCCTGGTCGTCCTGCTGGGCCTGCTGCCCGCCGGCACCTACCGGGCCAGACTGCTGAACGCCGGCCGCCGCCGGACCGGCACCCACCGAGGAGACGACGCATGAGCGAGCCCACCAGCACCCCGGCCGACCGGACCCCGGCCGCCCCCACCGGCGCGGGCCGCTCCGACGACCCGGGCGCGCGGGACGCAGCAAACCGGCTCGCGGCCCTGGTGGCCGAGCGGGCCGTCGTCCACGGCGAGGTGACGCTGTCCTCGGGCGCGACCGCCGACTACTACGTCGACCTGCGGCGGGTGACCCTGGACGGCGAGGTCGCCCCGCTCATCGGCGAGGTCATGCTCGACCTGGTCGCAGACCTCGAGATCGACGCGGTCGGCGGCCTCACCCTGGGCGCGGACCCGGTCGCCACGGCCATGCTCCACACCGCGGCCGCCCGGGGCCGCCGCCTCGACGCCTTCGTCGTCCGCAAGGCCGGCAAGGCCCACGGCCTGCAGCGTCGGATCGAGGGCCCGGACGTCGCGGGCCGTCGCGTGCTGGCGGTCGAGGACACCTCGACGACCGGCGGGTCGGTGCTGACCGCGGTCGAGGCGCTGCGCGAGGCCGGGGCCGACGTCGTGGCGGTCGCCGTCATCGTCGACCGGGGCACCGTGGCGGCCGCGAAGGTCGCCGAGGCGGGCCTGGAGTACCGGTACGCGCTGGGGCTGACCGACCTCGGCCTGGGCTGAGGGGACCGACCCGGTGGACGGTCGGTGGGTGTTCCCGGTGCTGGTGGTGCTGTTCCTGGCGATCGCCGTCGGTGGGATCGCCCTGTCGGTCGTGGCCGAGCGCCGGCGGCGTGAACGCCTGCTCGTCTGGTCGGCCGAACGCCGGTGGGACTGGCAGGCGACCGACCGGCGCCTGCTCGAGTTCCTGCCGGGGGAGCCGTTCGGGCGGGGCCGCAGCCGTCGGGTCGGCAACGTGGTGCACGGCGCCTGGGAGGGCCGTCCCGCGGTCGGCTTCGACTACCGGTACAAGGTCACGACCGGCTCCGGCAAGAACCGGAGGACCCGCACCTACCGGTTCGCGCTGGCCGCGGTGCACCTGCCGGCCCCGCTGCCCCGGGTCCACGTCGGACCGGAGAACGCGTTCCACCGGGTGGCCCAGGCGTTCGGCGCCGACGACATCGAGGTGGAGAGCCACGAGTTCAACCGTCGGTACACCGTGGAGGCCGACGACCGCCGCGCCGCGTTCTCGATCCTGCACCCGCGACTGGTGGAGACCCTCACGCAGGTGGAACCGGTGGAGTGGCGCACGGACGTGTCGGCGCTGGGCCCGGTGGTCGTCAGCTGGTGGCGGGGGGCGCTGGAGGCCGTCGAGCTGCAGCAGCGCCTGATCCTGCTCGACACGGTGGTCGACTCGGTCCCGGACTACGTCTGGCGCGACGCCGGCTGGGAACCGGGTGGTCCCGGCCGACCTGCCTGACCGGCCGGTCGTCGCCCCCTACGCTCGACGGGTACGACCGGACCAGCCCGGTCGCGACCGGCCGGAAGGGGTCAGCCGTGGAGATCGCGCTCGTCGTCGTCGGGGTCGTCCTGCTGCTGCTCGTGCTGTACGTCGTCGGGCTCTACAACAGCCTGGTGCGGCTGCGGAACCTGGTGCAGGAGTCCTGGCGGCAGGTCGACGTCGAGCTGCACCGCCGCCACGACCTGATCCCCAACCTGGTCGAGACCGTCAAGGGCTACGCCGCCCACGAGCGTGAGGTGCTGCAGCAGGTCGTGCAGGCCCGGACCGTGGCGGCCCGGCCGGGGTCGGGCGTGGCCAAGCAGGCCGCAGAGGAGAACGCGCTGAGCGGGGCCCTGGGGAAGCTGTTCGCGTTGTCGGAGGCCTACCCCGAGCTGCGCGCCAACGAGAGCTTCCTGGCCCTGCAGACCGAGCTGGCGGACACCGAGGACCGGATCGCCGCCGGCCGCCGGCTCTACAACGCCAACGTCCGCGCGCTCAACACCAAGGTCGAGGTCGTACCCAGCAACCTGGTGGCGGGCCCGGCCGGCATCGGCCGCGCCGAGTACTTCGAGGCGGTCGACCCGGTGGTTCGGGCGCGTCCCGACGTGTCGTTCTGAGCGTCGGGCCCGGGGACCACCCGCCGTCCCCCGTGCCGGGGCCCGGCGTCCCGGACGACCAGGCCGTCGACCCCGAGCAGGACCGGCGCAACGTCGAGGACCGTTACCGCGGCTGGAGCGTGGACGCGGTCCGCGCCGACCTGGCCGCCCGTTCGCACCCGTTCCACGTCGCGATCGAGAACCTGGCCCACGACTTCAACATCGGGTCGATCGTGCGCACGGCCAACGCGTTCAACGCCCGATCGGTGCACGTCGTCGGGCGTCGCCGCTGGAACCGGCGCGGCGCCATGGTCACCGACCGCTACCTCGACGTCCGCCACCAGCCCGACGCAGGGGCCCTGCACGACTGGGCCGCGGCCGAGGGGCTGCCGGTCGTCGGGGTCGACAACGTGCCCGGGGCACGTCCGCTGGAGACCGTCGAGCTGCCGCAGCGCTGCGTCCTGCTCTTCGGTGCCGAGGGACCCGGGCTGTCCGAGGCGGCCGCAGCCGGCTGCGCGGAGATGGTCGGCATCACCCAGTTCGGCTCGACCCGGTCGATCAACGTCGGGGCGGCGGCGGCCGTGGTGATGCACGCCTGGGTCCGGCGCTGGGTGTTCGACCAGCCCGTCTGACGTCCGACCGCGCCCTCAGGCGTCAGGGGGCGCCGACCACGAAGACGTCGTCGACGATCTCGCCCTCGACGGTCACGATCCCCACGGACCAGGTGACGTCGCCCTCCGTCGTCGTCGGCGCGTCGACGGCGGTGCCGCTCTCGTCCAACGCGATCGACGCCCCGCCGCACTGCGGCGGGACCGACTCCTCGGAGTACTCGCACAACCGGGCTCCGCCCCCGTCGACCAGGTAGTAGTAGCCGCTCATCAGGAACGGTCCGTCCACCCCTGCGGTCACGGCGTCCGCGACGGTCAGCGACCCGTCGGGCCCCGACTCCGGACCGCCCGTGCCGGTGGGGATGTCGGCGCACTCCGTCGCCCCCTCCAGGCAGGCCCCGGCGGGACCGCCGGACCCGGGGTCGTCCGGTTCGAGCGTGACGACGGGGCTGTCCAGGCACTCGTCGGCACCCGGTTCGCAGGCGCCGGCCACCGTGGCGGTAGGCCCGTCGCGGTCGGTCGACGGGGCGTCGTCAGCCCCGCAGGCCGTCAGCAGCAGCAGCGCGGCGGCCGTCACCACGTCCCGGAGGTGTGTCGTCATGGTCCTTGGACGCGATCGGCGCGTCGTCGGTTCCGGGGGTCGGCCCGGTGGCCGGCCCGCCGCACGCCCCGGGTCCGACGGTGCGGTGGCGGGTTCGTGACGACCGGACCTCCAGGACGGCCACGGCCACGCTGTGGGGAACCGTCAGGGCCCAGATCACCGCCAGCAGGCCACCCAGGACCGTGGCCCCGGTCAGCCCGAGCGCGACCGCCGCGACAAGCACCCCGACGGTGGCCGGCACCCCCGCCCAGGCGGAGTCGAGCACCTCGCGCAGCGGTCGACCGACGTGCCGGGGGCTCGGCTCGCCGGCGGGCCCCCGGAGGACCTGCGCCAGGCGGGCCTGGTGACGCAGCGCGTGCCAGAACGCGAAGAACACGGCGAACGCGATCAGCGGGTGGGCCAGCGCGGCCAGCGCGGTCAGCGCGGCCAGCTCGGTGGCCACGGTGGCGGCCCGGTGGTCGCCCCGTACCGCGGCGGCCACGCACCACAGCACGGCCACCACCCCGACCACGACGAGCAGGTCCGCCAGCAGCGGCAGCGGCCCCAGCACCGGCGCGAGCCGGGGGTCCACCGCGGTCAGGGCGGCGCCGGCCTCGCGGGAGGCCAGCGGCAGCACCACGACGACGGCCCCGCCGAGGGACGCCACCCAGGCCAGCGGGTCCTTCCAGCCCCGGGCCAGACCGCGCTCGACCGCCACGCCGGCCTCACCGGCCGCGAAGTGCGCCACGCTCAGGAGCAGGAACAGCGCGAACCCGGCTCGTGGGGCGGCGAGGTAGGCGGTCAGGCTCAGCAGGGCCAGCCCGACGTAGCCGACCACGAAGCGGGCACTCAACCCTCGGAACGCCGCGACGGCCGGTGGCAGCCGGCGGTCGCCCAGCAGGCCGGCGACCGGTCCGGCCGCGCGCTCGGCCGGCAGGCCGTCGACCCGACGGGCTCCCGTCGCGCCCTGGTCCCGGTGGGCCGCGCCCCGGCCGGCCGGCCCGTCGGGGCCACCACCGTCCGGGACACCGCCCCGACCGGCCAGCAGCACCAGGTGGTCCAGCGCCCCGTGGGGACTCCCCAGCGCCACCAGCAGCACCGCGACCGCCCCGGCCACCGACGTCCGCCAGGGCTCGCCGAACGGGGCGAGCAGCACCGACACCGCGATGCCGGCCACGACGGCGACGGCACCGGTGCGGGCGATGCGGTCGTGGGCCACCAGCGGCATGGCCTCAGCGTGCGTCCCCGCCGGGCGTCCCACAACCCGACATGGCGCGCAGCGGCCCCGGCCCGGGGCGACGGTGCTCAGCGCAGGTCGACGTCCAACCAGACCGTGCCCGCGACGACGTCGAACGAGCCGCCCCAGCGCGCCGGCAGGACCACCACCCCGCCGGGTCCCAGGTCGTGCGGCAGCGCGGCGTGCCGCATGGCGCCGGACACGGCCACGACCACCCGGGGGTGGTCGCGCTGCGGGACGTGGGTGCGACCCGCCAGCAGGGCGGTCGACCGGCTGATCCGGTAGTGCGGGGTGTCGACCAGCAGGCCGTCGCCGCGGCGGGGTGCGGGCGGGTCGAGGTTGACCCACCACTCGGCCCGCAGGCACAGCATGGCCTCGTCGTGGTGCAGCGTTCGCGGGGCGCGGTCGTACTCCTGGGTCCAGTCGTAGATCCGGTACGTGGTGTCGGACGGGGTCTGCGGCTCGGCCACCACCACACCGGCGCCCAGGGCGTGCAGCAACCCGGCGGGGACGTGGTGCACGTCGCCCACCCGGGCGGCGACCCGCCGGATCATGGGGACCACGGCGCCGGTGCCGAACGCGGCCTCGAACTCGTCCGGGAGGACACCGCTCTGCAGGCCCAGCATCAGCTCGGCCCCGGGCTCGGCGTGCACCACCACCCAGGACTCGGTCTTGAGCTGGGCCCCCGGCAACCGGTCCAGGACCGCCGCCGACGGGTGCACCTGCACCGACAGGTTCTCCCGGGCGTCCAGGTGCTTCAGCAGCAGCGGGAAGCGGCCGTCGGGGGTGGGCTCCACGAGCCCGAGCAGGTCCTCGCGGTGCGAGCCGACCAGCTCGCCCAGGCTCCGGCCGGCGTAGGGACCGTGCGCGACCCGCGACACCGGGTCGTCGACCTCGGTGGCCGCGGGGTCCAGGTCGGCGACGTCCCACGACTCACCGATCCGCACGTCCGCGGGCAGGTCGCGACCGAGGTCGGCCAGCCGCCTTCCACCCCACGGCTTCGCCACCAGGCGGGGCGTCAGGACGAGCGGTCCCAGGGTCACGGGCACCAGGGTCCCACCCGTGCCGCCCGGCGTACGGCCGTCCGACGGCTCGTGCCCGGACGGTCCACCGTCCTCAGTGCCAGACGGTGCGGCGGCCGCGCTGCTGCGGGGCCCGGCTGGTCTGCCAGACCCGGCGCCAGCGGGCCACGTCCGGACCGCTGGTCGGGGCGTTGCCCTCGCCCGAGGCCCGCAGCCGGGCCGAGAACCAGTCGCTGGTGTCCTCGTCCAGCAGGCCCGCCAGGGCGCGCTCGACCCGCTTGCCGAAGTCACGGGGCCCCTCGCCCTCGGCCGGGGTCACCGGCTCGCCGTAGCGGATGCTGACCGGCGGGCGGCCACGGCTGGGCCAGGACTGCTCGTGGGGCATGGCGTTGAACGAGCCCCGGATGGCGATGGGCACCACGGGCACGCCGTACGTGGTGGCCATGAACGCCGCCCCGAGCTTGAACTGACCGGTCCAGCCGTCCCGTGACCGCGTGCCCTCGGGGTAGACGACGATCGACCAGCCGTCCTTGAGCAGGTAGCCGGGCGTGCTCGACAACGACCCGCCCCGGCGCTCGATCGGGAACGTGTTGAACAGCACAGCGGACCCGGCCGCGCGCCACCAGGTGTCGAAGAAGTAGTCCGCCGCCGCCGCGACCGCCGTCCTGCGCCGCCACCGGGCGGGCAGCGTGTTCATGATCAGCGGGGTGTCGACGTGCGAGGTGTGGTTGGCGACGAACACCACGGGTCCCTCGACCCGGTCGAGCACGTCCAGGCCGTGGGCCTGCACGGACACCTGCGAGCGGAGCAGGCCGTTCATGCCGACACCCAGGACGATCTCCCGCACGCCGCGCATGAACGGGGTCCGGGCCCACCGGGTGGGGAAGACCCGCGTCGAGCGGGCGGGCACGTAGGGCTCGGCCGAGCGGGGCACCAGGGCCTTGCGCCCGACGCCCCAGCGCCAGCCGCGGGCGACGGTGCGGACGTCGCGGACGCCGTCCCGCACCCACGAGGTGGGCGTGGTCCGGCTCACGTGACGTCCGCCACCAGGTGCGGCGGGTTGTGCAGGTAGGTGATGGACGGGTCGGGGCCGACGGTGTCGGACACCATCTCCAGCGCGTCCTGCAGCGTGGACGCGGCACGGAAGCCCATCCGGGCGCAGGCCTTGCGGTTGCCGCCCACCCAGACCACGTTGCGACCGCTGCCCAGGTGGTCCAGGGCGTGGGCGATCCAGTACCACATGTAGAACGGGTGGACCCCGTGGTAGGCGTAGCTGGTCCGGTACAGGTGGACGTACCAGGGGTCGGTCGCGTACCGCTCCTCGAACTGCTTCTCGATGACCTGCGGGTCGGTCGAGGTCGACAGGACCTCCTCGAAGAAGTCCACGTACGAGGGGTGGTGCAGCTGGTTGAACTCCTGCGTGACCGGGTGGTAGAGGATCACCGCGCCGCCCTTGCGGACGACGGGCTGGCCCCGATAGCTGTTGAAGTAGTAGCCGAGCCCCATGCAGGCGGCCAGCACCGGGTTCATGATCGAGTCGACGTTGTACGGCCCGACGAACGGCACGCCCAGGACCATGACGTCGCTCTGGCCCTGCACCGGGACGAGCTGCTGGCGGTGGACCGCCGCGATGGTCTTCTCGTGGACGGCCTCGACCTCGCCCGCCACGACGCCGGTCAGCCCGTAGGCGCCACGCATCGAGTGGAACGCGTTGTGCTTGACGCGCTTGGGCGCCAGGGCCATGCCGCGGCGGATGCCGACGAAGCGGGCCTGGTCGGCGATGTTCCACTCCCACTCGCGCTTCTGCAGGAACGAGTACGCGTCGGGGAAGATCGTGTTGTTGAGCGTGGTCTCGATCTGGAACACCTTGACGTGCTCCGCGACGACCTTGCCCATGCGCCAGGCGCTGGAGTGCAGGGCCGACTTCTTGTGGTCCATGAACGACCGGCTGTTGACCATGGTCTGCGGGTTGTGGTGGTGCTTGAGGCTCGAGTACGGCGCCAGGCCGATCGCGACGGACTTGTGGCCGCCGTCCATCGCCACCAGGTTGACGTTGACGTAGACCAGCAGGTCGGACTCCGCGGACCGCTTGTGGATCTGGACGTCCTCGTCGTGGCGGGTCTTGCCGAGGGTGGCGATGTTCTCCTTGTCCTCGGCGTCGAAGTTGTAGAGCGCGCCCTGGGGGAAGAAGCTGCGGAACACCCGCTCGCCGACGATGTGCTTGAGCTCGTCGGGGTTGAGGCGGCGGTGCAGCGCGTTGGCGCTGACCAGCTCGACGTCGTCCACGCCGGCCGCGGCGGCCATCTCCAGGACGGCCTCGATGATCCGCTGCCGGATGTCCGGGCTCTTCATCGGGGGCAGCGGGATGCTGATGTCGTCGAAGGCGATCGTCAGCCGCATGCCGGCGAACAGCAGGCTGGGCAGCGGCTCGGAGTCGACCGGGTTGCGCAGCGCCTCGTCGATGGCGGCGTCCACGTCCGGGACGGCGGGCAGGCTCTCCGGCGGGTACACCACGCGGGTCCCTCGCGGGAAGGACTCGAGCCGGAACCCCTCGCCCTCGTGGACCACCAGCGGCGGGGTCCGGTCGTCCACCTCGAGCACGAAACCGGGACGCGTCATGGCCGCCATCCAACCACCGCCAGCCCCCTGCCCCGGAACCACGCCCGGGACTGCGGCGGGGGAGGCGTGAGATCGGCCGTCCGACGGCGACACGCCAGCAGAGGCCGTCGTCCGGCGGATCTCGCTCGAGCGGGCGCCCCAGCGGGGGTCGTCGAGCGTCGACAGGTTCGGTCGTCCTTGCCCGCCCTCCGGCGCGGGTGAGATCCGTCATCTGACGGCGACACGCCCGGTGCGGTCGTCGTCCGGCGGATCTCTTCCGCGGCGGGGCTCTTGAGGGGACTGCGTCCACAGGGGCCGTCGGTCGTCCACAGGGTCCCGGGCGACCTCCCTGGCGGGAGGTCGAGCCGCAGGCTCGGGTGCTGTGGGGTGGGAGCAGCTGGTGTGGACCCGGGAACGGGCACGGCGGGAGGGGGTCTCGCGCGAACGGCTGACGCGCAGCGGGGAGTTCGTCCGGGTCGTACGGGACCGGTACCTGGAGCTCGCCTGGGCCGACGACCTGCGCGCTCGAGGGGCCGCCGTGATCTCGGCGGTGCCGCCCCGCAGCCGCCTCAGTCACTCGACCGCCCTTGAGCTGGCCGGGCTGCCGGTCCCGCGCGGCGCGTCCGGTCAGCTGCACGTCACGGTGCCGTTCGGCCTCAGCACCCCGGTGGACCGGGGGCTCGTGGGTCACCGGTCGGCGCAGGCCATGGCGCCGTACCGCCTGGAGGGACTGCCCGTGACGTCGTTGCCGCGGGCCTGGTGCGACCTCGCGGCGCTGGGGCCCTCGACCGCGGACCTGGTGGCGACCGGGGACGCCCTGCTGCACGCGGCCCACGGTGTCCGTGACGACCTGGTCGCGGTCCTGGCCGAGCGGCCGGGTGGTCGTGGGTCGGCGCTGGCCCGCTCCGCGCTGGACCTGCTGGACGCGCGGGCCGAGTCGCCTCAGGAAAGCAGGCTCCGGGTGGTCCTCACCCTGGCGGGCCTGCCGACGCCGGCGGTGCAGCACGTCGTCCGGACCGAGTCGGGGAGGTTCGTGGCCAGGGTCGACCTGGCGTGGCCCGAGTCGCGCGTGGCGGTGGAGTACGACGGCGACCACCACCGCACGCCGTCGCAGTGGGCCGCTGACCACCGCCGGCGTGAGGACCTCGAACGGGCGGGATGGGTGGTCGTCGTCGTGCTGGCCGAGCACCTGCACGGTCCGGTCCAGGCCCTCGTGTCGCGCATCCGGGCCCGGCTGGGCGTGAGGTCCGCCGCGTGACGAGGGGCGTCGCGCATCCGGACCCGGCTGGGCGTGAGGTCTGGCATCTGACGGGCGGCCACGGCGAGTCGCTGTCGTTCGGCCGATCTCATCGGCGCCCGGGGCCTGCAGGGGCGGGGCGGCGCCGGGTCAGCCCGCCGGGTCGAGGCGGACGACGACGGACTTGCTGGCGGGGGTGCGGGAGCGGCGGCCGAGGTGGCCGGCGGGGACGAGCACGTTGGCCTCGGGGAAGTAGGCCGCGACGCAGCCGCGGGCGGTCGGGTAGGCCACCGCGCGCAGCCCGTCCCAGCGGCGCTCGCCGTCGTGGAACTCGCTGACCAGGTCGACCAGGTCACCGTCGGCCAGGCCCCGCGCGGCCAGGTCGTCGGCGTGCACCAGGACGACCTTGCGGCCGCCGGCGATGCCCCGGTAGCGGTCGTTGTAGCCGTAGACCGTGGTGTTGAACTGGTCGTGGCTGCGCATGGTCTGCAGCAGCAGGCGGCCCTCGGGCACCTTCGGGTACTGCAGCTCGTGCACGGTGAAGTGCGCCCGACCGTCGTCGGTGTCGAAGCGGCGCTCGTCGCGGACCGCGTGCGGCAGCAGGAACCCGCCGGGCGCGCTCGCCCGCGCCTCGTAGTCGGTGAACAGCGACGGCAGCACCCGCGCCACGTGGGCCCGGATGCGGGAGTAGTCGGCGACCAGGCCGTCCCAGTCCGCGTGCGGCCGGCCGGGCAGGGTCCGGCCGTCCGCGCCGACGAACAGCCGACGCGCGAGGCCGGCCAGGACGGACGTCTCGCTGCGGACCTGCGCCGACGGCGGGTCCAGCCGGCCGCGGCTGGCGTGCACCCGGCCCTCGGAGTCCTCGACCGTGACGACCTGGTCGGCGCCGCGCCCGTCGGGGCCGGCCTGGGTGTCCCGCTCGGTGCGCCCGATGACGGGCAGGACCAGCGCGGTCCGCCCGCCGTGGGCGTGGGTCCGGTTCAGGGTGGTCGACAGCTGGACGGTCAGGTCGAGGAGCTCGAAGGCCCGCTCGACCGCGGCGGAGTCGGGCACCGCGCGCACGAAGTTGCCCCCCAGCCCGACGAACACCCGCACCCGACCGGCCTGCAGCGCCTCGAGGGTGCCGGCGACGTCCACGCCGGCCTCGCGCGGCGGGTCGAAGCCGAACTCCTCGCCCAGGGCGGCCAGGAACTCCTCGGGCATGTCCTCGGATATGCCGACGGTCCGGTTGCCCTGCACGTTGCTGTGACCGCGAACCGGCAGCACCCCCGCGCCGTGGCGGCCGAGCATGCCGCGCAGCATGAGCAGGTTGACGAACTCCTGGACGGTGTCGACCGCGTGCACGTGCTGCGTGACGCCCATCGCCCACACCACGACGGTGCGCTGCGAGGCGCAGAGCAGGTCCACCACCCGCTCGACCTCGTCGTCGGCCAGCCCCGTCGCCCGGGCCAGCTCGGCGTCGTCCAGGGCCAGCAGGTGCTCGCGGTGCGCGTCCAGGCCGCTGGTGAACCGGTCGAGGAACTCCGCGTCCAGGACCGTGCCGGGGGCGGCGGCCTCGCGCTGCAGCATCCGCTTGCCCAGTAGCTGGAACAGGGCCAGGTCGCCGCCGAGACGCAGCTGCAGGAACTCGTCGGCGACGTCCGTGCCGCGGCCCAGCGCCTTGAGGGGCCGCTGCGGGTTCTTGAACCGCAGCAGACCCGCCTCGCGCAACGGGTTGATCGCCACCACGGACGCGCCGCGCTCCTTGGCCAGCTCCAGGGCGCTCAGCATCCGCGGGGCGTTGGTGGCCACGTTGTGCCCGGCCAGCAGGACCAGGTCGGCGTGCTCGAGGGAGTCCAGCGTCACCGAGCCCTTGCCGCTGCCCAGCGCCTCGGTCAGCGCGACGCCCGAGGCCTCGTGGCACATGTTGGAGCAGTCGGGCAGGTTGTTGCTGCCGAGGCCGCGCGCCAGCAGCTGGTGCACGAACGCGGCCTCGTTGCTGGCCCGACCGGAGGTGTAGAAGACGGCCTCGCCCGGGTCGACCTCCCGCAGCGCGTCGGCGAGCAGGTCCAGGGCCTCGTCCCAGCTGATGGGCTCGTACCGGTCCGAGCCGGGACGACGGACCAGCGGCTCGGTCAGCCGGCCCTGCTTCTCCAGCCACCAGTCGGACCTCGTGGCCAGCAGGTGCAGCGGGTGCCGGGCCACGAACCCCGGCGTCACGGTCCGGACCGTGGCCTCGTGCGCGACGGCCTTGGCGCCGGACTCGCAGAACTCGAACGGGCTCCGGTTGCCGGGGGCGGGGTCGGGCCAGGCGCAGCTCGGGCAGTCGAAGCCCGACGTCTGGTTGAGCCGGGCCCAGGTGCGGGCGGTGACGTCGGCGCCGTCCTGCAGCACGCCCTGCACGGCCGAGGACACTATGGCCGGGACGCCGGTGGCCCAGCGGTCCGGTGCCGTGGTCCGGGTCGAGACCGGGTCGTCGAGGTGGTCCTCGTCCGGGGCCGATGTGGCCCCCGGGTGGAAGCCCCTGTCGCTGGTCATGTTCACGCCCTCCCGGTCGCCGGGCAGCGGCGTACCGGACCCACGGTAGGCACGAGGTCGCCCGCACCACGACCTGAACCGGCCGGGGCCCGTGTCCGGGTGCCCGCGGCACGGCGGGGCGCCATGATCCGGTCATGTCCCTGCCACGCGTCCTGGTCCTCGTGCTCGCCGGTGGTGCGGGGAGCCGGCTGGAGCTGCTGACCGACGCGCGTCCCAAGCCGGCCGTGCCGTTCGGGGGGTCGTTCCGGCTCGTCGACTTCGCCCTGAGGAGCTGCGCCCACAGCGGCGTGAGCGACGTCTGGGTGCTGCAGCAGAACACCCCCGGCCCGCTGTCGGAGCACCTGGCCAACGGGCGCCCCTGGGACCTGGACCGCACCGACGGCGGGCTGATGGTGGTGCACCCGCACGAGGGCGACCACCGCGAGGGGTTCCACACCGGGACCGCCGACGCGTTGTGGAGGACGGCCACGTCGTTGCGCGACGCCGACCCCGAGGTGGTGGTCCTGGTCAGCGCCGACGCCGTCTACCGCCTGGACTACCTCGACGTCGCCCTCGCGCACCGGGACTCCGGGGTGGCGATGACGGCGGTCACCGTGGCCCACGACGGCGACAACAGCCGGTACGGGGTCGTCGAGGTGGCAGGGGGCATGGTCACCGGCTACGCCTACAAGCCGGACGAGCCGGCGACCGACCTGATCACGACCGAGGTCTTCGCACTCTCGCCCGGTCCGGTGCTCGACCTTCTCGACGAGCTGGCGGAGGAGGTGGACGACCTGGGCGACCTGGGCGACCACCTGCTGCCGCGACTGGTGGCCGACGGCGCGCTGCGGGAGCACCGGTTCACCGGCTACTGGCAGGACGTCGGCACGGTCGAGGCCTACTGGCGCACCCACCTGGAGCTGCTGGGGCCCCGACCGCCGTTCGACCTGGACGACCCCACCTGGCCGCTGCTCACCCGGCCGGGCCGGCACGCCCCGACCAGGGCGTCCGCCCGGGCCGAGGTCGCCGACAGCCTGCTCGGGCCCGGGTCGTCGGTGCGCGGGACGGTCCGTCGGTCGGTGCTGTCGACCGGCGTGGTGGTCGAGGCCGGGGCGGTGGTCGTGGACAGCGTCCTGCTGCCCGGGGTGGTGGTGCACGCCGGCGCCCGGGTCGAGCGCGCCGTGCTCGACAGCGAGGTCGTCGTCGGGCGCGACGCCACGGTCGGGGGACCGGGCGAGGAGGACGACGAGGTAGCCCTGGTCGGCCGCGGCGCGGTCGTCGAGGAGGGGGCGGCGGTGCCGTCCGGAGGTCGACTGCCCGTCCCTGACGGGGCGTGAGGTCCGGCGTCTGACGGGGTGGGCCCGGCGCGCCGCCGCCGTCCGGGCGATCTCGCCCAGGTCCGGCACACTGCCCGGATGCAGCCTGCGACGGTGATGGCCGGTGTCGAGGCGGTCGTGCTGGCGGGCGGGGCCGGGAGCCGGTTCGGCGGGGACAAGACGGCGGCCACTGTCGGGGGGGTGTCGCTGCTGGGGCGGGCGGTCGAGGCGGCCGCCGCCGCCGGCGTGGCCCGGGTCGTGGTGGTCGGACCACGGCTGCCGGACGACGCCGACGCGGGCTGCCCGCTGGTGCTGACCCGGGAGGACCCCCCGGGCTCGGGTCCCGTCGCGGGCCTGCTGGCGGGGCTGGAGCACGTCGGCGCGGACGTCGTCGTCCTGCTGGCCGCCGACCTGCCGCACCTGCCGGTCGAGGCGCTGCGGGCACTCGTGGCCCGGCTGCAGGCGGACCCGGGGCTGGACGGCGTGGTCGCGGAGGACGGGGACGGTCGGGCGCAGTGGCTGACCGCGGCCTACCGGGTCGCCCCGCTGCGCCGGGCGGCGGGGGCTGCCGTGGCCGAGGCCGCGGCCCGGGGCGAGGGGGCCAGGGCGCCGGGGCTGCGGCACGTCGTCACCGGGCTGCGGTGGGTGGGCGCCCCGCCGGCCCCCGAGTGGGGCAGGCTGGTGGACGTGGACACCCCCGAGGACCTGAGCCGTGCCCGTCTCGACGACTGGGCGGCCCGCCTGGTCGAGGAGCTGCAGCTGCACGCCGCCACGGACGGCGTCCCCGTCGGTGAGCTGGTCGACCTGGTGCTCGACCTGGCCCGTGACGCCGCGCACACCGTGGCCCGCCCGGCCGCCCCGCTGACCACCTTCGCGGTGGGCGTCGCGGCCGGCCTGGCCGCCGCGGGGCCGCAGGGCCGCGCCGACCTGCCCGCGCTGCGTGACCGGGTGCTCGCCATGCTGCCCGCCGACGGCGACGGGTGAAGCGACCCGACCTCGACGAGGCGCGACGCGTCGCCCGCGAGCTGGGGGCGGCCAGGGTCCCCCGCCACGTCCCCGTCGCCCTCGAGCGTGCCCTCGGCCGGGTGCTGGCGGTCGAGGTGCGGGCCGCCTCGCACCTGCCCGTCGTGGACTCCTCCGCCATGGACGGCTGGGCCGTGTCCGGGCCCGGGCCGTGGCAGCTCGTCGGGGCGGTGCGGAACCGGCGTGCCGACGACGGCGGGACCCACGACCGCGCCGGTGCCCTCGCCGAACGGCGCGCCGACCTCTGGACCGGGCCCAGGCGTCGCGCCGACGACGGTGAGGGCCCCCTCGTCCGCCGCGACACCGCCCTGGGCGTCGGTCGCTCGGGGGCCGTGGAACGGCTGGGTCCCGGTCGGGCCTGTGCCGTCGCGACCGGGGACACGCTCCCGCGGGGCGCCGACGCGGTGGTCCGGCAGGAGGACGCGCTCGTGGACCAGGGACGGCTGCACGCCCCGGACCCCCCGGCGGGGCGGGACGTGAGGGCCCGCGGTGAGGAGCTGGGGGCCGGCGAGGTGGTCCTGGGACGGGGATCCGTGCTGACGCCGGCCCGCCTCGGCCTGGTCGCCGCGGCGGGCGGGGACACCGTCCACGTCGTCGTGGAGCCGCGGTGCGTCCTGCTCGTCACCGGTGACGAGCTGTCCGGCTCCGGGGCCGCCCGCCCGGGCCGGGTGCGCGACAGCCTGAGCCACGTGCTGCCGCCCGTGCTGCACGACCTGGGCGTCGACGTGGAGCGCTCGGCGCGGACCGGTGACGACCTGGACACGCTGCGGGACGTGTTCGCCGGGCCCTACCGCTCGACCGTCGACATCGTGGTGACGACCGGTGGCACGGCCCGCGGCCCGGCCGACCACGTGCGCGAGGCGCTGCGGGACGTCGGCGCCCGGACGGTCGTCGACGGGACCGACGTCCGCCCGGGCGGCCCCGCGGTGCTGGCCGTCGTCCCCGACGGACCCGTGGTGGTGGGGCTGCCGGGCAACCCGCTGGCCTCGGTCGCCGCGGCCATGACGCTGCTGGCCCCTTTGGTCCACGGCTGGTTGGGCCGCCCCGACGACGGGCTGCCCGACGTCGACCGGCCCACCGGGGCGCAGGTCCCCGGCTCGGGCACGCGACTGCTCCCGGCGCGGCTGGCACCGGGCCAGGCGGTGCCGGAGACGACGGGGCACGACGGGGCGGGGATGCTTCGGGGGCTGGCCCAGGCGCAGGGCTTCGTGGCGCTCGGCGCCGACGGCCGGTGCCGCTGGCTCGCACTGCCCTGAGCCACGGCAGGCGCGGTCGGTGGCGGCTCGAGCCGGCTCGCGGCGGCCGACGACCTGCGGTCAGCGCTGGCGCGGGTCGAACGCGATCTTGACCGCACCGAGGCGCCCGGCGCTGCTGGCGTGGTCGAGCGCCTCGCGCCAGCGGTGCAGCGGGTAGACCGCGCTCAGCACGTCGCCCTCGCCGCCGATGCCGTCACCCAGCGGGGCCTCGGCCGCCAGTCGCAGGGCCTGGCCGAACGCGTCACCGCTGCTGGCGTACGTGCCGACCACGTCGAGCTCGCGGAACCAGGCGGGGCTCAGGTCGGCCCCCTTCTTCGGCATCCCCGACAGCACCACGCGTCCGCCCGCGCGGGTCGCGCGCATGGCCAGGTCCAGCGACGACGCGGAGCCGACGGCGTCGACCGCCACGTCGACCCCGCCCAGCAGGACCTGCTGGTCGTACCGCTTGGCCGCCCCGGGCAGGCGGGTCTCGACGGTCAGGGCCTTGGTGCTGCGACGGACCCCGCGCAGCGCCTCGGCCGGCTGCACGACGTCGGTCGCGCCGAACGCCCGGGCCAACGACGCCTGGGCGCCGTGCTTGGCCACGACGACGATGCGCCCGGCCGGCGTGAGCCGCCGGATGGCCAGCGTGGCGAACAGGCCCACCGCGCCCGCGCCGGACACCAGGACCGTCTGCCCCTCGCGCACGTCGGCGCGGTGCGCGAGCCTCACGGCGCACGCCAGGGGCTCGACCAGCACGGCGCGGGCGTCGCTCAGCTCGTCGGGCACGACGTGCAGCTGGGACCGGTGCGCGACCAGGCGCTCGCCCCAGCCCCCGCCGGTGCTCGAGCAGTAGCCCGTCTGCAGGCCGGGTCGCAGGTGCCCGACGCTGACCCGGTCGCAGCGGTTGGTCAGGCCCTGAGCGCACTGCTCGCACGGCTCCAGGCCGCGCGCGGCGCAGGCCAGCACGGGGTCGACCACGGCCCGGGTGCCCGCGGGCAGGTCCTCGACGTCGTGGGTCAGGGTCCCGACCACCTCGTGGCCGGGCACGCACGGCATCGAGCTGACGCCGGCGAAGTACAGCGACGTGGAGCCGGTGACCGCACCCAGGTCGGAGCCGCAGATGCCGCCCAGGTGGACCTTGACCTCACCCCAGCCGTCGTGGCGCACCTGCGGCTCGGGGCGGGTCAGCAGCCGCACCGGGGCCAACGGCCCGACCAGCAGCCCGGGCACCGACCCGACCGCGGTGATGGCACGTGCCGCGGCGTAGCGGGGGACCGAGCGGAACAGCTCCAGAGCCAGCATCACGACTTCATCCAACCGCACGTGGGCCGGGGGCAGCGACGTGCACCGGCAGAGAGCAGCGCTCTTGTCAGATGGCGGCGGCGGGTGTCTACTAGATAACGAGAGCACCGCTCACTAAAGAGACCACTGATGTCAGAACGCCACGTAGTCGTCGGCGCCGGCCCTGTCGGGTCCGGGATCGCCGTCGCGCTCGCCGAGGCCGGGCACGAGGTCGTCGTCGTCACCCGATCCGGGTCCGGCCCCCACCACCCCGCGGTCGAGCGGGTGTCCGCCGACGCGTCCGACGCCGACCGGCTGCGCCGGCTGAGCGCGGGCGCCGCCACCGTGTTCAACGCGGCCAACCCGCCGTACACGCGGTGGGTGACCGACTGGCCACCGTTGGCCGAGTCGTTGCTGCGGACGGCCGAGGCGACCGGCGCCGTCCTGGCCACCGTCAGCAACCTGTACGTCTACGGCCGGGTCACCGCCGCCATGACCGAGGACACCCCGCTGCGACCGCACGACCACAAGGGCCGGGTCCGCGAGGTCATGTGGCACCAGGCCAGCGCGGCCCACCAGGACGGCCGGGTCCGCTACGTCGAGGTCCGCGGCAGCGACTACCCCGACGCGCCGCCCGCCACCTCGCACCTGTCACGCCACGTGCCCGCGCTGCTGGCCGGACGTCGGTGCCGGGTGATGGGCGACCCCGACCAGCCGCACTCGTGGACCGCGACCGCCGACGTCGTCGCCCTGGTGGTGGCCGCTGCGGCCGACCCGACCTCCCACGGCCGGGCCTGGCACGTCCCGACCGCGCCGCCCCGCACCCAGCGCGAGGCGCTCGGCGACCTGGCCGCGCTCGCCGGCGCGCCCGCACCGCGGGTGGCCGGCACCCCGGCGTCCCTGCTGCGGGCGGTCGGCACCGTGGCGCCGTACGTCCGGGAGGTGGCCGGCACCGTCTACCAGTTCACCGCGCCGTTCGCCCTCGACGACTCCGCGGCGCGCGCGCACTTCGGGCTGCAGCCGCAGCCCTGGGAGCGGACGCTGCGTCGGGTCCTCGAGACGGGTGCGCGCCCGGTCTCGGTCCGCTGAGCCGACCTGAGCCGACGCCCGGCCCCCGTCAGCCCGGCAGCTGCGCCTGGGACGTGTCGATGCCGGGCAGCTGCAGCCGTGCGGTCCGCCCGGCCGTGCGCCAGTCCTCGATCGGCCAGCGCAGCTTGCGGGCCTCGCGGAACAGCGTGACATCGGGGCTCACCGCCGTCGGTCGACCCACCGCCTGCAGCATCGGCAGGTCGGAGTGGGAGTCCGCGTAGCCGTAGGCCTTGGACAGGTCGGCACCCTCGACGCTGGCGTAGCGGCGCAGCCAGGCGGCCCGGGCCTCGCCGACCAGCGGCGGCCGCTTGAGGAACCCCGTGCACCGACCGCGGGCGTCGACGTGCAGCTCGGCGGCGACGATCTCGTCGAACAGCGGGGCCAGCGGGCGGGTGATGGGCATGACGGCGCCGGTGATCAGGACCGTCCGGTGCCCGGCGGCCCGGTGCTCCCGGACCCGGCGGATCGCCGCCCCGCTGACCCGCTCGAGCACGTGGGGGGTGAGGGTCTCGTCGACCATCTCCTCCAGTGCGCGCAGGTCGGCGCCCTCGTATCGGCGGTAGGCGCTGCGGATCAGGGCCCCGCGGTCTCGGCGCTCGGCCCGCAGGTACAGCGGCAGCCGGGCTGCGGTGGCGGCGAGCTCCTTGACCTTGCCGGCGGTCGACAGCTCGGGCAGGCGCACCCACAGGTACGTCTCGATGATGTTGGACGTCAGCAGGGTGCCGTCCATGTCGAACACCGCCAGCACCGGCGCGGCGTCGGGGTCCACGGGCTCGGCCGGATCACGCGGGGCGATGACGCGGGGGGCGGGACCGCCCGAGCGGTTGCGCTTGCGGCGGATCACGTCGTAGTCGCGCACGCCCTTGGTGATGGCGGGGCAGTGCACCTCGATCAGGTAGTGCTCCCAGTCGATGACCGCGGTGTCGAAGCCGAACGTCTCCTGGTCCGCCGGGTCCATCGCCTGGTGCAGGGCCAGCATGTTGTCGTCGACGAAGTACAGCTCGACCTGGGTGTAGGCCCGGTACAGGTCCATGTAGCGCCGCAGGAAGTCCAGCCGCCGCTTCTGGGTGTCCAGGTTGCGGGCGATCGAGCGGACCTTGTCGCTGCGCGGGGCCAGCGACAGGGCGCCCTCGGCGATGTCGTACGCGCGCTCGCCGGTGGTCAGTGCGCGCTCGACGATGCGGGCGCCGGGGAAGCGCCAGGTCGCGAGCCGCACCGCGCCGCGGGAGTCCATGTCGAACGGGTGCCGGGCGAAGTACTCGCGCACGTAGTCGTACAGCTGCCGGAACGTGCACGGGTTGCGCGAGCCCGAGCTCAGGTGGAAGTAGGCGGGCTCGCCGACCGGCGGCGGCGTCGCGGCCACGGCGATGATCGAGTTGACCACCAGGTCGATCGGGACGATGTCGATGACGGAGTCCGGGGCGGCCGGCAGCTCCGGCAGCTCGCCGCGGCCGTAGGCCAGGATGATCGGGTCGGCCATCTTGAAGCCCTCGATCCAGCCCGGGTAGGGCGTGGTCAGGGCGGACTCGATGATGCTGGGCCGGTAGACCGTGGTCGGCAGCACGGGGGCGGCCACCTGCTCGACGACGCGCTCACCCAGGGCCTTGGTGAACGTGTAGACGTCGGTCCAGCCCAGGCTGCGGGCGCGCTCGCCGCCGGCCGACTTCTGCTGGTCGCTCACCCAGGTCCGGCGGCGCTCCTCGGCGTCCGCGGCGACCGCGAGCGGTCCGGCCCGGTCGTGGTGCTTCTCGGCCTTGGCCAGCAGCTTCTGCAGCACGGCGGGGGTGCGGGAGGTGTCCTCGATCCGGGCGGCCACCCGCTGGGCGGCGTCGTACTCGGCCTGCCAGTCGACGGTGTGCTCGACCGACGCCTCCGTGACCGGGCCGCGGCGGCGGCCGCCGACGTAGGCGGTGGACACGTGCACGTAGTGCAGCGGCCGGTACGTCCCGTCCTCGCGGTGCGCGGCCTCGACCACGCGGTCCACCAGGGCCTTGACGCCGATCACGTTGGTGTCGAAGGCCGACTGGATCGGCGGGTCGAACGACACGTCGCCGGCGCAGTGCACGACGACGTCCAGGTCCTGCGGCAGCTCCGGGACGGCGCCCAGGTCGCCCGACAGCGTCTCCACGCGCGACGCGGCGCCCTCGGGCACGTCGGCGAAGATGGGCTTGGCCAGCAGCTTGGTCACCCGGTCCTGCGCCGGCTGGCCCGACTTCGGCCGCACCATCGCCACCACGGTGCAGCCGGGCACGTCGCGCAGCAGCTTGTGCAGCAGCGCCTCGCCGACGAAGCCCGTGACCCCGGTCAGCAGGATGCGCTTGCCGTCGAGGGAGTCCGCGATCCGCATCCGAGCATCCAACCACCTGCCGCCGGGCCCGCCGGCCCGTGGCGGCCGACGCCGCCCGGGCCCTTTGGACGCCGTCGGCCCGGCCCGCACCGGACGTGGAAGGATCGGCCCCGCAACGTGACCTGCCACACACCGAGGAGCCCGCGATGCCCATCGCAACCCCCGAGAGCTACGCCGAGATGCTGACCAAGGCCAAGGACGGCTCCTACGCCTTCCCGGCCATCAACGTCACCTCGTCCCAGACCCTTATCGGCGCCATCCGTGGCTTCGCCGAGGCCGAGAGCGACGGCATCGTCCAGGTCTCGACCGGCGGCGCGGACTACCTGTCCGGCTCGACCGTCAAGGACATGGTGGTCGGCGCCAAGGCGCTCGCCGCGTACGCCCACGAGATCGCCGACAGCTACGACGTGCAGATCGCCCTGCACACCGACCACTGCCCCAAGGACAAGCTGGACGGCTTCGTCCGTCCGCTGCTGGCGGCCAGCGCCGAGCGCGTCAAGGCCGGCGGCAACCCGCTGTTCCAGTCGCACATGTGGGACGGCTCCGCGGTGCCGCTGGAGGAGAACCTGCAGATCGCCGAGGAGCTGCTCGGCCTGTGCGCCGAGGCCAAGGTCGTCCTCGAGATCGAGGTCGGCGTGGTCGGTGGCGAGGAGGACGGCGTCGACAACGAGATCAACGACAAGCTGTACACGACCACCGACGACGCCATCGCGATGGTCGACGCGCTCGGCACCGGTGAGAAGGGCGTCTACATGGCCGCCCTGACCTTCGGCAACGTGCACGGCGTCTACAAGCCGGGCAACGTCAAGCTGCGCCCCGAGATCCTGCGCGACTGCCAGGACGCCATCGCCGCAAAGATCGGCGCCCCGGCCGGCAGCAAGCCCGCGCTGCTGGTGTTCCACGGCGGGTCCGGCTCCACCGCGCAGGAGATCAGCGACGCGGTCGACTACGGCGCGGTCAAGATGAACATCGACACCGACACCCAGTACGCGTTCACGCGTCCCGTCGTCAGCCACATGTTCAACAACTACGACGGCGTGCTCAAGATCGACGGCGAGGTCGGCAACAAGAAGGCCTACGACCCGCGCGCCTGGGGCAAGTCGGCCGAGGCCGGCCTGGCCGCCCGTGTCGTCGAGGCCTGCCAGAACCTCCGCAGCGCGGGCCACAAGCTCCGCTGAACCGCCGAACCGCCGAACCGCCGAACCGCTGATCCGCTGAACGAGCCCGGCTGCCGGGAGACCGGCAGCCGGGCCTGAGCCCCCGGGGCCACGGCCCCGGGCTCAGGCCTCGGTGGAGGACCCGGCCGTCGGGTCGCCCTGACGGACCACGACGTCCAGCAGCGACGAGATCCTGGTGGTCTCGATCAGGAACCGCACGACGTCGGGCGGGTCGAGCAGGACCACCCGCCGGGACGCGCGCGAGGCCAGCCGGGCCAGGAACGCCACCCCCGTGGAGTCCATGAAGGTCACCAGGTGGCTGTCGACCTCGATCGGGCGGGCCGTGGTCAGCGCGTCGTCCGCGGCCTCCAGCAGGTCCGGGCCCAGCTCGGCGTCGATCTCCCCCGTCAGGACCACCCGGGTGAGCTCGGGCTCGAAGAGCACGTGCACCGAGCCCGGGTCCACCGGCCGGACGGGGATCATCGACGGGCTGGTGTCGGTGTCCTTGAGCGGCACTGTGACCTGCTCCGACTCGTTCTCGGCTGTCATTCTCTGATCTCCTGCTGTTCCCCCGGGACGACGGTGCGTTGCCGGAACGCTAGCAAGAGAGTCAGGATGTCGACCCTCCTGGCCGTTTGGTCGCGACGCCGGGCGGGCACACCTTGGTGCGAGTGTTGGCGGTAGCACGGCGTCGGGGGACGCCAGGACGAGGAGGACCCAGGTGTCGATGAGCCACCTGCCGCGCGTGATGCACGAGGCCGACGCGGCGGTCCTCGTGGTGGACCTGACCACCAGCCGGGTCGAGTACGCCAACCTGATGGCGATGGCCATGGCGGGCAGCCAGACCCTCCCGCTCGGCGTGGACGAGTGGGGTCGGCTGGCGGGTCTGGTGGACCCCGGCGGGGTCGACCTGGCCGACACGGCCAGCGCGCTGTCGCGGGTGGCCCGCGGCGAGCCGGTCGCCGGTGAGCTGATCCGACGGGAGTCGGCCCGGGCCTCCGACGCGGCGGGCGAGGAGCGGGACCGGCAGCGCGAGGACACCGCCGAGAGCGTGGCGGACGTCGTGGGCCCGCTCTGGGTGACCGGCTTCCCCCTCGGTCGCGGCCTGAGCGGGCGCGGCCTGGTGGTGTTCATGCGCCTGACCGGGGCCGGCAGCGGCGCCGTGGAGATGGCCCCCATCGTCTCGGCCGCCGACGACGCCCTGGGCGACGGGACCGGCGCGCGGCCCGTCGGGGCGGTCGCCTCGGCCCACGAGGCCGCGACGGCCCAGGCCAACGCGCTGCGGAACCGCGCGGTGATAGCCACGGACCTGTCGTTCACCATCTCCGACCCGACGCGGCGGGGCAACCCGCTGGTGTGGGCGAACCCGGCCTTCGAGCGGACCACGGGCTACACCTCCGAGGAGGCCGCCGGGCTCAACTGCAAGTTCCTCCAGGGCCCGGACACCGACCCCGGCACCGTGACCCGGCTGTCCGAGGCCCTGCGGGAGCAGCGGGCCGTCACCGAGACGATCCTGAACTACCGCAAGGACGGCACCGCCTTCTGGAACCAGGTCTCCATCACGCCGGTGCTGGACGCGGGAGGCGACCTGGTCAACTTCGTCGGCGTCCAGGTCGACGTCACCGAGCGCGTCCTGGTCCAGGAGCAGCGCGAGCGCGCCCTGCTGGCCGAGCAGCGGGCCAGGGCCGGCCTGGCGCTGCTGGACCGGGTCAGCGACGTGGTCATCGAGCTGGACGCCGCCGCAGCGATGTCGCGCCTCACCGACGTGCTGGCCAGCACCGTCGTCCCGTGGGCCGCCGTGGTCCAGCTGGACCGCTCCGTCGAGGTGGTCGCGGCGTCGGGCCCGGGCATGGAGGAGCTGATCGGCGCCGGTCGTCGGATGGGCCCCGCCGTGGCGGACCTGCCCGCCGACGACCCGCTGCGGGCCGTCCTCGAGGGCAGCCTGCCGGAGGCCGTCGTCGACCTGGCCACCCCCAGGCGCACCGGGACGGTCACCGGCTGGTTCGCCGGGACGGTCGCCGGTCGGCTCGAGGACCCCTACCTGGCCCTGCCGCTGTCGGGGCGCGACGACGTGATCGCCGTGCTGCTGGTCGGTCTTGGTGACCGGCTCCCGGACGCGGCCGGCCCCGCGCCGGTCGGGGAGGACCTGCACAAGCTCGTCCGGGTCGTGGCGCGGCGCACGGGGCTGAGCCTGGAGAACGCCCGGCTGTAC
Organism: Actinomycetales bacterium; assembly: GCA_038258055.1. Taxonomy (GTDB): domain Bacteria; phylum Actinomycetota; class Actinomycetes; order Actinomycetales; family JBBAYJ01; genus Aquipuribacter. The sequence goes on from JBBSQH010000025.1 coordinate 38,353, forward strand.
GCCCGGGAGCACTCCCTGGCCGAGACGTTGCAGCGCTCGATGCTGCCGCAGCAGGCCGGCATCCCCGGTCTGGACGTCTGGGCGCACTACGCGCCGAACGTGGACCACGCGCAGGTCGGCGGGGACTGGTACGACGTCATGCCGCTGGGGGACGAGGTCGCCGGGGTCGTGGTGGGTGACGTGGTCGGGCACGACGTCGAGGCCGCCGCCACCATGGGCCAGCTGCGGTCGGTGGTGCGGTCGTACGCCTACGAGGTCGAGGACCCGGGCAGCGTGCTGATGCGCGTGGACCACCTGACGGCGGGCATGGGGATCGCCCGCATGGCGAGCCTGGTGCTGATGACGTTGCGTCGGCGCGGCGACGGCCAGTGGGACCTGTCCTGGTCCTCGGCCGGGCACCTGCCGACCCTGGTGTGCAGCCCGCGACGGGGCGCGGACGGCAACGGCGGCGCGGACGGCGATGCGGTCTCCGGCTACACCGTGCGGTCGCTGGACTCCGCCCAGGGCACGATGATCGGCCTGCGCGAGGGGGCCCGGCGCTCCGACACCGTCCGGCTGCGCCCGGGCGACGTGGTGGTGGCCTACACCGACGGGCTCATCGAGCGCCGGTCCCGGCCGATGGCGCAGGGCATCGAGACGCTCAAGGGCCTGCTCCAGCGGTGCACCGCGGTCCGGGCCGACGGCGTGGGTGGGATGCTGCTGGCCGAGCTGGGCGACTCCCCCGAGGACGACACCGCGGTGGTCGTGCTGCGCGTCCCGATGGACGTCAGCGACCTGCCCGCCCCCCGGGCGGAGGCCACCCGGCAGCGCCGGTGGCAGCTGCCGTCCGACCCCTCCAGCGTGGGCAAGGCCCGACACGCCACGATGCGTGCGTGCGCCGTCTGGGGCGTGCCGCAGGCCGACCTCGCCGAGGTGGTCGTGTCCGAGCTGGTCGCCAACGCCGTCCTGCACGGCTGGGGCATGGTGCAGCTGCGGCTGTACGACACCGCGTCCGGGCTGCGCATCGAGGTCGAGGACGCCAACCCCGAGCCGCCCCGGCTCGTGCCGCACCGACCGCTCGGCGAGGGCGGCCACGGTCTGCACGTGGTCAACGAGGTGGCACGGTGGGGCTGGTCCCCGACCCGGTCGGGCAAGCTCGTCTGGGCTCAGCTGCGGTCGGGCTACGACCCCATCCACAACCCCGTCCCCGAGGAGTCCACGTGAGCACCCCCCCGAACCCGAACCGCGGTCCCGACCTGCTGAACGGACCGGCCCCCACCTACCTGCCGGCGGGCCTGCACGACCCGGCCGAGCAGGCCCTCGCGGCCGGCACCCCCGCCGCGACCGTCGCCGCCGCGGCCCCCGCCTCCAGCCTGGCCTGGGCCGTGCTGGCCGAGGAGGCGCTGGTGCGCGCCGGGGCGGCCGCGGCCGCCGGCGACGACGAGCAGCGCCTGTCCGCGGCGATCGCCGCCTACGCCTACGCGCGGACCGGCTACCACCGTGGTCTGGACGCCCTGCGCCGCTCGGGCTGGAAGGGGCACGGCCCCGTGCCGTGGGCCCACGTCCCCAACCAGGGCTTCCTGCGCAGCGTCCGCGCGCTGGCCGGCGCGGCCGAGCACGTCGGCGAGACCGACGAGGTCACCCGTCTGGGCGCCCTGCTGGCCGACTGCGACCCCACGCTCGCCTGAGCCCACCAGGCGCCGCCACGGGCGTCGACGGCGGTGGTTGAGGGGCCGCGCGTCCCGCAGGAGCGCGGCCCCCGGTGGTCCCGGACCCCTTCGGGACCACCCGCCGACCGACCTCACGGCGGCCGACGCGGACACAGTGTGACCTGTCACGGCCAGTCGCACTACCCGGTCAGCGTCCCGGGCGCGCCGCGCCGCCCCCGCCCCCGCCCGGGCGCCGGAGGGCAGGCAGACTGGCCCCGTGACTGCAGCGCAGAGCCCGGGTCGTGTCCTCGTCGTCGGAGGGGGCGTCTCGGGGGTGGCGTGCGCCCGCCGGCTGCACGACGCCGGGGTGGACGTCCGCCTGTTCGACCGGGGTCGCCGGCTGGGTGGGCGGATGGCCGGCAGGACGGTCGACACCGTCGTGGGGCGCCACGTCGTCGACACCGGGGCGTCCTACTTCACCGTCCGCGGCGAGGAGTTCGCGGCCGTGGTGGAGTCCTGGAGCCAGCGCGGGCTGGTGCGGCGCTGGACGGACACGTTCCACCTGTCCGACGGCGAGCGGCTGGTCGGCACCAAGGTGGGGCCGGTCCGCTGGGCGGGGACCGACGGCCTGCGCTCGCTGGTCGAGGACCTGGCCGAGGGCCTGGTAGTGGACAACCCGCGCGAGGTCACCGAGGTGGAGCGGCTCGACGGCGCCGACGGCCCGGGGGTGGTGGTCGACGGCGAGCGCTACGACACGGTCGTCCTGGCCATGCCCGACCCCCAGGCGGTCGACCTGCTGCCCGAGGGCACGGCTCCCGCCCTGCTGGACGGGCCGCCCTGGGACTGGCGTCCGGTGCTGTCGATCTACGCGGCCTGGACGTCGCGGACCTGGCCGGAGATCGACGGCGTGTTCGTCGACGGGTCCCCCGTGGTGGAGTGGGTGGCCGACGACGGTCGGCGCCGGGGGGACGGCGCCCCGGTCCTGGTGGTCCACACCACGCCCGTGTTCGCGGCCAGCCGCCTCGACGACCCCGCCTCGGCCGTCCCGCACGTGCTGGCCGACCTGTCCCGGGTGCTCGGCGCCGACCTGGGGGAGCCGGAGTGGGCCCGGGCGCACCGCTGGTCGCTGGCCAGCCCGAGCCGCCCCCGGCCGGCGCCGGAGTTCGCCCTCACCGACGACGCCACGGTCGGGGTGTGCGGCGACGCCTGGGGCGAGCGGTCGCGGATCGAGGCGGCCTGGTTGTCCGGCCACCGGCTCGGCGGGGAGCTGGTGGAGCGGCTGGTACGGGCCGCGTCGTGAGCCACCTGCACTAGCCTGGCCCGGCAGATCGGGTCCCGGGAGCAGTACGTCGCGGGACCGTTCGCACGTCAGAGGGGTCCCAGCGGCCCGAGCCAGCCCGAAGGAGTCGTCGACATGCCCGGAGTCGTGCTGATCGGTGCGCAGTGGGGTGACGAGGGGAAGGGCAAGGCCACCGACGCCCTCGGCTCGCGCGTCGACTACGTGGTCAAGTTCAACGGCGGCAACAACGCCGGTCACACGGTCGTGATCGGCTCGGAGAAGTACGCCCTGCACCTGCTGCCCTCGGGCATCCTCAGCCCGGGGGTCGTCCCGGTCATCGCCAACGGCGTCGTCGTCGACCCCGAGGTGCTGTTCACCGAGATCGACGGCCTCACCGCCCGCGGTGTCGACTGCTCGCGCCTGCTGGTGTCCGCCAACGCGCACGTCATCGCCACGTACCACCGCACCCTGGACAAGGTCACCGAGCGCTTCCTGGGCAAGCAGCGGATCGGCACGACCGGCCGCGGCATCGGCCCGGCCTACGCCGACAAGATCAACCGGGTCGGGATCCGCGTCCAGGACCTGTTCGACGAGAAGATCCTGCGCCAGAAGATCGAGGGCGCCCTCGACCAGAAGAACCACCTCCTGGTCAAGGTCTACAACCGTCGGGCGATCTCGGTGGACGAGGTGGCCGACTCCCTGCTGGAGCAGGCGGCGCGTCTGGAGCCGTTCGTCGCCGACACCGGGCTGGTGCTCAACCAGGCCCTGGACCGGGACCAGACCGTGCTGTTCGAGGGCGGCCAGGCCACGCTGCTGGACGTCGACCACGGCACCTACCCGTTCGTCACCAGCTCCAACGCGACCTCCGGCGGGGCCTGCACCGGCAGCGGTGTGGCCCCCAACCGGGTCGACCGCGTCATCGCGGTGGTCAAGGCGTACACGACCCGCGTGGGCGAGGGTCCGTTCCCGACCGAGCTGTTCGACGCCGACGGCGAGCGGCTGCGCGAGGTCGGCCACGAGTTCGGCACCACCACCGGCCGGCCCCGTCGCTGCGGCTGGTACGACGCCGTCATCACCCGCTACGCGCAGCGCGTGAACGGCGTCACCGACTTCGTCGTGACCAAGCTCGACACCCTGACCGGGTTCGAGCGGATCCCTGTCTGCGTGGCCTACGACGTCGACGGCACCCGCTTCGACGAGATGCCCGTCAGCCAGACCGACTTCCACCACGCCAAGCCGGTCTACGAGTTCTTCGACGGCTGGACCGAGGACATCTCGGGGGTGCGCGCCTTCGAGGACCTGCCCGTCAACGCGCAGCGCTACGTCGAGGCGCTGGAGCAGATGAGCGGCTCCCGGATCAGCGCCGTCGGCGTCGGGCCGGGCCGCGAGGAGACCGTCGTCCGGCACGACCTGCTGGGCTGAGGAGGGGCCGGGCGCCCAGGGGCGCCCGCCGGAACCGGTGGGTGGTTAGCGGGGGCAACTGTTACCCTCGCTAATCAGATGCGTACCGAACCCACCTCCCCCCAGACCCGTCCGTCCGGCGACCCGTCGGCTGCCGCACCCGTAGCGGCCCGCCCCCGGGCCGGCTTCTTCTCCCGGCTGGGACCGCGCGAGCTGTTCCTGCTGGCCGCGATCACCGCCGCCGGCCCGCTGACGATCGACCTCTACCTGCCCGCGTACCCCACGCTGGCGGCGGAGTTCGGCGTGGCCGAGACGCAGATCCAGCTGACCCTGACGGCCTGCGTGTTCGGGCTCGCGCTCGGCCAGCTGGTGATCGGTCCGGTCGCCGACCGGGTCGGCCGCCGTCTGCCGGTCGTGGTGGGCCTGCTGGCCTGGGCGGGCGCGTCGCTGCTCGTCGCGGCCGCGCCGACCCTGGCCCTGCTGACCGCCGGGCGCTTCGTCCAGGGGTTCGTGGTGGCCGCGGGCATGGTCACCGCCCGGGCGATCCTGCGCGACCTGTCCGAGGGCCAGGACCTGGCCCGCGCGTTCGCCAAGCTGTTCCTGGTCGTCGGGGCGGTTCCGATGGTGGCGCCGTTCCTGGGATCGCTGGTGCTGGAGCTGACGAGCTGGCGGGGCGTGTTCGTCATCCTCGCGGCCATCGGGGTCCTGCTGGCGCTGGTGACCGCCGTGCTCCTGCCGGAGACGCTGCCCAAGGAGGCCCGTCGTCCGATCCCGGTGAGCAAGCTGGCCGGCACCTACGGCCGGCTGCTCGTCGACCGGTCGTTCATCGCGCCGGCGATGGTCGCCAGCCTCGCGTTCGCCGGGCTGTTCGTCTACATCAACGGCAGCTCGTTCGTGCTCCAGGAGCAGTACGGCGTCTCGCAGCTCGGCTACGGCATCGTGTTCGCGGCCGTCACGGTCTCCCTGATCGCCGGCAGCCAGCTGTCGAGCCGGCTGGTCGGGCGCTTCGGCCTGCTGAACGTGCTGCGCGGCGCCCCGATCGTGGGCGCGGCCACCATCGGCGTGGTCTTCGCCCTGTCGCTGCTGGGCGACCTCCCGCTGCCGGTCCTCATCGCGGGTCTGATGGTGGCGATGGGCGTCGTGGGCATGGCGATGCCGGCGGCCTCGGCGCACGTCCTCAACGGGCAGCCGCCCGCTCGTGCCGGTCTGGCCTCGGGTCTGGTCGGGGTGCTGCAGTTCGCGGTGGGCGGCGCGGTCAGCCCGCTGGCCAGCGTGTTCGGCGGCACCAGCGCCACCAGCATGACCGCGCTGATGACCGTCGCGTTCGCTGCGTCGGCCACCGTGGCCTTCCTGGTCGTGGCGGAGAAGCGCGACCCCGCGGACGTCCTCAGCGCCTGAGCGGTCCCGGCGGTCCGTCCGACACAACGGCACGTTGCGTCGGGTAGATCGACGCAGAGTGCCGTTGCGTCGGAACGATTTCGACGCAGAGTGCCGTTGCGTCGGAACGATTTCGACGCAGAGTGCCGTTGCGTCGGAACGATTTCGACGCAGAGTGCCGTTGCGTCGGAACGATTCCGACGCCGGGTCGGGTCAGGTCCGCTGCCGGACCAGCCCGAGCCGCGTGCTCGGCAGGCCGGGGAAGACGTCGGTGCCGACCCGGCTGGTGGCGCACCGCTTCTCCAGGACCTCCGCGAGGATCGTCCGGTAGTCCGTGGACCCGGGCAGGTCGCCGTCGGCCAGGTCGGTCTCGTCCAGGCCGGGCCAGCGGCCGTGGACCTTGCCGCCCACGGTGCCCCCGCCCAGCATCATCACGAGGTTCCCGTGGCCGTGGTCGGTGCCGCCGCTGCCGTTCTGACGGACCCGGCGGCCGAACTCGGACATGGTGACCAGCGTGGTGTCGGCCAGGCGCGGGCCGAGGTCCTCGGCGAACGCCGCCAGCGCCTGGGCGACCTCGCGCAGCTTGTCGTGCATCCAGCCGCCGTCGGACCGGCCCATCCCGACGTGCATGTCCCAGTCGCCGTGGTCGACGCACGCGACCTCGAGCCCGACGTCGCCCTTGATCAGGCGCACCACGTCCCGCAGCGCGGTCGCCAGGGGCGTCAGGGTGCCGTCGGCGAGACGGGGGTACGGGGCCGCGGTCGGCGCGCCGCCCGGTGTCGTCCCCACCCGGGTCACGGTCTCCATGGCCCCCAGGGCGTTGGCGGTGCTGCTGACCAGGGCGGGGTGGGCGTCGGCGGTCATGGTCCGCATGGCACGACCCCACCGGCTGCGGTCCTCGGCCGTCCCCGACCCCGACAGCCGGAAGCCGTCGACCGAGGTCAGGCTGTACTCCTGGGCGGGGCCGGCCAGGGCGGGAGAGGAGCTGAGGCTGCCGACCTGGGTGGCCTGCAGCGACGAGCCCACCGGGCGCAGCCCGACGGCCCGGTCCAGCCAGCCCGTCCGCAGCGAGGTCGTCGGCGCGGCCTGCTCCATCTCGGCCATGGCGGCGAAGTGGGACCGGGTGGCCGCGGCCTGCCCGACGTCGTGGACGAAGCCGAGGGTGCCCGACTGCCACAGCGGCAGGAGCGCGGCCATGGCGGGGTGGAGCCCGAACCCGGCGTCCAGCGGCAGCAGCCGCGAGGTGGGGGCGGCGATGTCGGGACGCAGGCCCGGCAGCGAGGCCTCCATCGCGGGGACCACCGCCGACAGACCGTCGAAGCCGCCGCGGAAGGACAGGACGACGAGGGTGTCGCGGGTGGTCGTGGCCGCCGAGGCGCCGGTGGCGAAGGAGTAGCGGCTGACCGCCGAGTCGTCGCTGGTGGGGTCCCCGACCACGTGGGCCAGGCCCAGGCCGAGCGCGCCCAGCCCCCCCAGCATCACGTTCCGTCGGGAGGGTCCGTGGCCCGTGCCGGTCTCGCGGTCGGCGGTTGCGCGGTCGGCGTGGTCCGCGTCGCCGTGGTCGGCCAGGTGGTCCTGCGGGCAGCGGGACGCCGGCAGGGCGCCGAGGGTCGCGGCCAGGGAGCTGGTGGCCCGACGGGCGTCGCGGGCGGGGGAGCGGGTCATCGTGTCGACTCCTCTAGCGGCTGAGGTGCGTGGGGCTGTCGAGCAGCAGGGCGACGACGAAGGGCAGCCGCCAGCCGACCGCGGCGGAGCCCGACGTGACCGGGGTCGTCGCGGTCACGCCGAGGAACTCCAGGACGGCCGTCCGGAGGTTGTCCGGCGGGTCACGGAACAGCACGCGGCGGGCGAGCGCGTCGACCAGCTCGCCGTGGGTCGCCGGGCGCGGGCTCGGCACCAGGGCCTTGAGGTCCCGGCCGGTCAGCCCGTTGGGCCACCAGCCGGCCACCACGTCGATCTTGGTGTGCCAGCGGCGGAAGGACAGCCCCGGCGACAGCCAGGCGGCGGCCACGTCGGGGTAGCCGTTGGGCGGCTGCCAGCCGAACGGGGAGTTGCCGAGCGAGTCCAGCTGCCACATCAGGTCCCGGATGGACGAGGTCCCCGTGGTGGGCGGCTGCGTGCCCACCGCGCGGGCCGCGGCGTAGACGTCCTCCGCCGGGCGCCGCAGCTTGCAGCCGGTGCTGGCCGCCATCTGCGGCGAGGCGAACAGGGCCCGCAGCACCGGTGCGACCGCGGTGTCGTGGTCGAGGTAGGTACGCACCAGCGACGTCACCAGGGCCGGGTCGGGGGTGTCGGAGACGAAGCGGGTGACGAGCTTGGTCACCACGTGCCGTGCCGTCGCCGGATGGTGGGCGAGGTGGTCGAGGTAGGCGGTGGCCACGGTGACGCCCGCGGCCGCGTCGCCGTTCGCGTGGCTGAAGTCCAGGACCCTGACCGGTCCGACGTGGTGCCAGTCCTTGCGGTAGCGGAACATCCCGGTCGTGCCGTCCACGCTCAACCCGGTGAGGATGCGCGACGAGTGCAGCACGTCGTCCTCCGAGTAGCCCGCGGCGAGCCCGACGGTGTGCAGCTCGAGCAGCTCGCGGCCCAGGTTCTCGTTGGGGATCTGCTTGGTCGAGGTGTCGTTGGTCAGGTACCGGAGCATGGCCGGGTGCATGACGACGGCGGGCAGCAGGTCCGCGAACCGGCCCAGCGCGTGGGTGCGGACGGTGTGGTCGTAGTGGGTGCGGCTGTCCCAGACGTCGTCGGACGGGCAGGCCACGTTGAAGTGGTTGGACCAGAGGTCGACCATCACCTCGAGCAGCTGTCGCTGCGACCACAGGGCGCGGGCGACGGCGACCGTCTTGACGGTGAACATGGCGTCCCAGGTGAACGGGTTGGCCGCGAACCGCTGCCGCACCTGCTGCGGGGTCTCCGTCTGCGGCGGGAACCGGGCCAGCACCGCCTCGAAGCGGCTGTCGTCGATGGTCGCGGGCTGCAGCTGCGCGTCCAGCCAGGCCACGGGTCCCAGGCGGCGCACCTCGGCCAGGGTCGCGTCGGTCGCGCCGAACGTCGCCCGACGGACGAGCAGGTCGACGTCGACCCCGTCCACGCGCTCCACCGACCGGGCCGGGGGTCCCCAGGGCAGGTCGGTGGTCGCAGGCGGGGTGGGCGTGGGTATCGGAGCCGGGGTCGGGGCCGGGGACGGGGCCGGGGTCGGCTTCGGGGTCGGCTCAGGTGTCGGCCGGGGGGTCGCGGTCCGGAACCGGGAGGTCTGCGTGCGCCAGCGGTCCTTCCTCGCCGAGGGGATGGCCATGCCGCACCATCGGTCGACCGTCGGGGGTCCTTGAGCGCGGCACCCGTTCGGGCGGACGTCAGGACTGGGTGGGCCGGACCGTCAGGATGCGGGCGGCGAGCACGACCGCCTTCAGCGCCGCGGCGACGACGACCCCCACGACGGCACCGGAGGCCCCGGCCACGACGGCACCCGCGGTGACGGCGCCGAGCGTCAGCACGGCGAACGTCGACCCGGCGACGGCCACGAACCGCTCCCGGCCGAGCCCCTGCAGCATCGCCGACAGGGGCGAGGCCAGGGCCATGAAGGGAAGACCCGTCACGAGCGTGGCCAGCAGGGGTGCCGCGTCGCGGTACTGCTCACCCAGCACCAGGACCGTGACCAGCGGGCTGGCGAACCAGGCCACGGGGGCGAGCACGAGGAGCAGGAGCACCGCCGCGAGCAGCAGCAGGCCGGTCCCACGTCTGACCGCTGCGAGCCCGGAGCGGGCCGCCCGGGGGAGCACGACGACGGCCAGCGTGGAGGAGGCCAGCTCGAACGGTGCCAGCAGCTTGGCCGCGCCCGAGAACAGGCCGGCCTCGGCGGTGGACGTGGTCAGGGCCACCACCGCGGCGTCCAGGGACCTGGACTGCACGGCCACGTCGTTGACCGCGAACAGCGACGAGCGACCCAGCACCGATGCGACAGGGACCTCCGGCCGGGACCGGACGCCCAGCTGCCGCAGCCGGCGGCGCACGTGGACCTGTCCGACGAGCGGGCCGACCGCCATGCCCACGCAGTACGCCCACACGGCGTCCGTGCCGGCCAGGAGCAGGCCGAAGAACACCACCGCGGTCGCGACCCGACGCAGCAGGACCGACACGGCGGGGAAGAGCCGCTCGCCGTCGGCGATGGGGATGCCGAGCGCCGCCTCCACGTTCTTGTCCAGGGCCTGCCCGACCACGATCAGGACGAACGCCGACGCGAAGGCCAGCTCGAAGGGCCCCAGCACCGTGAGGGCGATGGCGAGCACGGCCCCCAGGGCGGCCGTCGCCGTGTTGACGAGCATGGCCGTGGACACCGCCCCGGCGTGCCCGAGGGCGCGGGCGCGCGGCGTGTAGCTGGCGATGCCGAGGTCGCAGACGATGAACCAGAACAGGACGACGCCGGCGTAGCTGGTGATCTGCCCGTAGTCGGACGGCACCAGCGACCGGGCCAGGCCGATGCCGACCAGCGCCTGCACCGCGGCCGAGGCCAGTCTCGAGGACATGATGACCAGGAACTGCGACCGGGCCGGGGAGGAGGGCGTCGTGGTGGTCACGACGAGGGGCCCGGGGTGGCCGTGACGGGTACGGGGTCGCCCGCAGGGACCGGCCCGGGGCCGTCCGACAGGGCGAGCAGGAGGACCAGGCCCAGCAGCACGTGCAGGGGCAGCAGCGTCTCGATCGCGTTGTACCCGGCGAAGGAGACGACCACCGCCACGAGCGCGGCCAGGGCGTCCACGTCGCCGCGACGGGTCGCGCGGGCGGCCGCGGCGCCGACCAGCACGACGACGGCGACCAGGCCGACGACCCCGAGGCTGACGAGCAGCTGCAGCCAGGAGCTCTCCATCGGGATCTCCTGGCCGAGCCACCGGCTCGTCACGACGTCCGCGGTCCCGGCCCCCGACCCCAGCCAGGACCCGGCGCCGGTGATCTCGACGGCCGTGCCCAGCAGCGAGGTCCGGACCTCGGCCGAGCTGGCGCCCTCCTGCGAGCCCGAGCGCCCCTGGACGAGCCCGGTGGCCCACACCGCCGCGGCGCCCACCACGACCAGGACCACCACCTGGCGGTAGCCCGGGAGGGGCCGCCGGCCGACCGCCCCGACGACCAGGGCCACCAGCGCGGCGGCGGCGCACGCGAGCAGGGCGCCCCGGGAGACCGTCACCACGGCGCCGGCGAGAGCGGCGACCGCCCACAGCCGACCGTGGCCCGTGCGGAGCCACCGGCCGACCGCCACGGCGAACGACACCGCGAAGAACGTCCCGGCGTAGAGGGGGTGCCCGAAGGACCCGTGGGACCGGTAGCCCGACCACTCCTGGTCCAGGGGACGCCCGACGAGCTCGTACAGCGGGGAGTAGACGAGGTTGCGGCCCAGCGCGAGCTCGACGACGACGTACGCCGCGCACAGCACGGTCACCACCGACCAGGTCCGCAGCAGCGACCGCACCTCGGCCGTGGTCGCCCCGACCACGACCGGCAGGACGGCGGCGAGGCCGAAGCTGATGAGCCAGGCGAGGCTCCGCCCGGTGTCCACCGGGGGCACCAGCACCAGCAGGAGCCCGCCCCACAGCAGGACGACGACCCCGGCCGTCCTGGCCACCCGGACCAGCCGTTCGTCCTGAGTCCTGCTGGTCCCGCTCGTCGTGCCCGAGACCCACCAGCGCCGCGCGGCCCAGGCCAGCACGGTCATGGCGGCGGCGGACGCCCCCGGGACCAGGCCGTACCCCACCGCCTGCTGGGGGAGCGCGACGAAGAGGACGAGGGCCAGGCTCGGCAGGTGGCGCACGGGCACGACGACCAGGAGCGAGGCCAGGACGAGGGCCCCGACCGGGACGGCCACGGCCGCGGCACCGTCGGGCCCGAGCACGGTCGCGGCCAGGCCGGCCACGACCGCGCCCGCCAGGCCGA
>JBBSQH010000026.1:0-47020 GCA_038258055.1 Actinomycetales bacterium
CCCCCCGCCGGCCCCGGCGGGGGGGGCGGCGGGGCCCGGGGCCCCCCCGGCCGGGGGGGCGGGGGGGGGGGGGCGGGGCGGGCCGCGGCCCCCCCCCCCCCCCCCGCGACTCAGCCGAGCTGGTTGTCGATGGCCCGCTGGGCCGACGTCCACGCGTCGTCGGGGGCGATGTCGTTGACCTCGACGGTCAGCAGCGCGTTGGTGATCTCGTTCTTGAGCACGCCGTCGTCCGGCCCGAGGATCTGGGTCGGCGCGGCCTTGGCGATGTCACCGAAGACCTGCCCGATGGGCGCGTCGCTGAAGTACTCGTCCGTGGTGTCGGCCACCGCGTCGATCGCGGTGGTGTTCGACGGGAAGTTGCCGCCGGCGGCGAACACCTTCTCCTGCTGCTCGGGAGCGGTCAGCCACATGGCCAGCTTGACCGCCTCCTCCTGGTTCTCCGAGCTGGCAGGGACGCCGAGGTAGGCGCCGCCCCAGTTGCCGGCCGCGCCTCCCGGCAGGGAGGTCACGCCCCACTTGCCGCTGCCGTCGTCGCCGGCCTGGCCCTTGATGTAGCCGAGCATCCACGAGGGGCAGGCGATGGTCGCGAACGCCCCGTTGCCGAAGCCCGGGTTCCACTCCGGGTCCTCGAACTGGGCGAACTTGGCGGTGAGGTCGCTATCGGCCGCGGCGGCGGCCAGGTCGAAGGCCTCGCGCACGGCGGGGTTGGAGTCGTAGACGAGCTCGCCGGCCTCGTCGTAGTAGATCTCCGTCTCGGTGGAGATGATCGCGTTGTAGAGCCCGCCCGCGGAGTCCGTCCAGGCGCTGCCCTCGGGCGCCGCGGCCTTGTACTCCTCGCCCAGGGCGAGGTAGTCCTCCCACGAGCCCATCGCGACGGCCAGCTCGTCGGGGTCGGTGGGCAGGCCGGCCTCGGCGAGCAGGTCGGTGCGGTAGCAGATGCCGGTCGGGCCGATGTCCGTGCCGAGGCCGATGACGGCGCCGTCCTCGGTGGTGGCGGCGTCCTGCTTGAACTGCGCGTAGTCGCCCAGCTGGTCGGCCGCCTCGGTCTGCGTGAGGTCGACCCACTTGTCGGCGAGCTCCGTCGTGGCCGTCCGGATCCGGGCGACCTCGATGCCCTGGATGTCCGCGGCGCCGCTGCCCGCGTTGAGCTTGGTCAGCAGCGCGGGCCAGTAGGTGTCCTCGCCCTGGGTCGTCTCGTAGGAGATCGTGACGCCCGGGTTCTCCTCCTCGTACTGGTCGAAGAGGCCGGCCTCGTCCATGCCGAAGGTGCCGAACAGGCTCACGGTCAGCTCGGTGGAGCCACCGCCGCTGTCCTCGGAGCTGCCGTCGGCGGCGGCTGTCGCCTCGTCGCTCCCGCATCCGGCCACTGCCAGCATCGCTCCGGCCGCGACCAGCGCGACCGCCGTCCGTGCTCGACTCGTCATCATGTCGGTCGTCCTTCCGGCCTCGTCGTCGAGGCACCCCTGGAGTCCGGCGTCACTGTCGTGCCGCAGGTGGTGTGAGAGCGCTCCCACGCGCTTCACGAGCCACAGTCCACTGCCGTGTCCGGCGGTGTCAAGACTTTCGAAGAAACTCGTGGGAGCGTTCCCACGGACGACCCCGGTCGGCGCTCAGGCGGACGAACGCACCACGAGGTGGGTGTGCAGCCGGACGTGCAGGGGGGCCGGCTCCCCGCCCACCAGGGCTGTGACCAGCGACTGCGCCATCCTGCGACCCAGCTCCTCGATGGGCTGGTGGACCGTCGTGAGCGGCGGCTGCGTGGCCTGGGCGATCGGCACGTCGTCGAACCCCACGACGGCGACGTCGTCCGGCACGGAGAGACCGCGGTCGGCGATGGCCCGCAGCGCCCCCGCCGCCATCAGGTCGTTGGCGACGAAGACGCCGTCGACGCGAGGCTCCCGGTCCAGCAGGATCAGCATGGCGCGGTGGCCGCTCTCGACGGTGTAGTCGCCGGTGACGACGTCGTCCTCGACCGGCGTGCGACCGGCCGCGGTCACCGCCGACCGCCAGCCGGCCAGGCGGTCCATCGCGCCCGCCATGTCGACGGGCCCGCTGATCGTGGCGACCCGCGTGCAGCCCCGCTCCAGCAGCCGCTGCGTCGCGGCGCCGGCCCCCTGCGCGTTGTCGACGTCGACGACCGGCAGGCCGGCGGCGCCCGGGTGCAGCGACCGACCGGCCATGACCACGGGCAGCCCGAGGGCGTCGAGCCGGGCGGGCATGTCCTCGTCGCCGTGCAGGGACACGAACATGGCCGCGTCCAGGTGGCCCCCGGCCGCGAACCGCTCGAGCTGGTCGCGGTCGGAGTCCGTCGCCACGACCACGAAGACGAGCTGGAGGCGGTGCTCCGCGACGATCCGGTGCGCACCCTTGAGCACTGTCGAGAAGAACGGGTCGGAGAAGAACTTCTCCTCCGGCTCGCAGACCACGAACGCGACGGTGTCGCTGCGCCGGGTGACCAGGCTGCGGGCCGCGGCGTTGGGCACGTACGCCAGCTCGCTGGCCGCCGCGAGCACCTTGGCGCGAGCGGCTTCGCTCACCCTGGGTGAGCCGGTCAGGACCCGGCTGGCAGTGGCCCGTGACACCCCTGCGGCTGCGGCGACGGACTCCAGCGTCGCCGGGACGCGGCCACCTGACCCGACCATCGCGTTACGCCCTCCTGTCCTGCGCCCGCCCGGTGGGGCGAGGGCACCAAGCCTAGGCCGCTGCCGTGGCCTCCCCACCGCAGAACGGGTGCGCGGAGCCGGCCTGGCCCCGGAGGGGTCCGGACCCGACCCGGGGACGGGGTCCAGTCGGGCCTCGGGAACGCCGATGTCGCTGGGACGAGGATGTCGTCTACGATGCCTCGGTCCTGCCGTCCACCCCCGGAGTGCCCGTGACCCGAGGTCGCCACCGCGTCAAGCCGGTCCGTCGACCCCTCGGTCGACCCTTCGGTCGACCGGTCGTGGGTGTCGCCGTCGCTGCGACCATGCTGGCCGGACCCCTGCTCCTGGCCGCGGCCCCGGACCGTCAGGTCGCCCCCGACCTCGCGACGGCGCCCCAGGTCGCCCAGGCGATCCAGGCCGCCCAGGTCGAGGCGTTCCTGCTGTCCGCCGCCGAGGCGCGGGACGAGGCGCAGGCGAGCCGTGGGGCCCGCGAGACGCCGAGCCCCACCCCGTCCGCCGAGCCCTCGGTCGAGGCGCCGACGCCGGCGCCGTCCGCCCCGGAGCCGGAGGTCACGGCCGAGCCGACGCCCACCGAGCCGCCCGCCGTCGTCGGGACGATGTGGGTGACCACGGACGTCAACGTCAGGACGGGGCCGACGGCCGACACCGAGCGGGTCGGGTACCTGGCCGCCCTCGACGAGGTCGACGTGACCGGCACGACGGAGGACGGCTGGACGCAGGTCGTGCTCGACGAGACCGCCGGCTGGGTCAACAGCTCGTACCTGTCGGACAGCGAGCCCGAGCCCGAGCCCGCCGACGAGCCCACCGACGAGGTCGCCTCCGGCTCGGCCGGGGCCTCCGGCACCTCCGACGCCTCCTGCTCGATCAACCCCGGGATCGAGCCGAACCTCAGCGGCAACGCCCGGGCCGTCTACCGCGCCGTCTGCGCCGAGTTCGGCGGTTCGGTGTCCAGCTTCGGTGGTTACCGCCCCGGCGACGGGGGCGACCACGGCAGCGGTCGGGCCGTGGACATCAT
The DNA here is from genome assembly GCA_038258055.1 of Actinomycetales bacterium. GTDB lineage: Bacteria > Actinomycetota > Actinomycetes > Actinomycetales > JBBAYJ01 > Aquipuribacter. The sequence goes on from JBBSQH010000026.1 coordinate 3,679, forward strand.
GGTGTCCGGCGAGGCCGGCTGGGAGATCTCCCGGTACCTGCAGGACCGCGCGGGCGAGCTCGGCATCACGTACCTCATCTACGAGCAGCAGTACTGGCCCGCCGGCAGCTCGGCCGGCGCGTGGGAGTACATGGAGGACCGCGGCAGCGCGACCGCCAACCACTACGACCACGTCCACGTCAGCGTGGGCTGAGGACGAGCCAGCCCTACGCGTCGCTGTCGTCGATGTCCTCGATGAGCGGCTCGAGGATGGCTGCGATGGCGGCCGCGGCGTCGTTCGGCTCCTGGTCGACGATCGCGCGGACGAGGTCCTCGTGCTCCTGGGCGTGCGGGTCGTGGTCGGGGGCGACGTCGTCCGCGAGCACCTCCTCGTACAGCGGCACGAGGCCGTCGTAGAGCTCGACGAAGAGCTCGTTGTGCGTCGCGGCGACGACGGCCCGGTGCAGGGCCAGGTCGGCGGCGATCCGGACGCCTCGGTCCGTCGCCTGCCAGGCGCGGCTGCGGGCCCGGAGCGCGTCGCGCAGGGCGGTCACGTCGGCGTCGTCGCGGCGGCGAGCTGCGATCGCAGAGGCCGCGCCGTCGATCGCGGACCGCAGCTCGAGGCCGTCACGACGGTCGGCGCGGGTCGCCCTTCGGGCGAGGGAGCTCACGAGCGCCGAGCGGGCGATGACGAACGTGCCGCGCCCCTGCTCGCGCCGGACGAGGCCGGCCTGCACGAGTGACTGGATCGCCTCTCGCACGGTGTTGCGCCCCGCCCCCACCCAGGCCATGAGCTCGGCCTCGACCGGGATCCGGGCACCGACGGGCCAGACCCCCGACGCGATCGCCTCGTGGAAGCGCGCCGTCACGGCGTCGGTCAGGTTGGGCGACTTGGGCACCGAGGTGTCCGACGGGCTAGCATCCAGCGAATTCATCCCATCATCCGATCTCTTGGAGCACCCGTGAGCGAGAAGGCCCGCGCGAGCGCGCTGCCCCTGGTCGCCGTCGTCCTGACCGCCCTCAACCTACGCACCGCGGTCACGGGCTTCACGCCGCTGCTCGACGTGATCGGCTCCGACCTCGGGTTCGGGCCGTCGCTGTACGGCGTCCTCGGCACGATCGTCACCGCCAGCTTCGCCGTGTTCGGGCTCCTGGCCGCCGCCGTCGCGCGGCGGCTCGGCCTGGAGCGCACCCTGGCGATCGCCGTCGCGCTCACCACGGCCGGCATCCTGCTGCGCGCCCTCTCGCCCTCGACGGCGGCGCTCGTGGCGTCCACGGTCATCGCGTTCACCGGGGTCGGTGCGTCCAACGTGCTCGTCATCCCGCTGGTGAAGAAGTACTTCTCGGCGCACCTGAAGGCGGTGAGCTCGCTCTACATCGCCCTGCTGCAGGTCGGTCAGTTCGTCGCGCCGCTCGTCGCCCTGCCGGTGGCGCTCGCGGTGGGCTGGCGGTGGGCCATCGGCATGTGGGCGCTGATGACCGCCGTCGCCGTCGTGCTGTGGGTGGTCCTCGCCGTGCGGGCCGGTGCGGAGCGGAGCACGGTCGCGGCCCCGGTGCGCCTCGCCGGGGCGTGGCGCACGCCGCTGCTGTGGTCGCTGGTGCTGATGATGGGCATGACCGGGGTCAACGTGTACGCGGTGATCACGTGGCTGCCGGCCATCCTCGTCGACGCGGGCGCGGACCCCGCGTCGGGCGGGGCGCTCCTGGCGCTGTTCTCGGTGTTCGGGCTCCCGGCGGCGTTCGTCGTGCCGCCGCTGGCGATCCGGCTCCGCAACCCGTTCGTCGTCGTGGCGGTGTGCACGGCCCTGATGGCGGCGGGCTACACCGGGCTGCTGCTCTCGCCCGACTCCGGCGCCGTCGCCTGGGTGGTGATGCTCGGTATCGGCGTCAGCACGTTCCCCCTCTGCCTGACGCTGGTCAACGCGCGCACCCGCACCACGGCCGGGTCCACCGTGCTGTCGGGGGCGATGCAGGGCATCGGCTACGGCATCGCCTGCATCGGCCCGCTGGGGATCGGGCTGCTCTACGCGGCCTCCGGGACGTGGACAGGCTCGTTCGTCGTCCTGTACCTGAGCCTCGTGGTGCTGCTCGTCAGCGGCTTCGTCGCGTGCCGTCCCTCCACGCTGGAGGACCAGGTGGCCGAGCGCGAGCAGTCGAAGGTGCCCACCGGGGTCTGAGCGCGGTTACGCCTCGCGGGCGACGTCACGGCACGGACTGCGGTGAACGTCCCCCGGCGGCGAGGACGGCCTGGCACCCTCTCTCCTGGACGGGCCGAGGGACGCCCGCCGGCTGGGGGCCGACCGTGATCCGAGTGCTGCCGACGATCCTGATCCTGGGGTTCTCGCTCTACTGCTTCCTGGACGTGCTGCTGCACGCGTCGGACGACCCGCGCGGTCTGCCCAAGGCGCTGTGGGCGGTCATCGTGCTCTTCTTCCCGGTGGTCGGGGGCGTGGCCTGGCTGGTGATGAAGGGTCGTGAGCCGCGGGCACGTCCGACGTGGCGCGCGGGTGGCGGCTTCCCGGAGAACGAGCGGCCGCGGGGGCCCGAGGACGACCCGGAGTGGCAGCCTCGCCCCCAGGGCTGACCCGCCCGCGAGCCCGTCGGTCCGTCGGGCCCGCCGGGGACCTACTGCGACGTCACCCGGGGCTCGTGCCGGACCGGGACCGCCATCGACGCCGCGATGAAGCAGCGCTGCGAGGCCAGGGCGTGCGCACCCGTGGCCGCCTCGACCATGGCGTGGTCGGCCACCACCACCTGCGGTCGGAGCAGGACCTCGGTGAACCGGCCGCCGCCGGCGCCGTCCTCGACCATGGTCCCGCTCGCCGCGTCGCGGTAGCCCGTGACGACCACGCCCGCCTCCACGCAGGCGTGCAGGTACGACAGCAGGTGGCACTCGCTCAGGGCGGCGAGCAGCAGCAGCTCCGGGTTCCAGCGCGTGCGGTCCCCGCGGAACGCCCGGTCCGCCGACACCGGCAGCAGCGGGACACCGTCGGACGTCACGTCGACCGAGCGGGCGTAGTCCCGGTAGCCGGACGTCCCGGTCCCCGTGTTGCCCGTCCAGACCGCTGTCACCGCGTAGGAGTGGGAGCGCACGTGGCCAGCCTGCCCGCTCGGCCGTCGCAGGGCGAGGCCCCCTCCGTCGTGACGAACGGGCGGGTCCGCAGAACTCCGTCCGGCGCCCCCCGCGCTGCAGTACCGTCGTGGGCCACGTCCACCGACGTGGCCTGCCCGGACCCGCAGGAACCCTGCTCGTCGTGCCCGGGGGGTGTCCGTGGTCCAGCAGGAGACCCTGGCGTCGGTACTCAGCGAGTTCGCCCGCACGCTGACGACCGACTTCCCGATCCAGAGGATCCTCGACCACCTGGTCGTGCGCATCGTGGACGTCCTGCCGGTGTCGGCCGCCGGGATGACGCTGATCTCCGCCGGGACCGCCCCGCAGTACATCGCCGCCTCGGACGACTCGGCGATGCGGTTCGAGCGGCTGCAGACCGAGGTGGGTGAGGGGCCGTGCCTGTCCGCCTACACCACGGGCGACAGCGTGTCCGTCCCTGACCTGTCCACCGACGGCCGCTTCCCGCGGTTCGGGCCCCTCGCGGTCGCGGCCGGCCTGGCCGCGGTGTGGACGTTCCCCCTGCGGCACGGCGACGGCCGGCCGGGGGCCCTGGACCTCTACCGCGACCGGTCGGGCGCGCTGGCCGGGGACGACTTGGCCGCGGCCCAGACCCTGGCCGACGTCGCGGCGGCCTACCTGCTCAACGCCCAGGCCCGCGACGACGCGCGCGCCCTCTCGGAGGGGTACCGCCACAGCTCGCTGCACGACCCGCTCACGGGTCTTCCGAACCGGGCCCTGCTGGAGGAGCGCATGGAGCACGCGGCACAGCGCGCGCAGCGCTCGCACACCGTCGCGGCGCTGCTGTTCGCGGACCTCGACCGGTTCAAGGTGGTCAACGACACCCATGGCCACCGGGTGGGTGACCAGCTGCTGCTGGCGGTCGCGCAGCGGCTGTCTCACCTGGTGCGCCCGGGAGACACGCTCGCTCGGGTGTCCGGCGACGAGTTCGTGTTCCTGTGCGAGGACCTCCACAACGTGTCCGACGCCCAGCGGCTGGCGCAGCGCATCGACGACGCCTTCATCCCACCCTTCTCGCTCGGCGAGCTCGACATCGCGATGTCGGCGACGGTCGGGATGGCCTTCGCGGGCCGTGGCGAGGCCATCACGCCGCAGCTGCTGGTCGAGGCGGACCACGCGATGTACCGCGCCAAGCGGGCGGGCGCAGGCCTGCGCCGTCTCGACCCGCCCCGGGCGCGGAAGGCGGACGAACGGAGCCGCCTGGCCCGGGACCTTCGTGGCGCCCTGTCCTGCGGTCGGCTGGCGGTGCACTACCAGCCCGTCGTCGGGCTCCCGGACGGACGGGTGCACGGGGTCGAGGCGCTGCTGCGCTGGGACGACCCAGGTCGGGGGCGGGTCCCCCCGGCCGACCTCGTCTCGGTCGCCGAGGAGAACGGGCTCATCCACGAGATCGGGGCGTGGGTGCTCGATCGGGCCTGCCAGGACCGGGCTCGCTGGCTCAGGGCGAACCCGGCGCTGCCGCTCGACGTGGCGGTCAACGTGTCGGGTCGCCAGCTGCGCAGACCGGACTTCCTGACGACCGTCCTGTCCACCCTCACCCGCACCGGCACCGACCCGGCCGCCCTGGTGCTCGAGATCACCGAGAATGTCCTCGTCGAGGACAGCGTCCGGGTCGTGGAGGTCTTCACGGCCCTGCGCAGCAAGGGCGTCCGGCTGGCCATCGACGACTTCGGGACCGGTTACTCCTCGCTGAGCTACCTGCGGCGCCTGCCGGTGGACATCGTCAAGATCGACCGCGCGTTCGTGGCCGACATCGGCACCGACGAGAACGCGGCCGCCGTCGTGGCGGCCATCGCCCAGCTCGCGCACGTCATGGGGCTGTCGGTGGTCGCCGAGGGGGTGGAGACCGAGGAGCAGCGGCTGGACCTGGTCGCGGCGGGGTGCGAGGCGGCGCAGGGCTTCATCTTCTCCCGCCCGGTGCCGTCGGCGAAGATCGCCGAGCTGCTCGCCGCGACCGGGGGCCTGCGTCCCCACCTCCCGGTGGGTGCACCGGTCGCGGTCGCGGGCGGGGCGGCGGTGCCGTAGCCGCGCTGGGTCCGCCCAGGGCTCCCGTCGGTCGTGCTCACCCGGCCGGCTCGCGTCCTCTCAGCCGCCATCCGGGTTGCCGAGGGTGTCGAGCCGTCCCTGGAGGAAGCTCCGCTCGACCCCGTTCTCGGTGAGCAGCAACGCCTCGGCGTAGGCCTCCCGCGCCTCGGGCAGGCGACCCAGTCGACGGAGCAGGTCCGCCCGCGCCGCCGGCAGGTAGCCGTAGCCGGCCAGCTGGGGCTCGCCGGCCAGGGCGTCCAGCGCGTCGAGACCAGCGGCAGGACCGTGGGCGAACCCGACCGCGACGGCGCGGTTGAGCGACACGACCGGCGACGGCCACAGCCGGACCAGCACGTCGTACAGCGCCAGCACCTCCCGCCAGTCGGTGTCCTGCCAGCTGGGCGCCTCCGCGTGGACGGCAGCGATCGCGGCCTGCAGCGCGAACCGTGACGGCGGTCGGGCCCGCAGCGCCTCACGGACCAGCGTCACCCCTTCCGCGATCGACGCCCGGTCCCAGCGCGACCGGTCCTGCTCCGGCAGCAGCACCAGCCGCCCGTCGGTGCTCGTGCGGGTCTCGCGGCGCGCGTCGGTCAGCAGCATCAGAGCCAGCAGGGCGGCCACCGCCGGGTCGTGCGGGAGCAGCCGCCGCAGCATCCGGCACAGCTCGAACGACCGCTCCATCAGGTCGCGGCGCACCAGGTCGTCGCCGGCCGGGGCGCTGTGGCCCGTGGTGAACAGCGAGTGGACCACCAGCAGGACCGCGTCCACCCGCGCGGGCAGGTCGGCGGTCGAGGGCACCGCGTACGGGATGCGCGCGACGGCGATCTTCTTCTTCGCTCGGGTGATGCGAGCGGCCATGGTCGGCTCGCTGACCAGGAACGCCCGGGCGACCTCGGCGGTGGACAGGCCGCACAGCAGCCGCAGCGTGAGCGCCACCTGGGCCGGACGGTCGAGCGCGGGGTGGCAGCAGGTCACCACCAGGCGCAGCCGGTCGTCGGGGATGGCCGGTCCGTCGTCGACGAGGTGGTCCTCCGGGCCCGGCTGGGCCTCGTCCTCGACCAGCAGGGGCAGGTACCTGGACTCGACCCGACGGTGGCGCTGGACGTTGAGGGCCCGACGGCGAGCGGTCGTCGTGAGCCACGCGCCGGGTCGGGCGGGCACACCGCTGCGGCGCCAGTCGGTGAGCGCGCTCGCGAACGCCTCCTGGACGCACTCCTCGGCCACGTCGAGGTCACGCGTCACGCGCACCGTCGCGGCGAGCACGAAGGCCCACTCGCGGCGGTGCGCGTCGGCGACGGCGGCCGCGACCGCGGCGGCGTCGGAGCCAGGCACGCCGTCCGTCCGCCCGCCCAGCCGCCGGTCGGGTCAGGCGTCGAACGTCTGGACGGGACGGACCTCGACCCCGCCGAAGCGGGCGGGGACCGTCCGCGCGACGGCGAGCGCGGTGTCGAGGTCGGGGGCCTCGACGACGTAGTAGCCGCCGAGCGCCTCCTTGGTCTCCGCGAACGGCCCGTCGGTGACCTCGGAGCCGCCGCGGATGCTGGTCGCGGTGGTCGTCGGGTGCAGCGCCTCCCCGCCGACGATGCTGGCGCCCAGGGCCGGCACTCCGGCCGTGAAGACCTCGTGCTCCTGCATCACCTCGCCCAGCAGCTCGGGCGTCGCCGTGTCGTAGGCGGCCTCGGCCTCGTAGATCATGATCAGGTACTTGGACATGTCGCTCCTCGTGGTCCGGGGACCGGTTCTCGGGCCCTCCACCTGTCCGACACGCGAGCACCGGCCAGATCGACAGGGCCTGAGAAGACGTCCGAGATGACGTCCAGGGAAACGTATCGAGCAGCGCCGTCCCGTGCCACAGGTTCAGGCCTGGTCCGACGACGGTCGCGCCGGGCGCCAGGTCTGCCCGGCGAAGGTCCCGAACATGCGCGCGGCCGCGATGCGCAGGGCCAGGGAGTACGTCGGGTACGGCGCGACGGTCTGCGCCAGACGTGCGGCGAGCATGCGGGTGCGCATCGCGAGGGCGGCCGTGTGGGCCAGCTCGCCGCCGTGCGGGCTGACCGCGGTCAGGCCCACCACCTCGTCCAGCAGCCGGTGCGGCGCGACGCGGCGCGGGCCCACGACCAGCTTGACGTAGCCCTCGGTGCTGGCGGCGGTCCGCGACCGGTCGGTCTCGGCCATCGTCACCACGGCCACCCGCGCCCGCGAGCCGTAGCGGTCGTGGGCCTCGTCCTCGGTCAGCCCGACCCGACCGACCTCGGGCTCGGTGAACGTCACCCACGGCGTGACCCGTGGGTCGAACCTGCCGGGACCGCCGAGCAGCCCGGGCCGGCGGTCGGGGGCGAACGCGTTGCCGGCCGCGAGCCGGCCCTGGACGTCGCCGACGTGGGTGAACTGCAGCGGGGTCGTGCAGTCGCCGGCGGCCCAGACCCCGGCCGCGGTGGTGCGCAGCCGGTCGTCGGTGGTGATGCTGCCCGCTCGGCCGGTCTCGATGCCGACGCGTTCCAGGTCCATCCCGGTCGTGGCCGGGCGTCGGCCGACGGCCACGAGCAGGTGCGAGCCGTGCACCGCCGTGCCGTCGTCCAGCGCGAGGTCGACGCCGCCGGCGGCGGGGCGGCTGACCGAGGCGACCTGCGCCCCGGTGCGGACGTCGACGCCGTGGCCCGACAGGACCCTCGTCATCACCTCGGACACCTCGGGCTCCTCCTTGCCGAGGATGCGTGGTGCCCCCTCGACCAGGGTGACCCGCGTGCCCAGCCCGGCGAACGCCTGGGCCAGCTCGACCCCGATGGCCCCGCCGCCCATCACGAGCAGGTGCTCCGGCTGCTGCGCCAGCTCGAACACCGTGGCGTTGGTCAGGTACGGGACGTCGGCGAGCCCGTCGACCGGCGGCACCGCGGCGTGGGCACCCGAGGCGACGACGACGCGCCGGGCGCGGACCCGGGTGCCGTCCACGTCGACCGTGCACCCGTCGTCGGAGGTGTCCACGAACCGCGCCCAGCCGGTCAGCAGGTCGATGCCCTCGCGCCGCAGCAGCTCCGGCGACTCGTCCTGCTCGACCTGCGCGATGACGTCCTGCACGTGCCGCATCACGGCCGCGAAGTCCGTCGGGCCCAGCTCGCCGACGCCGAACCGACGACCGTCGCGCGCGGCCGAGACCCGGTGCGAGACGTCGAGCAGCGTCTTGCTGGGCACGCAGCCGTGGTGGGTGCAGTCACCGCCCGGCCGGGCGGACGCCTCCACCAGCGCGACGCTGCGACCGGCGGAGCGGGCCGTCCGGGCGGCGGCGAGGCCGGTGGCGCCGGCGCCTATCACCAGCAGGTCGTGCTCGCGACGGCTCACGGTCGGTCCGACCGGTCCGGGACCACGACGGGGCGGTCGGGCATGGCGGCTCCTGACGCTGGTGGTCCGGTGGGGACGCGTCCACCGTAGGCCGCCCACCCGGCTGACGGGGGCGCCCGGGTCGAGGATGATCGGAGGACGACGGACGAAGGAGACCCCGTGATCGCACGCACGCTCGGCGGTGGCCTGGAGGTCTCCGCGATCGGGCTCGGCTGCATGGGCCTGAGCCAGGGGTACGGCCCCGCCGTCCACGAGCAGGACGGCATCACCCTGGTCCGGGCCGCGGTCGAGGCCGGGGTCACGCTGTTCGACACCGCCCAGGTCTACGGCCCGTTCACCAACGAGGAGCTCCTCGGCAAGGCGCTGGCCCCGATGCGCGACGACGTCGTCATCGCGACCAAGTTCGGGTTCGCCACGGACGGCTCCCGCGCCTCGGGCCTGGACAGCCGTCCCGAGCACGTCCGGGCCACGGTCGAGGACTCCCTGCGGCGGCTGGGCGTGGACAGTATCGACCTGCTGTACCAGCACCGCGTCGACCCCGACGTACCGGTCGAGGACGTCGCCGGTGCCGTGCGGGAGCTGGTCGAGGCGGGCAAGGTCCGCCACTTCGGGCTGTCCGAGGCCGGCGTGGACGTGATCCGGCGGGCGCACGCCGTCCAGCCCGTCACCGCCCTGCAGAGCGAGTACTCGCTGTGGTGGCGGGAGCCCGAGGGGTCCGTGCTGCCCACGCTGGTCGAGCTGGGTATCGGCCTGGTCCCCTTCAGCCCCCTCGGGCGGGGTTTCCTCACCGGCTCCATCTCCAGCACCACGACCTTCGGGGACGGCGACATGCGGGCCGGTCTGCCGCGGTTCACCGAGCAGGCGCGCGACGCCAACCAGGCCCTGGTCGAGGTGGTCAGGCGCGTGGCGGCCGGCGTCGGCGCGACACCGGCGCAGGTGGCGCTGGCCTGGCTGCTCGCGCAGCACCCCTGGGTCGTCCCCATCCCCGGCACGACGAAGGTGCACCGGCTGCGGGAGAACACGGCGGCCGCGGACGTCGAGCTGTCGGCCGCGGACCTGGCCGACCTCACCCGGGCGGCCGACGAGGTGGAGGTGCAGGGGGAGCGCTACCCCGAGCACATGCAGCGGTGGATCAACCGCTGACCCTCGCTCGCGGACGCGTTGTCGGTCCGTGCTCCTAGCGTCCCGACCATGGAGACTCGACCCGTCCACGTCAGGGTGCAGGTGAGCGTCGACGCCGCCGACCCGCCTCGGCTGGCCCGTTTCTGGGCCCTCGCGCTGGGCTACGAGGACCAGCCGCCGCCTCCCGGCCACGACTCGTGGGAGGCTTTCGCCGCTTCGGTGGGGATGCCCCCGGAGTCGTTGGACGACTACGCCGCCCTGGTCGACCCCGCCGGGGTCGGTCCCCGGCTGCTGTTCCAGCGCGTGCCGGAGCCCAAGACCGCCAAGAACCGGTTCCACCTCGACATCGGGGTGGCCGGCCCCGACGACGACCACGCGCTCGTCGAGGCGCACGTGGCCCGGCTCGTGGACGCCGGCGGTGCCGTGGTGGCCCGTCGGACCGAGAACGGTGAGAGCTGGGTCGTCATGACCGACCCCGAGGGCAACGAGCTCTGCGTGCAGTGAGCGAGATCCGGGGCGTGCTGCTGGACTGGCGGGGGACGCTCGTCGTCGCCCCGACCTACCCCTGGCTGGTGCGTACCGCCCTCGAGAGGGCGGGTCGTCCGAGTGGTGACGTCCAGGTGCACGAGGTGCTCTCCCGGCTGCGGTCCGCCGACGCGACCGCGGTCGAGTCGTCCGAGGTCGACACCGACGCGGACCTGCACCGAGCAGCCCACATGGCGTGGTTCCGCGAAGCGGGCGTCGACGACGACCTCGCCGAGACGCTGTACGCGGTGGAGTCCGACGTGGCGCTCAACCCGTTCGTGGACGACGTCGGCGACCTGCTGGCCCTCGACCGGTTGGGTCTGGCTGCCCGGGACGTGCTGATGGTCGGCGACCGGGGGTCGTGGGACGGAGCGGCCACCGACCTCGGCATGACGACGTTGCTGCTGCCGCCGCTCAACCGCCCCGACGAGCGCCGGCTCCACCGCGTGCTGCGGCTGCTCGACTGATCCTGTGCGACAACCCGTGAGCAGGACGAGCTGCCGGGTTGCGCGGGTCGAGAAGGCAAGCAGTGGTGGCGGTTCGTCCGCCTCCGGCGCGGGTACCCCTCCTGCGAGGCCTCGGGGGCCGCGCACCGCTGGAGGACACGCACCATGCAGAGCTGGTTGGGCACCACCGCTCCGTCGACGAGCGACGAGGACGGCGAGCTCGTCCGCTCGGCGCTCGCCGCCCGCGACCTGATCGCCGAGGCCAAGGCCGCGGTCATGGAGCAGCACGACCTGTCCGCGTACGAGGCCTTCGAGCTGCTGCGCCACTGGAGCCGCACCACGGACCGACCGCTGCGCGACGTGGCGCTGAAGGTCGTGCACGGCACGTGGGTCGCCGACGCCTGAGCCTCGCCACCCAGCAGGATGTCGACCATGAGCCCCGTCCTGGACGTCCCCGCGGAGGACGTGGCCGACCTCCGCCGCCGGCTGAGCAGCACCCGGTGGGCCGCACCCTGGCCCGCGTCCGGCTGGCGGGCCGGGACCGACCAGGACGAGCTCAGGCGGCTGGTCGAGCACTGGGCCGACGGCTACGACTGGTACGAGCAGCAGCGGATGATCAACTCCCTCCCGTCGTCCACGGCGGACCTGGACGGGGTCCCCCTGCACTGGTTCCGCTTCGACGGGGAAGGCGCGGACCCTCTGCCGCTGGTGCTGACCAACGGCTGGCCGAGCACGAGCCTGGAGCTGGTGCCCCTGGCCCGACGGCTCGCGACCCCGACGAGGCACGGCGGGCGCGCGGAGGACTCGTTCACCGTCGTGGTGCCGTCGTTGCCCGGGTTCCCGCTGTCACCGCAGCGGGCCACCCACGACGAGCAGACCCACGAGCTCTGGCACCGGTTGATGACCGAGGTGCTGGGGTTCGACCGCTACGCCACCCACGGCGGTGACCTCGGGGCCGGCATCAGCTCGCGGCTGGCGCAGGCCCATCCCGAGGCGGTCGTCGGGCTCCACCTGCTGGCGGTGGCGGCGCCGGCCGACCTGGACGAGGCGACGCTGTCGACCGAGGAGCGCCAGCACCTGGTCGTGCTGCGACGCTGGAACGCCGAGGAGGGCGGCTACGAGCACCAGCAGCGGACGCGTCCGCTCACGCTCGCCCCGGCGCTGAGCGACTCACCGATCGGCCTGCTGGCCTGGGTCCTGGAGAAGTACCGGGCCTGGAGCGACTGCGGTGGTGACGTGGCGCGTCGGTTCACCGACGACTTCCTGCTGACCCAGGCCTCGCTGTACTGGTTCACCAACAGCATCGGCACCTCGTTCCGGCCCTACTGGGAGCACGCCGTCGGCTCGACGACCCAGGTCCGGCGGGTCGACGTGCCGACCGCCGTGGCGGTGTTCCCCCACGACCTCACCCACCCACCCCGGGCGTGGGCGGAACGGACCTACGCGGTGACCCGGTACACCCGGATGCCGCGCGGCGGGCACTTCGCGCCGCACGAGGAACCGGGCCTGCTGGGCGAGGACATCGTGGAGTTCCTGCGTCCGCTGCGATGACGGCTACCCCCGCGCGCGGCGTGCGCTCCAGTAGGCGCAGGCGTCCACCTGCTCCGGGGGCAGCCCGAGGGCCACGGCCTGCTTCTGCACCGCGGCGGTGAAGCCCGCCTCACCGACCGCGTACAGGTAGGTGCCCGCCGTGGGCACGACCCGCGCGAGGTGCTCGCTCAGCGAGTCACCGGTCGGACGGCCGTGGGTGCGCACGTACCAGTGGACCTCCAGGTCGGCCGGGCTCGGCAGGTCCCGCACGTCCCCGGCCCCCGCCACCTCGAGGGCGACCTCGACCGCGAAGCCCTGCGGCAACGACCGAAGACCGGCCTCCACGCCCGGTAGCCCGGACTCGTCGGCCAGCACGAGCAGCCGGTCGTCCGTCCGGGGGTCGCAGCGGAAGAGCACGCCCTGCTCGAGCACCCCGACCCGGTCACCGGGCCGGACCTCCAGCGCCCACCCGGCCGCGACCCCCTCGACCGTGCCGTCGGCCGAGCGGTGCACCACGAGGTCGACGTCCAGGTCCCAGCCGGCGCCCTCCCGTCGCGCCTCCCGGATCGTGTAGTTGCGGACCACCGGTCGTCGGTCCGCGGGCAGGGCCTGCCACCGCGAGTACCACCCCTCGGCGCCCCCGCTGGGCAGCACCAGGGGTGCGTCGGCGCTCGGCGGCAGGAACAGGCGCACCCACTGGTCGAGACCCCGGTCGGTGAACGCGAACGCGCCGTCCTCACCGCGCAGCGTCACCCGCACGAACCCGGGGCTCGGTCGGGTGACGGCGAGGACCGACAGCGTCTGGACCGTGGCGTCGGCCGGTCGGACGTGGGGCGGTCGAACCGTCGCCGGACCGTTGGCCGGGCCCGACACGGCCGCACCTCCGTCGCCGCCAGGAACGGCGCGGCGGTGTCGGCCGTCGTCCGCGCGTGGTGCCGACCCAGCGGGAGCATGAGCGGCCGGCCCGAGGTCGGGTCGACCACGACGCGGCTGTCCAGCCCGAACACGGCCTGCACCGTGTCCTCGGTCAGCACCTGCTCCGGCGTCCCCGACGCGTGCAGCCGGCCGTCGGCCAGGGCGATCAGGTGGTCGGCGTAGCGGGCCGCCATGTTGAGGTCGTGCAGCACCATCACGATGGTCGTGCCGCGGGAGTGGTTGAGGTCGGTCAGCAGGTCGAGCACCTCGACCTGGTGGCTGACGTCCAGGAACGTCGTCGGCTCGTCGAGCAGCAGCAGGTCGGTCTGCTGGGCCAGCGCCATCGCGATCCACACCCGCTGCCGCTGCCCGCCCGACAGCTCGTCGACGGGCCGGTCGGCCAGGGCCGCGGTCTCGGTCGCGTCCAGCGCCGCGGCCACGGCCACGTCGTCGGCGGCGCTCCAGCGGGACAGGAACCCCTGGTGCGGGTGGCGGCCGCGGCCGACCAGGTCGGCCACCGTGATGCCGTCGGGAGCGATGGGGGACTGGGGCAGCAGACCGAGCGTGCGGGCCAGCTGCTTGGCCGGGGTGCGGTGCACCTCCCGCCCGTCCAGCACGACCCGACCGTGGCGCGGCTGCAGCAGGCGCGACATGGAACGGAGCAGGGTCGACTTGCCGCACGCGTTGGCCCCGACCACGGCCGTGACCTTCCCCGGCAGCAGCGTCAGGTCCAGACCCTCGATGACCGTGCGATCGCCGTAGCCCAGGGTCAGGTCCTCCACCGCGAGGGTGTGCGTGGACGTCACAGGGAGCCTCCGGCCCGGTTGGTGCGGACGATCAGGTAGACGAGGTACGGGGCGCCGAGTACGCCGGTGACCACCCCGACCGGGTAGCGGGCGCCGAGCAGGAACTGCCCCGCGAAGTCGCCGACCAGGACGAGGACGGCGCCCACGAGCGCGGCCGGGACGAGCAGCGAGCTGCCCGGTCCGACGAGGCGGGCGGCGATCGGGCCGGCCAGGAACGCGACGAACGCGACCGGACCGGCGGCGGCGGTCGCGAAGCAGATCAGGCCGACCGCGGTGACGATCAGCAGCAGGCGGTTGCGCTCGACCTGCACGCCCAGCGCGGACGCGGTGTCGTCGCCCAGCTGGGTCGCGGCCAGGTCGCGCGTCTGCAGCAGCAGCAGCGGGCCCAGGACGACGAGCGCGAGGAGGACGGGGACGACCTGCTCCCACCGTGCGCCGTTCAGGCTCCCGGTCAGCCAGCGCATCGCCACCTGCAGGTCCCACTCGGCGGCCTGGGAGAGCACGTAGGCGGTGAGGCTGTCGAGCATGGCCGCGATGCCGATGCCGACCAGGATCAGCCGCGTCCCCGCGACGCCGCCCTTGGACGACAGGGCGTAGACCACCAGCGACACCGCCAGCCCGGCGGTGATGGCGACCACCGAGACGGCGGTGGGGCCCAGCTGCAGGACGACGATCGCGAACGCCGCGGCCGCGCTCGCGCCCGAGCTGATGCCGATGACGTCGGGGCTGGCCAGCGGGTTGCGCAGCATGGTCTGGAACGTCACCCCGGCCAGCCCGAAGCACAGCCCCGCCGCCACCGCGAGCACGGCGCGGGGCAGCCGCAGCGTGCCGACGGTGAACGAGGCCCCCGGCACTTCCTGCCCGAGCACCACCCGCAGCACGTCGGCCGGCGGGTAGGTGGTCTGGCCGAACACGAGCGAGACGCAGAACCCCACGACGACGACCGTCGCCAGTACCGCGACCACGACCCGTCGACGGGCGGAGCGACGGGTGCGACCACCCCTGACGGCCTCGACCGTGGAGGGGGCGGCGTCGCGCGTGGTGAGCAGCCCGGTCACAGCTCGCGCAGCTTTCGGCGGCGGACCAGGTAGATGAAGAACGGGGCGCCGACCAGGGCGGTGATGATGCCGACGTCGATCTCGGCCGGCCGGGCCACGACGCGGCCCAGGACGTCGGCGGCGGTCAGCAGCGCGGCGCCGACCAGCGCCGCGAACGGCAGCAGCCAGCGGTGGTCGACGCCGACCAGCAGCCGGCACGCGTGCGGCACCACCAGCCCGACGAAGCCGATCGGCCCGGTGACGGCGACGGAGGCGCCGCACAGGACGACGGCTCCCACCGCGGCCGTCCCGCGGGTCAGCGCCACCCGCTCGCCCAGACCCGCCGCGAGCTCGTCGCCCAGGGCGAGCGAGTTCAGCCCGCGGGCCGACAGCAGGCAGACGACGAAGCCGACGACCAGGAACACCAGGACCTGCCGGATGCTGTCGTACGTCCCCCCGCCGACCCCGCCCACCAGCCAGGAGCGCACCCCGCCGGCGATGTCGTTGCGCGGCAGCACGACGGCGCTGACCAGGGACGACAACGCCGCGGACGTCGCCGCCCCGGCCAGCGCGAGCTTGAGCGGGGTGGCCCCGCCGCGGCCCAGGGACCCCACGACGTAGACGAAGGCGGCGGTCAGCCCGGCACTGACGATCGCGACCCAGACCACGGTCGACGCCGCGGCCATCCCGAAGAACGCGAGACCGACGACGACCCCGAGCGACGCACCGGTGCTTACGCCCAGGATGCCGGGGTCGGCCAGCGGGTTGCGGGTCACGCCCTGCATCACCGCGCCGGAGACCCCGAGCGCGGCCCCGACCAGCAGCGCGAGCAGCGTGCGGGGTATCCGCTTGGCCACCGCGGCCTCCTCGAAGCCGTCGGTGGACCCGCCGAGCGCCGCGACCACGTCGGCCCACGCGACGTCCCGCGAGCCTACCAGGACCGACGCGAGCGCGACACCGACCAGCACGAGCAGGACCACCGCCAGCCAGAGCGCACGCACGCGCCGGGGCCGCCGCAGCACGGCGGCGCCCCCGGTGGTGGGTGCCTCGACGGTGGAGGTCCCGGTGCTCATGCGACCGTCGGTCACTCGGCCTTGTCGGCGGCGTCGGCCAGCAGCTGGACGTAGTCGTCCAGCACCCACGAGATCGCGAGCGGGGTCGGGTTGGCCGCGGTGCCCAGCGGGTCGCTGCCCGGCAGGCTGACTACCGCACCGCTGGCCACGGCCGGCATCTGCGCGAGCAGGGGGTCGCCCTCCAGCGCCGGCACCAGCTCCTCGCCGCCGTAGGTCACGATGATCTCGACGTCGGAGAACGCGTCGGCCTGCTCGGCGCTCTGGCTCAGGGAGAACGCCTCGGTCGACTCCGACGCGGTGGCGATGCTGTCCGGCATCGTCATGCCCAGGTCCTCGAAGAACATCGTGCGCGTGTCGTGGGTGGTGTAGAAGCTGACCTCGCTGAGGTCGGTGGTGTCCACGTGGGTGAGGAACGCGACCGAACGGCCCTCGATCTGCGGGTGCTCCGCGACGGCCTCGTCGATCTCGGTCTCGATGTCGGCGATCAGCTCCTCACCCTCGGCGGCTAGGCCGATGGCCTCGCTGTTGAGCTGGATCATCTCCCGCCACGGCGTGCCCCACGCGGTCTCGGGGTACGCGACGACGGGGGCGATCTCGCTGAGCGTGTCGTAGTCCTCCTGCGTCAGGCCGGAGTACGCAGCCAGGATGACGTCGGGCTGGGTGTCGGCCACGCCCTCGAAGTCGATGCCGTCGGTCTCGTCGAACAGCACGGGCGTCTCGGCGCCGAGCTCGGTGAGGGACTCCTCGACCCAGGGCAGCAGGCCGTCGCCGTCGTCGTCGCCGAAGTTGGCGGCGGCCATGCCGACGGGGACGACGCCCAGCGCCAGCGGGACCTCGTGGTTGGCCCAGTTCACGGTCGCGACCCGCTCGGGACGATCGTCGATGGTGACCGTCCCGAGGGCGTGCTCGATGGTGACCGGGGCCCAGTCCCCGGCTGTGCCGGCGGCCTCGGAGGGCGCGGGGCTCCCGGCCGGGCCGGCATCGGTGCCGGCGTCGGTGTCGGCGGAGGACGAGCCGCAGGCCGCGAGCCCCGTCACGACGAGCAGGGCCACGGGCAGGACGAGCAGACGTGGTGCGGGGGACATGGTGTCCTCTCGGGAGTACCGGACGTCGACGGTTTGGTCTCGTCGGCGGCGCGGATGTCAGTAAGGATTGCCTAACCAACCTACAAGTGGATGGAGCCGCTCCGCAATCGCGTCAGGACGACAGACCCACCGGTCGAACGCGGAACCGGTCTCGGTGCGGAACACCCGGGTCAGGGTGCGGGTGCTGACCCCGAGCCGGACCGACCACTGCGCCAGCGTCGTCGGGTCCGCCGGGTCCTCGACCAACGGCAGGTCCACCGACCCCGCCTGGTACATCGGCAGGCGACGACGGTCGACGTCGGCGGGGGCGGCTACGACGCGAGGGTACGGGTGGAGACGTCCGCCGGGCGGGCTCCGGACGGCGGTCCGCGGAGCACGGGAACCGGAGGTGCTCGCCGCTCGTCGTACCTGAGGGCGAGGGCCCGGGTTGTTACGGTGACCTCCCGGCCGGGGCAGGGATGACCTGGCCGTACAGGCATGACCCCGTCCGGACGGACCGGCGGAGCAGGGCGAGGCGGTGAGATGAGCACGATCCCTCGGGGACGGCACGTCCGCGACCCGCGGCACCCCGTGGTGACCGTCCTGCTGCGCGGGGTGGCCACCGGGCTCGCCGCGGTGCTCGTCGTGGGGGCCGCGTCAGGTGCGGTCCTGATGCGCCGGCTCGACGGCAACATCCAGGCGGCGGACGTCGAGGAGCTCATCGGGACCGACCGACCGACTCCGGTGGCCGAGGCCGAGGAGGCGCTCAACATCCTGGTCATGGGCGCCGACCGAGCCGGTCAGGAGACGACCGAGCTCGGTGAGGGCGCGCAGGACCGTCGGGCCGACACCACGATCCTGCTCCACCTGGCGGCGGACCGCAGTCGCGCGAGCCTGGTCAGCATCCCGCGCGACTCGATGGTCACCCGGCCCGACTGCGACCTGGCCGACGGGACGACGTCGCCCGGTGGGCTGGTGCAGTTCAACTCCGCGTTCGCCACCGGCGGGGCCGCCTGCGCGATCGAGACCGTCGAGGCGGCCACCGACGTCCGCATCAACCACTACGTGGTCGTGGACTACGACGGGTTCATGGCCATCGTCGACGCCCTCGGCGGGGTCCGGGTGTGCCTGCCCGAGCCCATCGACGACTCGTTCTCGGGCCTGGACCTGCCGGCGGGCGAGCAGGTCATCCGCGGCGAGGACGCGCTGGCCTACGTCCGGGTCCGCAAGATCGGTGACGGCTCCGACCTGGGTCGCATCGAGCGGCAGCAGACGTTCCTGTCGTCGATGATCCAGGAGGTCACCAGCACCGGTCTGCTGGCCCGTCCCGACCGGCTGATCGGTGTGCTGGACGCGGGCACCAAGTCCCTGACCACCGACCCCGAGCTGGCCAGCGTGACCTCGCTCGCCAGCGTCGCCCGGTCGGTGCAGGCGCTGCCGCCCGAGGACGTCTCGTTCCTGACCATCCCCACCGAGCCCTGGCCCGAGGACGAGAACCGGGTGGTGTGGACGGCCGACGCCGACCTGGTGTGGGACGCCCTCCGGACCGACTCCCCGCTGCCCGGGGAGGAGCCAGAGGTCGAGGTGAGCGCCGACCCCACGACCGAGGCACCGGAGGAGCCCCTCACGGTGGCCCCCGACGAGCTCGTCGTCGACGTCGCCAACGCCGGTGCCCCGGGCGGCTGGGCCACCGACACCGCGACCGACCTGCGCACCCTCGGGTTCCAGGTGGGCGCGATCGTGAACGCCGGCGAGGACGTCGACGGCGTGCGGGTCCTCGTCCCGGAGGGTCAGGACGAGGCCGCCCGCACCGTCGCGGCCGCGTTCGAGGGGGCAGAGCTGGTCCGCAGCAGCGACGTCGCCACGATCACGGTGCAGCTGGGGGACGGCGCCGGCTTCGTGCAGGAGGTGCCGAACCGGCTGGGCACCGTCCCGCTGCCGGAGCGCACGATGCCGGAGGCCCCCACCCCCAGCATCGAGGTCCGCGCGGCCGACGAGGACATCTGCGGCTGAGGCAGGCGGGGCCGCGACGGTGAGGGGTCGTGGCTGGGGTCATGGGGTTCCACCCGTTACGCTGCACCACGAGGAGGCGTCGCCTAGTGGCCTATGGCGCCCGCCTGCTAAGCGGGTTGAGGGTATAAGCCCTCTCGCGGGTTCAAATCCCGCCGCCTCCGCACCGAAGGCCCGGCCCGGTCCCCCACCACGGGGTGCCGGGCCGGACCTGCGTGCGGGCCCCTGCGTGCGCGCCCCGCCTGTGCGGGTCAGTCGAGCTCGGTCGGCAGACCGGGCTCGCGGTGGTGCGCCAGGCAGCGGTGCAGCTGGGCCGCGGTCACCCGCCCCACCGACAGCGGCGGCAGCTCGTCCAGGTCGAACCAGCCGACGTCCAGCGTCTCCAGCGCGTCGGGCTCGCCCATCTCGACCACGCGGCACAGGAAGAACAGCTTGACCACGGCGACCGGCAGCGGCGGGACGTTGCCCTGGCTGTCCCGGTCCCAGCACGCGAGGAGCTTGGTGACCTCCGCGACGGCGCCGGCCTCCTCGCGCAGCTCGCGCACGACCGCGGAGGTGGGGCTGTCGCCGGGGTCGGCCCAGCCGCCCGGCAGCGACCACAGCCCGTCGATTCGCTCCCGCATCAGCAGCACCCGGTCGGCGTCGTCGAAGCAGGCCCCCCGCACGTCGACCTTGGGTGTGGCGTAGCCGCTGTCGCGGCCGAGCTCGACGGCCAGGTCGTGGGCGTCGCGCCCCGACACCGCCGACAGCAGCTCCGCCGCCAACCGGCCGACGGCCGTGTAGCGGTCGGTGTCGTAGTCGCTCAGGGCGTAGGTGAGGCCGTCCTGGGACAGGGCGGCCAGGCGCACGGCGGCCCGGCGGACCCGTTCGCCGGCGTCGGGTCCCTCGGACGCACCGGCCGCGTCGGGGGTCCGGGTCACTGGAGCAGCCGCAGGAACGTCTCGGCGACCGGGACGGCGACCCGGCTGCCCGACCCGCCGTCCTCGACCAGGACGGCGAAGGCGACGTCGCCCTGGAACCCGATGACCCAGGCGTGCGTGGCGGGCGGGACCTCGGTCCCGTACTCGGCCGTCCCGGTCTTGGCGTGCACCGGCTCGCCGGGCACGTCCTCCAGGGCCGACGCCGAGCCGTCGGTCACCACGCCACGCATCAGCTCGCGGACCGTCGCGGCCTGCGCGGGGTCCAGCGCCGGCGGCGGGGGCGACGCCTCGGGCGCCGGGTCCAGCACCAGTCGCGGTGCGGTCCAGGTCCCGGCGGCGAAGGTGGCCGCGACCTGGGCCATCGCCATCGGGCTCGCGAGCACGCGGCCCTGGCCGATGCTCGCGGCGGCGAGGTCGACGGCGGACTCCTCGTCCGGGACGTCACCGGTCGCCACGGTCGTCCCGGGCGACCACTCGCCGCCCAGCCCGACCGTCGCGGCGGCCGCTCCCAGGTCGCCGGGCTCCAACCGGTCCGACAGCCCGACGAACGCCGTGTTGCAGGAGCGGGCGAAGTCGGTCGAGAACGGCACGTCACCCAGCTGGCTGTCCTCGACGTTGCTGAACGCGCGGCCGTCCACCGTCGCGGTCTGCGGGCAGGGCACCACCTCGTCGGGGGTGAGCCCGGTCCCCAGCAGCGCGAGGGTGCTGACGGACTTGAAGGTCGAGCCGGGCGGGTACGTGCCGGTCAGGGCCCGGTCGGTCCCGGTGGCCGGGGTGTTGGCGACGGCCAGGACGTCGCCGGTCGGGACGTCGATCGCGACCAGGGCGGCGTTGCCGTTGCCGTCCGAGGCCGACGTGAGCGCCTGGTCGGCCGCCGTCTGCACGGTCTCGTCCAGGGACAGGGCCAGGTCGGCGCCCGGCGTGGGCTCCGCGGTGAACAGCCCGGTGGTCTGCTCGCCGACGACGCTGACCACGCTGAAGCCGGCCTGCCCGGCCAGGTGCTCGTCGTACTGGCGCTGCAGACCGGACAGGCCGACGACGTCCCCGGCCAGGACCCGTCCGCCCGAGGCCTCGACGATCTCGGCGGTGGCCTGGCCGCTGCGCCCGAGCGTGGGCCGGGCGAACTCGGTGGTCGGGGCCAGCGGCAGGGTGCCCTCGCGGAAGACGACCCCCTCCTGGGCGCGGACCTCGTCCCGGACGGGGTCGTAGTCCTCGCGTCGCAGCGTGATGACGGGGACGAAGTCGTCCTCGCCCGCGGCCTGCACCCGCTCGGCGAGCCCGGCGCCGTCGATGCCCAGGACGTCCGCGAAGGCCGTGGTGATGGTGTCGAGGTCCGCGACCCGGGAGGGCTGGATGCCGATGTCGACCACGGCACGCTCGGTGACCAGCGGCTCGCCGTCACGCCCCAGGACGGTGCCTCGGGTGGCGGGCTCGCGCTCGGCGGCCAGCACGGCGTCCTCGGTCAGGCCCGGCGCCACGGTCATCGTGGTGAACGTGGTGCCCCAGTGCCCGCCGGAGGTGTCGAAGGCCCCGCGGATGCTGCCGACCTCCTCGGTCGAGGTCCGGCGGGCCTGGACCGTGGTGTCGTAGGTCCAGCCGAACGGCCACGTGACCGTGAGGACGGCGCTGGCGGTGTCGCCGGTGCGGGTGACCTCGACCACCTCGACCGACTCCGGCCAGACCGGACGCGGCTCGTCGGGGTCCTCGACCGGTGCCGCCTCGTCCTCGGCGCCGGCGTCGGCCGGCTCGGAGGGGGTCGTAGAGGCACCGGGAGACGGGTCCGTCGAGACAGCGGCGGACGGGTCCCCGGTGGCCGCGTCGCCGGGGCTCTGCGCGCCGACCACGTCCGTCAGCCCGGTCGTCAGGGTCGTGTAGTCGAGCTGGTCACCCAGGCCCACCAGGTCCTGCCCCTGCCAGGCGTCGGCCAGGTCCTGCACCGCCCGCTCGGCGGCGGCGTCCCGGTTGTCCTCCCGCTGCCCGGGGACGACCGCCACCGCGTAGGCGGCCACCGCACCCCCCGACAGGATGACGACCACGCCGACGACCCACCACACCCAGCCCCGAGACCCCATCACGGCCGTGATGGTGCCACGGGCCCGGGACAGGGCGGCGGACGGTCAGCCGGTGAGGCGCTGACGGAGGGTGTCGAGCTCGGTGCGGAGGGTTGAGGGCAGGGTGTCGCCGAAGGTGTCGAACCAGCGCTGGATCTCGGGCAGCTCTCGGGCCCACTCGTCGACGTCGACCCGGAGCGCGGCCGCCAGGGTGTCGTCGTCCAGGTCCAGGCCCTCGGTGTCGATGGCGCCGAAGGTGGGCACCCGGCCGATGGGCGTGTCCTTGGCGGCGGCACGGCCCTCGAGTCGGTCGACGACCCACTTGAGGACGCGGCCGTTCTCGCCGAAGCCCGGCCAGAGGAACCCGCCGTCGGCGTCACGACGGAACCAGTTCACGTAGAAGATGCGCGGCATCCTGTCGGCGTCGGCGTTCTTGGCCATGTCCAGCCAGTGGCCGAAGTAGTCGCCCGCGTCGTAGCCGATGAACGGCAGCATCGCCATCGGGTCGCGGCGGACGACGCCGACCTTGCCGGTCGCGGCGGCCGTCGTCTCGCTCGACAGGGTCGCGCCCATGAACACTCCGTGCGCCCAGTCCCGCGCCTCGGTCACCAGCGGGATGGTCGTGCGACGCCGGCCGCCGAACAGGATGGCCGAGATCGGCACCCCGCGCGGGTCCTCGTACTCCTCCGCCAGGACCGGGCACTGGTTGATCGGGGTGCAGAAGCGGCTGTTGGGGTGCGAGGACGGGGTGTCGCTGGCGGGCGTCCAGTCCTCGCCGTGCCAGTCGGTGAGGTGGGCGGGCGGCTCCTCGGTCATCCCCTCCCACCACACGTCGCCGTCGTCGGTCAGGGCGACGTTGGTGAACAGCGAGTTGCCCTGGGCGATGGTCCGCACCGCGTTGGGGTTGGTGTTCCAGCCCGTGCCGGGCGCGACGCCGAACAGGCCGAACTCGGGGTTGGACGCCCACAGCCGGCCGTCCTCGCCGAACCTCATCCAGGCGATGTCGTCGCCCAGGGTCTCGACGGTCCAGCCCGGGATGGTGGGCTCGAGCATGGCCAGGTTGGTCTTGCCGCAGGCGCTGGGGAACGCGGCCGCGACGTAGTGGGTCTCCTGCTGCGGGCTGGTGAGCTTGAGGATGAGCATGTGCTCCGCGAGCCAGCCCTCGTCGCGCGCCATGACCGACGCGATCCGCAGCGAGTAGCACTTCTTGCCCAGCAGGGCGTTGCCGCCGTAGCCGGACCCGTAGGACCAGATCATCCGCTCCTCGGGGAACTGGACGATGTACTTGGTCTCGTTGCTCGGCCAGGCGACGTCGGTCTCGCCCTCGCCCAGCGGCATGCCGACCGAGTGCAGGCACGGCACGAAGTCGGCCTCGCGCTCCTCCAGCGCGGTGAGCACCTCGGCGCCCATCCGCGTCATGATCCGCATCGAGGCGACCACGTACGGGGAGTCCGTGATCTCGACGCCGAACATGGTGGGCGTCATGTCCAGGCGGCCCATGACGAACGGGACGACGTACATCGTCCGGCCGGTCATCGAGCCGTCGTACAGGTCGGTGAGGACGGCCTTCATCTCGGCCGGGTCCATCCAGTTGTTGGTCGGGCCGGCGTCGGCGGGGTCGACGGAGCAGATGAACGTGCGGTCCTCGACGCGGGCCACGTCGGTCGGGTCGGAGGCGGCGAGGAAGCTGTTGGGCTTGGCCTGCAGCCGGGTGAGGGTGCCCGACTCGACCATCGCGTCGGTGAGCTCGGTCCATTCCGCGTCGCTGCCGTCGCAGACCCGGACTTCGTCGGGAGTGGTCAGCGCGACGACCTCCTCGATCCAGGCCTGCAACCGGTGGTGCGTGCTCCACCGAGGGGCGGTGGAGGCGCGGTCGGCGTGCGAGGCGGGCCGCTGCGGGCTGCCGGCGATGGGGGTGCTGGGCGTCGTCCTGGTGGTGGGGGTGTCGACGGTCATCGCTCTCGTCCTCCTGTGGGGTGGTCCGTGGCCGAGGGGGTGGTGGCCGAGATGGCGACGCTAGGCCGGTCCGTCGGCTCGTGGCGGGCCGATGAGACGCCCGTCACGGTGAGTGAGATCACCCACCCGTCCCGACGAATTGCCTGGTGAGAGCGCCCGACGTGCCCCAGGAGCCTCGCGGTGCGACGGACCGTGTCGTCGTGGTGGCCGAGGGACCGGGCGGCCCGTCGACCCCGAGCCGACGGGCACCCCGCAGGGCAGTTCCGGGAAACGGTTGACAGGTGAATCAGTCGGGGTGTGTCCTGTTCTACAGCCGCACACACGTTCGCACAGCGAACCGTTGCCAATGGAGGCAACCCATGCGCTCGACTCCCCCCGACTCCCCGTCCTCGCCCTCCGGCCCGCCGCGGCGTGCCGTCCTGCACGGCACCGGTGCCGTGGCCGCCGTGGGCGCCCTCGGTCTGGCCGGCTGCGCCGACCAGCTGCGCACCGATACCGACACCGAGGCCGGGTCCTCCGCCGCCCCGGCCGCCTCCGGTGACCCCACCGCCGAGGCGCGCACCATCAAGATCGGCTACGTCACGCCCCAGACCGGGCCGCTCGCACCGTTCGGCGAGGCCGACAGCTTCGTCATCGAGGCCCTGACGGCCTACTTCGCCGAGAACGGCATCACCACCGGCGCCGGGGTGAGCCAGGTCGAGATCATCGTCAAGGACACCCAGTCCGACTCCACCGTCGCGGGCGACGCCGCGGCCGACCTGATCCTCACCGACCAGGTCGACCTGGTCCTGGCCGGCTCGACGCCGGACACCGTCAACCCCGTCGCCGACCAGTGCGAGGCCAACGGCGTGCCGTGCCTGAGCAGCCTGGCGCCGTGGCAGCCGTTCTTCTTCGGACGGGGCGGCGACCCCGAGGCGCCGTTCGCCTGGACCTACCACTTCTTCTGGGGGCTCGAGGACGTCATCGCCGTGTTCCTGGACATGTGGGACTCGGTCGAGACCAACAAGGTGGTCGGCGCCTTGTGGCCCAACGACCCCGACGGCAACGCCTGGGGCGACCCCGAGCTCGGGTTCCTGCCCCCCATCACCGAACGCGGGTACACGCTGGTCGACCCGGGCTTCTACGCCAACGGCACGCAGGACTTCACAGCGCAGATCTCGCAGTTCAAGGAGGCCGGGGTCGAGATCCTGGTCGGCGTCCCGATCCCGCCGGACTTCACGACGTTCTGGAACCAGGCGGGCCAGCAGGACTTCAACCCGACCATCGCCACGGTCGGCAAGGCGCTGCTGTTCCCGAGCAGCATCACCGCGGTCGGCGACCGCGGCGACAACCTGTCCAGCGAGGTCTGGTGGAGCCCGTCGCACCCGTTCAGCTCCAGCCTGACGGGCCAGACGTCGGCCGAGCTGGCCGAGGCGTGGACCGAGGCCACCGGTGCGCCGTGGACGCAGCCGATCGGCTACGTCCACGCCCTGTTCGAGGTGGCGGTCGCCGCGTTCGCGCTGACGTCGGGCCCCGACGACAAGCAGGGCCTGGTCGACGCCCTCGCGGGGCTGAGCGTGGACACCGTCGTCGGCACGGTCGACTGGACCGCCGGGCCGGTGCCGACCGTGGCCAAGACCCAGCTTGTCGGCGGCCAGTGGCGCACGGGCGAGGCCGACCCCGAGCTCGTCATCGTGTCCAACGCGCAGGCCACCGACATCCCGGCTGCCGGTGAGGTCGAGGAGCTGGCGTGAGCGGACCGCTGCTGCAGGCGACCGGGCTGAGCGTCAGCTTCGGTCGCCTGCAGGTCCTCGACGGCGTCGACCTGCGCGTCGACGCCGGCGAGACCCTGGGCATCGTCGGACCCAACGGGGCCGGCAAGTCCACCCTGCTCAACGTCGTCACCGGGGTGCTGCGCCCGGACGCGGGCACGGTGCGCCTGGACGGGCGCGACGTGACACGTGACCCGGCCCACGTGCGCTGCCGCGACGGAATCGGTCGCAGCTACCAGGTGCCGCGGCCGTTCGGGCAGATGACCGTGCTGGAGAACGTCCTGGTGTCGGCCACGTTCGGGGCCGGGCTGCGCCGCCGGGCCGCCCGCGAGGCGGCCGTGGAGGTGCTGGAGCAGCTGGACCTGCTGCATCGCGCCGACACCCCCGCCGGGTCGCTGCCGCTGCTGGACCGCAAGCGGCTCGAGCTGGCCCGCGCGATGGCCAGCCGGCCGCGGCTGGTGCTGCTGGACGAGATCGCGGGCGGGCTCACCGAGCAGGAGGTGCCCGAGCTGGTCGCCACGATCGAGGGGCTCAAGCGCACCGGCGTGGCCATCGTCTGGATCGAGCACGTCGTGCACGCCCTGCTCGCCGTCGCCGACCGGTTGATGTGCCTCACCTATGGCCAGGTGCTGGCCGAGGGCGACCCGCGCGAGGTGATGGACTCCCCCGAGGTCCGGCGCACGTACCTGGGCACGGCCCCGGACGACCCGGTCGTCGCCGGGCCGGGCACGAGGACCGACCGATGAGCACGCTGCTGGAGGTCACCGACCTCGAGGTCCGCCACGGCGACCTGCGCGCGGTCCAGGGCGTCTCGTTGTCCGTCGCCGAGGGCGACGTGCTCGCCGTGATCGGCGCCAACGGCGCGGGCAAGTCCACCCTGCTCAGCGCCATCACGGGGCTGCTCCGCCCGAGCGCCGGCCAGGTCCGCTTCGCCGGCGACGACGTCACGCGGGTCCGCCCTCACACGCGGGTCCGGCTGGGCGTCTCGATGGTGCCCGAGGGCCGGCGGTTGTTCGGCAGCCTGACCGTCGAGGAGAACCTGCAGGTCGGCGCCAGCGCCAAGCGGCCCGGACCCTGGGACCTGAAGGCCGTGTACGACCTGTTCCCGCTGGTGGCCGAGCGCCGTGCGCGCCGGGCCGGGGCGATGTCCGGCGGCGAGCAGCAGGCCACCGCCATCGGCCGGGCGTTGATGAGCAACCCGCGCCTGCTGCTGCTGGACGAGGTGTCGCTCGGCCTGGCCCCGGTCGTGGTCAAGCAGCTGTACGCGGCCCTGCCGGAGATCACCGGCAAGGGCACCACCGTGCTGCTCGTCGAGCAGGACGTCCGCCAGGCCTTCGCCGTCGCCGACCACGTGCACTGCATGCTCGAGGGGCGCACGTCGCTCGAGGGCCGCAGCGACCAGGTGTCGATGGAGCAGGTCTCCGCCGCCTACTTCGGGGTGAGGGCATGACCTTGCTCAACGCGGTCGTGCAGGGCCTGCTGCTCGGCGGGCTCTACGCGCTGTTCGCCACCGGGCTGTCGCTGATGTTCGGGGTGATGCGCCTGGTCAACCTCGCCCATGGCGAGGTCGCGGTGCTGGGCGCGTTCGGGTCGCTGGTGCTCGGGACCGCGCTCGGCGTGAACCCCCTGCTGTCGTTGCTGGTCGTGGTCCCGGCCTCCGCCGCGCTGGGCTACCTGACGCAGCGCGTGGTGCTGGACCGCACGGTCGGACCTAGTCCGCTGCCCTCGCTGCTGGTCACGTTCGGGCTGTCGATCGTGGTGCAGAACCTGCTGCTGGCCACGTTCACCGCCGACCAGCGCCGACTCGACGTCGGGGCCCTCACCACCGCGAGCTTCCGGGCCGGTGACCTGTCGATCGGGTACCTGCCGCTGGCGGTGTTCACCACCGCCGTGGCCCTGCTGGCCGGGTTGTCGCTGTTCCTGGCCCGCACCAGCCTGGGCCGGATCATCCGCGCCACCAGCGACGACCCGCAGGCGGTCCGCCTCATGGGGGTGGACGCGAAGCACGTCTACGGCATCGCGGCGGCGATCGCGTTCGCAACGGTCGCGCTCGCCGGTGTCGTCAACGGCATCCAGACCAACTTCACCCCGCTCAGCGGGCCGCTGCTGCTCATCATCGCCTTCGAGGCCGTCATCATCGGCGGGCTCGGCAACGTCTGGGGCACCCTGCTGGGCGGCGTCGTCCTGGGCGTCGCGCAGACCGTCGGGGCCTGGATCGACCCGGCGCAGCAGATCCTCGCCGGGCACCTGGTGTTCCTGCTCGTCCTGGCGCTGCGACCGCAGGGCCTGCTGCCGAAGATGGCCGCGACATGAGCGCCCCGACCACCCCCGCCGGCTCCGTCCCCGACGTCGGCGCCGCGCCCCCCCGGGTGGTCCGCGGTGGCCGGACCTCGACCGTCGGCACCGGCGCGCTGGTCGCCGTCGTCGTGGCCCTGGCCGTGCTGCCCTACCTGGTCACCTCGGCCACGCTCACCTCGCTGGTGACGTTGTTCGTCTACGTCGTCATCGCCGTCACCTGGAACCTGCTCGCCGGCTACGGCGGCATGGTGTCGGTCGGCCAGCAGGCCTACATCGGCCTCGGCGCCTACGGCCTGGTCGTCGCGAGCGACATCATCGGCATCGACCCGTTCCTGGCCGTCCCGCTCGCCGCGGTCGTCGCCGGGCTGGTGTCCATACCGGTGTCGTTCCTCGCGTTCCGGCTCGTCGGCGGGTACTTCGCCATCGGCACCTGGGTGATCGCCGAGGTGTTCCGGCTGGTCGTCGTGCAGTTCCGCGAGGTGGGAGCCGGGTCCGGGACGTCGCTGCGGTCGCTGGCCGGCACCGACGCCGGGCTGCGGATCGCGTTCACCTACTGGTGCGGGCTGATCGTCGTGGTCGCCGTCGTGGCCGGCACGGTCTGGCTCATCTCGTCGCGGCTCGGCATCGCCCTGACCGCCGTCCGCGACGACGCCACCGCCGCGGCCAGCAACGGCATCGACGTCACCCGGGTCAAGCGGGTCGTGTTCGTGGCCTCGGCCGCCGGGGCCGGCGCGGCGGGCGCGCTGCTGGCGCTGTCGAGCCTGCGGGTCCAGCCCGACAGCGTGTTCAGCGTGCAGTGGACGGCGTTCATGGTGTTCATGGTCGTCATCGGCGGCGTCGGCACCCTCGAGGGCCCGCTGGTCGGGGCGCTGGTGTTCTTCGCCCTGCAGGAGACGCTGTCCGACCTGGGCTCGGTGTACCTGGTCATCCTGGGGGTGATCGCGATCCTCGTCGTGCTCCTCGCGCCGCGCGGGGTGTGGGGCCTGGTGGACCCGCACCGCCGGCACGGGCTGTTCCCGGTGGGCCACCGGCTCGCCACCGCCGTCACCTCTCGGAAGGCCCGTTCATGACGTTCACCTACTCCTCGTTGCGGACCCGGGTCGTGTTCGGCGCCGGCACCGCCCGGACCCGGCTGCTCGACGAGGTCGACCGGCTCGAGGCGACCCGCGTCCTGGTCGTCGCGGGCGAGGCCGAGATGCCGCTGGCCCGCGAGCTCGCGGCGCCGCTGGGGGAGCGGGTGGTCGGCTGGTTCGACGACGTCCGCCAGCACGTGCCGCTCGCCTGCGCCGAGGCCGCCCGTGCCCTGGCCCGCGAGACCCGTGCCGACCTGGTGCTGTCGGTCGGCGGCGGGTCCACCACCGGCACCGCCAAGGCCGTCGCCCTGACCGACTCCCTGCCCGTCCTGGCCGTGCCCACCACCTACGCGGGCTCGGAGATGACGAACGTCTGGGGCCTGACCACCGACGGCCGCAAGACCACGGGCGTGGCCGACGTCGTCGCCCCGCGCACCGTGGTCTACGACCCCGAGCTGACTGTCGGCCTGCCCGCCGACCTCAGCGCCGCCAGCGGCATGAACGCCATGGCCCACTGCGTCGAGGCCGTCTGGGGACCGGGGGCCAACCCGGTCACCGACCTGATGGCCCTGGAGGGCGTGGCGGCCCTGCGTCGCGGCCTGCCGGGGGTGCTGGCCGACGGCCACGACGTCGACGCCCGCTCCGACGTGCTCTACGGCGCCTGGCTGTCCGGCACGGCGTTCGCCGCGGCCGGGTCCGGGCTGCACCACAAGACCTGCCACGTGCTCGGCGGGGCGTTCGACCTGCCGCACGCGGCCATGCACGCCGTCGTCCTGCCCCACGTGCTCGCGTTCCAGGTGCCGGCGCTGGGGGAGCGGGCGGCCCGGCTGGGACGGGCGCTCGGTGACGAGGCCTACCCGGTCGCGGCGCTGGTGCGCCTCGACGACGAGATCGGCATCCCCACCGGCCTGCGCGACGTGGGCCTGGTCGAGACGGACCTGGACGAGGCCGTGCGCCTGGTGGCGGAGAAGGTCGCCGACGGTGCGATCCCCAACCCCCGACCGATCAGCCACGCCGACGTGGACGCCCTGGTGCGGGCCGCGTGGGCCGGCCGCCCCGAGACCTCAGGAGCCGTCGCATGAGCGAGCCCAGCCGCAGGAGCACCGCCGGACCGACCGACGAGCAGGCCGCGCGCGAGCGCGCCGTGACCGACGCCGTCGTGGCCAGCTTCGAGGGCTCGACCGACGACCGCTACCGCGAGGTGATGGCCGGCCTGGTCGAGCACCTGCACTCCTTCGTCCGCGACGTCCGGCTGACCGAGGCCGAGTGGACGCAGGCGATCGCGTTCCTGCGCGGCTGCGGCGACATCACGACCGACACCCGGCAGGAGTTCATCCTGCTGTCCGACGTCCTGGGCCTGTCGATGCTGACCATCGGCGTCAACAACCCGGCGACCGGGTCCGGGCCGGGCGCAGCGACCGAGGCCACGGTGTTCGGGCCGTTCTTCGTCGAGGGCAGCCCCGAGACCCCGCTCGGCGGCGACGTCAGCCAGGGCGCCAAGGGCGCGCCGTGCTGGGTCGAGGGCACCGTCACCGACACGGCGGGCCGGCCGGTCGCCGGGGCCCGGATCGAGGTGTGGGAGGCCGACGAGGACGGCTTCTACGACGTCCAGCTCGACGACGGCGGCGACGCCATGACCGGCCGCGGCCACGTGTTCAGCGACGCCGACGGGTCCTACCGGTTCTGGTCGGTGCTGCCCGCCAGCTACCCCATCCCCGACGACGGCCCGGTGGGCGACCTGCTCGCCGCGGCCGGGCGCAGCAGCTACCGGCCCGCCCACATCCACTTCATGGTCACCGCCGAGGCGATGCGGACCCTGGTGACGCACGTCTTCGTCGCGGGCGATGACTACCTGGGCTCCGACGCCGTGTTCGGCGTCAAGGACTCCCTCGTCCTGGACTTCGGCGAGCAGCCGCCCGGCGAGGCGCCGGAGGGCCGGGAGATCGAGGGGCCCTGGTACCGCACCCGCTTCGACGTGGTCCTGGCGCCCGAGGCGACCGGCGGACCCGGCGACACGACCACCACCAGCACGGGAGGACCCACCGCATGAGCGCCCTCGAGACCGACGTCCTGGTCATCGGCACCGGCCCCGCCGGCGCGGCGAGCTCGCTGGCCCTGGCCACCTACGGCGTCGAGCACATCGTCATCACCAAGTACCGCTGGACCGCCAACACCCCGCGCGCCCACATCACCAACCAGCGCACGATGGAGGTGCTGCGCGACCTGGGCGTCGAGGACCAGGTCACCCCGCTCGCGGTGCCGCAGCACCTGATGGGCGACACGGTGTTCTGCACCAGCCTGGCCGGGGACGAGCTGGGCCGGGTCCGCACCTGGGGCACCCACCCGCGTCGGCAGGCGGACTACACCCTGGCCAGCCCGTCGAGCATCTGCGACATCCCGCAGAACCTGATGGAGCCGATCCTGGTCCGCAACGCCGCCGAGCGCGGCGCCCACGTCCGCTTCGACACCGAGTACGTGTCGATGGTCCAGGACGACGACGGCGTCACCGTGACGGTGCGGGACCGGCTCACGGGCGTCGAGTACCCGATCCGCGCCCGGTACGTCATCGGCGCGGACGGCGGCCGCTCGCAAGTGGTCAAGGACCTCGACCTGCCGTTCGAGGGGCAGATGGACGTCGCCGGGTCGATGAACATCGTCTTCAAGGCCGACCTGTCGAGGTTCGTCGAGCAGCGCCCGTCCATCCTCTACTGGGTGCTGCAGCCCGGCAGCGACGTCGGCGGCATCGGCCTCGGCCTGGTCCGGTGCGTCCGGCCGTGGGACGAGTGGCTCATCGTCTGGGGCTACGACATCGCGTCCACCCCGCCCGTGGTCGACGAGGCGTTCGCGACCAAGGTCGTCCACGACCTGGTGGGCGACGACACCATCGACGTCGAGCTGGTCTCGACCTCGCTGTGGGGCAACAACAAGTGGTACGCCACCGAGAACCGTCGCGGCCGGGTGTTCGCCATGGGCGACGCCACCCACCGCCACCCGCCGAGCAACGGCCTGGGGTCCAACACGAGCATCCAGGACGCCTACAACCTGGCCTGGAAGCTCGCCCACGTCCTGCAGGGCAAGGCCGGGCCGCGCCTGCTGGACTCCTACCAGCCGGAGCGGGCGCCGATCGCGGAGCAGATCGTGCTGCGGGCCAACAAGTCGATCGAGGAGTTCGGTCCGATCTTCGCCGCGCTCGGGCTGACCGACACGTCCGACCCCGCGGTGATGCGGGCCCGGATCGACGACCGCGCCGACGACACCCCGCAGGCCCGCACCAAGCGCGAGGCGCTCAAGACGGCGCTGGAGCTCAAGGACTACGAGTTCAACGCCCACGGCGTCGAGCTGGGCCAGCGGTACGCCAGCGGCGCCGTGGTCCCCGACGGCACCCCGGAGCCGGCCTACGACCGCGACCCCGAGCTGTACTACCACCCGACCACCTGGCCCGGCGCGCGGCTGCCCCACGCCTGGCTCGGGCACCGCGGCGGTGACGGCTACTCCAAGGTCAGCACGCTCGACGTGGCCGGTCACGGTCGGTTCACCCTGTTCACCGGGATCGGCGGCGACGGCTGGGCCATGGCGGCGCAGCGGTTGTCGGCCGAGCTGGGCGTCGAGGTGCACGCGGCGGTCGTCGGCCCGGGTCGCGAGTACACCGACCTCTACGACGACTGGGCCCGGCTGCGCGAGACCGACGAGGACGGCTGCGTCCTGGTCCGCCCCGACCAGCACGTCGCGTGGCGCTCGCTGGCGGTCCTGGCCGACCCGTACACGGCCCTGCGCGACGTCCTGTGCCAGGTGCTCGACCGCACCCTCGGCGAGGGCTGACGTGGCCGAGCTGATGAGCCTGCCCGACGCCGTGGCGTCCCTGGTCCACGACGGCGACACCGTCGCGGTCGAGGGGTTCACCCACCTGATCCCGGTCGCCGCCGGTCAGGAGGTGATCCGCCAGGGCCGCCGCGACCTGACCCTGGTCCGGATGACCCCCGACATCGTCTACGACCAGATGATCGGCGCCGGCTGCGCGTCGAAGCTCATCTTCAGCTGGGGCGGCAACCCCGGGGTGGGCTCGCTGCACCGCTTCCGCGACGCGGTGCAGAACTCCTGGCCCCGGCCGCTGGCCATCGAGGAGCACTCCCACGCCGGGCTGGCCAACCGGTACGTCGCGGGCGCCTCCGGGCTGCCGTTCGCGGTGATGCGCGGCTACCGCGGCACCGACCTGCCGGCGCACACCGACACCATCAGGTCGGTCGTGTGCCCGTTCACCGGTGAGGAGCTGACGGCCGTGCCCGCCCTCACCCCGGACGTCGCCGTGCTGCACGCCCAGCAGGCCGACCGGGCGGGCAACGTCCAGCTGTGGGGCATCACGGGCGTGCAGAAGGAGGTCGCGCTGGCCTCGGCGCGGGTGCTGTTCACCGTCGAGGAGGTGGTCGACGCCCTCGAGCCGCGCCCGGGGGCCGTGGTGCTGCCGTCCTGGGTGGTCGACGCGGTGGCCGAGGTGCCGGGCGGGGCCCACCCGTCCTACGCCCACGGGTACTCCGACCGGGACAACGACTACTACCGGTCCTGGGACGCCATCAGCCGGGACCGGGACACGTTCACCGCCTGGCTGGACCGCGAGGTCCTCGGGACGACGGGGGTGACCCCGTGACCGGCTGGACCACCTCGGAGATGATGACGGTCGCCGCGTCGCGGGCGCTCGCCGACCGGGCGACCTGCTTCGTCGGGATCGGCAAGCCGTCCACGGCGGCCAACCTGGCCCGCGCCACCCACGCGCCGGACCTGGTGCTGGTCTACGAGTCCGGCACCATCGGCGCGGCGCCGGACCGGCTGCCGCTGTCGATCGGCGACGGCGTGCTGGCCGACACGGCCACCTCGGTGGTGAGCGTGCCCGAGATCTTCAACTACTGGTTGCAGCCCGGTCGCATCGACGTCGGCTTCCTGGGCGCGGCCCAGCTGGACCGGTTCGCCAACATCAACACCACGGTGATCGGCCCTTACGACGACCCCAGGGTGCGGCTGCCCGGGGCCGGCGGGGCGCCCGAGATCGCGGCCTCCTGCGGCGAGGTCGTGGTCGTGGTCAGCCAGTCCCGGCGCACCTTCGTGGACACGGTCGACTTCGTCACGTCGGTCGGGTTCGGGCGCGGCCCGGGCGACCGGGAGCGGTACGGGCTGCGCGGTCGTGGTCCCACCCAGGTCATCACCGACCTGGGGGTGCTGCGTCCGGACCCGGAGACCTGCGAGCTGGTCCTGGTGGCCGTCCACCCCGGCGTCGAGGTGCAGCAGGCGCGCGAGGCCACCGGCTGGGACCTCCGGGTCGCCGACGACCTGGTGGTGACCGAGGAGCCCACGACCCGTGAGCTCGAGGTGCTGCGGGCCATCGAGGCCACGGCGGCCCCCGCGTGAGGCGTCGGCGCGTACCAGGGCCCGGCTGATCCGGTGCAGGATCGTGCGGTGGCAGAGCAGGAGGCGCCCGCCGAGGGCCGGGCCGTCAGCAGCGACACGTTCGTCCGTTCCCTGGAGCGCGGACTGGCCGTCATCAAGGCGTTCGACTCCCAGCACCAGCAGCTGAGCCTGTCCGACGTGGCGCGCCGCACCGGCCTGACCAGGGCCGCGTCGCGGCGGTTCCTGCTGACGCTGGTCGAGCTGGGCTACGTCCACCAGCACGAGTCGTCGTTCTCGCTGCGGCCCCGGGTGCTCGACCTGGGGTTCGCCTACCTGTCGGGCCTGACCCTGCTGGAGGTCGCGCAGCCGCACATGGAGCGGCTGTCGAACGCGCTGCACGAGTCCTGCTCGGTGTCCGTGCTGGACGGCGACGACCTGGTCTACGTCGGCCGGGTCCACGCCCGCAAGATCATGAAGGCCGCGATCAACGTCGGCAGCCGCTACCCCGCCTACCCCACGTCGATGGGGCGGGTCCTGCTGGCCGGGGCACCGCCGGCCTGGCGGGAGGACTACCTGCGCCGGGTGCGGCCGCGCCCGCTCACGCCGTTGACGGTCACCGACCCCGTCCGGCTGCGCGCCGTGCTGGAGGAGGTCGGGGCCGCGGGGTTCGCCCTGGTGGACCAGGAGCTGGAGCTCGGCCTGCGCTCGATGGCGGTGCCGCTGCACGGGCGGGGCGGCGAGGTCGTGGCCGCCATGAACATCTCCGCGCCGCTGGAACGGGGGTCGGTGGACGAGATCACCGCCGAGCTGCTGCCGCCCCTGCTCGAGGCCGCGACCGCGCTGGAGGCGGACCTGCTGGTGACCTGACCTGACCCGACCTGGCTTGTTGTGGGGGACCGGACCCGTGGCCGGGTGGGCCGGGGTCACGTCAGAGGGGACGCGCCAGGACGTGAAGCGTGATGCCGGAGGTCCGTCGGGAGGTGTCGAGCAGCGCGAAGTCCAGAGCCAGGTACTTCGCGACGTTGCGCGGGTCGTGGGTGACGAGCACCAGCCGACCGTGGCCGTGCTGGGCGGCGTCGACCGCAGTGCCCTCGACCAGGGTCCGGCCGAGCCCGCGACCGTGACGGTCGCGCCGGACGCCCAGCACCCACAGGTAGGCGTCGCCGGGCCTGACGTGCGGTTCGACGGCACGGTCGGTGTCCGCCTCGTCGCGCAGCACCCGAGCCAACCCGCGGGGACCCAGCACCAGCGGAAGCGCAGCAGCCCCGGCCCGGACGGCGTCCAGCGGTGCGCCGCCTCGTCTGTCCGCCGGCACCCACACCGAGGCCCCCAGGACCTCGGACGGCGACGCGCCCTCCTGCGCGACGAGCAGCCCGCCGCGCCGTGCGCCGACGTCGGCGGCCACCCGCATCAGCAGGGGCACCCCGCCGGAGCGGCGGGGGCCGTCACTGTGCCCGACCCAGCCGTCCTCGGCGAAGGCGTCCGCCAGCGCACTGGCGGCGGCCGTGCGGACGTCGACCAGCAGGGGCGCCCGGTGGACCTCGATGGCCGCGTTCACCGGCCGATTATGCCTCAGCGGGCCCCCGGGCCCGGGGTTCGCGAGCGCGGCACCGGGAGCGGACGACCGAGGGCGGCGCCGGTGGGTGACCGGTGCCGCCCTCGACCTGCTGGGACTCGCTCAGCCGACGGTGAGCCGCTGGCCGATCCTGAGGACGTTCGGGTTGCCACCGATGACGTCGCGGTTGTCGGCGTACACCTGCTGCCACGTGGTGCCGTTGGCCCGGGCGATGGTGCTCAACGTGTCGCCGGCCCCGACGGTGTAGTTGCCGGACGCCGACCCGGGGGTCGCGGGGGTGGCCGGTGCGGTGAAGGCGGGGGTGAGGGTCAGCCGAAGGCCGACGTTGATGCGCGCCGGGTTAACGATGACGTCGCGGTTCGCCGCGAACAGCTGCATCCAGGTGGTGCCGTTGGCGCGGGCGATCGAGGACAGGGTGTCCCCGGCCGCCACGGTGTAGCTGTCGGAGGGGGCCGGTGAGCCGCCACCCTGGTCGGCCTCCGTCAGGCCGAGCCGGGCCGAGCACGCGGGCCAGGCACCCCAGCCCTGGCGGGCGAGGACCTTCTCGGCCACGGCGATCTGCTCCGCGCGGGAGGCGAGGTCGGCGCGGGGGGCGTACTGGGTCCCGCCGAACGCCTCCCAGGTGGGCTGGTAGAACTGCAGCCCGCCGTAGTAGCCGTTGCCGGTGTTGATGGACCAGTTGCCACCGGACTCGCACTGGGCGAGCCGGTCCCAGGTCTCGCCCGGGGCCGCGGAGGCGGGTGCGCCGAGGCCGAGCGAGGTGCCCAGGACGGCGCCCATGAGCAGGGCGGGTGCGACCCGGCGGGCGGCACGGCTGAGGCTGGTGGGGGAGGTGCGACGACGCTGCGGCGCGTCGCGGTGACGGGGGTCGATGGAGGACATTCGGGTACCTCACGAGCTGCCCACCGCGGACGGCGCTGCCCCAGGGGTCGGGTCCGAGCCGGGGGCGGGCAGGGTGACGACAGGTCCCTCCGGGCACACCCGCGCTGCTCGGCGGGTCCGCACACCTGAGCACGGCGGAGGTACCCGGGCAATTCGGCGGGGCGTCCGGCCGGCCCCCGGCGCATGCTGCTCACGCCCTCCGGCGGCTCGTTCGTGGCACCTCCGACGGTCCGGTATCCTCGTCCGGTCCGCACGTCGCTCCGGCGACGCACGGGCGCCCGTAGCTCAACGGATAGAGCATCTGACTACGGATCAGAAGGTTGGGGGTTCGAGTCCCTCCGGGCGCACGTACGGTTGAGACAAAGAAGGCCCAGGTCAGCGGATGCGCAGACCTGGGCCTTCGTCTTGCCCCCGGTGATGAACGTGACCGGGTGGCCCACCTTCGGGGTCTCGTCACCCCGCCGGAGGTGATGGGTCAGGCTTGAGCGGGCGCCTTGGTCCGCCGGCCCGACGCGGGTCGGAGGAGGCCGCGGAAGAAGGTACGGATGTCGTCCGCGAGCAGGTTCGGCTCCTCCATCGCGGGGAAGTGACCGCCCGCGGTGAACTCGCTCCAGTGGCCCGTCGCCTTCCCGGGGTCCAGCGCGCGACGCAGGAGCGGGTGGGTGTTGAACACGGCCCAGCCGGACGGCACGCCGGGGGACACGGCCATGCCGGCTCCGGCGTGCTGGGACTCGTAGTAGAACTGCGCGATCGACGCACCGCTGCGGGTGAACCAGTACAGGCTGATGTTCGTGAGGAGCTGGTCGCGGTCGACGTCCGGTTCGCGGTAGCCGCCGCTGGTCGTCCGTCTCTTGAACTTCTCGGTGATCCACGCAAGCTGGGCGACCGGCGAGTCGGTGAGTGCCGCACCGATCGTGTCCGGTCGGTGGTTGTGCATCCCGATGTAGCCGCCTTCTGCGGCGGTCTCGGCGTGCAGCGCCTCGATCTGGGCGGTCTCGTCCTCGGACAGGCCGTCGGGGAACGGAAGCTTGTCGCCGACCAGCCCGAGCCACCCGCGGTCGGCGCCGAGGTGCGTGCCGATGACACGCTCCGGGTAGACCGCCGCGAGGCATCCGGTGGTGCCCGCGCCGACGTCGGTGCCATGGGCGGCGAACCTCTCGTAGCCGAGACGGGTCATGATCTCCGCGTAGGCGTCCGACGTGCGTGCGAGGTCCCAGCCGGTCGCTGACAGCGGGGTCGAGAACCCCAGGCCGGGTAGCGAGGGGATGACCACGTGGAACTCGTCGGTCAGCAGGGGGACGAGGCGCTGGTACTCGACGAACGAACCTGGCCAGCCGTTGTTCAGGAGCAGCGGGGTGGCGTCCGCGTTCGCCGATCGCGCGTGGACGACGTGGAACGTCTGGCCCTCGACGGCCGTCGTGACCTGCTCGTACTCGTTGAGCCTCGCCTCCTGGGCACGCCAGTCGAACCCGTCTTGCCAGTACCCGGCCAGCTCCTGCAGGTAGGTCAGCGGGGTACCGCGGCTGAAGTCGGCGGGGTCGTCGCGGCCCGCGACCGGGTGTGGCCACCGGGTGCGCGCCAGGCGTCGGCGCAGGTCGTCGACGTCGGCCTGCGGGATGTCGATGCGGAACGGTGTGAGCGCGTTGATCTTCGTCATGACGGGGACGTTCTCAACCATTGCGGCGGACGAGCTTCCGCGATTGCTGAGACGATCGACGCCGTGCTGGAGACCTCTGCCCGACTTCTCGAGCTGCTGTCGTTGCTGCAGCTCCAGCGCGACTGGACCGGCACCCAGCTCGCCGGCCGGCTCGATGTCAGCGCGAGGACCGTGCGCGCCGACATCAGCAAGCTGCGGTCCCTCGGGTACCCCGTGGACTCGCGTCCCGGGGTGGCGGGCGGGTACCGGTTGGCCGCGGGGACGGCGATGCCCCCGCTGCTGCTCGATGACGACGAGGCTGTCGCTGTCGCGGTCGGACTGGGTGCGGTCGCCGTCCAGAGGCTCGGCGTCGAGGAGACGTCGCTCACCGCGCTGGCGAAGCTGGAGCAGGTACTCCCTGCGCGGCTGCGTCGGCGTGTCGAGGCGGTACGTGAGGCGACGCGCGTCGTCGCTCGCGCGGAGCCGCCGCTCGACCTGTCGGTCCTCGCCGGGGTCGCGGCCGCTGGCCGCGGCCACGAACGGCTCCGGTTCGGGTACACCAGGCCTGGAGGCAGCGAAGCGGCTCGCCACACCGAACCGCACCGGCTGGTGAGCTGGGGGCCGCTCTGGTACCTGCTCGCCTGGGACCTCGACCGCGACGACTGGCGGGTCTTCCGCGTCGATCGCATGGTCGCGCCGGTACCGACCGGCGCGCGGTTCCAGCCGCACGCGGCTCCGGCAGACGATGTCGTGACGTACGTAGTCAGACGCGTCAGCACGGCGACGTGGAAGTACCGCGCCCGGGTACTCGTCCACGCCCCCGCCGCCGCGGTCGCCGCAAGAATCCCGATCCCGGTCGACATCGAGACGGTCGACGAGTCCAGCTGCCGTGTCGAGCTGGGTTCCGACGACCCGGACCAGCTCGCTCTCTGGATGGCACAGCTCGACGCTGAGGTGGAGGTGATCGACGGAGACGAGCTCGCGGTGGCGTTCGACCGCCTTGCGGCCAGGTTTCGCCGTGCGGCAGCCAGCACCTCCTCGACGCCGAGCTCGGACTGACAGTGCCGTGGTCCTGCAGCCGGTCGATGGCGTAGCGCGCCGGTCAGTCGTCGAGCGGGCGCAGCGGCAGAACTGCTGCTGCGACCACGATCGGACTGCGAGGGCTGCGCCGGCTGGCCTCCGAGCTGCTGCGACGTGTCGAGGGCGGAGAGCAGGTGCTGATCACCGTCGCGGGTCGACCAAGCGCTCGTCTGGTTCCCGTCCGCCCGAGAGCCTGGCGCTCCTGGAACGACGTCGCCGACCTCTTCGACGGGCCCGCGGACGTGCAGTGGGACACCGATCGGAACCGTCTCGATGGTGAGCTGCACGATCCCTGGAGCAGTGCCCGGTGAGAGCGCTGATCGACGCCTCTGTGGTCATCGCCGCCGACGTCCCACCCCTGGAGGGTGAACTGGCCATCAGCGCCACCACGCTGTCCGAGCTGCCCCTCGGTGTCCTGGTTGCCACGGATCCCGCCGTGCGGGCTGAGAGGCTGCGTCGGCTGACTGCAGCAGAGCTTCGACGCGCTGCCGGTCGACGAGGCGGTCGCCGCCAGCTACGGCCGTCTCGTCGCCGCAGCCGTTGCCGCCGGTCGACAGCGCCGGGCGCGGACGATGGACTTGCTCATTGCCGCCACTGCTCACGTCCACGACGCAGGGCTCTTCACCCGGAACGCCGCTGACCTCCGCGGCCTCGAAGACCTCATCGAGGTCATCAGCGTCTAGACCCGACGGCGGCTGACGCGCTGGTCGCTGCGGGTAGCCGGATACCGATGGTCGGCCGGGGCCGCCCAGGGACCAAGGTGTCCTCCTTGACACGGCCGTGCTGTTACCTCGAGCCGTTGCGGGCGATGGCGGCGCGAACCAGGTCTTGGAGCCCGGCCTCGTCGAGGAGGTCGCCTTCGGCGAGTTCGTAGGAGCGACGCTGCTTGCCCTTCAGCTCGCCGTTGAACAGGCCGTGGGGGTCCTCGAGGGAAGCCCCGTACATGAACCCGAGCTTGACCTTGGCCTTGAAGATGTTTCCCACGATCAGCGGGCCGTCGAGCTCCCAGACCGGGGCGCCCATGTACTTCCACTGCTCGACGATGCCGGGGTCGACGCCGAGGATCACCCGCCGGGCCTGCGCCAGCGTCTGGCCGCGCCAGTCGGGGTTGACGGCGATGAGGTGGTCGATGCTCTCGCTGGGCAGCATGGGGCCTCCTGGGGCTGCTCGGAGGAAGGTGGTGGGCGCTACCGGCAGTATTGCGGGGGCCCGTCGTGGCCGGGCCGTGCGGTGGGGTCAGCTGTCGGGGAGGTCGGCGAAGGCGCGCGTGGTGTCGCGGTACCAGCCGAGTGACTGCCGCGGGCGGCGCCAGCGGCCCTTCATCGCTTCCCGTGCGGTCTGGTGGGTGGGGTCGGCGGACTTGTCCGCTTCCCTGAGGTGGCGGTCCTGGGCCTTGATGACCTCGTCGGCGCTGTTCCCGCGGTGCTCGACGTCGCAGGGGCCACCGAGCTGGCGGCAGGTCATGGTCTTCACTGGGGGTCTCCTTCAGGTGGCACGGTCCGGCCCGCGGTCGGGTCGGCATCCTCATGACGACGCAGCGGCCGCGGGTGTGACCGAGGC
This sequence comes from Actinomycetales bacterium, assembly GCA_038258055.1. Taxonomy (GTDB): domain Bacteria; phylum Actinomycetota; class Actinomycetes; order Actinomycetales; family JBBAYJ01; genus Aquipuribacter. Next base: position 44,836 of record JBBSQH010000026.1, read on the forward strand.
ACTGCCCCCATCCGACGTCGGTCGGCGCCGTCGCGGCGGACGACTCGGGCCAGCACGTCGGGGTCGGCGCGGAAGGTGATCTTCGTGACGGCGCCGTCGGTGACGGTGATGTCGAACACCACCCGCGCCTGCCCGCGGTGGACCCACGCGGCGGCCGGCCGGTCGCCGAGCATCACCGGCAGGGCGGCGCTCGCGCTGCCGTTGAAGAAGGTGGCCACCTGCTGGCGGCCGTCGAGCCGCTCGGGGGTGCCCAGGCTCGCGGCGGCCGAGTCGGCGCGGACCTGGACGTCCGGCGCCAGCAGCTGCAGGAGCCGCTGGAAGTCCCCGCCGCGGGCCGCAGCCATGAACGCATCGACGACCTGCCAGTCGGCCAGCCCGTCCTCGGGCACCGGCTGGGCGACCTTGCCGCGGGCCCGGGACGCGAGCTTGCGCGCAGCCGCCGGGCTGGTCTGCAGCACCGCCGCGATGGTGGCGAACTCGAACCCGAAGCTGTCGTGCAGGACGAACGCCACCCGCTCCCGCGGGGACAGCCGTTCCAGCACGACCTGAAGAGCCAGACCCACGGTGTCGGCGAGAGCGACCTCCTCCGCCGGGTCACCGGCAGCAGCCACCTGGACCTCGTCGTCCTCCGGGACGGGAGTGCGCGCCCTCAAGCGGTCCAGACACAGCCGAGTCGTGACTGTCGTCAGCCACGCGGGCAGGCTCTCGATCTCCGCGGTGGTGCCGTGCAGGCGCAGCCAGGCCTGCTGCACGACGTCCTCAGCCTCGACGGGATCGCCCAGCACTCGCGCGGCGATCCCGACCAGCCGAGGGCGTTCGGCCTCGAAAGCGTCCGTCGCACTCACCACGCTCTCTCCTCTCCACGATCAGCCCCTCAGGACACTGACGTCCAGACCGCGGCGAGTGTGACGGAACCCTCGATATCCAGGCCTGAGGTAGACCACTGCCCGAAGGGGGCGGCTGGTCTCCGACACCGAGGTGCCTGTCCCAACAATCAACCGGCGACGAAGGCAACGTCCGTGTTCCGCGCCGCTGCGAGAGGGAAATCCCGTTGCTGCATCAGTGAACGGTTGTTTCGCTTCTGACCTGAAGCGCCGATCGTTCTAGGACCCGCCATGGCCTGCCAGGACAGCGGCAGCAGCCCGACGGAGGAGGGAGCGCCCGATGGCGACCAGCTGCCTCGGGGCCCCCGCGCCGAGGTGGGTCACCTGGACGGTCCTGGAGAGCACGGCCCCGAAAGGGCTGTGCCCGTGGACGCCCAGCGGAGCAGCGTGGTGGACGAGCGGACACAGCAGCCCGGGCACGCCGCAGGCACCGGTCGACGAAGGCCGCTGGTGGTCCGTGCTGGCCGGGTGGCACGACCTGCACCACGCCCAGGCCAGCCCGCCGTCAGCCGCGGGCGTCACGTCATGGCACGTGCTGCTCCAGCCGATGTCCGTGCACGGCGACGTCCGTCTGGGCGGCCGCGGGCGGCTGCTCGTCGGCCCGGACCCGGACGTCGCGCCGCCGGGGGCAGTTGCTGCCATCACCGTCGCGGGGGCGAGCCGGGACGAGAGCCGCCAGCGGGAGTTCGTCAGGCGCTTCATGCATGCCAGCCGAGACGTCCGCGAGGCGACCGGTCACGTCATGTCCATGGTCCAGGCGCCAGCCGTCGACCCCGACGCCGGCCCCGTCCTGACCTTCTCGGTCTGGCAGGACCTCAATGCCCTCCGGGACTGGGCGTACGTACGGTCGCGTCCCCACTCCTCGGCCGTGACCCGGCAGCGCGAACACCAGCTCGTCGAGTACAGCCGGTCACTCCGGTGCGTCGTGCTCGCCAGCAACGGCACCCTCGCCGGCCGCGCCAACCCGCTCGCCGCCCTGACGCTCGCGGGTCAGCTCCCTGGCTGATCGCCGCCGAGCTGGGCCGCTCGCCGTCGACGATCAGCCGGGAGGTCACCCGCAACAGCGACCCCGGTGCGGTGGCCGTAGGCGTGCAACATGTCGCCATCGCTGACGCCGTGCTTGCGGGCACTGCTAGCGATGATCGGTCGAACGCCGACCGCTACAAGCTGACGGGCGAAAAGCCTGACGTCCAGGTCTCCTCCGGTCCCGGTCGACGACCGGCTGCTGGCGACGAGGAACGCGGTGCGGGGAGTGGCTGCACAACGCTGGTGGCCGTCCCGCAGGGGATCGGCATGCGGAG
>JBBSQH010000027.1:0-45969 GCA_038258055.1 Actinomycetales bacterium
GGAGCCGACGGCGGAGCCGACGGCGGCGCCGACGGCGGCGCTGACGGCGGCGCTGACGGCGGCGCTGACGGCGGCGCCGACGGCGGCGCCGACGGCGGCGCTGACGGCGGGGCCGACGGCGGCGCTGACGGTGAGGCGCACGGTCCGCTCGACGGTGGGGCTGGGCGCTGACCTCCCTCGCCCGCTGCACCGCGGTCCCGGTGGCCCGTTTCGCCGACGACGTCTGGGCGCGGGAGCCCTCGCTGAGCCCGGCCGCTGACCTGCCCCGGGACTTCTCGGACCTGCTGAGCCTGGCCGACGTCGACGTGCTGCTGTCGCAGCAGGGCCTGCGCACCCCGTTCCTGCGCGTCGCCAAGGACGGCCAGGTCGTGCCGGAGCGGCGCTGGACCGGGGGCGGCGGTGTGGGCGCCACGGTCGGCGACCAGGTGCGCGACGAGCGCGTGGCGGAGCTGTTCGCCGACGGCGCCACCGTCGTCCTGCAGGCGCTGCACCGCACCCACGCCCCCGTCGCCCGGTTCGCGGCGGACCTGGCCGCCGACCTGGGCCACCCGGTGCAGGTCAACGCCTACGTGACGCCACCGCAGAACCAGGGATTCGGCTCGCACTACGACGTGCACGACGTCTTCGTCCTGCAGGTGGCGGGCGAGAAGCGCTGGCGACTGCACGCACCGGTGGTCACCGACCCGCTGCGCGACGACCCGTGGACCGACCACCGCGACGCCGTCGAGCGGGCCGCGACGGCCGAGCCGTTCCTGGAGGCCGTGCTGCGCCCCGGGGACGCGCTCTACGTCCCGCGTGGCTGGCTCCACGCCGCCACGGCGCTCGGCGAGGTCTCCGCCCACCTGACCGTCGGGGTCCACGTCCGCACCCGCGCCGCCCTGGTCGAGGCCCTGGCCGCGCTCGTACTGGACGACCCCTCGCTGCGCGCCACGCTCCCGCTGGGGACCGACCTCACCGACGCCGCCCAGCTGGCCCCGCACCTGGCCGCGACCGTCGACGCCCTCGCCGACCGGCTCCGCGATGTCACCGCGCACGCGGTCAGCCGCCGGCTGACGCCCTCCGTCCTGGCCGGGAACCGGCCGGCCCCGCTCGCCCCGCTGGCGCAGGCCGCCGCCGTGGCCTCGGTCGGGGCGGCCACGGTCGTCCGGGTCCGCGACGGCCTCCGCACCGCACTCCCGGACCGGGACGATGCCGACGCCAAGGCCGACGGGGCCGACGGGTTCCGGCTCGTCCTGGCCGACCGGTCCCTCGACCTGCCCGGACGGGTCCGCCCGGCCGTGCTGACGCTGCTCGGCGGCGCCGACGTCGTCGTCGCCGAGCTGCCGGGCCTGGACGGCGAGGACGCGGTGCAGCTGGTCCGCCGCCTGCTGCGCGAGGGCGTCGTGGTCCCCGCGGCCGCCGACAGGCCCCACCTCGACGACCCGTCGACGGCGTGAACGCCCCGGCCCGGCACCCGCGCGGCTCCGACGCCGCCGAACGGCGGGACGACCCCAGGGCCGGGTCGGCGTCACCGGTGAGCCGGTGGTTCCTGCTGGAGCAGCCCGGGCCGTGGGGACGTGACGCCCTGATGTCGTCCCGGCTCGACCCCGCGGTGGCCGCCGCGGTCTCGCGGCGGGCTGCGGCCGCAGGGGCCCGCGTGCTCCTCGTCCGCCGGCACGGCCGGGCCGGGCACACCCCGCAGGGACGGCGGCACTGGGCGCTGGTCGACTCCCGCCCGGGCCACGAGGCGGTCCGGTGGGGGCGGTTCGAGCAGGACCAGGAGCTGCTGGACGTCCCGCTCGAGGCACCCGTGGTCGCCCAGCCGCACGAGGGACCCGGGGACCCGGCCCGTCCGGTGTACCTGGCCTGCGCGCACGGCCGTCACGACACCTGCTGCGCCGTCCGCGGCCGGGAGGTGGCCGCGGCCCTCGACGAGCTGGCCCCGGGTCGGGTCTGGGAGTGCTCGCACGTCGGGGGCTGCCGGTTCGCCGCCAACGTCGTGGTGCTGCCGCAGGGGCTCTACTACGGCGGCGTCACGCCCGCCTCGGCGGCCGGTCTGGTGGAGGCCACCGAGAGCGGCCACCTCGTGCCCGACCTGCTGCGGGGCCGCTCGTCGCTGCCCGCGGCGGTCCAGGCCGCGCAGCACCACGCCCGTGAGGTCCTGGCGGGGGTCGGGACCCGGTTCGAGGACCTGCGTCCGCTGGGCACCCGGAAGGCCGGGGCCTCCTCGGTCGTCGTCGACCTGGAGCGCAGCGGGGGCGGCGGGGTCCTGCAGGTCACCGTCGCCCAGGGCCCGACCGGACCACCCACCCTGCTGACCTGCGCCGCCACCCGTCCCTCGTCGCCGCTGGGGTGGGAGCTGCTGTCGCTGGAGGAGCGGGACCACCACCCCTGAGCCCGCTGGGCCCGGACCTGTGGACGGGCTGCTCGCCGAGGGCCGGGTCGGGACAGGGTGACACCGTGCTGGGGTAGGGGGACCATGACCGTCGTGACGACGTCGCCGTGGGGCTGCTGGAGGGCAGCCGGCACCGGGAGTCCCACCAGGTCGCGCTGCGCGAGCACGCCGTCGCCGTGACCGAGCCGTTCCCGCTGCTCCTCGACCTGCGTCAGCGGCCCAGCCCGCCCAGGTAGTCCAGGGCCCAGGCCTCGTCGACGACCTCGGCGTACTTGGCGGCCATGTCGCCCAGGTTGGCGTCGTGGACCGTGACCGAGCGGTCGCCGCAGGCGTCACCGACCACGAACACCGTGAACCCGTGCGACATGGCGTCGACGACGGTGGCCCGGACGCAGCCCGAGGTCGACACGCCCTGCACCAGCACGGTGTCCACGCCCGCCGCGGTCAGCGTCGAGGCCAGCGTGGTGCCGAAGAACGCACTGGGCATCTGCTTGAGCAGCACCACCTCGTCCGGCCGCGGTGCCACCTCGGCCCGGAACTCGCCGGCCTCGGTGTCCCCGACGAAGGCGCGCAGCCCCGGGACGCGGCGGACGAACGAGCCGCCGTCGACCGCGTCTGCCGCGTACCGGACCCCGGAGTGCGCCACGAGCACACCCGCCTGCCGCGCGGCGGTCAGGACCCGCGACGCCGCCTCCAGCGACCGGGTCGACGGCAGCTGGAACGTCCCGCCGTCGTCGAAGTACGCCCGCACCATGTCGATGCACAGCAGCGCCGGACGCCGCCCCGGCTGCAGCGGCGTTCCCCACCCGGACCGGTCGTGCCCCCTGGCATGGCCGTCACCCGCGCCGTCGCCGCTGCTCGTCACGGCTCCACGACCCCTGCGCCCGTCACACCCGCGCCACGGGCGGCTTCGGGGCGGGCAGCCCGGTCTCGGCCAGCGCGTTGGCCAGGATCTGCTCCATCGGCGGGCCGGAGTCGAAGATGGGCAGCGGGTCGGGCCGACCGGCGGCCAGCTCGGCCCGCAGGGACTCCGTCGCGGTGGCGTCCACCTCCCCGGCGTCCGAGCAGACGACGCCGTACCGCCGTGCCCCGTCGACGCTCACCAGGCCGCGCCGCACCTCGAGCGCCACCAGGTCCGCGTCACGGGCCAGCGGGTCGCCCCAGCCGCCCCCGCCCCAGGTGACGAAGTGCAGCAGCTCGCCCGACTTGACCGGCACGTCGTGGCACTTGCTGGGCAGCACCTCGCGGGTGCCGTCCAGGTGCTCCAGCCACTTGGTGCCGCGCGCGCCGGGCTCGCCGCCCAGCACGCCCCAGGGGTAGGTGAGCCAGCGGTCGTCGTGGATGGCGATCTCGCCGTCGGACAGGAACCGGTAGGCGACGTCCACGCCGTTGCCGCCGCGGTGCAGACCCGAGCCGCCGGTGTCGGGGACGGTCTCCCACTTCTCGATCCGCAGCGGGTAGTAGGACTCCAGGTACTCGCAGGGGATGTTGGTGAAGCTGGGCCACAACGAGTGCCCGTCGGGACCGTCGCCCATCGGTCGACCGGGGATGCCCCCGAAACCGATCGAGTACAGCTGGAACCACTCCCCCTGCTGCTCCCCGGAGGAGTAGGTGCCCGAGTACATGAAGTGGGGCGAGGAGCTGAAGCCGGCGGCGTTCATCAGCTGCGGGTTGGTCTGGCCCAGCAGCCCGCCCAGCAGGTCGAACACCCGGCCGATGCCGTGGTTGCGCCCCGACAGCGCCGCCGGGAACCGCGGCTTCCAGAACGAGTCCTCCGGGATGACGACGTCCACCAGCGGGTAGAACCCGTCGTTCCACAGGATCTGCGGGTCCGCGACCGTGATCATGTAGATGCCGAAGAACATCCGGATCAAGTTCTCGTTGATGTAGTAGTTGATCGGACCGGCCGCCTGCGGCGAGGACCCCGTGAAGTCGATGGTGACCTTGTCGCCGGTGCGGGTGAGCGTCATCTTCAGCTCGTACGGGCCGAACCCGACGCCGTCGTCGCAGATGTAGTCGGTGAAGCTGATCGCCTTGCCGTCCTCGAACACCATGGCCAGCAGCGTCTTCATGGCCGAGTGGTTGCGGGCCAGCAGCGCATCGAGCGCCGACAGGTAGGTGTCGGTGCCGAACCGGTCGCACATCTCCTGGATCCGCCGGCCCGCGGTACGGCAGGCGGCGACGATGCCGTTGAGGTCGGCCCGGTTCCAGTCGGGCTTGCGGACCTGGTTGAGGATGATCTCCAGGGACTCCTCGGCCAGGACGCCCTGCTTGTAGAGCTTGAAGGGCGGGATGATCACCCCCTCCTCGAAGATGGTCCGGGCGTCGGTCGGCATCGAGCTGGCGGTCTTGCCGCCCACGTCGGACATGTGGCCGAACATCGACGCCCAGCCGACGACCCGGCCGGAGTGGAAGACCGGCATCACGACGAGCCAGTCGTTGGCGTGGCTGATGGCCGCGCCGCAGGAGTACGGGTCCGACGTCAGCAGGACGTCACCCTCCTCGATCGTCCCGGAGTAGTTGTCGAGGAAGTCCGGGATCGACAGGCCGAACTGGCCGACGACCATCTTGCCCTCGGGGTCCGCGATGAGCGGGAACTCGTCGTGCTGCTCGCGGATGCCGGGGCTCAGCGCGGTGCGGAACAGCACCTCGTCCATCTCGTAGCGGGCGTTGCGCAGCGCGTTCTCGACCAGGTCGAGGGTGATGACGTCGACGTCGACCGCGCTCACGGGCTCGGTCGCGGTCTCGAGGATGCGTGCCATGGCTCAGCCCTCCTGGCTCTGGGTGGTGCCGGTGACCGGGGTGATCAGGAGCGAGCCGCTGGGGTGCACCTCGGCGGCGTGGTCGGGCAGGACCAGGGTGGTCGAGTCCATCTCGGTGATGATCGCGGGACCGGTCACGACGGCCCCGGCGGTGAGCTTGGAGCGGTCGTAGATGCCGGCACTGACGCGCTGCCCGGACACCCAGATGTCGGAGCGCACGAGCAGGGCCGCGGCCAGGTCGGCCTCGTCGTCACCCGTGCCGGGCGGCAGGGTCTCCGCCCCCACGTTGGGTCTCGGACCGGTGGCCGAGGCCCGCAGCGTGACGACCTCGTGGGCGTTCGTGAGCAGGAACCCGAACAGGCGCTCGTGCTCCGCGTCGAAGCGTGCGGCCAGCGCGGCCAGCCCGCCGCCCTCGCCGTCGAACGCGGTCATGTCGACCGTGACCGGGATCTCGAAGCCCTGCCCGTGGTAGCGCAGGTCGACCGACTGCACGACACCCATGTCCGCCTCGTCGACGCCCTCGGCGCTCAACGTCGCCTTCGCGGTGGCGGCCAGCTCGTCCAGAGCCGTGCGGATCTCGTCGTCGGTGGTGTCGGTGAACTGGCGGATGTAGGTCCGGGCCGCCTCGTCCCGCAGGCTGGTGGTGGCGTCGCCGTAGGCGCACAGCACACCCGGGCTCGGCGGGATGATGACCGGCCACGACCCGGTCAGGCGGCCCAGCGCGTTGGCGTGCAGCGGTCCGGCGCCCCCGAACGCCACCAGGGCGAAGTCGCGAGGGTCGAAGCCCTGCTGAACGCTCACCAGCCGCATGGCGCCGAACATGTTCTCGTTGACGATGTCGACGATCCCGCTGGCCGCGGCCTCGACGGAGTCCAGGGTGGTGGCGTCGGCGATGGTCCGGACCGCCGCGCGGGCCGCGTCCACGTCGAGGGTGATCTCCCCGCCCGCCAGGGCGCTCGGCAGGTAGCCGAGGACGACGTTCGCGTCGGTCACCGTGGGCGCCTCCCCGCCCTGTCCGTAGGCGGCCGGACCCGGGACGGCCCCGGCCGACTGCGGCCCCACGCGCAGCGCCTGGGTCAACGGGGGGACGTGGGCGATCGAGCCGCCGCCGGCCCCGACGGTGCGCACGTCGACGCTCGCGGCGCGCACGTCCAGGTCGCCCACCCGGGTCTGGCGACCGATGCGCGGGGTCAGGTCCTGCACCAGGGCGACGTCGGTGCTGGTGCCGCCCATGTCGAAGGTGAGGAAGTCGCGGAACCCGGCCTGCTCGGCCGCCCACGCGGCGCCCGTGACGCCTCCGGCCGGCCCGGACAGCAGCAGGTTGACCGGGTTGGCCGCGGCCGTGGCGGCCGAGGCCAGGCCGCCGTCGCTGCGCAGGATGTAGAGCGGGCCGTCCACGCCGTTGGCCGCCAGCTCGTCGGCCAGGGCGCCCACGTACCGGGCCACCTGCGGCTGCACGTAGCCGTTGGCGACCGTCGTGACGGTGCGCTCGTACTCGCGCAGCTCGGGCAGGACGTGGCTGGACAGCGAGATCGGGAAGTCCGCGCCCAGCTCCTCGACGGCTATCGCACCGATCTGGTTCTCGTGGTCGCCGTTGGCGAAGGAGTTGATGAGGGAGACGGCGAGGGCCTCGATCCCCTGCGCCTTCAGCCGGCGGATCTTGGTCCGGACGTCCTCGGCGTCCAGCGCCGTGACGACGGCCCCGTCGCTCGCGACCCGCTCCACCGCCTCGACGGTGTTCTCCAGGTCGGCGAGCGGCTCCGGCTTGGGCCAGATGATCCAGCCGGCCAGCCCGCCGGGGACGAAGGACCGGGCGATCTGGAGCACCTGCCGGAACCCCTGCGTGGTGACCAGGCCCACCTTGGCGCCCTTGCCCTCCAGGATCGCGTTGGTCGCGACCGTGGTGCCGTGCAGCACCTCGGTGACGTCCGCGAGCGCGATCCCGGCGTCCGCGCAGACGCGCTGGACCCCGCGGAGCACGCCGACGGACTGGTCCTGCGGCGTCGAGGCGGTCTTCACCCGCCAGGTCCGGCCGGAGTCGGTGTCGATGAGCAGGACGTCGGTGAAGGTGCCACCGACGTCCACGCCGAGACGGTGCGCCATGTGCAGTTCCTCCGGTTCGCTGGCGGGTGTCACCGTCGGGTGCGGCGGCGGCGGGTGGGTGGGCGTCGCTCAGATCACTCCGTCGGAGCGGAGCCGGTCGATCTCGTCGCTCGTCAGGCCGAGCAGGCCGCGGTAGACCTCGTCGCTGTGCTGACCCAGGGTCGGGCCGACCGCCCGGACGCGACCGGGCGACCGGGACAGCCGGGGGAACACGTTCTGCATCGGCACCTGGCCGAAGTCGGGGTGGGCCATCCGGACCACCGACTGCCGGGCCGCGAAGTGGGGGTCGGCCAGCATGTCCTTGGCCTGGTAGATCCGTCCCGCGGGGACGCCGCCGTCGGCGAGGCGGGACAGCAGGTCGTCGGCGTCCAGGGTCGCGGTCCACACCGCGATCAGGTCGTCGAGCTCCTCGGCGTGAGCACCCCGGGCGCCGTGCGTGGCGTAGCGGGGGTCGGTGGACAGCTCCGGGCGGCCCATGACCCGGGCCAGCCGCGTGAACACCGTGTCCTGGTTGGCGGCGACCAGGACCATCTCGCCGTCGGCGGTCGGGTACGCGTTGCTGGGGGCCACGTTGGGCAGCACCGACCCGGTCCGCTCGCGCTGGTAGCCCGCGACCTCCCACTCCGGCAGCAGCGACTCCATCATCGCCAGCACCGCCTCGTAGATCGCGGAGTCGACCACCTGGCCCTGCCCGGTGCGGTCCCGGTGGTGCAGGGCGACCATGGTGCCGAGTGCGGCGAAGGTCGCGGCGAGGGAGTCACCGAGGCTGATGCCGGCGCGGGCGGGCGGGCGGTCGGGGTCGCCGATGACGTGGCGGATACCGCCCATCGCCTCGCCGATCGACCCGTACCCCGCGCGCGGCGCGTAGGGCCCGGACTGGCCGAACCCGGTGACGCGGGTGACCACCAGCCGCGGGTTGACCTCCCACAGCGACTCCGGCGACAGGCCCCAGCGCTCCAGCGTGCCGGGGCGGAAGTTCTCGAGCAGGACGTCGGCCTCGCCGACGAGCCGCCGCACCAGGTCCTGTCCCGCGAGGGTGCGGAGGTCGCAGGTGACGCTGCGCTTGTTGCGCGCCACCACGGGCCACCACAGGGACTGCCCGTGCGGCTTCTCGCGACCCCACTGGCGCATCGGGTCGCCGCGGCCCGGGTCCTCGACCTTGATGACGTCGGCCCCGAAGTCGCCCAGCAGCTGACCGCAGAACGGTCCGGCCAGCAGCTGCCCCAGCTCGACCACCCGGACGTCCGCCAACGGCAGGACGGCGTCGGCGTCCGAGTCAGGTCCGCTGCTGGTGGTGCTCGGGTCGCTCACTCAGGCTCCAGGGGGTCGACGGGCTGCCGTCGGGGCCCCAGCAACGAGGCCCGGGCCGACATCAGGTGGCTGCGCATGACCGACTCCGCCCACAGGCCGTCGTGGGCGCGGAGGGCGGCGACGATCTCCAGGTGGTGCTGGGTGCTGCGGCGCATGGCGTCGTCGTCGAAGCCGTGCAGCGTGCGCAGCACCGCGCCGGTGTGGACCAGGGAGTCCACGACACCGGGGAGCACGTTGCTGCCGGTCGCCCCGACCACCAGGGCGTGGAAGCGCGCGTTGAGGCCGTAGACCAGGTCGAGGTCCTGGTCCGGGCCCGGCAGGGCGTGGGCGGCCATCTGCTCGGCCGAGGCCTGCAGCTCGTCGAGCTGGGCGTCGGTGATCCGCACGGCGGCCAACCGGGCGGCCAGGCCCTCGACGTGGGCCCGCAGGACGAAGACGTGCTCGAGGTCCTCGGGGCTGAAGTCGACGACGCGGGCGCCCTTGTTGGGCGTGATGTCCACGAGACCCTCCGCCGACAGGCGGCGGAGGGCCTCGCGGACCGGCGTGCGGGACACCCCGAGGGCCTGCGCCAGCTCGACCTCGCCGAGCCTGGCCCCCGGGGCGTAGTCGCCGCGCAGGATCATCGTGCGCACCGAGTCCACCGTGGTGGTCCGATCCGTCGAGTCCATGCACCGCTCCGCATCGCTGGGGTGAGGGGTGTGTGCAATCTAGGAGCGGCTCAGGGACAGCACAAGGCATCCAGGCGAATTTCTGCGACTGACCGTGCCCGTTGCATACATCTCCGGACGGGGTGCACGCTGTACCCATGTCCGACGCCGCCGTCGCACCCGAGTCCACCCCCGTGCCCGTTCCCGCCCCGCGCGCGCTGCACGTCGTCGAGGTCGGTCCGCGCGACGGGCTGCAGAACGAACGCACCGTGCTCGACGTGGCCACCCGCGTCGAGCTGGTCCGCCGGCTGGTCGCCGCGGGCGTGCGACGGCTGGAGACCGTGAGCTTCGTGAACCCGAAGCGGGTGCCCCAGATGGCCGGCGCCGAGGAGGTCATGGCCGCGGTCCCCCGGACGGCGCCCGACGGCAGCCACGTCGACCACATCGGCCTGGTCCTCAACGAGCGCGGCCTGGACCGCGCCCTGGCCGCGGGCGTGGACGAGGTCAACCTGGTGGCCATCACCACCGAGACGTTCTCGCAGCGCAACCAGGGGGCGGGGGTGGACGACGTGCTGGCCGCGACGGTCCGGATGCTCCAGCGGTCGCGCGCCGCGGGCGTGCCCGCGTCGGTGACGGTGTCGGCCGCGTTCGGCTGCCCGTTCGAGGGCGAGGTGAGCACCGAGCAGGTGATGCGGGTGGTCCGGGCCGTGCTGCCGGGCGAACCGGTCGAGGTGGCCCTCGCCGACACCATCGGGGTGGGCGTGCCCGCGGACGTCCGGCGGCTGGTGCGGGCGGTGCGGGCGGAGTCCGACGTGCCGCTGCGCGCGCACTTCCACAACACCCGCAACACCGGGTACGCCAACGCGCTGACCGCGGCCGAGGAGGGGGTGCTCGCGCTGGACGCGTCGATCGGCGGGTTCGGCGGCTGCCCGTTCGCGCCCGATGCCACCGGCAACATCGGCACCGAGGACCTGGTCTACGCCCTGGGCCGCTCGGGCGTGGACGTCGGGCTGAAGGTGGGCGACCTGGCCGACCCGTGCGACTTCGTCACCGCGGCCCTCGGCGCCGAGCGGGCTCCGGCCCTGCTGGGCCGGGCGGGCGACTTCCCGGGCTGAGGACCCAGCCCGTCGGCACCCCTGCCCCACGGTCGGTCGCTCGTGGGAACGTGACCGCGTGGCCGGTGAACGGATGTACCCGATCCTGCCCTGCGCCGACCTGGACGAGGCGGTCGGGTTCTACGAGGCGCTCGGGTTCGTGCGGACCTACCAGCAGCTGCGGCCCAACCCGCACGCCGTGGTGGAGCTGGAGGACATGGGCATCCACCTCGCCGGCATCCCCGGCTTCGAGCCCACGACCAACGTGTGCAGCGTGATCGTCACGGTCCCCGACCCCGGCCGGCTCCACGCCGCCTTCACCGATGGCCTGCGCCGCCGGTACGGCAAGGTCCCCGTCGCGGGGTTCCCCCGGCTGCTGCGCGTCCGCCGCAAGCAGGGGACCGCGACCGGGTTCTCGGTCGTGGACCCCGACGGCAGCTGGCTGCGGTTCTACGCCACGGGGGCGACGGAGGACGACGACCCGACGGTCGGCGGCCTGGCCCGGACGCTGGAGGTGGCCGCCCGGCAGGGTGACGCCCGCGGCGACGACCAGGTGGCGCTCGACGTCCTGGACCGGGGCCTGGCCCGGCACCAGGACGCCACCGCGGAGGACCGGGTCCGGGCGCTCCTCTACCGCTGCGAGCTGCTGGTCCGGCTGGGCCGGACCGACGAGGCGAGGGCCTCGCTGCACGAGGCGTCGGCGACGACGCTCGACCAGGCGCAGACGGACGAGATCGCGGACGAGGTCCGGCACATGCGAGACCTCCTCGCCTGAAGGGCCCCCGCGCCGCCCCGGGGCTAGGCCGGGCTGGGCTGACGACCACCGCCGCCGCGGGAGCCGCCGCCGTGCTCGTCGTCGTCCTCGGGCGGGATCATGCACCAGCGCTCGGCGACGAGGCCGGCGACCGTCAGCCCGACCGAGGCGAGCACCACCGCGGCCGACGCGGCGACCCGGCCCGGCTGCGACGCCAGGGTCACCGCTGGCAGTGCCACCCCCACGAAGCCGACCCAGCCCCCGGTCAGCACGGCCCCGGCGAGGGCGGCCGATGTGGCCAGCGCGACCGTGCGGGCGGCGCGCAACGGGTTGACGGCCCGGTCACGCTCGCCGGCGTTCCAGCGCCGGATCGGCCAGGCGACCACGAGGACCGCGAACGCCAGGGCCACGATCACCACCACGGCCACCAAGGGCGGCGTCGGGGTCGCCGCCCCTCCGGACTGACGCAGCTGGAGCCAGGCGGTCGTCAGGGCGAACGCGACCCCGGCCAGGAGCAGGAGGGGGCCGACCCGCGTCGGGGCCATCCTCATCGCGCAGACCTCACCATCAGCCCGTCACCGTCAGCCCGTCACCATCAGCCCGCCGTCGGTCCGTCAGTCCGCCGCCGGCAGACCGAACGGCAGCGCGAGGTCGGACCTGACGACGACGTCCTCCTCGTCGGTCAGGGTCTCCTCGAGCAGGTCGACGACCGGCCGCTCCTCGTCGAGGTCCAGCAACCGGGCCTGCGGGTCGACCAGGGACCAGGGCTGCAGCACGAACCGGCGCCCGGCGGCGCGGGGGTGCGGCAGCTCGAGGTCGAGGGTGCGCAGCACCAGGCCACGCCCGTCGGTGCGGCTGACGCTGACCACGTCCACGTCCAGCGTGCGCGGGCCCCACCGCACCTCACGGGTCCGCCCGTGCGCGGTCTCGACGTCCTGGCAGGCGTGCAGCAGGCCGCGCGGCGACAGCGTGGTCTCCACCAGCAGCACGGCGTTGAGGTAGCGCCCCTGCTGCGGGCCGCCCACCGGGACGCTGTCCACCACCGGCGAGGACTCCAGCACGGTGAGCCCGTCGAGCGCGGCGAGGTCCAGGACGGCCTGGTGGAGGGTGGCGTGGGCGTCGCCCAGGTTGGCCCCGAGCGCGAGCACCGCCCGCACCGGGTGGTCGGGAGCGGCGTCGGCGACCGCGTCGTCACGCGTGCGGAGCACCCGCACCTGGACGTCGTCGAACGGGACGCCGACGGGTGCCTGCGGCTTGTGCACGACGACGTCGACCGCCTGGACCCGCTCGTCGTCGAGGACGGCCGCGGCGATCCGCTCGGCCACGGTCTCCACCAGGTCGAGCGAGGGACCGGCGAGGACGTCGTGGGCCTTGCGCGCGACCACGGAGTAGTCGACCGCGTCCGCCAGGTCGTCGCTGCGGCCCGCCCGGACGATCGACAGGTGCATGACGACGTCGCAGGAGAACTCCTGCCCGTCGCGCTTCTCGTGCTCCAGCACGCCGTGGGTGCCGTGGGCGCGGATACCGGTCACCGACACCCGGTCCATCGGACCGCTGCCGTGGACGCCGCCGAGGTCGTGGTCCATCACGAGGAGCGATCCTCCTCGGTCCGACCGGACTGGGCACGACGCCAGGCCGCACCGACCCGGACCGCGTCGGCCGTGGGGCGCGCCGTGTGGGCCCGGACCCCCCACACGCCGTGCGCCGCCAGCAGCGCGGCGGCGGCGTGGGAGGCGTCCTCGCGGTGCTCGACGTCCCGCGGCGTGCCGTCGCGGCCCGCCAGCAGCGCGCCGAGGAACCGCTTTCGGCTCACCCCGACCAGCAGCGGGAGCCCGAGGGCGTCGAGGCGGCACAGCTCGCCCAGGACCCTCCAGTTGTCGTCCGCGGTCTTGGCGAACCCGATCCCGGGGTCGAGGACGAGCCGGTCGGGGTCCACCCCGGCGGCGACCAGGGCGTCGACCCTGAGCGACAGCTCGTCGACGACGTCGCCGACGACGTCGTCGTAGCGGGCCATCTCGTCCATCTGCTCGGAGTGGCCCCGCCAGTGCATGACCACGAACGCGCAGCCGGCCTGCGCCACGACCCGGGCCATGTCGGGGTCGGCAGCCCCGCCGCTGACGTCGTTGACCATGACGGCGCCGGCCTCCAGGGCCGCCGCGGCGACCGAGGCCCGCATGGTGTCGATGCTGACCGGGACGCCGTCGGCGGCGAGCCGCCGGACGACGGCGACCGTGCGACGGAGCTCCTCGTGCTCCGGGACGCGATCCGCCCCGGGCCGGGTGGACTCCCCGCCCACGTCCACGGCGTCCGCACCGGCCGCGACCAGGCCCAGGCCGTGGAGCACGGCGTCGTCCTCGCGCGCCCACAGTCCGCCGTCGCTGAACGAGTCGGGCGTGACGTTGAGCACGGCCAGCACCACCGGCCGGTCGAGACCGGTCAGCAGGGACCCGGCCGGGCCCTCGAGGCCCGCCGGTCCACGCCGGAGAACCTGCTCCACGAGGCTCAGGACGCCCCGGGGCCACCGGGCGCACCCGGCAGGCCGGAACCACCCGCGGACGGCGAACCGGGGGTCGGGACCCAGGGGTCCGGGCCGCCGGTCGCCCCGGGCCCTGCGCCCTGTCCGGGGCCGTCGCCGTCGGTGGCCGACCCGCCGTTGCCGGAGCCGTGCCCGACCCCGTTGGACGAGCCGTCCGGGTGCGCTGCGTCGGTCCCGCCGTTCGACCCGTTGGAGCCGCCGTTGACCGGCGCCCCGTTGGCGATCGCGAAGCCGTTGGCGTTGACCACGGGACGGGGCGGCACCGGCACGGGCGGCAGGTCGGAGACCGCGCGTCGCTCGCTGGACAGCCACACCGCCCGCGAGGGCCGCTTGACCACGTCGGAGAAGATCTCGCGGATCTGCCCGGCGTTCAGGGTCTCCTTCTCGAGGAGCTCCTTGACGAGCCGGTCGAGGATCGGCCGGTGCTCGACCAGGATCTCCCAGGCCTCGTCGTGCGCGGCCTCGATCAGCCGGCGCACCTCGCGGTCGACCGTGGCGGCCACGGACTCGGAGTAGTCGCGCTCGTGGCCCATGTCGCGGCCCAGGAACATCTCGCCCGACGCGCTGCCGAGCTTGATGGCACCGATCTCCTCGCTCATGCCGAACTGCGTCACCATCTTGCGGGCCAGGCCGGTCGCCTTCTCGATGTCGTTGGCCGCGCCGGAGGTGGGGTCGTGGAAGACGAGCTCCTCGGCGACCCGCCCGCCCAGGGCGTAGGCCAGCTGGTCGAGCATCTCGTTGCGCGACGTGGAGTACTTGTCCTCCGTCGGCAGCACCATCGTGTAGCCGAGGGCCCGACCGCGCGGCAGGATCGTGATCTTGGCGACGGGGTCGGTGTTGGGCAGCGACGCGGCCACCAGGGCGTGCCCGCCCTCGTGGTAGGCCGTGATCAGCCGCTCCTTGTCGTTCATGAGCCGGGTCCGCTTCTGCGGGCCGGCCATGACGCGGTCGATCGCCTCGTCGAGGGTGGCGTCGTCGATGAGCTGCTTGTCCCCGCGCGCGGTCAGCAGCGCGGCCTCGTTGAGCACGTTGGCCAGGTCGGCCCCGGTGAAGCCCGGGGTGCGGCGGGCGATCGACTCCAGGTCGACGTCGGCCAGGGGCTTGCCCTTGCCGTGCACGGTCAGGATCTTGAGGCGGCCCTGCATGTCGGGGGCCTCGACGGTGATCTGCCGGTCGAAGCGGCCCGGGCGCAGCAGCGCCGGGTCGAGGATGTCCGGGCGGTTGGTGGCGGCGATGAGGATGACGTTGGTCTTGACGTCGAAGCCGTCCATCTCGACCAGGAGCTGGTTGAGGGTCTGCTCGCGCTCGTCGTGCCCGCCGCCCATGCCGGCCCCGCGGTGACGGCCGACGGCGTCGATCTCGTCGACGAAGATGATGGCGGGGGCGTTCTGCTTGGCCTGCTCGAACAGGTCGCGGACCCGGCTGGCGCCGACGCCGACGAACATCTCGACGAAGTCCGAGCCGGAGATCGAGTAGAACGGCACGCCCGCCTCGCCGGCCGTGGCCCGCGCCAGCAGGGTCTTGCCCGTGCCGGGGGGCCCGTACAGCAGGACACCCTTGGGGATCTTGGCGCCGACGGCCAGGAACTTCTGCGGCTCGGCCAGGAACTCCTTGATCTCGGTCAGCTCCTCGACGGCCTCCTCGGCCCCGGCGACGTCGGCGAAGGTGACCTTGGGCATGTCCTTGGTGATGAGCTTGGCCTTGGACTTGCCGAACTGCATCACCCGGTTGCCGCCGCCGCTCATCCGGGAGAGCACGAACCAGAACAGCCCCAGGATGATGACGAGCGGGAGCATCGTCAGCAGCAGCGTCGTGAAGATGTTCCCCTGCGGGTTCTCCTCGTTGACGCCGTCGTCCGGCGGGTTCGCGTCGAGCAGGCGGAGGATCTCCTCGCCGCGCTGCTCGACGTAGTAGGCGCGGACCTGCGTCGACCCGTCGACCTCCTCGCCGTCGACCAGCGTCAGGTCGAGCCGCTGCTCCTGGTCGACGACCAGCGCCGAGGCGACCAGGTCGTCCTCGATGAGCTGCAGCGCCTGGCTGGTGTCGACCTGCGCGAACCGGTCGGTGCTGATGAGCCGGGCCCCCACCAGGACGATCACGATCGCCAGGACGATCCAGATCGCTCCGCTTCGCAGGAACGTGCGCATCTTCATCCGGTTCACCAAACGGGGCGCGAGCCCCGTCCTCCCTGCTGACAGCGTCGGTTGTTCGTCGTGGTCCTGGGTGTCGCCGGTCGTGCAGGCCCAGGTCCTGAGGGTACAGCGGGCCTACGACACACGGTCTGGGGTGTCAACGGGGTCGGGGCCACGCGCGTTCCGCCGGGGCGCGCTGTTCGCCCCGGGCGAAGCCGACCCGCCGGACGGAGCCGGGCAGCAGCAGCTGCACCCGCTCCTGCTCCTGGTCCTCGTCCTGGTCAGCGGTACATGTGCGGGGCGAGCACCCCGATGTCACGCAGGTTGCGGTACTTCTCGGCGTAGTCCAGCCCGTACCCGACGACGAACTCCTCGCCGATGTCGAACCCGACCCACTGCACGTCGACCGCCACCTTGGCCGCGGTCGGCTTGCGCAGCAGCGTGGCGATGCGGACCGACGCCGGCCCGCGCGAGCCCAGGTTGGCGCTGAGCCACGACAGGGTCAGCCCGGAGTCGATGATGTCCTCGACGATCAGGACGTGCTTGCCGGTCAGGTCGGTGTCGAGGTCCTTGAGGATCCGCACGACACCGGAGGACTGCGTGCCCGACCCGTAGCTGGACACCGCCATCCAGTCCATCGTGACCGGGACCGTCAGCGCCCGGGCCAGGTCGGCCATCACCATGACGGCCCCCTTGAGGACGCCGACCAGCAGCACCTCCGACCCGGCGTAGAACTCGTCGATCTCGGCCGCGAGCTCCTCCAGGCGGGTGTGCACCTGCTCCTGGGTCAGCAGCACGCTGGCGAGGTCTGTCCCGGCGTCACGGGCGTCCATGAGGGTCCTCTCGAGGGATGCGGTCGACAGCGATCCGAAGCCTGCCACAGCCGTCGGGCCCCGCGACGCGCCTGGCGCCGGCACCACCCGGCAGCGACACCGGGCCCTGCCCGCGCCAGGCCACGACCAGGGCGTCCAGGGCGGTGGTGTGCCGCAGCGAGAGCGGCCCGGCCCCGGCCGCGGCGGCCAGCCGCCGGAGCACCCGGGTCCGGACGGCGTCCGGCAGGTCGAGCAGCGGCGCGACGGGCACGTCGACCGGGGCGGGCGCCGACCCCGCGGGCCCCTCGGCTCCCGTGGGCCCAGGCGCCGCCGCCGGCCCCGTCGACCCGACCAACCCCTCGGCCTCCCGGGCCGCCCACGCGTCCAGGGCGTCCGCGTCGCGGCGCAGCAGGTCGGCGCTGCGGGCCAGCGACGGCACGGCGCCGGGACCCAGGACGTCGACGAGGACCGGCAGCAGGTCGTTCCGGACCCGGGAGCGCAGCAGACCGGTGTCGTCGTTGCCGGGGTCGTGCCAGGGCAGACCCAGGGCCGGCAGCTGCGGGCAGGCGGCGGCCACCACCCGGCGCCGCAGCCCGAGCAGCGGTCGCACGAACGGCGGTCGGACCCCGGGGATGCCGGCCAGGGCCCGCCCGCCCGAGCCGCGGGCCAGCCCCAGCAGCACCTGCTCGGCCTGGTCGTCCAGGGTGTGACCGAGCAGCACGGCCACGGCGTCGTCGCGGCTCGCGACCCCGGCCAGCGCGCCGAGCCGGGCGGCGCGGGCGGCGTCCTCCGGCCCGCCGACCCAGCCCCCGCCGGGTGACCGGCGCGGGCTGACCCTGGCGACGGACACGTCCTCGCAGCCCAGACCCAAGGCGGCCCGGGCGACGCGAGCCGCCACGGCGGGGCTGTCGTGCCGCCAGCCGTGGTCGACCGTGACCGCGTGCACCCGCAGCCGGGACCCGACCGCCACGTGGACGGTCGCGGCCAGCAGGGCCAGCGAGTCGGGACCTCCGCTGACCCCCACGACCACCCGACCGCCGGACGTCGCCGCCGTGCGTCCCAACGCGGCGCGGACCGCCAGCTGCACCTGCCGGGTCGCCGCGGCGACGTCGTCGGACGTGCTGCCCCCGGACGACACGTCACCGGGCGGGGTGCCGGCCGGCTGCGGGCTGCTGTCCACGGCGGTCGGCCCGCTCAGGCGTGGACCCGGGCCACCCACGTCGCGGGGTCCCGAAGCTCGTCGGGCCGGGGCAGGCTGTCCGGACCGGCCCACACGGCGTTGAACCCGCTGGTGCCCACCCGGTCGGTGACCTCGCGGACGAACCGCGCGCCGTCGCGGTACTGAGCGGCCTTGGCCTCCAGACCGAGCAGGCGGCGGACCACCCGGTCGACGGGGCCGGTCCCGCCTCGACGGGCCTGGAACCGGGACCTGATCTGGGCGACGCTCGGCACCACCGACGGCCCGACGGCGTCCATCACGACGTCGGCGTGGCCCTCCAGCAAGGACATCACGGCGGTGAGGGCGTCGAGGCGCTCCTTCTGCTCGGGCGTCTGGACCAGGTCGATGAGACCGGTGCTGGCCGTGCCGGGGGGCGAGCCCTCCCCCGCGGCCGGGGCCCGCAGGATCTCCGGCAGACGACCGAGGCCCTCCAGGAGGCGGTCCAGGGACGACGCGGGATCGGCGAGCATGTCGTCCATCAGCTCGACGACCTGCGTCCGGAACCAGTCCCCCAGCCACGGGTTGGCGCCGAACTGGACCCGGTGGGTCTCCTCGTGCAGGCAGACCCACAGCCGGAAGTCCGACGGGACGGCACCGATCTCCGACTCGACCTGGGCCACGTTGGGGGCCACCAGCAGCAGCCGTCCGCCCTCGGGGGCCAGGACGTCGTACTGGCCGAGCACCTTGGTGGCCATGAACGCCAGCAGGCCGCCGGTCTCCGCCGCGTTGACCGCACGGGCCACCGCCGTGGCGGGCGACGGGCCGTCGCCGAGCAGCGAGCGCGCGCGGCCCGCCCGGCTCTGCTCGCGCTTCTCGCGCTGGGCGGCCATGGCCCGGGCGATCACCGGGTCCATCAGGTGGCCGAAGGACGCGGCGTTCGCCCGCGCCCAGCCGGCCCGGTCCACGACCAGGACAGCACCCGCGTCGTCACCGGCCTCGAGCTCGGCCGTCTCGGCCACGGGGTCGACCGCCAGCGACGCGCACTCGCGCAGCTCGGCGACCAGGTCGTCGATCTCGGCCCTGGTCATCGGGGGGCCGGGCGGCGCGAGGGCGCCCGCGGCGGCACCGGCGGCGGCCCAGTCGACGATGGTGGCGGTGGCGGCGGGCATGCCACGAGGGTAGGTGCTCAGCAGCAGGCGGCCACTGCGGCGACCACCCGGTCGGCGGCCGCACGACCGGCCGGGGTGCCGTCGCCCGGCACGCCGTCGGACAGCAGCGCGAAGGCGACACCACGGCCGGAGGCGGTCGTCAGCACCCCGGCCAGGGCGGTGGTGCCCGTCAGCGTGCCGGTCTTGGCCCGGACCACGCCCCGGCCGCCGGCGCTGCCGTCGTCGGCCGTGAACCGTCCCGACAGGGTCCCGTCGAGGCCTGCGACCGGCAGCAGCGAGGGCAGCAGGGAGACGTCGTCGGTGGCCGGGAGGGCGGCCGCGGCCGCCAGCACCGAGGTCAGGGCCGACGCGGAGGACACGCTGCCGTCGCCGAGCCCGCTGCCGTCGACCAGGGAGGTGGGCCCCAGGTCGACGCCCAGGTCCTGCTCCACGACCTCGACCAGCGCCTGACCGGCCGAGGCCAGGGTGGTCGGCCGGTCGCGGGCCGCGGCGACCAGCCCGGCGACACCGTCCGCGACGGTGTTGTCGCTGGTCACGAGCAGGTGGGCGAGCACGTCCTCGAGCGGGGCCGACCGCCCCTCGGCCAGGACGACGTCGACCGGCACGGGGACGACACCGACCTGCGCCGGGCCCGCCGCCGGGGCCGCGGCGCCGAGGGTCTCGTCCAGCGCCTGCTGCACCGCCCGGGCGAACGCGTCCCCCGCCGTGGCCGCCGGGGCGGGGTCACGGCCCTGCCCGGAGTCCCGGCGACCGGCCTCCACCGCCGACGACGCCGGGGGGGAGGCGAAGAACGTGTCGCCCGGGCCACGCGGCAGCACCTGCGGGGCTCCGAGCAGCGAGTCGTCCACCACGACGTCGACCCGGGTCGTACCGGGGGCCAGCAGCGGGTCCTCCCCCTCGGTCGCGGCGGCGACCGCCAGCCGCGCCAGGTCCAGCAGACCCACCCGGCCGACCGTGGCGGTCTCGTCGCCCTCGCCGGCCGACAGCAGCAGGTCGCCACCGCCGACGAGCACCAGGGCGGGCACGTCGCCGGGACGACCGGCCGCCGGGAGCCACCCGACCCGGGTGACGGCGCGGTGCTCGGCCCCCAGGACCTGCAGCGCGGCCGCGGCCGTGACCAGCTTGGCCGTGGAGGCCGGTTCGACCGCCGCCTCGGAGCTGCGGAGCACCACCTCCTCGCCCGTGGCGAGGTCCCGGAGGCTCAGCGTGGGATCGGGACCCAGGGCCGGGTCGGCCAGCAGGGGGGCCAGCACGACGACGAGGGCGTCGGCGTCCGGTGGTGGCGGGGCGGCGAGGTCGACCGCGGCCGCCGCCGGGGCGGCGACGGCGTCCAGGCTGGTCCCGGCCGGGGGCGTGACGACCGGTTCCGGGGCGGGCGGGGGCAGCGGGGCCGGGGGCGGGGCGGCCGTGAGCGGGCCGGGGACGACGTCGGCGGCGTCCGCCCAGGCGTACCCGGCGACCACGGTCACCGAGAGCACCGACGCCGTGACGATGGCCACACCCGCACGCCTGTACCCGCCGGCCATGCTCCGTCCTCCCCCCACCTGCGCCATGATGGGCGGGCCCGTCCCCGTCGTCCGGGGTCCGGGGCCGTCCCCGGGCGGCCCGCGCGAGGCGACGATACGGCCCTGCCAGGGGACCGGTACGCGAGGCGAACACGAGAGGTCAGGCGGACATGGAGTTCGACGTCACGGTCGAGGTGCCCAAGGGGCAGCGCAACAAGTACGAGGTCGACCACGCCACCGGTCGCATCCGACTGGACCGGATGCTGTTCACCGCGACGCGCTACCCGGCCGACTACGGCTACATCGAGGGGACCCTCGGCGAGGACAGCGACCCGCTGGACGCGCTGGTCCTGCTGGACGAGCCCACGTTCCCGGGCTGCCTCATCGCCTGCCGGGCCATCGGCATGTTCCGGATGCGCGACGAGGCCGGCGGCGACGACAAGGTGCTGTGCGTGTCCGCCAACGACGTCCGGATGGCCCACATCCGCGAGCTCACCGACGTCGCCGACTTCCACCGGCTCGAGATCCAGCACTTCTTCGAGACCTACAAGGACCTCGAGCCCGGCAAGAGCGTCGAGGGCGCCCACTGGGCCGGCCGCGAGCAGGCCGAGCGCGAGATCAACCGCTCAGTGGTCCGCGCCCGCGAGGCCGGGTACTCCACCTCGCACTGACGACCCAGCACGACCCAGCACGACCCAGCGTCACCGCCGAGGGGGGGGGGGGCGGGCGGCCCCCGGGGGGGGGCCCCGCCCCCCCCGCGGGGGGGCCGGCCCGGCCACCCCGCCCTCTGTCGTCCCTGGCCCGGCCTCACCCGACCCGATGGTCACCGAGAGTCACGAGAACAGCCCCCCAGGGCACGATCCGGTCACGATGACCGCGAGACCTGGGTGCTGGCTGGACGCGGACCACCGACGTCCGCCTACTGTGATGCGATCCCGCCAACCACGGTTGCGTCGCACGCATCTTTCGCCTGCGGCGTCGCTGGGCGGACACGTGCTCGCGCACCTCGCCGACGCACCTCGCCGACGCACCTCGCCGACGGAGCTCGCCCACTGACCTCACCGACAGACCAGGAGACCAGGACCCCGATGACCACCGTGGACACCGAGCCGGCCACCGGCCGTGACCCGGGGCACACCATCGCCCGGGCCGTCGACGTGCTGACGTTCGTCGCCGGCTGCTCCGAGCGGTCGGCCCCCGGCGTCGTCGAGGTCGCCCGGGCCCTGGGGCGGGAGAAGTCCGTCGTGTCGCGCCAGCTGCGCGTCCTCGCCGACTCCGGCCTGCTGCGCCGGGACCCCGTGGGCCTCGGCTACCGGATCGGCCCTCGGCTGTTCACCATCGCCGCCCGGGCCCACGACGGCGTCCTGACCGAGCACGCGAGGTCCGTGGTCGACGAGCTCAGCGCGTCCCTGCGCGAGCGCATCGACGTCCTGGTGCGCGACGGCGGCACCGTGGTGACGATCGCCACGGCCGCGCCGGCCACCCCGCTGCAGGCCATCGGCCGGGTGGGCCTCAGCTACCCGCTGCTGGCCACCGCCGCCGGCCGCTGCTTCCTGGTGGACGCCTCCGACGCCGACGTGCGCGCCCTGCACGGCCGGTACGGCGCCGACGGCGGTGGCCCCGCCGCCCCGCAGGACGCCCAGGAGGTCCTGGCCCGGGTCCGCAGCGTGGCCGCGCTCGGCTACTCCCGCGCCGACGAGGAGATCGACCGCAGCCTGTCCGCGTTCGCCGTGCCGGTCCGCGGCGCCGACGGCTCCGTCACCGCCGCCGTGTCCTGCGCCGGCCCCACCGAGCGCCTCGCGGACAACGTCATGATCCTGACCTCCGCGCTGCGGGCCGCCGCCGACACGTTCGCCGAGCGCCTCGGCGCCTCCCACCGCGACGAGGTGATCCGATGAGCGACCTGCCCGGCTTCCTGGCCTCGCGCTACGACGACCTGTTCGAGCTGTTCCTGCAGCACGTCCAGCTGGTCATGGTGCCCATCGCGATCGCCACGGTCCTGGCCGTCGGCCTCGCGCTGCTGGTCGAGGGCAACCCGATCGCCCGCGAGGTCGTGACCACGGTCTCGGCGACCAGCCTGACGATCCCGTCGCTGGCCCTGTTCGTGCTGCTGATCCCGCTGGTCGGCCTCGGCTCGACCGCGGCCTACATCGGCCTGACCATCTACGCGGTCTACCCGATCTTCGTCAACGCCGTCACGGGCCTGGGCACGGTGGACCGCAACGTCCTGGAGTCCGCCCGCGGCATGGGGATGAGCGGCTCCCAGCGCGTGCTGCGGACCAAGCTGCCACTGGCCTGGCCCGTCATCCTCGGCGGCATCCGGACCACCACGACCGTGCTCACCTCGCTCGCGGTCGCCGCGGCGTACGTCCAGGCCGGCGGGTTCGGCGAGCTGCTGTTCTCCGGCATCAGCCGCTTCGGCGGCACCAACGCGCTGGCCAGCGTCATCGTCGGCATCGCCGGCACGGTCGTCGTCGCCCTGGTCCTCGAGGCCGCCTTCTCCGTCGTCCAACGCCTGACCGTCCCGAGGGGGATCCGTGCCTGAGCCCACCACCCACACCTCAGCAGCCCGTCCGATGATCGAGCTGCAGCAGGTCACCAAGCGCTTCGCCGGCCAGGCCGAGCCCGCCGTCAAGGCGCTCGACCTGTCGGTCCCCGAGGGCGAGATCGTCATGCTCATCGGCCCCTCCGGCTGCGGCAAGACGACGTCGCTGAAGATGATGAACCGGCTCATCGAGCCGTCCAGCGGTCGCATCGTCATCAACGGCGAGGACGTCACCGACGTCGACGTGGACCAGCTGCGCCGGACCATCGGCTACGTCATCCAGCAGGTCGGGCTGTTCCCGCACTGGACCATCGGCGCCAACATCGCGACGGTCCCGAGGATGCTCGGCTGGGACAAGAAGCGGACGGCGGCCCGCGTCGACGAGCTGCTGGCCCTGGTCGGCCTGGAGCCGAAGGACTACCGCGACCGCTACCCCAAGGAGCTGTCGGGCGGGCAGCAGCAGCGCATCGGTGTGGCCCGCGGCCTGGCCGCCGACCCCGCCGTCATGCTGATGGACGAGCCGTTCGGCGCCATCGACCCCGTCACCCGCGACCGGCTGCAGGACGAGTTCCTCGCGCTGCAGGAGCAGGTCAAGAAGACCATCTGCTTCGTCACCCACGACCTCACCGAGGCCGTGAAGCTCGGCGACCGGATCGCCGTGTTCGGCCAGGGCGGGCGGCTGCACCAGCTGGACGTGCCCGCCAAGGTGCTCAGCGAGCCCGCCGACGACTTCGTCGCCGAGTTCGTCGGGGGCGGGGCGGCCGTCCGCCGGCTGGCGCTGGTGACCCTGGACGACATGCCGCTGCGGGACGTCCTGAAGGCCGGCGCCGGACGGGTGTCGCGCGGTGACCTGGTGGCCGAGGTCGACGGCGGCGGCAAGCCCCGGCGCTGGGCGTCCGTACCCGGGCACGAGGGCCGCGACATCCCGCTCATCTACGTCGACAAGGACGCCAGCCTGCACACCGCGGTCGACGAGATGCTCACCCACCACGTCCCGGTGGTCGCGGTCGTCGACGGCGCCCGCCGCCTGGTCGGGGCGCTGCGCTGGGAGGACCTGGTCAACGAGCGGGACGAGGTCGTGGCCACCGGGTCCGTGGGGGCCGCTGCCGCCGACGCAGCGGCAGGCGCATGAGCCTGAGCACCGACGGCCCCGCCTCGTCGGGAGCCCACGAGCCCGAGACGGCCGCCGCGACGGCCGAGCGCCACGGCGTGGCCGCCGCCGAGGACGCCCGGGCCGCCCGCCGCACCGGCCTGCGGTCGGCGCTGGAGCTCGTGATCTCCCCCGTGGTCGCGATCACGGCCGCCGTCGCCGCGGTCGTCGTCATGAACGGCGACCTGGACGAGATCGAGGCCCGCGCGCTGGCCACCGACGAGGTGCTCCGCCGCGTCGTGCAGCACCTCGACATGTCGGTGCGGGCCGTGGCCCTCATCATCCTGATCGCCGTCCCGCTGGGCGTGCTGTTCAGCCGGCCCGCGTTCGAGCGGGTCCGGGGCGGGCTGGTCTCGTTCCTCACCCTCGCGCAGGCCCTGCCCCCGCTGGGCGTCATGTTCCTGCTGCCCAGCTTCATGGGCTTCGGTCTGACGACCGCGGTGACGGCCATCGTCATCGCCGCCGTCCTGCCGGTGCTGCGCAACGTGCTCGTCGGCCTGGAACGGGTCGACCGCAGCCTGATCGAGGCCAGCCGCGGCATGGGCATGTCGAACCTGCAGACCCTGCTCAAGGTCGAGCTGCCGCTCGCCGTGCCCGTGATCCTGACCGGCATCCGGGTCTCCCTCGTGCTGGCCGTCGGGGCCGCCGTGTTCGGCGCGTTCATCAACGCCGGCGGGCTCGGCTACCTCATCGACACCGGCCAGAAGCTGGCCCGCGGCGACGTCACCCTCGTCGGCGCCCTGCTGGTCGCCTCCCTCGCGCTCACCGTCGACTGGCTGTCCGCCGTCGCGCAGCGCCTCCTCCGCCCCCGGGGCCTCTGACCCCGGTCGCACCACCCCCTGCACCCGCACCTGATCTGCACCTGCACCCGATCTGCACCGCACCCGATCTGGAAGTGAGCACACCCCCGTGAGCAGAAGCACCCTGACCATGACCGCAACCGCCACGGCGGCCCTGTTCGGCCTGGCGGCCTGCGGCGGCGCGTCCGGCGGCGGCGACGGCGAGCTGTCCGGTGCGTCGATCTCCGTCGGCGGCAAGGACTTCACCGAGCAGCTCGTCCTGTGCGAGATGTCCGTGATCGCCCTCGAGGACGCCGGCGCCGACGTCGACAACAGCTGCAACCTGCAGGGCACGGTCGCCGCGCGCGAGGCGCTGCTCGCGGGCGAGATCGACACCTACTGGGAGTACACCGGCACCGGCTGGATCACCCACCTGGGCAACGCCGAGCCGATCCAGGACTCCGACGAGCAGTTCACCGCCGTCGCCGAGGCCGACCTGGAGCAGAACCAGATCGAGTGGCTGCCCTACGCCCCGTTCAACAACACCTACGCCCTCGCCGCCAACCAGGCCACCATCGAGGAGACCGGGTTCGAGACGATCAGCGACCTGGCCGAGGCCAACAACGCCGGCGAGCCGATCAACATCTGCGTGGAGTCCGAGTTCGCCGTCCGCAACGACGGCCTGCCCGGCCTGCAGGAGGTCTACGGCACGACGTTCACCCCGGACCAGATCAGCGAGCTGGCCACGGGCGCGATCTACTCCGCGACCGGTGGCGACGAGTGCCAGTTCGGCGAGGTCTTCATCACCGACGGCCGCATCGTCGAGCAGGACCTCACCGTCCTTGAGGACGACCTGGCCTTCTTCCCGATCTACAACCCCTCGCCGAACGTGCGCGCGGAGCTGCTCGAGGAGTACCCGGCCATCGCGGACGTCTTCGCCCCGATCTCCGAGGCGCTGGACAACGACACCATGACCGCGCTCAACGCCCAGGTGGACGTCGACGGCGAGACCGCTGACGCCGTGGCGCAGGAGTGGCTGGAGTCCGAGGGCCTGATCGGCTGATCCACCCGCACAGCACCTGATCCACCCGCACAGCACCTGATCCACCCGCACGGCACCTGATCCACCCGCACAGCACCTGCGCGCCCGAGGGCGGTGGTCAGGTCGTCCCGCCCGCCAGGGTGGTGACGACCCGGACGCCGCCCTCGAGCGTGCGGTGCACGGGGCAGCGGTCGGCGATGCGGAGCAGGGCCTGGCGCTGGGCGTCGGTCAGGTCGCCGGTCAGGGTGACCTCGCGGGTGAACTGCCGCATGCAGTCCTCGCCCCCGTCGACGCAGGCGCTCAGGTCCACGGCGTGGACCTGCTCCTGGTGCAGGGTCACGCTCACCCGCTCCAGCGGTATCTTCTTGCGCTCCGCGTACATCCGCAGCGTCATCGACGTGCAGGCGCCCAGCCCCGCGAGCAGGTGGTCGTAGGGCGTCGGGCCGGCGTCCAGGCCGCCGGTGACCTCGGGCGGCTCGTCGGCGACCCAGCGGTGCCGGCCGGCGGTCACCTGCTGGGTGAAGGGGCCCTCACCGGTCTCGCAGACCTGGACGACACCGGGCGGGGTCGGGGCGGCGGACTCTTCCGGCGTCCCGTCCGCCTCCAGCGTCCCGTCCGACTCGTTCGCTTCGTGGCCCGTCTCGTGCTCCGTCTTGTCGTCGAGGTAGCGCGAGGCCCAGGCCAGCACCACGTCCGCGACGTAGGTGGCGTCGGCCCGGCGGCTCAGCAGGTGGTCCGCGCCGTCGAGGGCGACGAAGGACTTGGGGTGCCGGGCCTGGTCGAACAGCTCGCGTGCGTTGTCGACCCCGACGACCTCGTCCGCGGGTGCGTGCATCACCAGCAGCGCCGCGTCGAGCGAGGTGAGCCGGTCGCGCTGGTCCTGGCCGTCGAGGTCGTCGATCAGGTCCTGACGGACCGTGAACGACCGGCCGCCGATCCGGACGCAGGCCTGCCCGGCGCGTGCGAGCTCTTCGGTGACGTCGTCGAGCAGGTGGGCGACGTGCGACGGGTGCGCCGGGGCGTTGACGGTGACGACGGCCGTGACCCCGGGGACCCGTCCCGCGGCCGCCACGACCGCGGCGCCGCCCAGGGAGTGCCCGACCAGGAGCTGCGGTGCGCGCCCCTGCTCCCGCATCAGCTCCGCGGCGACGACCAGGTTGGCCACGTCGGAGCTGAAAGTCGCGTCGGCGAAGTCACCGCCTGACTCCCCCAGTCCGGTGAAGTCGTAGCGCAGGACCCCGATCCCCCGGGCGGCGAGCGCCTGCGAGATCCGGGAGGCGGCGTGGGACTCCTTGCTGCACGTGAAGCAGTGGGCGAACAGCGCCCAGGCACGCGCCCGGCCTTCGGGCACGTCGAGCACCCCGGCCAGGGTCCCGCCGTGCACCCCGGTGAAGCTGACGTCCTCCTGCGACACGCTGTGGCCTCCTGAACCTGCCGGTCAGTCCTCGCGGACCGTTCGGGCGCCGGCGCCGTTCGCGTCGCCGGTAGTCGCGTCGGGTGCGGTCCCGTCGGTGGTGGTCGCGCCCGAGGTCGTCGTGCCGTCCGTCGTCGTGCCGTCGGTCGTCGTGCCCGAGGTCACGTCGTCGCCGTCCGCCACGGCCTGCTCCGCCATGGCCTGCTCCGCCATGGCCTGCTCCGCCACGGCCTGCTCCGCCACGGCCTGCTCCGCCACGGCCTGCTCCGCCACGGCCTGCTCCGCCACGGCCTGCTCCGCGGAGAGGCGCGCCTGGTAGACCGCGGGGCTCTCCCGACGCCGGGCCGACAGCAGGAACCACAGACCGACCGGCAGCAGCACGATGCACATGTACTGCGCCCCGGTGAACCCGTAGACCGTGTCGTCGAAGGCTCGCAGGAAGTCCGACGCGAAGCGGCAGACCGCGTAGCCGATGCAGAAGATGCCCGCCAGCGTGCCGGCGCCGTAGCGGCCCTTGCGGTCCGCCAGCAGCATCACGGCCAGGATCACGCCGACGTACAGGAACTCGATCACCGGCAGGGCCCAGTAGGTCTCACCGACGACCAGGGGTCCCTCGATGGTGTCGCCCGGGGTGCCGCGGTAGGTGATGCCGAGCGGGAACGTCGTCGTCCCACCCAGGTGCTCACCGACGGCGTAGCAGCCGATCCGGCCGAACATGAGGCCGATCGCCAGGCCGATCGCGGCCCCGTCGATCATGTGCCAGCGCTGCTCCTTGGACAGGTTGCGGACCAGGTAGGGCGCGATGAGCAGGGCCAGGATGAACCCGCCCGAGAACTGCAGACCGCCGTCCCAGACCGCGATGATGTCGATCGGCCCCTCGATGCGGTCGAGATTCGTCAGCACCCACAGGATCCGCGCGCCCACCACGCCGGCCAGGACCAGGGCGATGACGATCTTCTCGGTGTCGTCCGTCGAGATCCCCAGCC
Organism: Actinomycetales bacterium; assembly: GCA_038258055.1. GTDB lineage: Bacteria > Actinomycetota > Actinomycetes > Actinomycetales > JBBAYJ01 > Aquipuribacter. Next base: position 28,275 of record JBBSQH010000027.1, read on the forward strand.
GGGCGTTGCGTCGGGCGGTGACGTAGCCGCCGAGCAGGACGCCCGCCGCGACGCAGAGACCGAAGACCTGGATCGTCAGCGGGCCGATCTCGATGGTCGGGAACGGCACGTAGGGGATGCCGGCGGGGACGGCGGAGACCAGGGGGATCACGGCGCGAGGGTAGCCGCCGCGGCTGGGGGGTCCATGTCGTGGCCGGTCAGCGACGTCTGGGCCCTGCGTTCGAACCGACGCAGGAGCAGCTGGTGCACCGCCAGGACGAGGCTCAGGTAGGCCAGCGCCATGGTCCAGCCCACCACGACGTCGCTGAGCCAGTGCGCGCCCAGGTAGACCCGGGACAGACCCATCAGGACCGTGTGCAGGAGGGCGAGCGGGACGGCGACGGCTGCCACCCGCCACGACCGGGTGCGGCTGACGAAGAGGTACGCCAGCACCCCGGCCAGGATCGTCGCGTTGAGCGCGTGCCCGCTCGGGAAGGACCACGACGGCTCGAGCGGGGTGACGGCCAGGTCGAGCGACGGTCGGACCCGGTCGGCGTACGCCTTGGTCGTCATCGACATGGCCAGGGAGCCCGCACCGCCGAGGAGCATCAGCACCACGGGGGTCCAGGAGCGCCAGAGCACGGCCAGACCCGCCACGGCGAGGCCGGTCGCGATGATCGCCGGGGCCGGGTCCCCCAGGTCGCTGTAGACCGTGACGACGGTGTCCAGGGTGTCGGTGCGGGCGGCCGAGACCCGGTCCAGGATGCCCTGGTCGTAGGCGATGAGGCCAGAGTTGGTCGACTCCATCCAGAACAGGACCAGGCTGGCCGCGAGACAGGGCAGGAACAGGAGCAGCAGGACGAGGGCGCCGGTCCACCGGGCGCGGCGTCCGCGCAGACGGCCGTAGGCAGGGGTGGACGCGTCGGCGGTCACTGCGGCGGGGCTGGTCTCAGGAGGCATCGAAGGCCGCCTGACGTCGCCGCGACCGGTGCGCCAGCCGTTTGAGCACCAGCTGGTGGACCGTGAGCACCAGGGCCAGCCACGCGGCCCCCAGGCACCAGGCGACGACCACGTCGGTGAGCCAGTGGTGGCCCAGGTACACCCGGGACAGGCCCATCAGGACGGCGTGGACCACGGCCAGCAGCCCGACCAGGACACCCACCCTGACCGACCTGGTCCGCAGGATCACCAGGTAGGCGATGACACCGGCGATCACGGTCGCGTTGAGCGCGTGCCCGCTCGGGAACGCCGCCGAGGTCTCGAACGGGGGCACGGCCAGCTCGGTCGCCGGTCGCGCGCGACCCACGGCGACCTTGCCCACCGACGTCATGGCCAGCGACCCCGCCGTCGCGACGAGCATCAGGACCACCGGCGTCCAGGACCGCCACAGCAGGGCCAGGCCCGCGACGAGCAGCGCGGTGGCGATCGGCGCCCAGACGACCCCGCCGAGGTGGGTGTAGGCGGTGACGAGCTGGTCGAGGGCCGGGGTGCGCAGGTCGATCGCGGCGTCGAGGGCCGGCTGGTCGAGCCCCGCCAGGTCGTCGGACTCCTGGACGTTCTCGTAGACCTCGGCGCTCGCCGCGACCATGGCGGCGAACACCCCCACCCCCAGGACGAGCAGGAGCACGAGGGTCCACTGCTGGCGCAGGACGTCCAGGACGGTCCGGGCCCCGGCGACCGTCTCGTCACGGGTGGGAAGTCGGACGTCCGGGCGCATCCGCCCATCCTGGCGCAGACCGCAGTGCTCGGCAGGCCGCCGCCGGGCAGGTCGCCCGCTCAGAAGGGCCAGAGGTCGAGCAGCGCCGCGCCGAACAGCGCGAACAGGCTGACGCGGACCAGCCGCCCGAGGAACGCGGCGGCGAGGAACGCCAGGTAAGGCACCTTGGCGGCTCCGGCGACCAGACCGGCGACGTCGAAGGCCGGGTTGGGGACCGCGCTGAACACGACCAGGCCCCAGAAGGCCGCCGCGCGGTGGACGCTGAGCCGCTGCAGCCAGGCGACGAAGGCCCCGCTGCGACCCTCGCTCGGGAGCACGGCCCGGCCCTGGCTGCCCAACCACCAGCCGGTCGACTCCCCCAGCGACGCGCCCGCCCCCGCCAGCACGGCGATGATCATCGGGTGCTCGACGGCGACCATCAGCTGGATCAGGATCGGGTTGTAGGGCACCGGCACGGCGACGGTGGCGTTGGTGAGCAGGGCGAGGACGAAGGAGCCCGGGTAGGCCCACTGCTCCACCGAGGCGATCCAGCGCTGCGCGGTGTCCGTGGCCAAGAGCGCGTATGCGGCGACGTTGAGGACGACGACGGCGACGACCGCGAGGAGCGCTCGCCGGCGGGCACGACGCCGCTCTGCGGGGGACCGGGGTGCCGGTGGGCGGCTCGGCCGGTCCGGCGCGGAGGGCTGCCCCGCCCCGGGGTCGGCGCCGACGGTGTCGCTCACCCGGCCAGGGTAGGTGCGGCGTGCTCGGCCGCCGGGCGCGCACGGCGCTCGGCGTCCAGCAGCGACCGCTTGACCTCCAGGCCCCACCGGAAACCGGCGAGCGACCCGTCCGAGCGGATCACCCGGTGGCAGGGGACGACCAGGGCGACCGGGTTGGTGGCGCAGGCACGGGCCACCGCCCGCACCGACGACGGGCTGCCGATGGCCGCAGCGACCTCGGTGTAGGTGTGGGTGCTGCCGGGCGGGATCTCGCGCAGCGCCTGCCAGACCCGGGCCTGGAACGCCGTCCCCGCCACGTCGAGCGGCAGGTCGGTCGCCGGGTCCCCGTCCGGCTGCTCGCCCCTGGCGAGGGCCTGCACGGCGGCGGTGACGTGCGCCAGCGCCTCGTCGTCCCGGACCAGCTGGGCGTGCGGGAGCTCCGTCCTGACCTCGGCGAGCATCTGCTCCGGGGCCGCAGCGGTGGTGCCCCGGTCGATCCGGACGGCGCAGATGCCGTCCGGGCTGACCACCACGAGCACGGCCCCGAGGACCGTGTCGACCGCACTCCACTGCAGGCGTCGACCGCGGGCCCCGGACGCGAACTCGGCCGGGCTCATCCCCAGGCGTCGGCCCGCCTCCTCGTAGAAGCCGCGGGCCGAGCCGTAACCCGCCTCCCAGACGGCGTCGGTCACCGTGCCGGCGCTGCGCAGCACCTCCCGCGCGCGACCGGTCCGCACGGCTCGGCCGTACTGCAGCGGGGTGACCTGCAGGACCGCGGCGAACGCCCGGTGCAGCTGGCGCGGTGAGCAGTGCGCGGCCGAGGCCACGTCCTCGGCGGCCACGGGGCCCCCGGCGTCGTCCATCACGCGGCAGGCCGCGGCCACCCGCGCCCGGTCCGGGTCCGACGCCGACGGCTGCCGGCCCGACGGCGACACCCGGCCCGACGGCGACACCCGGCCCGACGGCGAGACCCGGCCCGACGGCACGTCCTGATCCTCCAGCTCCACGTCGACGACGCTAGCCCCGGCGCACGACGACCGGCCTCCCGATCCGTGCCGAACCGGGCCCTTCCTCGGGCCCCGTCCCGGCTCCAGACCCGTCCGGCGGCTTGACGCGCCAGGCGCACCCGCCATCCAATGGCCCTCCCTGCTCGTCGACCGCCACCACCGGGACGCGTCCGCACCGATGAACGTCACACCGCCAGGCCGCCCCACGTCGCCCGCACGGGTCACGGCACGCCGCACGGTCGACCCCGGGGCCACCCGTCGCCGGTACCTCCTCGGTCAGCTGTACGACGAGCAGACCGCCGACCGGCTCGCCGCCGACCTGACCCGGCTGCTGTCACGGAGGCCGCGCCCGGTCCCGACTCGGCCGGTGGACGAGACCGACGCCTGGCTCATCGCCTACCCGGACCACATCCGGGACGACTCCGGGGCACGGACGCCACTGGCCTCGCTCGCCGACCTGGTCGACGCCCACATGTCCCCGGCGGTGTCCGGGGTGCACACGTTGCCGCTGCACCCCTCGAGCTCCGACGGCGGCTTCGCGGTCATGGACTACTCGGTGGTGGACCCCGCCTACGGCGTCGCGGAGGACCTCCGACGCCTCGCGGCCGGGGGCACCTGGGTGGCCGACGCCGTCGTCAACCACGTGTCGGCCCAGGGCACCTGGTTCCGACGCTGGCTCGCCGGCGACCCGGCGATGGACGGGTTCTTCCGCACGCTCGACGCCGACACGGACACCAGCGGCGTCACCCGGCCCCGGACGAGCCCGCTGCGCACCGTGTTCACCAAGGACGACGGCACCGAGGTCGGGGTCTGGACGACGTTCTCGGCCGACCAGGTCGACCTGGACTACGCCGAGCCGCGGGTGCTGCTGGCCATGGTCGAGGTGCTCCTGGACTACGTGGCACTCGGGGCCCGGGCGATCAGGCTGGACGCCATAGGCTTCGCGTGGAAGGACCTGACCACCAGCTGCCTCAACCTGCCGGGCGCGCACCACCTGGTCCAGCTGATGCGTGCCTGCCTGGACGCGGTCGACCCCGGGCTGCAGCTGGTCACAGAGACCAACGTCCCCCACATGGAGAACATCGCCTACCTGGGCCTGGACGGGGAGCGGGAGGCGCAGGCCGTCTACCAGTTCGCCCTGCCTCCGATGACCCTGCACGCGTTCGTCACCGGGGACGCGACCACGTTGAAGGCCTGGGCCAGCTCGCTGTGGTTCGCCGGTCCGGGGCGGACGTACCTCAACTTCCTGGCGAGCCACGACGGCATCGGGGTGCGCGCCGTCGAGCGACTGCTGGGTCCCGACGACCTCGACCGGCTGGTCGAGGTCACCCGGCAGGCCGGCGGGGTCGTCAACGAGCGCACCCTTGCGGACGGGAGCCGTCACCCGTACGAGCTGGCGGTGAGCTGGGCCGACGTGATGGCCGCGGGCCACGACGCGGACGCCGCCATGCGCCGCCACCTGTCCAGCCATGCCCTGGCCCTCGCCCTGCGGGGGGTCCCGCTGCTGTACCTGAACTCGTTGGTCGCGGCCGCGAACGACACCGAGACCTACGAGAGCACCGGGCACGGCCGGGACCTGAACCGCCGCCGCTGGGACATCACCGAGCTGGGTGACCGGCTGGCGACCCCGGGCTCGCGGGAGTCCTCGGCCCTGGCGGGCATCAGCGCCATGCTGCAGGTGCGGCGCGAGCACGCTGCCTTCTCGCCCGACGCCGCGCAGGTCATCCTGGGCGAGCACCCCTCGCTCGTCGTGGTCGAGCGCGTCCCGGCGGGTGGCTGCCGAGCCCTGGTCGCGGTCAACGTGTCCGGCGAGCCCGTTCCCCTCGACCTGCCCGACGGGACCTGGGTCCGCATCGACGGCGGTGCGGACGCGGCCGGCTCCGCGGCGGGGGACGGCGACCTCATGGAGCCCTGGGAGAACGCCTGGTTCCTGGAGATCCGCTAAAGGGGCGCATCGCCGAGACCACGACGAGACCTCACCCCCAGGCGCCTGAGCCCAGGCCTCTGGCCCCGGGCCCCGGTCACCGGTCACCCGCCTCGCACTCCTGGGGCCCCTCACCCACCGCGGGCGGCCCACGGCGGGTCCTCGTCCTGCGCGTCGTCGACCTGGCCGACGGGGCCACCGGACGGAGGACCGGCCGAGCTCCTGTCGCCGCGCTGACTCGTCCCACCGGGCTGAATCGTGCCACCGGGCTGATTCGTCCCCGTGGCCGCGGCCGGCGCATCGGGCGGGCGTGGCCGTGCGGCCGGGGCATCGGTGGTCATGACCATCCCGGACGGCGAGGTCCACCGGAGCCGGCCACCCGACAGCTGCTCCAGCTGCCAGCCGGCGCGGTGCTTGGCCCGGTGGTGCAGCCGGCACAGGCAGGCGAGGTTGCAGCCGGCAGTCGCCCCTTCGGGGTGGGGCACCGTGTGGTCGATGTCGCACCGCCGCGCTGCGCGCCGGCACCCGGGGAAGCGGCAGGTCACGTCTCGTGCCCTCACGGCGCGGGCGAGCTCGGCGGTCGGTCGGTAGGTGGTCCGGCCGTGGCTGTGGCCCATCACCACCGGCGGACCCGCGCCGCCCGTCGCCCCGCTGCCTGTCGCAACGCTGCCTGTCGCCCCGCTGCCTGTCGCCCCGCTGCCTGTCGCCGTGGCGCCCGTCGCCTTGGCGCCCGTCGCCTTGGCGCCACCGAGCCAACCGCAGCCCGCGTCCACTGTGCCGTCCGGAGCGATGAGGACCCGACGCCAGCCCGCCCCCGCGGCCAAGGCCCTTCCCACCGCGGCCGGCAGCGGCCCGTGGCCCGCGAGCTCGGCCGGCGCGTCCGACGCGCCCAGCACCGTGCCCACCGGGACGAGGACGTCGACCCCCACCGTGACGAACGGGCTCGGTTGCTCCGTCAGGTCGTGCGTGCCCGCCAGCAGCCGGAGCACGGTGTCGGCACGGAGCTGGTCCAGCGAGGGGACACCGCAGTCGACGTCACCCTCGGGCGTCAGGCCCTCACGCAGCTCGAGCCGCCGCAGGGCGTCCCGCGCCGCGTCCTGGGTCTGACGGGCCAGCGCGTCGACCCGTGCCCAGGCGCCCGCGACCGTCTCGGCGGGGCCGACGACCCTGAGGGCGGCCACCCCGTCGTCCATGCCCCAGGTGTCGGCCCGCCTGGCGGCCCGGGCCTCGACGCAGCGGGCTGCGGCGGCCGCAGGACCCAGGCGGGTCACCGCGCGTCGGGCCGCGGCCGCCAGCTGGGCGGTGGTCCGGCGCCGGGCATCGGGCAGGACCTCGCCCTCCACGGCGGACGCCTGCGTGGGCTCGAGGAACGAGACGGCGTCGCGGATGGCCCTGGCCTGCGGCAGCCCGAGCCGACCCGCACCCAGCTCCCGCATCGTCGCGGTCAGCCGGGTGGTGAGGTCGTCGGCGAGCGTCACGCGGTCGGTCGCTGCCCGCTGCGACAACCGGAGCACCGCGGAGACCTCGACGGCGCAGAACCGGTCGACCTCGTCGGGGTCAGCGGCCCGGCTGTCGCGACCGACCACGCCCAGCTCGTCGCACAGCTGTCGGTGCTCGGCCTGCCTGCGGCTGCGCAGCTCCGCCACGGCCGCCAGACCCATCGACTCCGCCCAGGCCACGACCGCCGCCGCATCAGCCATCAGGCGCGCGAGCGCAGGGGTCGGGAGCAGCTCGACGTCGGTCTCGGCCAGGCAGGCCACGACCTCGACGGGCGACTCGTGCTCGAACATGCGTACGAAGGTACGGGGCACCCCGGACACAACGGGAGACCCGGCACCGTCACCTGTGGACGGAGCCCCAGCGGATCCACGGGCTCGGTCGACCGGGCCGGACGAGCGCGAGGACCAGCAGCCCTCCCTCACGGCCGTCAGGCCCCACGCCACCGTCCACGGCCCGTCACCAGAGTCGGTCGGCCTCCCGCAGGCCCGCGGGCAGACCGTGGACCAGCGCGACGAGGCCCACCCGAGCCTGGACGTGGTCGAGCAGGTGATGAGGGTGACGACCGCAGCCGGGCAGCCAGCCGTGGTCGGAGGCCACCTGCAGCACCCGCTCCCCGTCCAGCAGCTTCGCCCGGACGGTGCTCAGCACCCCCTCGTCGGCACCGGCGAGGTCCTCCCGACCCATCAGGGCGTCGGCCGCCGCCGCCTCCATGACGGCCGAGCCGACGTGGGCGGGCGCGGTGAGCGCGTCGCAGTCGAGCGCGTCGGCGACGTCGGCCGCATCCGGGCGGGCCGCCACGTCGGCGACCGCGACGCCGCCGTGCACCAGCCGGGCGGTGGTGACGACCGCGGAGGCCGCGTCGACGTGCCAGGCCGCCCCCACGCACGCCTCCACGCAGTCGGCCAGCCGAGCAGGGCCGGTGTCCCAGTCGAGCAGGGCCGGCAGCCCGGCGGCCGTCGCCGACCGGGCCAGGGCCGCGTCGGAGACCAGGTCGGCGGTGCCCAGCGCGGCGCAGCAGGCCGGACCGCCCCACCGGTGCAGCGCCACGACGGCGTCCAGGGCCGAGTCGCCCTGCCACTCCAGCCGCTGGAACCCGGTGCCGCGCGGGTCGAGCACCCAGCGGGCGTCCCCGTCGCCCACCTCGACGCCCAGCACCGCCGTCACGCGCTCCCGGTCGGCGGCGTCGACCCCGCCACGAAGGGGACCGGTCCGGCTGCCTCGTTGCACGGACCCACCCTGGCAGGCCGGGGGCCACCGGTCAGCGTTGTCAGGCCCGCCAGGCCCGCCAGGCCCGCCAGGCCCGCCAGACCCCGCCAGGCCCTGCCAGGTCCCGCCGTAGGCTCACCCCGATGTCTGAGCAGGACCGTCTGCACGACCTCGTCGTCGTCGGCGCGGGTCAGTCCGGGCTCGCGGTGTCCTGGTACGCGCGCCGCGCGGGTCTCGACCACGTGGTGCTGGACGCCTCCGACGGACCGGGGGGCGCGTGGCCCCGGACGTGGGACGCGCTGCGGCTGTTCTCACCGGCCGACCACTCCTCGTTGCCGGGCTGGCCGATGCCCGTGCCGGCGGGCGGTCGGGAGGCGTACCCGGGACGCGACCACGTCGTCGACTACCTGAGCGCCTACGAGGATCGCTACGACCTGCCCGTCCGACGACCCGTCCGCGTCACCGGGCTCAGGCGGGCCCCCGACGGCACCTGGCGGGTCGCCACCACGTCCGGCGACCGGCGGGCGAGGCACGTGGTGAGCGCGACCGGGACCTGGACCGCCCCGTTCGTGCCTCACGTCCCGGGCGCGGCCGGCTTCCCGGGGCGCCAGCTGCACACCGTCGGGTTCCGTCGGGCGGCCGACCACGCGGGCGAGCGCGTGCTGGTCGTCGGGGGCGGCAACTCCGGGGCCCAGATCGCCGCCGAGCTGGTCCAGGTCACCGCGACGACCTGGGCCACCCGCGAACCCACGAGGCTCCTGCCCGACGACGTCGACGGCCGGGTGCTGTTCAGGACCGCGACCGAGCGCGCCCGCGCCCTGGCGGCGGGTGAGCCGGAGACCGGCGGCGTCGCTTCGCTCGGTGACGTGGTGGCCACCGAGGCGGTCCGGGTGGCCCGCGACGAGCACGGGCTGCGGGCCGTCTCCGGGTTCTCCGGCCTGGACGGCAGGTGCGCCACCTGGTTCGACGGCAGCCGTCGCGAGGTCGACACGGTGATCTGGGCCACGGGATTCCGAGCGGCCCTGCGGCACACCGCCGGGCTCCGCCTCGGTCACCCGCCGGCGACCGACGGCACGCGCGGCCTCGCGCAGGACGGGCTCTGGTTCGTCGGCTACGGCGACTGGACGGGCCCCGCCTCGGCGACGCTCATCGGCGTGGGAAGGACAGCCCGGGAGACGGTCGCCGGCATCACCTCGGCCCTCGGCAGGCCAGTGCGAAGAACAACGTCAGGACGGTGACGCCGTCAGGACGGTGACGCAGCCGGTGGCTCAGGCCCGGGCGGGCACGCCCAGCTCGGACAGCAGGACCCGCACCCGGCGCTCGATCTCGTCCCGGATCGGCCGGACCGAGTCGACGCCCTGCCCGGCCGGGTCCTCGAGCACCCAGTCGGTGTACCGCTTGCCCGGGAAGATCGGGCAGGCGTCGCCGCACCCCATGGACACGACCACGTCGGCCGCCCGGACGGTCTCGTCGGTCCAGGGCTTGGGGAACTCGGCCGAGATGTCGATCCCGCGCTCACGCATCGCCTCGACCGCGGCCGGGTTGACCTCCGTACCGGGCTCCGAACCGCCCGACCAGGCCACGGCCCGGTCCCCGGCCAGGTGCTGGAAGAACCCCATCGCCATCTGCGAGCGGCCGGCGTTGTGGACGCACAGGAACAGGACGGTCGGCAGGCCGTCGTCGTGGAGGCCCTCGACGCGGGCGAGCGCCTGCAGCCGCTGCCGGGCGAAGCGCTCGGCGATGAGCGGCAGGAACCGGGCGACGGTGGCGCGGCCGGCGAACTGGTCGTAGGAGGTGACGAGGAACTTCTCGATCGTCTCGGCCCCGAACACGCCGGTGAAGTCGCCGGCCAGCCGGCTCGCGGCGGTGCTCAGGGACACCTGCTGGTCGAGGGTCAGGGCCAGGTCGCTGAGCCGCGGAGCACCGGTCGTGGCGCTCGGGCCGGAGGTCGGATCGGTGGTGCTTCCTGTGGTCATGGGCGGTTCTCCAGCGAGGACGTGACGGCCCGCCCGAGCCGGTCGACCCGAGCGGTGATCTGCGTGAGCGCGGCCTCGAAGGCCTGCTCGGTGCCGACCCGGACCGGGTCCGGGACGGACCAGTGGATCGGCGAGGGCTGCGGGTCCGACCGGCCGACCCCCGGCACGAGCCGCGACTGCGCCGTGGCCAGCTCCTCGTGGACGGCGTCGCAGACGGACACCACCAGGTCGCCCCGACGCAGCACGTCGTCGACGTGCGAGGCCGTCCGCCCCGACAGGTCGAGGTCGTGCCGGGCTGCGACCGCGGCCGCCCCCGGGTTGACGGCGGCCGCCGGGCGGGTGCCCGCCGAGGCCACCGGGACGAGGCTGACCCGCTCGAACGCCGCCGCGGCCAGGTGCGACCGGGCGGAGTTGCGGGTGCACACGAACACCACGCGAGCCACCGGTTCGGGCTCGGCCGCGGCCCCCGGCACCAGCCGGGCGACGACCGGGTCGTCGAGCACCAGCCGGACGTAGCTGCGCCGGCCGTCGCCCTCGGAGCGGACCCGCTCGACCACACCGGCGTCGTCGAGCACCCGCAGGTGGTGAGCCAGGAGGTTGCTGCTCAGCCCGAGCCGCCGTCCGAGCTCCCCGGGGGCGAGGTCGCCGAGCGCCAGCAGGTCGACCAGGCGCAACCGGGTGGGCTCAGCCAGGGCCGCATGGACGCCCACCCGCCGGGCCACGTCGTCGCTCACCAGCCGACCATAGAACCTCAGCCCTAATTGAGGCAATAGTGATTGAGCGAAAAGTCTGCCCCTTGCCCCGAGGCGCCCGGAGGGGCTTGGCTGCTCCCATGGGTCAGCACGTGAAGGTTCAGGAGCTCCCCGGTATCGGGACGCGGTACGACCTGGCGGCGGGGCGGGTGCCGCAGCACGTCTCCGTGGTGGTGCACAAGGACGGCCACCGCGAGATCTACGCGTTCGAGTCCAGCACCGAGGAGCCGACGTCGGTCATCGAGCTGACCGCCGACCAGGCGAGGCTGCTCGGAGCCGTGCTCAGCGGCTCCTACGTGGTCGACTGACCACGGCGTGGGGTCCATGCCGTCCCTGCCCGGGGTCGACGTCGTCGGCTCGATCTTCGGGTTCCCGGTCAACGAGCTGATGGCCGTCGGTCTGCTGCTGCTCGTGGCAGGCCTGCTCGCCCGGGGCGGGCGTCGGCTGGGGCTGCCCACCATCCCGTTCTTCATGGCCGCAGGCATCCTGCTCGGGCCCAGCACCCCGGGTCCCTCCGTCCTGGACGACCCCGCCGACCTGGAGCTGCTGGCCGCGTTCGGGCTGGTCCTGCTGCTGTTCAACCTGGGCGTGGAGTTCCCGCTGGAGCAGGTCCGGGCCAGCGGCAGCCGGCTGCTGGGGGCGGCCGTGGCCTACATCGGGCTCAACGTGTCCGGCGGCATCGGGCTGGGCCTGCTGCTGGGCTGGGGCACGGCCGAGGCGCTGGTCATCGGGGGGGCGCTGGGCATCTCGTCCTCGGCCATCGTCACCAAGCTGCTCATCGAGCTGCGCCGGCTCACGAACGCCGAGACGCCGCTGATCCTGGGCATCATCGTCGTGGAGGACCTGTTCCTGGCGCTCTACCTGTCGCTGCTGAGCCCGGTCCTGGGCGACGCGGCGTCGGCGCTGGAGCTCGTCACCGACATCGCCGTGAGCTTCGCGTTCCTGCTGCTGCTCGTGGTCGTGGCCCGGTTCGGCGGCCGGGCGGTCGCGGCGCTGCTCGGCAGCCGTGAGCAGGAGCTGCTGACCATCCTGGCCCTGGGCCTGGTGCTCCTCGTGGCGGGCACCTCGGAGGAGCTGGGCGTGTCGGACGCCATCGGCGCGCTGATGATCGGCCTGGTGGTCTCCCGGTCGTCGGTGCGCGAGCGCGTCGAGCAGGTGACCATCCCGCTGCGCGACGCGTTCGCGGCCCTCTTCTTCGTCGCGTTCGGGTTGAGCATCGACGTCGGGGCGCTGGGGGCGGTCGTCGTCCCCGCCCTGCTGGCCGTCTGCCTGACGTTCGTCCTGAACATCACGGCCGGGGTGGTCGCGGCCCGGATGTACGGGCTCAACCAGCGCGCCGCCGCCAACATCGGGCTGACCCTGCTGGGCCGCGGCGAGTTCTCGCTGATCCTGGCCACGCTGGCACTGGGGGCCGGCCTCGACGAACGCGTCGGTCCGCTGGTCGCCCTTTACGTGCTGATCCTCGCGGTCGTCAGCCCGCTGGCGGCCGCGAACGCCCGCTACCTGGCCCGCTACCTGCCGGACGTGCTCTTCAGCGGCAGCTTCCAGTACGTGCGCGAGGAGACCACGTCGGCCACCTGCAGCCACCTCGACATGATCCGCACGGAGACGCCCAACACCGACCAGGGCTGCGAGGAGTGCCTGGTCGAGGGGACCACCTGGGTGCACCTGCGGCTGTGCACCACCTGCGGGCACGTGGGCTGCTGCGACGACTCCGAGCGCAAGCACGCGACCGACCACGCCTGGGCCGATGAGCACCCGATCGTCGCCTCGCTGGAGCCCGGCGAGCGCTGGCGCTGGTGCTACCTGGACGAGCACCTGCTACCGGACGACGCCGCGAGGGGCCGCGGCGCCCCCGAGGGTGTGTGATGGCCGGCATGCCCCCCAGGTCCCGCACGAGGTCAGCCCCGAAGTCAGCCACGGACGCCAGCAGCGACGAGTCCAGCTCGAGCAGCCCCGGGCACCCGCTGCTCACCCGCCTGCAACGCATCCACGACGACCTGCGCGGCGAGCAGGGCGGCGAGATGCGCTCGAGCATCCCGCTGCTGGCGGAGGCCGACCCGGACAAGTTCGGCCTCGCCATCGCCACGGCCGACGGGCAGGTGCACCAGGTCGGCGACAGCGAGCAGACCTTCACGATCCAGTCGGTCGTCAAGCCGTTCGTCTACGCCCTCGCCCTGACCGACGCCGGCCCCGAGGCCGTGATGGACGCCGTGGGCGTGGAGCCCACCGGAGAGCCGTTCAACGCCCTGGTGCTGGAGGCCACGACCGGTCGCCCGCCCAACCCGATGGTCAACGCGGGTGCGATCCTCACCGGCTGCCTGGTCGACGGGGACAGCGCCCGGGCCCGCAAGGACCGGATCCGTACCGGGATCTCGGCCTTCGCCGGGCGGGACCTGGACGACGACGAGCGCGTGAGCGACTCCGAGAAGGGCGCCGGCGCACGCAACCGCGCCCTGTCCTGGCTGATGAAGGACGCCGGGACGCTGCCGTACGAGGTCGAGGACGCCCTCGACGTCTACGTGTTCGCCTGCTCCCTGCTGGTCGACGCGCGGGACCTGGCCGTGATGGGGGCGACGCTCGCCTCTGGAGGCCGCAACCCGGTGACGGGCGAGCAGGTCGTCGACCCGGACCTGGTGCCGACCGTGCTCAGCGTCATGGGCACCTGCGGCATGTACGACGGCGCCGGCGGGTGGTTCGTGCGCGTCGGGCTGCCGGCCAAGTCCGGGGTGGCCGGCGGCATGGTGGCCGTGCAGCCGGGCCAGCTCGCCATCGGCAGCTACAGCCCGCCGCTGGACGAGAACGGCAACAGCGTGCGCGGGTTCAAGGCCTGCACCCGGTTGTCGGAGGAGCTCGGGATGCACGAGTTCCGGCCGGGCGGACGCGGCCTGCCGGTGACCGTCCGACTCGACGGCGCCGACGCCCGCTCGACGGCCGGCCGGACGTCGGAGGAGGAGACGGTGCTGACCGAGCACACGTCGAAGCTGCACCTGGTCCGCCTCCAGGGCCCGCTCACCCTGCTGACGGCCGACAGCGCCTGCACGGCGCTGCTGGAGGCGGCGGCCGGCTGGCAGGCCCCGCAGTGGCTGACAATCGACCTGAGCTCGATCGGCTGGCTGCACCCCCCGGCGGTCGAGATGCTGCAGGAGGCCGTCGACTCGTTGCTGGCCTCCGACGTCCACATCCGGCTGGTCGACCGCGAGCGCGGGGACCGGCCGCCGTGGGAGGGCGCGACGCCCGACGACACCATCGACGACCTGGACGCCGCGTTGCGATCGGCCGAGGACGAGGTGCTCGCCCGGTTCGGCTGAGGTCGTCGTGCTCGGGTCGGGTCGCCGGTTCGGGCGACCGCGCGAGCTAGCGGGCGAGCTGCATCGCGACGGCTCGCACCGGGGCACCGTCGGCGCCCTCGAGCCGGATCGGGAACAGGCACACCAGCGGGTCGGTCAGCTCGAGCACCCGGTGCAGGTCGGTGAGGTTCTCGGCGATGACCCCGCCCGCAGCCGCGACCAGGTGGTGGCAGGGCAGGTCAGGGCTGCCGGTCGGGTCAGGGCTGCCGGTCGGGTCGAGGCTCGGCGCGTCGATGCCCACCGTGCGCACGCCGGCCGCGAGGAGCTCGGCGCACGCCGCCGGGTCCAGGGCCGGGTGCTGCAGGTAGGTGGGGCCGCCCTGGTGCACGGACCAGCCGGTGCGCAGCAGCACGACCACCCCGGGCGCGAGCCGGTCCCGGACCCCGTCCAGGTGCGAGCCGGTGATCCAGCCGTGCGGCGGCAGCCCGGTCGCGTCGACGACCACCGCTGGGCCGGTGAGCAGGCGCAGGTCCAGCTCGTCGACCCGCTGCCCGGTGTCGTCGACGTGGAACGGCGCGTCCACGTGGGTCCCGGTCTGCGACCCCATCCGCACCCGCAGCAGGTTGTAGCCGTCCCGGGCCACGGTCGCGTGCACGTCCAGCCGGGTGGCGGGGTCGCCCGGGTGGACGAACGTCGCCGGGCCGACCGGCACCGACAGGTCGACGACCGCCACCACCGACGGCGCGCCCGGGCTCGTCCTCGCGTCCACGAGGTCATGGTGCCCCGCGCCGGGCTCCGGGCCGCACCACCACCGGCCCCGACCGACGTCGGGGCGGCGTCGCTCAGCAGCCCAGGCCGACGTTGCCGTTGCCGGCGGGGCGACCGGGGCCGTTGGACGGCAGCACCGGCTGCGGGTGGTCCCTGAGCCACACCGAGAACGCCTCGGCCGCGAGCGGCCGGCTGATCAGGTACCCCTGGATGACGTCGCAGCCGCGCCGGGCCAGCAGTCCCCGGGTGGCCTCGTCCTCCACGCCCTCGGCCACCACGACCAGGCCGTGGGTGTGCCCTACGTCCACCGCCGCCCCGACGATGGCCGCGTCGCCGACGTCGTCGCGCGCCCCCGCCACGAACGACCGGTCCACCTTGACCTCGCCCACCGGGAGCAGCTTGAGGTAGGCCAGCGAGGAGTGCCCCGTGCCGAAGTCGTCGATCGACAGCGTGACGCCGAGGTCCGCGAGCGCGTGCAGGACCTCCAGGGCGCTGTCGACGTCGGTCATCATCGCGGTCTCGGTCAGCTCCAGCGTCAGGGCGCTGCTGGGCAGGTGGGCCTCGTCCAGGGCGTGGCGGACCTGCTCCGGGAGGGCGGGGTTGAGCAGGCTGCGGGCCGACAGGTTGACCGCGACCGACAGGCCGGGGGTGGACAGCCGCCAGCGGGTGCACTGCTGCAGCGCCGTCCGCAGGACGTGCTCGGTGAGCGGGTGGATCAGGCCCGAGTGCTCCGCGAGGCTGACGAACTCGTCGGGCTCCACGCGGCCGTGGGCGGGATGCGTCCAGCGCGCCAGGGCCTCCGCCCCGACGACCCGACCGCCCGTGGGCTCCACCTTGGGCTGGTAGACGACCTCGAGGTCGCCGGCCTCGATCGACTCGCGCAGGTGGCGCAGCAGGGTGAGCCGACGGGCGCTGTCCCCCTCGGTCAGGGGGTCCCAGGTGCGCAGCCCGACACCCTCGCGCTTGGCGGCGTACATCGCGGTGTCGGCGCGCTGCAGCAGCTGCTCGGCGTCGGTGCCGTGGTCCGGCGCGACCGACAGACCGGCGTCCACCCGGATGTCCACCGCGGCACCGCCCAGGCTGAAGGAGTCCTGGACCACGCCCAGCAGCTCGCGGGCCGCGCGAGCGGCGGCCCGCACGTCCGTGACGTGGTGCAGCACCACGACGAACTCGTCGTTGCCGAGCCGGGCGACCGTGCCGAGCGGGCTGACGGACCGCAGGCGCCGCCCGATCTCGACCAGCAGGGTGTCCCCGGCGTCGTGGCCGAACACCTCGTTGATGTCGGTGAAGCCGTCGACGTCCAGGACCAGGACGCCCGCACGCTGCGACCGGGTCAGCTCGCGCGTGATGGCCTGCAGGGCGTGCCGACGGTTGGGCAGGCCGGTCAGGGCGTCGTGCAACGACAGGTACTGCTGCCGGTCGGCCTCGTCCCGCAGCCGGTCCAGCAACCGGGCCTTCTGCAGGGACACCGCCGCGTGGTTGGCCAGCGACGCCAGCAGCCGCAGGTCCTCCTCGGTGAACGGGCCGAGGTGGTGCGGACGGCCGACGACCGTCAGGACGGCGTCGACCCTGCCGTCGACGACCAGCGGCGCGGCCAGCGCGTCGCGGAGCCCGGACGTAGGGCCGCCGCGCAGCCGCACCGGCTCGCCGAGCAGGGCCGGGGCCAACCACGCCTCGGGCACGGCGGTCGAGGACTCCACCGTGTCGCCGCTCAGCACCAGGCGGACGCCGGGCTTCGAGCGGTCGCGGCCGGGCAGGACGATCAGCTCGGCGGTCTCCCCCGCCATGACGTCGCGGACCTGGTGCAGCACCACGTCGTGCACGGCCCCGGCCTCGACCTCGTCCTGGACGGTGCGGGTGAACCGGTACAGCGACTCCAGGCGGGCATGGCTTCGCCCCAGGGCCGAGTAACCGCGGTAGGCCAGCGCCACCGTGAGCAGGATGCCGACGAGCAGGACGACCGCGACCGGCCGCGTGCCGAGCAGCACCACCATGAGCAGGCCGAGGCTGGTGTTGGTCAGGGCCGCGACGAGGCCGGTGGTGACCGCCTCGGCCAGGACCCCGTCGTCGAACTCACCGACCTTGAGGAAGACCACGGTGGTGACTGCGGCCGCGGAGACCAGGTCGGTGACCACGACCGTGGCGAGGGCGGCGACGATGCCCCGGACGCTGGTGGGGTCCTCACCACCGAGGGCCAGCCGGTAGAGGGTCGAGGCGAGCGCGGCCTCCAGCGCGAACAGGCACAGGTTGAAGAGGAGCTTTTCGCCCCCGCTGCGGCGACGGAGCAGCCCGAGCGCCGAACCGACCACGCTGGCCACCACGAGGGCCACGGGGGCGAGGAACACCAGGCCGAGGACGAGCGGGACCTCGCGGAACGACACCGACAGGGACTCCCGGCGGGCCTGGACGTGGACCACCACCAGCTCGGCGGTGAGGAAGGCCGGGACCAGCAGCCACCACGGGAGCCCGGGGACGACCGCCTCGACCCCCCGTAGCGGCCCGAGCAGGAGCAGGCCGGCGGCGGCCGCCAGCGCGAGGCTGAAGAGCACGATGGCGTGGGAGGACCACCATCGAGCCCAGGTCCCCATCCCCACCACCTCCGACCGGTGTGCGGCCGTTGTTGCTGATCGTTACGAGGGTAGATCACAGAGTGCAGAATCAGGACCAGCTGCGACCGGACCACCCGTCTGCCGACCAGCTACGACCGGACCAGCTGCGCCCCGACCAGCTACGGCCCTGCCAGTCGTCCGCCGACCAGCTACGCCCCGACCAGCTACGCCCCGACCAGCTACGGCCCTGCCAGTCGTCCGCCGACCAGCTACGCCCCGACCAGCTACGCCCCGACCAGCTACGGCCCTGCCAGTCGTCCGCCGAC
>JBBSQH010000028.1:0-44552 GCA_038258055.1 Actinomycetales bacterium
GCGCCGCGCGGCGGCGCCCCCCGCCCCCCCCCGCCGGCGCCGGGCCGGCCCACGGCGCCGCCCGGGTCGGTGCGCTCGCGCGCGCCGGACGCACGGACTCCCCGCAGACGACGGACGTACCGACCGACACCGGGCTGAGGCTCAGGCTGTTCGGCCGCGACCTTCAGGCGCACGAGATCGGGGTGGCCACGGCGGTCGCCGCGCAGGCCGCCGTGGTCGTCGAGCGCGACCGGCTGCGGGCGCAGTCACGGCGCACCCGCGCCGAGCGGGAGCGGACGGCGATCCGCACCGCCATGCTGGCGGCCGTCTCGCACGACCTGCGCACCCCGCTGGCCGGGATCAAGGCGTCGGTGGGCGGGCTTCTGGCCGGGGACGTCGAGCTGTCCGAGGCCGACCGCGACGAGCTGCTGCACGGAGTCGACGCCGGCGCCGACCGGCTGCAGTCGCTGGTGGACAACCTGCTGGACATGAGCCGGCTGGACGCCGGTGCCGTGCACCCCCGCCCGGAGGTCGTCAGCCTGGACGAGCTCGTCCCCCGAGCCCTGGGCGGGGTGCCGGAGGACCGGGTGGACCTGCGGGTGCCGGAGGCCTTGCCGCTGGTGCTCGTCGACCCCGGCCTGGTCGAGCGCAGCCTGGCCAACGTGGTGGAGAACGCCGTCCGTCACAACCCGGAGGGGTCTCGGGTGCTGGTCTGCGCCGAGCACAGCGCGGGTGAGATCGTGCTGCGCGTGGTGGACCACGGACCCGGCGTCCCGGACGACCTCAAGCCCGAGGTGTTCCGGGCCTTCCAACGGCTGGGGGACCGGCCGGCAGGGGAGGGCGTCGGCCTGGGCCTGGCGGTGGCGCGCGGCTTCGTCGAGGCCAGCGGCGGGACCATCGAGGCGGAGGACACCCCTGGCGGGGGCCTGACCATGGTGCTGCGGCTGCCCCTGGCCCCGGCCGTGACGACGCAGGTCGGGACGGGCCCGGCAGCGCATGGCTCCGTGACGGGGTGGGCGTGACCCGGCTGCTGGTCGTCGAGGACGAGCTGGCGCTGGCCCGGGCCCTGGCGATCACGCTGCGCGCCCGCGGGTACGAGGTGGCCCTGGTGGGTGACGGCCGCGCCGCGCTGGAGGCCGTGGCCACCACCCGGCCCGACGTCGTGCTTCTCGACCTGGGCCTGCCCGCGCTGGACGGGATGTCGGTCCTGCAGGCGCTCCGCGGCTGGACCGACGTGCCCGTCGTCGTGCTGTCGGCCCGCGCCACCAGCGACGACATGATCGAGGCGCTGGACGCCGGCGCCGACGACTACGTCACCAAGCCGTTCGACATGGGCGAGCTGCTGGCGCGGCTGCGGGCGGCCACCCGGCGGCCCCGGTCCGGCCCGGAGACCGAGGCCGTGATCCGGACCGACGCCTTCGTCCTCGACCTGGCGCTGCGCACGCTCACCCGTGACGGGACCCCGGTCCGGCTCACCCCGACCGAGTGGCACCTGGCGGAGATCCTGGCTCGCGCCGGGGGACGCGTCGTGTCGCAGCGGGCGCTGCTGGACGAGCTGCGCGGACCGGGCGTGCCCTCGCAGAGCCACTACCTACGGGTCTACGTCGCCCAGCTGCGTCGCAAGCTCGAGCCCGACCCGTCGGCCCCGCGGTACCTGCTCACCGAGCCGGGGGTCGGCTACCGCCTCGTCGTCTGAGCGCCCACCGGCGCGCCCTCAGCCCGCCATGGGGGCCTGGGCCACGCTCCACCGGGCGTGGGTGGCGCTGACCGTGAGCACGATGCGCACCCACAGGACGAACGCGGCCACGAGGGCCGCGACGCCCAGCGCCTCGACCACCGGCAGGGTCTGGACCAGGTCGGCGTCGACGACACCCGACCACCCGCCGACCAGCTGGCCGGCGACGTTCTGCAGGCCCAGCGCCACCAGGAACGCCGCCCACCAGCCGCCGTACGCGAGGGCCCGACGGGTGCTCGCCCGGCCGGCGTCCGTGACCACCTGGTAGGGGAACCAGAGGCTCACCACCGGCAGGAGCCAGCCGAGCCAGGTCCATACCCCGCTGCGGCGCTGGCTGCCCGGAGCGGTCTGCTCGACGTTGCGTCGGACCGCGGTCAGCCACAGGGCCGTCAGCACGAGGGCCACCAGCTGGGCCGCGACGGCCAGGAGCACCACGCCGTCGTAGGCCAGGAAGGGCTGCGCGGCGCCGACCAGCGCCGCCTCGGCGAACGCGTCGGAGGCGGCCGGGGACAGGAGCGCGGCCACGACGGCCAGCAGCAGCCACACCGCTCCGGCGGCGACGACGGCGCGGCCCAGGCCGGTCACCGGACGGAAGTACGGCGGCGCGGCGGCCCACGGCTGTGCGTACCCGGGGACCTGTGCGTACCCGGGGACCTGTGCGTACCCGGGGACCTGTGCGTACCCGGGGACCTGTGCGTACCCGGGGACCTGGCCGTACCCGGGTGCCGGTGCGTACCCGGGCGCCGGTGCGTGCCCCGGGGTCTGGGGGTAGCCGGGGGCCGGGACGTCCCCGGCGGGTGTCGCGTAGGGGTCCGGCGCGGCCGGCCGGGGCCAGAGGGCCCCACCCGGTTGCGGGGCCGAGGGCTGTGCCGGCGGGGTCCACTGCTGGTCGCTCACCCGTCGACGGTGACGCAGTCGGCGGCACCCGGTGCCGCGTTCACCGGGCTCGACACCCGTCCGGGTCAGCAGGCCGGACCCGTGGTCCCGCGGGGCGCAGGAACAGCGCCGGCCGTCGGCCGGTTGGCACTCGTAGGACCAGACCCGACGACCCCAGCAGGAGGAGCCAGCATGGCCACCGTCGCCCTCTCCGAGGACACGTTCATGGACACCGTCCGCGACAGCGACATCGTCCTGGTCGACTTCTGGGCCGCCTGGTGCGGCCCGTGCCGCCAGTTCGCGCCGGTCTACGATGCCGCGGCCGAGAAGCACCCGGACCTGGTGTTCGGCAAGGTCGACACCGAGGCCGAGCAGAACCTGGCCGCCCAGGCCGGCATCACCTCGATCCCCACGCTGATGGCGTTCCGCGAGGGCGTCATGGTCTTCGCGCAGCCGGGCGCGCTGCCGGCCACGGCGCTGGACCAGGTCATCCAGTCCGTGCGCGACCTGGACATGGCCGCGGTCCACGCCTCGGTCGCCGAGCAGCGGGCCGCAGCCGCGGCTCAGGCGGACCAGGCCGGCTGAGGTCCTGACCTGCCGGCCTGTGCCCGACCTCAGGTGCTGATGTCGGGGTACGGCATCGAGTAGTGGGCCAGCCGCTGCGCGTACTCCAGCTGGAAGCCCAGCGGCTCGGCGTGGTCTCGCTCGAACATCGCGATGAACAGCGTGAGCGTGAGGAAGGGGTGCGCGCCCAGCCCGAACAGCGCCGGGTAGTCGTGCGTGGCCAGGGCCTGGCGCTCGTCGTCGGTGAAGGCCAGCCAGGTCGAGGCCTCGCCGTGGGTGGCCGACAGCAGCCGGTTGGCCTCCTCGGCCTCCCACCACGCGACGGTCCCGACCGGGTCCTCGCGGTAGCGCTCGACCAGCTCGGGGTCGCGGTCGACGGTGAACAGGAACTTGTCCAGCAGGTAGACGCTCACGCGGGGGCTCCCTTCGGGTACCAGGTGAAGTAGGCCTCCCTGGTGTGGAACAGGTCCAGGGAGTCCACGTGCGCGGCCTGCTGGCCCTCGCCGGCGACACCCATCATGAGCATGAAGTCCATGAACCCGTGCGTGGCGTTGCCGGGCAGGTGAAGGCTGTCGAGGGTGACCTCGGCCAGGGTCTTCTCGATGTCGCCGGTGGCGATCCACTCGATGGCGCGCAGGTCGAACTCCGGGTCGGGCCCGTGCGGGCCGAACTGGCGCGGGCCACCCAGCTCCAGGCTCAGGTGACCGGTCCCGATGACGGCGACCCGCTTGTCGCTGGGCCACGACTCGACCATCTGGCGGATGGCCTGGCCGAGCTGCACGAACCGCTTGGGCTGCGGCAGCGGCGGGGCGAAGATGTTGGTGTAGATCGGCACGATCGGAAGGTCGTTCTGCGGGCGCAGCGTGATGATCGGGCAGGTCACCGAGTGGTCGATCCGCAGCTCGTTGCTGAACGCCAGGTCGAAGCCGGCGTCCAGCCCGTTGCGCAGCAGGTGCCCGGACAGGTCGCGGTCGCCCATCATGTGCATCCGCGGCAGGCCGAACTCGCGCTCCTCGTTGTACCAGTTGGCGTCGTACTGCTCGGCGTGGCCGACCAGGAACTGCGGCATGTTGTCCAGCCACAGCTGGTGGAAGTGGTCGCTGCCGACCATCACCAGCACGTCGGGCCGGGCCGCGGTCAGGGTCGCGCGGAACCGTTCGACCTTGGCCACCCACTCGTCGGCGAAGGGCGGCCGGTCCTCACCGGTGGCGGTGCTGGCGCGGTGGTAGAACGGGTGGTGGGTCGAGGCGATGACGGCCACGAGCTCGGCCACGGCGACTCCTTCGTCGGACTGCGCGGGGTGCGGGGGATCGGGCGGGTGCGGGTGCGGGTCGGCTCGACGGGTGCGGCTGCGCCGGTCGGCTCAGCCGGCGCCGGGCTCGGGGCTCGGGACGTAGACGGCGTTGCGGTCCACCGACAGGTACACGTCCATCCCGATCGGGTCGCGGTGCTCCTCGGCCAGCTGGCCCAGCAGGCCCGCGGCGCGGGCCAGCAGGGCGACCCCGCGCAGCATGGGCAGCGGGACGCCCAGGTCGGCGAGGGTCGCACCGCACACGCCGGCCCCGTTGAGCGGCAGGGTCCGACCGAGCACCTCCGGCGCCACCCGGCCGATGGCCCGGAACAGACGCAGGTGCGGGCCGAGCGTGCCGTTCTCGGTGGCGATGGCGATCAGCCGCGGGGTGCGGGGGTCGCCCTCCTTGTGCACCGGGTGGCCCAGGCCGGGGACGAACCGCTTGGCGGCACGGGTCTCGGTGACGCACCGGCGGGCGAGCTCGTCCCAGCCGGCCTCGTCGTCGTCGGAGGGGACGCCGTCGCCCTCGCGGGCGGTGTGCAGCGCCGCGGCCAGGTACTCGCCGGTGTCCTCGGTGACGCCCAGGAACCGGGACCCGCCGCCGAGCAGCCCGGCGGCCATCGCCCCCTGCAGGGAGTCCGGGGCCGACAGGTAGGTGAGCCGGGCGGCGATGGCGGTGGGGGTGAAGCCGTGGTCGGCCAGCGCCACCAGCACGGACTCGAACACCGCGACCTCACCGGGCGACGGCCGCGCGCCCGTGACCATCCACAGCGCGAGCTCTCCGAAGCCGACGTGGCCCATCAGGTCCTCGGCCAGGTCGTGGCCCAGCAGCGAGATGCTGCGGGTGTCCGAGGTGCCCAGCGAGGTCCGGTACTGCGGGGCGTCGGGAGTCGTGCCGCTCTGCTCGCTCATCCTCGTCCTCCGGGCAGGGGTGCGTCGTCGGGGCCGGCCAGCCACTCGCGCAGCTGTGCGCCGTGCTCGTCCAGGGCCGGCGGGGGCAGGTCGTAGCCGGCCGGCGTGGCCGAGAACCGGACCGGGTTGCGGACGGTCGGCACGGCACGCTCGCCCTCGCCGACGGTGACGACGGGCTCCAGGCCGAGCTCGTCGGCCAGGGCGACACCCTCGTCGACGGTGTTGATCGGGGCGCACGGCACCCCGGCGTCCAGCAGCGTCCGGAACCACTCGTCCCGGGTGCGGGTCATCAGCCGGTCGACCAGCAGCGGCCGCAGCGCCTCGCGGTTGGCCGTGCGGTCCTGGTTGTGGGCGAAGCGGGGGTCCTCGAGCAGCTCGGGGACGCCCAGCACCTCGACGAGCTTGGCGAACTGGCCGTCGTTGCCGGCGATGACGATGAGCTCGCCGTCGGCCACGGGCAGCGGCTCGTAGGGAAACAGGCTGGGGTGGGCGTTGCCCATCCGGAACGGGACCGTCCCGCCGGCGACCCACGCGCTGGTGTGGTTGACCAGACCCGACAGCGCCGTGGACAGCAGGTTGACCTCGACGTGCTGGCCGACGCCGCTGCTGGCGCGGTGGGTGAGGGCGGCCAGGATGCCGATGGTGGCCTGCATGCCGGACATCACGTCGAACACGCTGATCCCCGCGCGGTAGGGGGAGCCGTCGGGGTCACCGGTGAGGCTCATCAGGCCGGACATGGCCTGCACCATCAGGTCGTACCCGGGCAGCGCCGCGCCGGCGCCGCCGCCGAACCCCGTGATGGACGCGTAGACGACCTTGGGGTTGCGGGCGCTGACCGAGGCGTGGTCGAGGCCGTACTTGGCCAGCCCGCCGGGCTTGAAGTTCTCGATGACGACGTCGGCGCGGTCGGCGAGCTCCTGCGCCAGGGCCAGGTCGTCCGGGTCCTTCAGGTCCAGGCCGATCGAGCGCTTGCCGCGGTTGACGGCCAGGTAGTACGTGGAGATGTCGTCGCGCACCGGCGGCATCCAGGTGCGGGTGTCGTCCCCGCCGCGACCTTCGACCTTGACGACCTGCGCACCCATGTCCGACAGCAGCATCGAGGCGTAGGGCCCGGCCAGGATGCGGGAGAAGTCCGCGACCAGCAGGCCGTCCAACGGACCCCGCGGTGCGCCGTCCGGCACCGCGGCGTCGTGCGTCGACCCGTCGGGTCCGGCAGCCATGGGAACTCCTTCGTTCACTCTGCGGACAGGTGTCCGCGGCAAGCATGGGAGTCGTGCGACGGGGTGTCAAGCCTGGTGGGGCCGGGTCGGGTCAGGCCATCGCGCGGGGGAGGGCGTCGATCCGGGCGAAGTCGGCGCTGATGTCCGCCGCGGTGCGCAGCAGCAGCGGCAGGTGGTGCTCGGTGAGGGTGGCCAGGGTCGTCTCGGCGGCGTGGACGGTCACGTTGACCGCCGCGACCACGCGCCCGTCGCCGTCGCGCACGGGGGCGGCGACCGACCGGATACCCGGTGCGAGCTGCTCGTCGGTCAGGGCCCAGCCCTGCGCGCGGACGCCGCGCAGCACCGCGGCCAGCTCGTCGGGCTCGGGCTGCCAGTGCGCCGTGACCCCGCTGCGGCTGGGCTGGGCGAGCACGGCCGTCAGCTCGTCGGGCTCGAGGCCGGCGAGCAGCACCTTGCCCATGGACGTCTGGGGGGCGGGGAACCGGGTCCCGATCGACACCTGCAGGGCGATGATCTTGGGGACTGCCACCCGGGCGACGTAGACGATGTCGGAACCGTCGAGCTGGGCGACCGAGCTGGACTCACCGGTGCGGGCGACGAGGTCCTCCAGGTGCCCACGGGCCACGTCCCACAGCCCGAGGGACTGCACGTAGCGCATCCCCAGGTCGAGCACCCGGGGGGTGAGCGACCAGGCGCCGTCGCGGCTGCGGACGTGGCCCAGCGCCTCCAGCGTCAGCAGGATCCGCCGGGCGGTCGGTCGGGCCAGGCCGGTCGCGGTGGCCACCTCGCTCAGCGACATGCGGGGTCGGCCGGGCTCGAAGGCGGCGATGACGTCGAGACCGCGGGCGACGGCCTCCACGAAGTTGGGGTCGTCGTCGCGGCGGGGCATGGGCACACCTTGACACGAGCGGGCGCCCCGGAGACAGTGTCAGCACCTGATGCCCGCCAGGCGGACGCCCGTCCGTTGGTCCACGACGTGAGTCGTCTGGCCGGGCCGCACCGGACGAAGGAGTCCCCATGAGCCAGCCCTCGACCACCGGCGCCGACCTGACGCCGGGACGCCCCGTCGTCCTGCGTGGCGGCACCGTCCTGACCATGGACGACGCCCGCACCGTCCTGACCGACGCCGACGTGCTGGTCGTCGACGGGAGCATCGCGGCCGTCGGACCCGCCCTGGACGTGCCGGAGGGCACGTTCGAGGTCGACGCGACCGGCGGCATCGTCATGCCCGGCATGGTCGACACCCACCGCCACATGTGGCAGACGGCCATGCGCGGCTACGGCGCCGACTGGACCCTCACCCAGTACTTCGTCTGGTACTACCTCGAGCACGGCCGCGCCTTCCGCCCGCAGGACGTCGCGGCGGGCAACCTGCTGTCGGCCATCGAGTCCCTCGACGCCGGCGTGACCACCACGGTCGACTGGTCGCACGGACTGCAGAGCGTCGAGCACGCCGAGGCCGCCGTGGACGCGCTCGGGTCGGTGCCCGGTCGGTTCGTCCTGGCCTACGGCAACATCCAGGCCGGGCCGTGGGAGTGGTCCGACGCCGCCGACTTCCGGTCGTTCGTCGAGCGGTTCCCGCGCAGCGACATGCTCGGCCTGCAGATGGCCTTCGACGTCACGGGCGACCCCGCCTTCCCCGAGCGGCGCGCGTTCGAGGTGGCCCGTGAGCTCGACCTGGCCGTCACCACGCACGCCGGGGTCTGGGGCGCCACCAACGACGACGGCATCCGGCTGATGCACGACAACGGGTTCATGGAGGAGCGGACCACCTACGTCCACGCCGCCACCCTCGACCACGACAGCTACCACCGGATCGCCGCCACGGGCGGATCGGTGTCGGTGGCCACGGAGTCGGAGCAGAGCTGCGGGCAGGGCTACCCCCCCACCTGGGCCCTGCGCAGCCACGGCATCCCGGTGTCGATCTCGATGGACACCAGCGTGTGGATGTCCGGCGACCTGTTCTCGGCCATGCGCAGCACCGTCGGGGCCGACCGGTCCCGGGAGCACATGGAGGCGCACAAGCTCGGCGACACCGTCACCCACTGCCACCTGCGCGCCGACGAGGTCGTCGGCTGGGCCACCCGCGGTGGCGCGCAGGGCCTGGGCATGGACTCCCTGATCGGCAGCCTCGAGGTGGGCAAGAAGGCCGACGTCGTGCTGATCAAGAACGACGCCTCGCCCGTCATGTTCCCCGTGCTCAACCCCTACGGCCACGTGGCCATGCAGGCCCAGCGCGGCGACGTCCACACCGTCATCGTCGACGGCCGGGTGGTCAAGCACGAGAACAGGCTCGTCGGCATCGACCTGGCCAAGGCGCGCGACGCGGTGGCCGACACGGTCGAGCACCTCAAGGCCGGCATGGGCGAGGAGGCCTGGCAGCAGGGCATGAACCCCGACGTGCCCGAGACCAAGGTCCTCGACAACCCGTACACGTACACCGAGTACCGGACCGCCGCGACGCACTCGTAGGCCTGAGACCACCCGTCCCCGGACCACCCGCCCCTGAGACCACCCGCCGCGTCGTCGGTCCCTGCGCCTCGGCGCGGCGGGTCAGGGGCACCTGAGTCGGGTCACCACGGCCGACGGCACCACGGCCGACGGCACCAAGGCCGACGTCACCAAGGCCGACGTCACCACGGCCGACGTCAGCACCTCACGGCACGAGCCAGACGCCGTACGTCCTGGTGCCGTCCACGCCGACGAGCTCCAGCGGTGCGCCACCCACCCCCGCGGGCGGGGCGTCGGTGGGACCGACGACCACCGTCCCCGGGGGCGCCGTGGACACGGCGGTGCCCAGGTCGAGGGGCTCGACCACGGTCGTCGTGCGGTCCGACAGCCACCACTGCAGGCCGTTGCCGGACAGCAGGAGCGGTCGGTCCACGACCAGCAGGACCTCGGCGTCCGGCTGCTGCTCGACGAGGTCGCGGACGCCGAACAGGCTGCGGATCCAGGCGTCGCGCGGCTCGATGTTGCGCTGCTCGGCCACCAGCGCGAGCCCGAGCAGCACGCTCGCCGCGACCAGGAGGGCCACCACCCTGCCCCGGGTGCGCGTGGACGACAGGAGCACCGCCAGGCCCAGCACGCCCGCCACGACGACCGCGGTCAGCGACGACTGCCACCACGGCACGGAGAAGCCCGTCTCGTCGCGCCAGGCCCACGCCTCCACCCCGGGGACGTTGAGCTGGACGAAGCCCGTGACCCGGTCGGCGTTGGCGCCGATCGCCAGCCCGGCCGCGACCGTCAGCAGCAGCAGGCTTCCGCCGGTGAGGGCCAGCAGCCGCCGCGCAGCCGTGCCGCCCGCGGCGCGGGGGACCGACAGCACCGTCGCGGCCCCGACCAGGGCGACCACGAACCACAGCGGGTCGCCGTAGCGGCCGTAGACCAGCTGGTCGACCCGGCCGCCCTCGTCCAGGCGACCCGACAGGTAGGCCGCGCCGACGCCCACCTGCAGGACCACCCCGAGGGCCAGCCACGTCCACGGACCCAGGACCCGGGCCCGCCACTCCTGCGGCACGGCCACCACCGCCACCCACCACCCCAGCAGGCTCAGCCCCAGCCACGCGACCGCGGCGTACCAGGCGTGCCCCACGGCCAGCGCGACGGCGTCGCCGACCTGGAGCCCGGCCACCTGCTCGGCGGCCACGGCGGTGCGGGCCACGTCGCCGTAGAGGGCGGCCTCGACGTGGCCGTTGAGCCACCAGCCGGCCGCGGCGCCCAGCAGGCCCACGACCAGAGCCACGGCGCCGGCGGGGGAGCGCCGGGCCACCGCCCACGACGCCAGCGAGACCGCGGCCAGCAGCGTGACGGGCAGCATCCGGGCGTGCGTGGTCGGCAGCCAGGCCACCAGCAGGGCCAGCAGGGCCAGCACGGCCGGCAGGGCCCGGTCGGCCCGGTCGGCGCGGTCGGCCCGGTCGGCCCGGTCGGCCCGGTCGGCCAGTGCCTGGTCCCTCGGGTCCGCCGCCCGTACCGGCGGGTCCCACAGACGCAGCAGCAGCCACAGCACCGTGGTCAGCTGGACCGTCAGCAGGGTCTCGGGCAGGGCGTACCCGGTGTAGCCGAGGCGACCGGCGCCCAGGCAGACGACCACGGCCGCCAGCACGGCGGCGGGGGTGCCGAGCCCGGTGCGTCGGGCGACGGCGGTCGCCGGGACCAGCAGGAGCACCGCGAGGGCCAGGTTGACGGCCACCGACACCGCGTAGACGGTCGGCGGGTGGCTCGTCAGCCACCACACGGGGGTGGTCAGCAGACCCCAGCCGACGGCGTAGCCGCCTGCGTAGTCCGGCGTCAGCAGACCGGCTCCCTCACCCGTGGCGAACCAGCGGGCGGCGGCCAGGTAGCCGATCTCGTCCTTGGTCTGCACGGGTGCCACGGCGTCCAGGGAGACCCAGAGGTGCGCCGCGGCGACGACGACCAGGCCGACGAACCAGGCCAGCAGGTCCCGGCCCCCGGGCAGGGCGGACGACCCGCGGCCGCGCGTCGCCGTCGTCGTCCCCACCACGCGCCGATCGTCGCAGACGTGCGCTGGCGTGCAGGCCGGCCCGGCTCCATGATCACGCCATGGCCGAGGGCGAGGACAACCGGGCGATGCGCGCGCTGCGGATCGCGGAGGACGGCGTCTACTACGTGATGGCGGTGGTGCTGCTGGCCGCGGCCGCCGTGGTGCTGGTCTACGCCGTCGAGAGCTTCGTCCGGGTCCTGGACGAGACCGAGACGGCCATGCTCGAGGTGCTGGACGGCCTGCTGCTGGTGTTCATCTTCGTCGAGCTGCTGTACGCGGTGCGGGTGACGCTGGCCCGCCACGAGATAGCTGCCGAGCCGTTCCTGCTGATCGGCATCATCGCCTCGATCAAGGAGATCGTGGTGGTGTCGGTCGAGGCGGCCGGGGCCATCGGGGACGGCGCGCTGTTCGACGACCGGGTGGTGCTCATCGCCGTCCTGGCCGGTGTGGTGCTGGCGCTGACCCTGGCCATCCTCATGCTGCGCCGCTCCGAGACCTACCCGAGCGAGAAGGCCGACGACCCGGAGGACGCGGACGGGGTGGGCGAGGCGACCGGGGGAGGTCGGGCTCAGCCCGCCAGCGCCGCCTCCAGGTAGGTGTCGGCGTCGGCGAGGTCCAGCGCCCCTCGCCCCCGGGCGGCGAAGGTCTCGACGACGCCGCGGGCGACCACCGAGCGGTAGGCCGGGGACGGCTCCCGGGTGGGCAGGGTGCCGGCTCGGGGGTGGGTGAAGGTCAGCAACGGCTCGCCGGCCAGCCACCCGGGTCGCAGCAGGCGGGAGTACCAGCCGTCGCCGACGCGGGCCTCGCCGGTACTCACCACGTCGTCGGGCCACGGGGCGGTGCGACGGTCGAGGCCGCCGTTCTCCAGGTGGACGACCTCGAGGAACTGCTCGCGGCGCACCCGCCAGGCGCGGGCCAGGACCCCCGGCCCGCGGCCGGTCGGGTCCCAGAAGGCGACCCCGCCGCCCCCCCAGGACGGGGCGTCCAGGGCGAACCGGAGCCGACCGGGCAGCACCACCGCCCGGTCGTCGTCCGCCGGGGCGGTGCCCGGACCACCCGGGTACTCCCGGGCCAGGCCCGGCACCCGTCCGCCCAGCAGGTACACCTCGAAGCGCTCGCGGAGCAGGTTGGACCCGTAGGAGACGTACCAGACGTGCTCGGGGCGGCCGGGTTCGCCGGCGCCGAGGGGGGCCGCCCCCTGCAGGTCGGTCACGTCACCGGCCCGACGGGCGTCGCGCACGACGTCGGTGGCCGAGCGGGCGGCGGGCGGGGTCACCCGGGCAGTGTGCCCGGGCGCACGACCGGCTCGGTCCTCAGCCGTGGCGGCTGTGCAGCACGGCCAGGGTCTCCTCGTGCAGGGCGCCGTTGGTCGCGACGGCGTCGGCGCCCCAGGGGCCGTCGGTGCCGTCCAGGGCGGTGAACCGGCCCCCCGCCTCGGTGACGATCGGGACCAGGGCCGCCATGTCGTGCAGGGCCAGCTCGGGCTCGCAGGCCAGGTCGACCGCCCCCTCGGCCAGCATCATGTACGACCAGAAGTCGCCGTAGGCCCGGGTGCGCCAGCAGCGCCGGGTCAGGTCGAGGAACCCCGGCAGCAGGCCCCGCTCGTCCCAGCCCGACAGCGACGAGTACGACAGCGACGCGTCGGCCAGGTGGTCCACGGCGGACACCTCGAGCTGGCGCGCCGAGGACAGGCTGCGGCCGGTGTAGGCGCCCGTGCCCGAGGCCGCCCACCAGCGCCGCCCCAGCGCCGGGGCCGACACGACGCCCACGACGGGGGTCCGGTCGTCGACCAGGGCGATCAGCGTGGCCCACACCGGGACCCCCCGGACGAAGTTCTTGGTGCCGTCGATCGGGTCCACGACCCACTGCCGACGACCGTGGCCGGTCGGCTCCATCTCCTCGCCGATGACCATGTCCCGCGGACGGGTCCGCTGCAGCATCGACCGGACCGCGCGCTCGGCGTCGGTGTCGGCCTCGGTGACGGGGGTCAGGTCGGGCTTGGTCCGCACCTGCAGGTCCGCGTCCCCGAACCGCTGCATGGTCAGCGCGTCCACCTGGTCGGCGATCGACAGGGCCAGGCGCAGGTCGTCGTCCCAGGTGTCCGTCATGGGGCGAGGGTAGGGCCGCCACCTACCCTGGACCCGTGAGCGACGCCAGCACCGACCGGACGGACCCCGACTCCCAGCCGGCCCGGTGGGCGTCCAGGCTGGGGGACGCGGAGCGGGAGCAGGTCCTCCGCGCGTTCCTGGACGCCGACGGCCGCCTGGTCCGCATCCCGGCCAAGCACACCAAGCGGCTGGTGGTCCTGGACCTGCTGGCCCAGGAGTTCGTGCCGGGCGAGCGGTACACCGAGACCGAGGTCAACAACCGGCTGCGGGCCTTCCACGACGACGTGGCCGCCCTGCGGCGGTACCTGGTGGAGAACCTGTTCCTGGCCCGTGAGGCCGGGGTCTACTGGCGCACGGGCGGCAGCGTGGAACTGGAGGACTAGCGGGCAGGCTCAGTCGCCGCGCTCGCGCTCCGACGGCTCGAGCTCGCCTCGCACGGCGCGCAGCAGCCGACGAAAGCTGTCCAGGCGCTCCTGCGAGGCGTGGCCGGCGTCGACCCAGCCCTGCAGCCCGCACTCGTCCTCGTCGTGGGTGCAGCCGCGCGGGCAGTCCTCGGTGCCGCCGGCCAGGTCGGCGAACCCGCCCAGCAGGGTCTCGGCCTGCACGTGCGCCAGCCCGAAGGACCGGATGC
Source organism: Actinomycetales bacterium (assembly GCA_038258055.1). GTDB lineage: Bacteria > Actinomycetota > Actinomycetes > Actinomycetales > JBBAYJ01 > Aquipuribacter. Next base: position 13,818 of record JBBSQH010000028.1, read on the forward strand.
CGGGGGTGTCGATGACCCAGCCGCCCGCGGCCAGGGGCAGCAGCACGGACGCCGTCGACGTGTGCCGGCCCTTGCCCGTGGTGTCCGAGACGTGGCTGGTCGCCCGTCGGGCGCCGGGCGACAGCTCGTTGACCAGCGTGGACTTGCCCACCCCGGACGGGCCGATGATCGCGGTGACCCGGCCGACGAGCGCGTCCCGGACGGCGTCCAGGCCGCGCCAGCCCTGCGAGGTCACCGACACCGAGGTCAGGCCCAGGTCGGCGTAGGCGGCCAGCAGCTGGGACGGGTCGGCCAGGTCGGTCTTGGTGATGACCAGCAGCGGGTCGATGCCCGCGTCCCAGGCGGCCACCAGGGCCCGGTCGATCAGCCGGGGGTTGGGCTCGGGGTCGGCCGCGGCCACCACGAGGCAGACCTGGTCGGCGTTGGCCACCACGACGCGCTCGACGGGGTCGGTGTCGTCGGCGCTGCGACGCAGGGCCGAGGTCCGTTCCGTGACCCGGACCAGGCGGGCCAGCGAGTCGGTCGTGCCGGACACGTCGCCGACCAGGCCGACCACGTCGCCGACCGCGATCCCCTTGGGCTTGATCTCGCGGGCGCGCACGGCGGTGATCACCACGGCGCCGGGGTCGGCCGGGTCGCCGTGGGCGGGCGCGGGGACCAGGCAGGTGTAGCGGCCGCGGTCGATGGTCGTCACCCAGCCCAGCACGGCGGCGGTGTGGGTCGGCCGCTCCTTGGTGCGGGGCCGGGTGCCACGGCGCGGGGGCCGGGCCCGCGCGTCGGACTCGTCCCACGACGCCGTGCTGCGACGACGGACCGGCATCCTCAGGCGCCGACCATGGCCGACCACAGACCGGGGAAGTCCGGCAGGGTCTTGGCCGTCGTCGCCACGTCCTCCACCACCACGCCGGGGACCCGGAGCCCGATCACGGCGCCGGTGGTGGCCATCCGGTGGTCGGAGTAGCTGTGCCAGCGACCGCCGTGCAGCGGTCGCGGCGTGATGCGCAGCCCGTCCGCCAGGACCTCGACCTCGCCGCCCAGACCGCGGATCTCCGTGGCCAGGGCCTCGAGCCGGTCGGTCTCGTGCCCGCGCAGGTGGCCGATGCCGCGCAGCCGGCTCGGTGAGGTCGCCAGCGCGGCGAGCCCGGCGACGGTCGGGGCGATCTCGCCGGAGTCGGACAGGTCGAGGTCCACGCCGTAGATGTCGCCGTCGTGGGTGACCGTCAGCATGTCGCGGTCCAGCCGGACGTCGGCGCCCATCGCGTCGAGGATGTCTCGCAGCGAGTCACCGGCCTGCGTGGTCTGCTGCGGCCAGCCCGGCACGCGCACCCGGCCGCCCGTGGCCAGCGCGGCGGCCAGGAACGGCCCCGCGTTGGACAGGTCGGGCTCGACGTCCACGTCCAGGCCGCCCACCGGGCCGGGCTCGACGCGCCACAGCAGGTCGACCGAGTCGTCGACCACGACCCCCACGTCGCGCAGGTTCTCGACCGTCATCGCGATGTGGGGACGGGAGGGGACGGTGTCGCCGACGTGGCGCACGGTCAGCCCGTCCGTCATCCGGGCCCCGGCCAGCAGCAGCCCGGACAGGAACTGGCTGGACGCCCCGGCGTCCAGGCTGACCTCGCCGCCCCGGGGCGCCACGGACGCCCGGACCGTCACGGGGAAGAACCCGTCGGTGTCCTCGATGTCGGCGCCGGCCTGGCGCAACGCGTCCAGCAGGGGGGCGATGGGGCGTTCGTGCAGCCGGGGGTCGCCGAACAGCCGGGCGGAGCGACCGCTGACGGCCACCACGGCCGGCAGGAACCGCATGACGGTGCCGGCGAGGCCGCAGTCGATGCCGACCGGCTCCTGCGGGTCGGGCGGGGTGCGGGGGTCGGGTCGGGGGATCGGCGTGACCAGCCAGTCGGGCACCTCGCCGTCGGGGGCCGGCCCGTCGACGACCACGGCGCCCAGCTGGCGCAGCGCCTGCGCCATCAGCAGGGTGTCCCGGGAGCGCAACGGGGCGCGCAGCCGGGACGGCTCGTCGGCCAGGGCCGCCAGCACCAGGTAGCGGTTGGTCAACGACTTCGACCCGGGCAGGCGGACCGTGGCGTCCACGGGCCCGCCCGGGGTCGGCGCGGCCCAGTCGTCGACGGTGCCGAGGGTGTCAGACGTCATCCGGGCGGGCCGGTCCTAGTCCTCGTCCCGCTTGCGGTCGAGCTTGGCCTGGGCCTTCTCGGCCTTGGCCTGCGCCTTGAGGGCGTGCGCCTCGACCTTGGCGGCCTCCTTGGCGTCCTTCTTGGCCTGCTTGCGCAGCTCCTTGCTGGAACGCTCCCGCTGCTCGGCGGCGTGCTCGGCCTCGACGGCCTTGCGGGTCTTGCGGGCGGCCCGCTCGGCCGCGTACGGCGTGTCGATGGTCAGCAGCAGGCCGGCGAGCAGGCCCACGTTCTTGGTGAACTGCACGCGCTGCGCCGCGCGCTCCTCCTTGGGGTACTCCCAGAAGGCGTGCCCGGCCAGCGTGGTCGGGACCAGGGAGCCGGCCAGGGCCATCGCGGACAGCCGTGGTGCGAGGCCGGAGGCCAGGCCCAGGCCGCCACCGACCATCACCCCGGCGTTGAGCCGGGCCGCGAGCAGCGGGTCGTCCGGGGTGCCGAAGCGCTCGGCCGCGGCATGGACCATGCCGGCGGCGAGCTTGGCCCGCGGCTCCGGGTTGCGCAGGGCGTCGACCCCGGAGTTGACGAACACGGCGGCGAGAAGAGGGCGTGCGATCCGTCGGAACATGCGCCCATCCTGCCCGTCGCGGCCGGGTGACGCGACGTGTCGCACGCACGGGCGCGTCCGCCGGTGCGTACCGACGGCCGTTCCCGGGGTCGTCGGCGGGTCGTGCCAGGCTGGAGGGCATGTGCGGGCGGTACGCGGCGAGCAGGAACCCCGACGACCTCGTCGAGGAGGTCATCGCCTCGGGCCTGCCCGTGGCGCCTCCGTCCGAGGGCGACCGGGAGGCGTTGGTGCCCTCGTACAACGTGGCGCCGCAGCAGCAGGTCGCGGCGGTGATGGCACCCCGGGCCGACGCGGGCACGGGGGCGACGGCGGACGAGGCCAAGGCGCGGCTGCGCGCGATGCGCTGGGGGCTGGTGCCGTCGTGGGCCAAGGACCCCAAGGTCGGCAACCGCATGATCAACGCCCGGGTGGAGACCGTCACGGAGAAGCCGGCCTACCGACGGCTGGTCGGCTCCCGCCGCTGCCTGCTGCCGGCCGACGGCTGGTACGAGTGGCAGGTGGTCCCGCCCGAGCGCAGCGGGACTCCCAAGGCCCGCAAGCAGCCGTTCTTCATGTCCCCCGTCGACGGGGGTCTGACGGGTCTGGCCGGTCTGTACTCCTGGTGGCGCGACCCCGACGTCGCCGACGAGGCGGACCCGGCGGCGTGGCTGGGCACCGTGACGGTGCTGACCACCGACGCGGAGCCCGGGCTGCGGGCCGTCCACGACCGCATGCCGGTCGTGCTGCCCGCGGAGCACTGGGCCGCATGGGTGGACCGCGACGTACCCGCGGCCGACGCCCTGGCGCTCGCGGCCGCGGTGCCGGAGGGCCGGTTCGCGGCCGTCCCGGTGCAGGCCGCGGTCGGCAACGTGCGCAACGACACCCCGGCCCTGCTGTCCCGCCCCGACGAGTCCGCCCTGGTCGGCGTGGTGGACCCGATGACGGGCCAGCTGTTCGGCTGAACGCCGGCCGGTCCCCCGCGGGAACACCCTCACCGGGGTCGCTGTTGCCCCGGACGTGATGATGGAGAAGTCGAGGAGCGACGTCGACGGCGGGCCCCGGCGCGCCGGCATCCCGGTCCGGCCGATAGCCTGGCCCGTCATGGACTCCGACACCGACCGGGCTCCCGAGGAGACCGCCGACGAGCGCCGCGTCCGCTTCGAGACCGATGCCCTGCAGTACGTGGACCAGCTCTACAGCGCCGCGCTGCGGATGACCCGCAACCCGACGGACGCCGAGGACCTGGTCCAGGAGGCGTTCGCCAAGGCGTTCGCGGCGTTCCACCAGTACCGGCCGGGGACCAACCTCAAGGCGTGGCTGTACCGGATCCTCACCAACGCGTACATCAACTCCTACCGCAAGAAGCAGCGGCAGCCCCAGCAGCAGCAGGCGGACGAGATCGCCGACTGGCAGCTGGCCCGGGCCGAGTCGCACACGTCCTCCGGCCTGCGCTCGGCCGAGGTCGTGGCGCTGGACGCGCTCCCGGACTCCGACGTCAAGCAGGCCCTCCAGTCGATCCCCGAGGACTTCCGGATGGCGGTCTACTACGCCGACGTCGAGGGCTTCGCCTACAAGGAGATCGCCGAGATCATGGGCACGCCCATCGGGACGGTGATGTCCCGGCTGCACCGCGGACGGCGTCAGCTGCGCGAGCTGCTGACCGACTACGCGCTCGAGCGGGGCTTCATCCGCCCGAGCGCCGACGTACCCGCGGGCCCCGAGGGCGTCGGGCCCGACAACGTCGCCCCGGAGAACGTGGAGGTGACCCGATGAGCTGCGGCAACCCCCACGAGACGGACTGCGTCGACGCCATCGACAAGCTGTACGAGTTCATCGACGGCGAGCTGACCCCCGACGTCAAGCAGAAGATCTCCGTCCACCTGGAGGAGTGCGCCCCCTGCCTGGACCAGGCCGACATCGAGCGGGCCGTCAAGGCGCTGGTGTCGCGGTCCTGCCAGGACCGCGCCCCGGGTGGGCTGCGGGAGCGCATCCTGGGTCGTCTCGACGAGGCCCGGCAGCAGGTCAACGAGGCCTAGGCCCAGATCCTCCGCTCCCGGGCCGCCCCGGGGCCCCCGGGATGCACCGCGGGGCCGCCCCCGTGAGGGTGCCGGCCCCTCGTTCTGTCTCCGCCCGGACTCAGGCGTTGGGCTTCTTGCCGTGGTTCGCGCCGTTCTTCTTGCGGGCGCGACGCTTACGAGCACGCTTGCTCATACGGGCCTCCTCTCGTATCCGTTCGGTCCCTCGTCCTGTCGACGGGTCCCGGTCCGGCACGATGGTCCCATGGAAGAAGTGCGCGCCGAGATGGTGGCCAACGTCCTCGTCGTCAACGTGGCCGTGGGGGACGTCGTCGACCCGGCGACCGAGCTCGTGCTGCTGGAGTCCATGAAGATGGAGATCCCCGTCCTGCCGGAGCACGGCGGCCGGGTCGCCCGGGTCGCCGTGGAGGCCGGCGACGTGGTCCAGGAGGGTGACCTGCTGGTCGTCCTGGACTGACGGCGAGGATCCGCCCGCGCAGGTCAAGGACGCCCGGTCGGCTGCCGATGACGCTGGGGTGACTGATGAGCGTCAGAGCGTGGTGCCGTACCTGCGGGCCCTGGTGGAGCTGCGCGGCTCCGACCTGCACTGCAAGGTCGGCTCGCCGCCCCGGATCCGGATCGACGGCAGCCTGCGCAAGGTGCAGGCGCCCGAGCTGCGCCCCGAGGACACCGAGCACATGGTCGCGGAGGTGCTGCGGGAGGACCTGCTCGCGGAGTTCGCGAGCAAGAACGAGGCCGACTTCGCGTACTCGGTGCCCGGCGTGGGTCGGTTCCGGGTCAACGCGTTCCGGCAGCGGGGGTCCGCCGGCCTGGTGTTCCGCCGGGTGTCCGTCGGGGCCATCCCGCTGACCGACCTCGGCCTGCCCGCCGTCATCGCCCAGCTGGCGCTGGAGCCCCGCGGGCTCGTGCTGGTGACCGGTCCCACCGGGTCCGGCAAGACGACCACGCTGGCGGGGATGATCGACCACATCAACTCCAACCGCGAGGTCCACATCATGACGATCGAGGACCCGATCGAGGTGATCCACTCCGACAACCTCGCCATGATCAACCAGCGTGAGGTCCGCCTCGACACCGTCGACTTCGCGAGCGCGCTGCGGGGGGCGATGCGTCAGGACCCCGACGTGATCCTGGTCGGCGAGATGCGCGACCACGAGACCGTGAAGGCCGCCCTGGCCGCCTCGGAGACCGGCCACTTCGTCATGTCCACCCTGCACACCACCGACGCGCAGGAGACCGTCAACCGCGTGATCGACTTCTTCCCCCCGCACGAGCAGAAGCAGGTCCGCCTGGCCCTGGCCGGTGCGCTGCGCGGCATCATCTGCCAGCGGCTGGTGCCGCGGGCCGACGGGCAGGGCCGCTGCGTGGTGATGGAGGTCGCGGTCAACACCGGCCGGATGGCGGACGCCATCGGCGACGCCGACAAGACCAACACCATCGGCGACCTGATCAAGGAGGGCGGCTACTACGGGATGCAGACCTTCGACCAGCACCTGGTCACGCTCATCCGCGACGGCATCAGCACCCTCGAGGACGCCCGGCACGCCTCCAGCAACCCGCACGACCTGCAGGTCGAGCTGCGCCGGCTGGGCCTGGTGGCCTAGAGCACCAGCGCGTAGGTCACCAGGTCGACCGTGGGCACGGGCGACCAGTCGCGCTCCGGCGTACGGACGAACCCCATCGCCTCGTACATCCGGTGCGCGTCGGTCATCCGCGGCCCGCTGGACAGCACGAACCGTATGCAGCCCTCCTGCCGGGCCAGGTCCAGGCAGGTGAGCGTCAGCAGGCGGCCGACGCCCCGGCCTCGCGCACCCGGGGACACCGCGAGCATCCGCATCTCGGCCTCACCGGGGCGGGCCAGCTCGGCCCACGGGCTGCCGGCGCGGGCGTACGTGGCGCTGCCCAGCAGGTCGTCGCCCAGGACGGCCGCCAGCAGGACCGCCTCCCGGGCCCGTGGCCCGGCCTCGCGCAGCACGGGCAGGTACCCGTCCTCGTCCTCGAGCAGCTCCTCGTCGCCGTAGACGTCGGCCACGAGGGCACCGCAGGCCTGCACGCGGGCGGTGTCGGCCGGGTCGACCACCTGGACCGTGACGCCGCCCCCGGCCACCGGCCGGTCCGCGACGGCGGGACCGCTCACCGCGGCTGCTCCTCGCGACGCCTGTACGAGCGCCACATCAGCGCCCCGATGAGGATGTCGGCGACGCCGACGGCCAGGGCCAGCCCGCTGAGCGTGGTGCTCTGACCCTGCGCCCGCAGCAGCAGGGCGAAGCCGATGATGATCAGGCCGAGGACCACGTAGCGCAGCGCCCGGCGGCGCTCGACGGCCGTGGACGGCTGGGAGGACGGCTGGGCGTCGTGGTCGGACGAGGTCTGGTCGCCCGTGGTCCGGTCGTTCGAGGTCTGGTCGTTCGCGGTCCGGTCGGACGCCTCGTCCGGCAGCGGGCCCGGCGGGACGTCCGGCACGCTGCTGTCCAGGCCGGTCGGCACGGGGCCTGGGACGGTCCCACCGGAACGGGTGAGCCGCGCCGACGCCGACACCCCGGCCTCGTCGTGGATCGTGCCGTCGAACGGGGCGTCGGACTGCGCGTCCCAGGCCGACAGGCCGGTCTCGGACTCGACCAGACCCACCACGTCGACGACCTGGTCGTGGAACGCGGGGACGTCCGGCCGCTCCCAGTACGGGAACGTCAGGGCGGCCTCGTCGGGGAACAGGCTCACCTGCAGGCCCGAGGCCACGTGCGTGGCCTCCAGGGTGTCGTCGGCCACGGACTCCTCGACCTCGCCCAGACGCCAGCGCAGCGACGTGACGATCCGGGCCCACTGCTCGCGGCGCTCGGGGCCGATCGCGACGGTCAGGACGTCGGTGCCCTCGGCGGCGTCCAGGGCCTCCTGCCAGGCCTGGTCGGGCCTGCGGGGCACGAACAGGATGTCGTAGCTCATCAGCACCAGCCTCTCGGACGACGACGACGCCGCCCCCCGGACGGGGAGCGGCGTCGACCAGGGTAGGTCAGGCGAGAACGGGTCAGGCCGCGGCCTTCTTCGTCTCCCAGAAGATCTCGGCGATCTCGTCGATCTTGGCCAGCAGCTGGTCGGCCACGGCGACGTCGGTCGAGCCCTTGACGCCGCTGGCGCCGGCGAGCTTCGTCGTCTCGTTGAAGAGCTGGTGCAGCTGCGGGTACTTCTCGAAGTGCGGGGGCTTGAAGTAGTCGGTCCACAGCACCCAGAGGTGGTGCTTGACCAGGTCGGCCCGCTCCTCCTTGATCTGGACCGCGCGCTGCTTGAACTCCGCGTCGTCCGAGCCGTGGAACTTGGTGATGCAGCCCTTGACCGACTCGGCCTCGATGCGCGCCTGGGCCGGGTCGTACACGCCGCAGGGCAGGTCGCAGTGGGCCGCGACCTCGGTGATCCGGAAACCGATCATGAGTTCGTATCCTTTCGAGAGCGTGTCCTCCGGGGGCGGGTCGCCCTCACCGGAGGGTTGCGACACTACAACCGTGACCGCGCGCTCGCCCTTCCACGACGGACGCGAAAGCCGGCGCGGGCGCTGGCGCCTGGTGCGGGTCGTGGGGGAGTCGATGCGGCCCACCCTGGTCCCCGGTGACGTGCTGCTGGTGCGGGCGGGGGCACGCCCGAGGCCGGGCGACCTGGTGGTGGCGGACCTGCCGGGCGGGCGCGGCGAGGGCGTCAAGCGCGCCGTGCGGCAGGAGCCCGGCGGCTGGTGGCTGGAGCGGGACAGCGCCTCGACCGGCACCGACTCCTGGTTGTTCGGTGCCGTCGGCGACGACGACGTGCGCGGAGTGGTCCGGGTGAGGCTGTGGCCGCGCCCCGGGCGGCCGCGCCGGCGCTGACCACAGGCGGCGCTGACCTCATGCGGCGCGGACCTCAGGGCACCAGCACGACCTTGCCGACGACCTCGCCGTCCACGAGCCGCTCGAAGCCGTCGTTGGCGTCGACCATCGACAGGACGCTGTCGACCACGGGCCGCACCCCGGAGGTGGCGCACAGCCGCAGCAGCCGCTCCAGCTCCCCGCGGGTGCCCATGGTGGAGCCGATCACCCGCAGCCCCAGGAAGAACACCCGCTGGAGCTCCGCGGACGGGGCCGGGCCGGAGGTGGCGCCGGACACCACCACCGTGCCCCCCGGGCGCAGCGCGCGCAGCGAGTGCCCCCAGGTGGCCTCGCCGACCGTCTCCATGACGGCGTCGACGCGCTCCGGCAGCCGGGCACCGGTCTCGAAGGCGGCGTGAGCGCCCTGCTCGACCGCCCGGTCGCGTCGCTCGTGGTCGCGGCTGGTCACCCAGACCCGGAACCCCCCGGCGCGGCCCAGGGCGATCAGGGCCGTGGCCACGCCACCCCCGGCGCCCTGCACCAGGACGGTGTCGCCGGGATTGAGCCCCGACTGCGTGAAGAGCATCCGGTAGGCGGTCAGCCAGGCCGTGGGCAGGCAGGCGGCGTCGGTGAACGACAGCTCGGGGGGCTTGGGGACCAGGTTGCGCCGCGGCACCAGGACGGTGTCGGCGAACGTCCCCGGGTAGCGCTCGCTCAGCAGGGAGCGGCGGGGGTCCAGGGTCTCGTCCCCGGCCCACTCCGGGTCGGACAGCACGGCGTGCACCACGACCTCGTTGCCGTCCGGGTCGACGCCGGCCGCGTCGCAGCCCAGCACCATGGGCATCCGCTCGGCCGGCAGGCCGACCCCGCGCAGGCTCCAGACGTCGTGGTGGTTGATCGACGCGGCCCGGACGGTGACGGGCACCCAGTCGGCGGGCGGCGCGGTCGTGGGCTCCGGTGCGGAGTCGCGGACCTCGAGCGCGGACAGCGGGTCCTCGGGCGAGGGACGGGAGACGACGACGGCAACCATGGGCAGCGGTCTACCAGGTCGGTGTCGTGGACCACCACTGGGACCAGCCGCCGTGCAGCACGAGGTAGGCCAGCAGGCCGTACCCCACCTGCCCCGGGACCCGGCCGTCGGAGGCCCGCAGGTCCGTGAACCACTCCTCGTGCTGCGCCAACGAGGCGCTGGTGTCGACGTAGGTGACCCGGCGGCGCTCGCAGACCTCGGCGAACGCCTCCGACAGGGCTCCCACCGTGACCACGTGCGCCGCGTCCGGCCCGTCGGGCAGCACCGGCGGGGGGCCGACGACGAAGGTGGGGATCGACCGGCCCGCCGCCGCGTCCAGGACGTTGGCCAGGTTGAGCCGGCTGCGGGCCGTCGACGTGCCGTCGCGCAGGTCGCCGACCCCGAGCCCGATGACCAGGCGGCCGGCGACGCCCAGGCGGGGCGCGGTCTCCTGCTCCCAGCGCGCCACGAGGTCGCCGGTGGTCTGGCCCGGGACGGCCAGCGGGTAGGCGGTGAGCCGGTACCGCTGCGACGGCGTGCGGGCCACGACGCGCCCCACCCAGCCCATCGCCCTAGGGTCCCCCCGGCCCGCGACCAGGTCGTCGCCCAGCACGCAGACGGCCACGTCGGTCCGGGGGGCGCCCCCGGCCTCGGGCCCGTCCGCGCCCTGGTTCGTGCCCTGGTCGCTCAGCGTGCGAACGCCTGGTCGACCAGGCGGGCCTGCTCGTCGGCGTGCCGCTTGCCCGACCCGGTGGCCGGCGACGCGGACGCGGGACGGCAGACCCGGTGCAGCGACCGACCGCCCAGGGCCTCGTGGGTCCCCATCGCGACGAAGGTCCACGCCCCGTGGTTCTCCGGCTCCTCCTGGACCCAGACCAGCGACGCGTCGATCGGGTAGCGACCGACCGTGTCCAGCAGCTCGTCGATCGGCAGCGGGGCCAGCTGCTCGACCCGCACGATGGCCGTGCGGGTGTCCTCGCGCTTGGCCCGGGCGGCGACGAGGTCGTAGTAGACCTTGCCGGTGCACAGCAGCACCCGGTCGACCTGGCCTGCGTCGACCTGGCCCGAGGCCACGGCGGGGTCGTCCACGACGGGCAGGAACTCACCCGACGTGAAGTCCTCCACCGCGGACTGCGCGGCCTTGAGGCGCAGCATGGACTTGGGCGTGAAGACGATCAGCGGGCGACGGGGCTTGGCGTAGGCCTGGCGGCGCAGCAGGTGGAAGTACGACGCGGGCGTGCTGGGCACGGCCACCGTCATGTTGTCCTCGGCGCACATCTGCAGGAACCGTTCGATGCGGCCCGAGGAGTGGTCCGGGCCCTGGCCCTCGTAACCGTGCGGCAGCAGCAGGACGACGCTGGAGCGCTGGCCCCACTTCTGCTCACCGGCGGAGATGAACTCGTCGATGATCGTCTGCGCCCCGTTGACGAAGTCCGCGAACTGGGCCTCCCACAGCACCAGCGCGTCGGGCCGCTCCACGGAGTAGCCGTACTCGAAGCCCATGGCCGCGAACTCGCTCAGCAGCGAGTCGTAGGCCCAGAACCGGGCGTCGGCGCCGAGCTGGCCGATCGGGGCCCACTCGGCCCCGGTCTGCCGGTCGATCACCACGGCGTGGCGCTGCACGAAGGTGCCGCGGCGGGAGTCCTGCCCGGCCAGGCGCACCGGGGTGCCCTCGGCGACCAGGGAGCCGAACGCGATCAGCTCGCCGAAGGCCCAGTCGATCCCGCCGTCGCGGGACATCTGCTGGCGCTTGGCCAGCAGCGGGGCGAGCTTGGGGTGCGGGGTGAAGCCCTCGGGCGGGGTGGCGAACGCGTCGCCGACCCGGTGGACGAGGTCCAGGTCGATGGCCGTGGTGTAGCCGGACTCCGGCTGGGCGTCGTCGTGCTCCTGGGCGCTGGGCCGCTCGAGACCCGACCGCTGCTTCTCGTCCGAACCGGCCCTGGTGGCCTCGCGGACCTCGGTGAAGACGCGCTCCAGCTGGTCGCTGTAGTCGCGCAGCGCCGCCTCCGCCTCCTCGACCGTGATGTCCCCGCGACCGATCAGGGACTCGGTGTACAGCTTGCGGACGCTGCGCTTGCCCTCGATGAGGTTGTACATCAGGGGGTTGGTCATCGAGGGGTCGTCGCCCTCGTTGTGACCGCGGCGGCGGTAGCAGATCATGTCGATGACGACGTCCTTGGCGAACGTCTGGCGGAACTCGAACGCCAGCTGGGCCACCCGGACGCAGGCCTCGGGGTCGTCGCCGTTCACGTGGAAGATCGGCGCCTGGATCATGCGCGCGACGTCGGTGGCGTAGTACGAGGAGCGGCTGGCCATCGGGGCGGTCGTGAAACCGACCTGGTTGTTGACGATGACGTGGACCGTGCCGCCCGTGCGGTACCCGCGCAGCTGGGACAGGTTGAGCGTCTCGGCCACGACACCCTGCCCCGCGAAGGCCGCGTCGCCGTGGATCAGGACGGGCAGCACGGGGAACTCCCGCCCGCCCATGTTGAGCCGGTCCTGCTTGGCCCGGGCGATGCCCTCCAGCACGGGGTTCACCGCCTCCAGGTGGGAGGGGTTCGCGGCCAGGTACACCTTGGTGCTCTGCCCCGACGGCGCCGTGAAGGTGCCTTCGGTGCCCAGGTGGTACTTGACGTCGCCGGAGCCCTGGACCGTCTTGGGGTCCTGCTGGCCCTCGAACTCGGCGAAGATCTGGCCGTAGGTCTTGCCGGCGATGTTGGCCAGCACGTTGAGGCGCCCGCGGTGGGCCATGCCGATGCAGACCTCGTTGAGACCGGCGTCGGCGGAGTCGGACAGGATCTGGTCCAGGACGGGGATCGTGGACTCGGAGCCCTCGAGCGAGAACCGCTTCTGCCCGACGAACTTGGTCTGGAGGAAGGTCTCGAACGCCTCGGCGGCGTTGAGCCGGCCCAGGATCCGCAGCTGCTCGTCCCGGCCCGGCTTGGTGTAGCCGTGCTCGACCCGGTCCTGGATCCAGCGCCGCTCGTCCGGGTTCTGGATGTGCATGTACTCGATGCCGACCGTGCGGCAGTAGCTGTTGCGCAGCACGCCCAGGATGTCGCGGAGCTTCATCACGGGCTGGTCGCCGAAGCCACCGGTGGGGAACTCGCGGTCCAGGTCCCACAGGCTCAGGCCGTGGGTCTGCACGTCCAGGTCGGGGTGGCGGCGCTGGCGGTACTCCAGCGGATCCGTGTCGGCCATCAGGTGACCGCGCACCCGGTAGGCGTGGATCAGCTCGACGACCCGGGCGGTCTTGTTGACCTCGTCGTCGTCGGACACCGACACGTCGCGGACCCAGCGGATCGGCTCGTAGGGCACCCGGAGGCTGGCGAAGACCCGGTCGTAGTAGCCGTCCTCGCCGAGCAGCTTGCGGTGCATCAGCCGCAGGAAGTCCCCGGACTGGGCGCCCTGGATGATCCGGTGGTCGTAGGTCGAGGTCAGCGTGATGGTCTTGCTGATCGCGAGCCGGGCGAGGGTGTCCTCGCTGGCCCCGGCGTACTCGGCCGGGTACTCCAGCGCCCCGACGCCGATGATGGCGCCCTGGCCGGGCATCAGGCGCGGCACGGAGTGCACGGTGCCGATGGTGCCGGGGTTGGTCAGGCTGACCGACACCCCGGCGAAGTCCTGCACCGTCAGCGAGCCGGCGCGGGCGCGGCGGACGACGTCCTCGTACCCGGCCCAGAACTCGGCGAAGCCCTTGGCCTCGGCGTTCTTGATGGCCGGGACCATGAGCTGGCGGCTGCCGTCGGGCTTGGGCAGGTCGATCGCGATGCCGACGTTGATGGCGCTGTGCTGCAGCACACCGGGCTTGCCGTCGACCTCGGCGTAGGCCCAGTTCATCTCGGGCATCTCGCGCAGGGCCTCGACCAGGGCGAAGCCGACGAGGTGGGTGAACGACACCTTGCCGCCGCGGGCGCGGGCCAGGTGGTTGTTGAGGACGATCCGGTTGTCGATCAGCAGCTTGGCCGGGATGGCCCGCACGCTGGTGGCCGTGGGGACCGTGAGGCTGGCCTCCATGTTGGTGACCACGCGCGCGGAGGGCCCGCGCAGGCGGACGCCCTCGGTGTCGGTCGAGCCGGGGCCCGGGGTGGGGGCCGAGGCCTCGGCGACCTCGTCCGCCGAGGCGGGGTCGGCCTTGGGCGTCGGCTTGGCGGCGGCCTTCTTGGCCGCCTCCTTGCGGTGGGACGGCTCGGCCCTGGTGGCGGCCGGGCGGGCCGGCTCGGGGGTGGCCTCGGGCGCGGGCTTCGAGCCGTCACCGGGCTCGTCAGCGGACCGGGCGGCAGCAGGCTTCGACTCGGCGGCGGGCTTCGGGTCGGGCTTCGGGTCGGGCTTCGCAGCGGGCTTCGGGGCGGGCTTCGCAGCGGGCTTCGCGGCGTCGTTGACGCTGCCGTTATCGGCGTCGTTGCCGGTGCCGTTGCCGTTGTCGCTGCTGCTGCCGCCGCCGTCGCTGCCGTTGTCCGAGGGGTGGTCGGCCGGGCCGTCGGAGAAGAACTCCCGCCACTCGGGGGAGACGCTGCCGGGGTCCTTGGTGTAGGCCTCCTGCAGCTCCTGCACGAGCCACTCGTTGGGTCCGAAACCCGTCATCGGGTCGTCTGCCGGGGTCTGCTGTGGCACGGCGTGCTTCGCCTTCTTCCTCGTGATGCTGGGCGTGGTCGAACGCTCCAGTCAGCCTAGACCTGTCCGGGCGCCCCGGACCCTGGACGGGCGCCGGTGGGACGCCCACGTGGTGCGGGTCACCCCGTCAGGTCACGTCCCGACGAGACGTGGTGCGCCAGCCGAGTACCCCCAGGACGCCCGCCCATGCCAGCAGCACGAGCAGACCGCCCCACCAGGGCAGGAGCTCCGAGCCGGTGAACCCCTCGACCACGGCGGTCGAGGCGTTGGTCAGCAGGTAGGACGCGATGACCTCCAGGTCGACCCCGCCCACCTCGCCCACCCCGGTCAGCACGAACCCGGCGAGCGGGTCGAGCAGGAACACGACGAGGACCAGCGCCACCAGGGCGACCACCTGCTGGCGGACCAGCAGGCCGAAAGCCAGGCCGATCAGGGCCCAGACGGCCGTGCCGAGCACGCCCAGCAGCAGCGGACGGGCCAGGTCGTCGACGCCGACCAGGTCCACGCCGCGCACCGTCAGCACGACCGCCATGACGACGAGGGAGGCGGCCTGGACCGCGACGCCGTACAGCAGCCCGAGCCCGCCGGCCACGACGGCCTTGGCCACGGCGACCCGCCCGCGGCGGGGCACGGCCAGGTAGGTCGGGGCGATCGTGCCGCTGCGGTGGTCCGAGGTGGCGATCAGCGTGCCCAGCACCGCAGCCAGCAGGTACCCGCCCTGGAACCCGCCGCCGACGACGGCCAGCTGCCCGTCGACCCCCGTCACCAGGGGGAGCGGGAACAGCTCGGCCGCCCCCGCGTCGGCCGGGGCCAGCGCGGCGAACAGCCCCACGTTCATCGCCACGAGGGCGAGGGCGATGGCCAGCAGCCCCCACCAGACCCAGGTGGTCGTCGCCTTGACCCGCTCGGCCCGGACCGCCGCGGCCACGGTGCCTCCGACGGCGCTCACGGCTGCCCCCCCTCGGCCCGGGCGACCGTTCTCAGGAACGCGTCCTCCAGGCGCTGGGCGTTGGGCGCCAGGTGCGACAGCGCCACCCCGGCCGACGCGGCGGCCGCGCCGACCTCGGCCGCGGTGACCTCCAGCCCGGTGGGTCCGCGGTGCACCAGCAGCGCCCCGCCCGTGTCCGGCTGCGCGCCCAGCCCCGCGGCGCCCAGCGCCGTGGTGAGCGCGGCCCGGTCGGGAGAGTCGACCAGGACCCCCGGAGGACCGGCCAGCCCCGGCAGGTCGCCGACGTAGGCCACCCGGCCGGCGGCGAGGACGACGACGTGGTCGACCGTCTGCTCGACCTCGCTGAGAACGTGGCTGGAGACCAGGACGGTGCGTCCCTCGTCGGCCAGGGTGCGCAGGAACCCGCGCAGCCAGGCGATCCCGGCCGGGTCCAGGCCGTTCGCGGGCTCGTCGAGCACCAGCACCCCGGGGTCGCCCAGCAGGGCGGTGGCCAGGGCGAGACGTTGCTTCATGCCCATGGAGTACCCGCCGACCTTGCGCCGGCCGGCGTCGGCGAGACCGGTCAGGGCCAGCACCTCGTCGCAGCGTGCGACCGGCAGGCCGCCGGCGGCCGCGACCCAGCGCAGGTGGTCCCGTCCGGTGCGGCCGCCGTTGGCCCCCGTGCCGTCCAGGGCGGCGCCGATGGTGCCCAGCGGCGCGCGCAGGTCGCGGTAGGGGACGCCGTCGACGGTCGAGGTGCCTGAGTCCGGTCGGACCAGGCCCAGCACCATCCGCAGCGTCGTGGTCTTGCCGGCCCCGTTGGGGCCCAGGAACCCCGTCACCTGGCCGGGCTCGACGGCGAAGGACACGTCGGTGACGGCCCGCACCGACCCGAACCGCTTGGTGAGGCCCTCGGCCAGGATCCGGCTCCCGGCGTTCGGCCCACCTGCCGGCCGTGCTGAGTGTCGTCCCCCGGGCGCCGTCGACTGCATGATCACGACCCTACCGAGCCCGCGGCGCCGGCCCGGGGACGTGGCGGTGGACCCTGTCCCGGGGCAGCTCGTGGTCCACACTTCCCAGGTGCGATTCCTGCCCGGGCACCAGCCCCCCCACGACCTGACCTACGACGACGCGTTCCTCGTCCCCTCCCGATCGTCGGTGGGGTCCCGCTTCGACGTCGACCTGCGTCCCGTCGACGGCACCGGGGCGACCCTCCCCGTCGTGGTGGCCAACATGACGGCCGTCACGGGCCGCCGGATGGCCGAGACCATGGCCCGGCGCGGCGGGCTGGCGGTGCTGCCTCAGGACACGCCCATGGACGTCCTGGCCGACGTGGTCGCCTCGGTCAAGACGCGCCACCCGGTGTACGAGACCCCCGTCGAGGTCGGCCCCGACGACGTGGTCCTCACCGTGCTGCACCTGCTGCCCAAGCGGGCCCACGGGGCCGCCCTGGTGGTCGACCCCGACGACGGGTCCCTGCTGGGCGTGGTGACGGCCGCGGACTGCCGGGGGGTCGACCGCTACACCCCGGTCCGCGACGTCATGAGCACCGACCCGGTGACGCTGGACGCGGAGACCGTCCGCACCCAGGGCCCCCGGGCCGCCTTCGACCTGCTGGACGGGGCCAGGCGCCACTTCGCGCCCGTGGTCGACGCGTCGGCCGGCGGGCGTCCCGTGGGGGCGATGACGCGGCTGGGGGCGCTTCGCTCCACCATCTACGCCCCCGCGCTGGACCCGTCGGGACGGCTCAGGGTGGCCGCGGCCGTCGGCATCAACGGGGACGTCGCCGGGCGCACCCGCGCGATGATCGCGGCCGGGGTGGACGTGCTGGTCGTCGACACCGCGCACGGGCACCAGGACCGCGCCCTGGCCGCCGTGCAGGCGGCGCGGGAGGCCGCAGGTCCGGAGGTCGTCGTCGTCGCCGGCAACGTGGTCACCGGCGACGGTGCGAGGGACCTGGTCAGCGCCGGTGCCGACGTCGTCAAGGTCGGGGTCGGCCCCGGGGCGATGTGCACGACCCGGATGATGACCGGCGTGGGCCGGCCGCAGCTGTCGGCCGTGCTCGACTGCGTCGCGGCGGCCCGCGACGTCGGGGCCCACGTCTGGGCGGACGGCGGGGTCCGCCACCCCCGCGACATCGCCCTCGCCCTGGCCGCCGGGGCGAGCCAGGTGATGGTGGGGTCCTGGTTCGCCGGGACGTACGAGAGCCCCGGCGACCTGCAGGTCGACGCCGACGGGCGCGAGTACAAGGAGAGCTTCGGCATGGCCTCCAAGCGGGCCGTCACGGCCCGCACCCTGGACGACTCGCCGTTCGAGCGGGCGCGCAAGGGTCTGTTCGAGGAGGGCATCTCGTCCTCGAGGATGCGGCTGGACCCGCTGCGGCCGGGCGTGGAGGACCTGCTGGACCAGGTCACGGCGGGGCTCCGGTCGGCCTGCACCTACGTCGGGGCGAGCGACCTGGCTCAGCTGGCCGACCGTGCGGTGCTGGGGGTGCAGTCCCGCTCGGGCTACGACGAGGGTCGGCCCCTGCCCGCGGGCTGGTAGGCCGGACGGACCGGGGCAGGTGCGACGATCCGGACGAACCCGGACTTGATGAGGGGCGCCACCGTCGTTACCTTGTCGTGACCCGGACCTGATGTCGTTCCCCACGACGTCCGGAACCAAACCCCTGCCTCGACCACTGTGCCTCGATGGGGCACGACACGACTGGAGAAGACGTGCCGTTGCCGCGCCCCGACGAGCCCTCGCTGCCGTCGCGGCGGGCCCTGCGCCAGGCCGAACGCGCCCTCCTCGCCCGTGACGACCGGTCCGGCGGTGCCGACGGGGCCTCCGGTGCCGACCGGTCCGGCGGTGCCTACGAGCCGGCGGTGCACCCGGTGTCGCGGCGGGAGCTGCGCCAGCGCAGTCGGGCCGCGGAGCCGGCGCAGACGTCACGGCGGCAGGCGGCCGGCCGTGCCGCCCGGCCCGTCGCCGGTCGCGGAGCCGGTGCGGGTCCCGTGGGCCCGCCCGTCGTGCCCCCGGCCGCGCCCGGAGTCACGGACCTGCTGCCCGACCACGTGCTGGAGGGCGGCGACGACAGCTGGGTCGACGACGTCGCGCCCCGACCGACTCCCCTGGCCTCGCGGGTCGAGACCGTCGTCCCCGTGGCGCGGTCCACCGCAGGACGGGGCAGCGCCTGGCGTCGCGTCCCGCAGCTGCTCGTGGTCGGCGCCCTGGTCGCGGCCACCGCCGGGTACGCCTCCGCGGAGGACATCCCCGCGACCGCCGGGGCCGTCAAGCAGTTCGTCCGCGAGGAGGTCCCGGTCGCTGCGGCGCCGGCCACGGTGGTGGCGGACCTGGAGAACGGCTCTGCCCTGGTCGCGGACGAGGACGGCCTGCTGCGCGTGAGCGCCGAGGGCGAGGCCTCGCGGGCGGGGGAGCGCACCCTGCTCCCCGGCTGCGACGGCGTCCCGCCGGAGGTCGAGCAGTCCAACGGCAACATCGACGAGCGGTTCCTGTGCACGCTCTGGGACGGCAAGAGCGAGATCCGTGCCGACGCGGCCGTGTCCCTGGCCCTGCTCAACGAGGAGTACCGGGCCGAGTTCGGCCGGGACATCTGCGTCACGGACGGCTACCGCTCCTACGCCGAGCAGCAGTCGCTACGGGCCCGCAAGCCCGGGCTGGCCGCGCGCGCCGGCACCAGCGAGCACGGCTACGGGCTCGCCGTCGACCTGTGCGGCGGGGTCCAGTCGGCCGGACCCGGCTACGACTGGCTGCGGGAGAACGCCGGCGACGCCGGCTTCGAGAACCCCCGCTGGGCCCAGCGCGGCGGCGGTGGCCCCTACGAGCCGTGGCACTGGGAGTACACCGCCGGCCAGTGGTGACCGGGTCGGCCAGTGGTGACCGGCCGGGCAGTGGTGACCGGCCGGGCCATGATGTCTCGCCTCAGGCCGGCGCCGTGACGAAGACGTCGAGCCACTGCGGGTTGTGGGCGTGCACCAGCACCCCGAAGATGATCACGTCGAAGCTCAGGTGGACGACCAGCACGTAGAGGAACGACTTCGTGCGGTTGAAGATGTACCCCTGCAGCAACGCGAACGGGATCGTCAGCAGCGGTCCCCACGACTGGTAGCCCAGCTCGTACAGGAACGACACGAACACCAGCGCCTGCAGCACATTGGCCTGCAGGAACGAGAAGTGCTGGCGCAGCAGCGCGAACACCGTGCAGATGAAGAACAGCTCGTCCCAGAGCCCGACGGCGTTGACGCCGACGAAGAGCCGGGCGATCTCGTCGCCCGTGCTGATCGCCGGCCAGTTCAGGTAGGCGCCGGAGGAGATGAAGTACACCGGGAGCACCAGGTAGCCCAGCGCCACGACCAGGAGCAGGTAGCCCCACTCGAACCGGCTCCAGCGCCGTCCCGTACGGACGGGGAACCGGATCACGTCTTCCTGCCAGACGTGGCGGGACACCACGAGCGGGATCAGGACCGCCAGGCCCAGGACCACCGCGAACCGCAGGATGGCTGCGTTGCTCAGGTCCGCCTTCAGCGGGATGAGGCTGATGACGAACAGCGAGGTCGCGATCAGGGCCAGGTGCCGCAGCAGCCGGGAGTCACCGCCCCGCCCGACCGCCCACGCGAGCAGCAGCCCGGCGATCAGCATCGGGTAGCCGACGAGTCGTTCCTCGAAGCCGAACAGGGCGACGGCCGAGCCGCAGACCAGGGCGGCCGAGGCGAGCTGGCCCGGCGTCCCGGAGACCTCGGCGGTCGGTGTGCCCGTCGTCGCAGTGCCCGTCGTCATGGCGGGCAGTCTGTCCGACCTGCGGGAGCGGTGTCGTGCTGCGGTTCCGATCTGGGTGCCCCCGGCAGGATTCGAACCTGCGCCCCTGCCTCCGGAGGGCAGTGCTCTATCCCCTGAGCTACGGGGGCTCAGGACTCGCAGATGCTAGCAGCCGTGGGCAGGGCGGACAGCCCGCGGTGGTGCCGCCCGTACCCTTGACGACCGTGACCCCGGAGACCCTCGCCGCTGCCGTCCGCACCTGCCTGCTCGAGGCCGTCGAGGCCGGTGACCTCGCCGTCGACGTGCCCGCGGCGGTGACGGTGGAGCGCCCCCGCAACCGTGACCACGGCGACTGGGCGACGAACGTCGCGCTGCAGCTGGCCAAGCCGGCGGGGCGCCCGCCGCGCGAGGTGGCCGAGCTTCTCGCCGCGCGGCTGCGTGGGGTCCAGGGGATCGAGGGCGTCGACGTCGCCGGTCCCGGGTTCCTCAACGTCCGACTGGACACCGCGAGCGCGGGCGCCCTGGCCCGCGACGTGGTGGAGGCAGGGTCGGAGTACGGCCGCAACGACTCCCTCGCCGGAGAGGTGGTCAACCTCGAGTTCGTGTCGGCCAACCCGACGGGACCGCTGCACATCGGTCACACCCGTTGGGCCGCGCTCGGCGACGCCCTCGCCCGGCTGCTGCGGGCGGCCGGCGCCGACGTGACGACGGAGTTCTACGTCAACGACGCCGGGGCCCAGATGGACCGCTTCGGCGCCAGCGTCCTGGCCCGCGCCGCCGGCCGGCCGGTGCCGGAGGGCGGGTACCACGGCGGGTACGTCGACGGTCTCGCCGAGAAGGTGCTCGCCGAGCGCCCCGACCTGCTGCAGCTGGCCGAGGACGAGGCGGTCCCGGTGGCCAGGGACACCGCCTACCGGCTCCAGATGGCCGAGATCGAGCAGACCCTGGCCGATTTCGACGTCCACTTCGACGTGTTCTTCTCCGAGCGTGAGCTGCACGACAGCGACGCCGTCGCCCGCGCCGTGCAGCGGCTGCGCGAGCAGGGGCACGTCGACGACACCGACGGCGCCGTCTGGCTGCGGACGACCGACTTCGGCGACGACAAGGACCGGGTCCTGATCCGGGCCAACGGCGAGCCCACCTACTTCGCGTCCGACGCGGCGTACTACCTGTCCAAGAAGGACCGCGGGTTCCCCCGCAAGGTCTACCTGCTGGGCGCGGACCACCACGGTTACGTCAAGCGGCTGCAGGCGATCGCGGCCTGCGCGGGCGACGACCCCGCGACCAGCATCGAGGTGCTGATCGGGCAGCTGGTCGACATCGGCGGGGCCCGGATGTCCAAGCGGGCCGGCAACATCATCGAGCTGCGTGACCTGGTGGACTGGATCGGCAAGGACTCCGTCCGCTACTCCCTGGCCCGGTACCCGGCGGACTCGCCGTTGTCCCTCGACGCAGAGGAGATGCGCAAGCAGACCAACGACAACCCGGTCTTCTACGTGCAGTACGCCCACGCCCGCACCGCGAACGTGGCCCGGAACGCGGCGACGGCAGGGGTGCGGCGAGAGGACGGCTTCGACGCGAGCCTGCTCGACCACGACAGCGAGGAGGTCGTGCTGGCGTCGTTGGCGCAGTTCCCCGGCGTGGTGGCCCAGGCCGCCGCGCTGCGCGAGCCGCACCGTGTCGCGCGCTACCTCGAGGAGCTCGCCGGGACGTACCACAAGTGGTACGACCAGCGTCGCGTCATCCCGTCGGTGGC
The DNA here is from genome assembly GCA_038258055.1 of Actinomycetales bacterium. Lineage (GTDB taxonomy): Bacteria > Actinomycetota > Actinomycetes > Actinomycetales > JBBAYJ01 > Aquipuribacter. The sequence goes on from JBBSQH010000028.1 coordinate 35,482, forward strand.
CCAGGACGGCACCGTCGAGCCCGTGACCGACGTCCAGCGCACCCGGCTGTGGCTGAACGACGCCGTCCGCACCGTGCTGGCCAACGGTCTCGCGCTGCTGGGCGTCAGCGCGCCGGAGCGGATGTGAGGGCTCACGAGGCCGGGGTCATGCACGCCGGGGCGCTGGCCCCGGCGCCGCACGGGCTGCGTACCCCCGACGACGTCAACGCGCTGCTCCCGGGGCTGTGGGCCCGGACCGTCGAGCGGGGCGCCGACGGTGCCCTGCGCGTCGGCGGTGTGTCCGTCCTGGACCTGGCCGCCGAGCACGGCACCGCGGCCTACGTGCTGGACGAGCTGGACCTGCGCACCCGGGCCCGCTCGTACGCCGAGGCCTTCGACGACGCCTTCGACGGGCTGTGCGGCGGGGCGGACGTGTACTACGCCGGCAAGGCGTTCCTGTCCGTCGCCGTCGCCCGGTGGGTGGCGGAGGAGGGGCTGCGCCTGGACACCACCACGGGCGGCGAGATGGCCGTGGGTCTGCGGGCGGGTCTGGATCCCGCGCACATGACCTTGCACGGCAACAACAAGTCCGACGCCGAGATCGACCGCGCGCTGCAGCACGGCCTGGGACGCATCGTGGTGGACTCCGCCGACGAGCCGGCCCGGATCGCCGACCTGGCGCGCGCCCGCGGGGTGCGTGCACCGGTGATGGTGCGGGTCAACGTCGGGGTCGAGGCCCACACGCACGAGTTCATCGCGACGGCGCACGAGGACCAGAAGTTCGGTCTGGCCCTGTCCGACGGGGTGGCGGCCGGCGTGGTCGCCGACGTGCTGTCGCGCCCCGAGCTGGAGCTGCGGGGGTTGCACAGCCACATCGGCTCGCAGATCTTCGACCCGGCCGGGTTCGAGATCGCCATCCGCCGGCTGGTCGCGCTGCAGGCGGCCGTCCTGCGCGACCACGGCAGGGCGCTGCCGGAGATGGACCTCGGTGGCGGCTTCGGCATCGCCTACGCCTCGACCGACCGGCCCATGGCCGTCACGGACATCGCCGCGCGCCTGGCCGAGGTCGTCGCCGCCGAGTGCGCGTCCGCAGGCATCGACGTGCCCCGGATAAGCGTCGAGCCGGGTCGGGCCGTCGTCGGACCCACGACCTTCACGCTGTACGAGGTGGGCACGGTCAAGCCGATCCGCCTCGACGGCGGCGGGGAGCGGACCTACGTCAGCGTCGACGGGGGGATGAGCGACAACGTCCGGACCGCGCTGTACGACGCGGACTACTCCTGCACGCTCGCGTCCAGGGCCTCCGACGCGCCCCCGGTGCTCGCGCGCGTGGTCGGCAAGCACTGCGAGAGCGGCGACATCGTGGTGCGGGACGAGTTCCTGCCCGGCGACGTCAGACGCGGCGACCTGATCGCCGTCCCGGGCACGGGCGCCTACTGCCGCAGCCTGGCCAGCCAGTACAACCACGTCCCGCGTCCTCCCGTGGTGTCGGTGCGCGACGGGGTGTCCCGGGTGCTGGTCCGGCGCGAGACGGAGGACGACCTGCTCGCCCTCGACCTGGGGTAGCCCGGGCTGAGGGCGGGTCGCGCGCACGGTCAGTCGGGCGGCCGCTCGCCACCGACCTCCCGTCTGGTTCTTCGCCGCCGGTACCAGGAGGCGGGCCCGGTGACGTGCACCCGACCGGTGGGGCTGATGAGGTCCAGGCGACCCGACGCCCCCTGCAGCACCAACCACCCGGCCCGGTGCTTGGCGCGGTGGTGCAGGCGGCAGAGGCAGGCCAGGTTGCAACCGGTCGTCGGCCCGTCCGGGAACGGCACGGTGTGGTCCAGGTCGCAGCGGGTCGCCCGGGCCCGGCAGCCCGGCCACCTGCAGGTCATGTCCCTGGCCCTCACGGCGCGCTCCAGCGCCGCGCCGGGGCGGTAGACGTCGGCGCCGGAGTGGTCGCCGGGGCAGGAGGCAGCAGCGGCGGGCCGACCGGTGCCCGGCAGAGGCCCGCCGTCTTCTGGCGACCCGGTCGTCGTTCGCGGAGCAGTGGTCGCTGGTGGTGCTGGCGCGGGTGCGGACACCGGTGGCCTCATGTCGGTGGATGGCCCTCCGGCTGCAGCGCCCGTGGCCTCGCCGGAGGCGACCGCCACCCGACCGTCGCCGCAGGGCGTGGCCACGAACCCCTCGCGGTCCAGCTCGACCACCCTCACCCGGCGAGCGGCCTTTGCGACGGCGCGGGCCACCACGTCCGGCAGCGGCCCGAGACCGGGCAGCTCGGCGGGTGGTCCGGGCGGGAACCGAGATCCACGCCCACCGTCGGAGGTGCTCGGGCTGCCAGGCGTGCTCCTGTCGGAGGCTTGGACCGACACCGAGGTCAGCACCTCCAGCGGCACCAGCACGGTGACGTCTAGACCCACGTGACCGGGGAGCCGCTCCAGGTCCGGAGAACCCGTCAGTGCCTTGAGGACGGCGTCCGCCCGGGCCTGGTCCAGCGTCGGTACCTCGTCCTCGCCGTCTGCATCGCTCCTGCCCGCTGCACCGCCCCCTGCGCCGCCGGCGGCGGCTTGGGCGGCTCGGGCGACTCGTGCGGCCCGTGCCGCGCGGGCGGCGTCCACCGTGTCCTGGGCCCGGCGGTCCACGGCGGCGAAGGCGGCGGCGATCGTCACCGCGGGTCCGGTGACCTGCAGCGCGGCCATCCCGTCCGGCAGGGCCCACGAGCCCATGCGACGCCTGGCTCGCGCCGCCCGGCACCGGGCCGCGGCGTCGACCCCCGCCCTGGTGGCGTCGCGCCGGACGTGCCCGGCCAGCTCCGCGGGCGTGCCCAGGACGCCGAGGTGCATCGGCAGACCGTGGCGCCGGGCGGCCTCCAGGCGTCCGGCCAGCACCCCCGACACGAGCGCGCCCGCGACGGTGTCGTCGACGACCGGGTCCAGGGCGTCGCGCACGGCCCGGGCGTGCGCGACCCCAACGACACCGACCCGCATGGCCCGCAGCAGGTCGGGCTGGCGTGCGACGACGTCGAGCGCGAGGCCGACGCGGTCCCGGGCGGTCCTGGTCGAGACGCCCAGCGCCGCGGCCACCTCGACCGCCGTGAACCGGTCCACCTCGTCCCCGTCGCAGGGGCCGCCGCGGTCCGCCACGGCGTCCCAGCCCCCGAGCTCGTCCGCGAGCTCGGCCTGCGCCCGGTGGCGCAGGTCGCGGAGGCGGGCGGTCGCCTGCAGCGAGACCGCCTCGGCCCAGCAGGCGAGCGCACTCGCGGCCGCCATGGACTCGACGGCCCGGTGATCGGGACCGTCGACCTCCGCAGCCGCGTGCAACCGCTGCAGCAGCGGTGGCAGGTCCCCCAGATCGTCCACGGAGGAGACGGTAGGGAGAGGGCCGGACACAACGGAGCCGGCGGGGACGGGCGGGCCGGTTGCGTGTCAGCCCAGTCGCTCGGCCTGCTCCGACGGTGGCTCTGGGGTCGGGCCCGCCGGTCGGCCCTCCCGCCGCCGGTCGGCCACCAGGCTGGCGACGGTGGTGACGCCGAGCACCACCACGATGGCCACCAGCGACACCCAGGTGGGCAGCTCGGGCGCCCAGGCCACAGGCTCGCCGCCGTTGATGAAGGGCACCTCGTTCTCCGCCAGGGCCTGCAGGACCAGCTTGACGCCGATGAACCCGAGCAGGACCGACAGGCCGACGGTCAGGTAGACGAGCCGCTTCAGGAGCCCGCCGATGAGGAAGTACAGCTGCCGCAGCCCCATCAGCGCGAAGACGTTGGCCGTCAGGACCAGGTACGGCTCCTCGGTCAGGCCGTAGATGGCCGGGATGGAGTCCAGGGCGAACAGCAGGTCGGTGGTCCCCAGCGCCAGGACCACCAGCAGCATCGGCGTGATGACCCGGCGCCCCGCCTCGTGCACCACGAGCCGGGTGCCACCGTCCCAGGAGCTGGTGGCCGGGAGCCGGCGCTCCACCCAGAGCATCAGGCGGTTCTGCTCGAACTCCTCGTCCTCCCCGCCTGAGCGGGCCAGCCGCACCGCGGTCCACACCAGGAACGCCCCGAACAGGTAGAAGACCCACGAGAACTGCTCGATGGCCACGGCCCCGGCGGCGATGAAGAGCCCGCGCAGGACCAGGGCGATGATGATGCCGACCATGAGCGCCGCCTGCTGCAGCCGGCCCGGCACGCGGAAGGTCGACATGATGACGATGAACACGAACAGGTTGTCGACGCTGAGCGAGTACTCGGTGAGCCACCCCGCGTAGAACTGCGCGGCGAAGCCACCGCCGGCGAGGAGCCCGACCCCGAGGCCGAACAGCACGGCCAGGCCGACGTACACCGCCAGCGCGACACCCGTCTCGCGACGCGACGGCATGTGGGGGCGCCGACCGATGACGGCCACGTCGACCAGCAGGACGGTGCTCAGCAGCGCCAGGGTGGCGACCCAGACCCAGGTGGGGACGTCCATGCGCGGGACCTTCTCTCCGGCAGCACGCTCGTCCCGGTCACCCGGCGCGTGGCGACGGCAGCATGGCACCCCCGGCTGACCGTGATGCGACCGCCTGCCGCGAGTGTCCACGGCGGCTGCCAGACTGCCCCCCGTGGATCCGGTCCGTGTCGCCCTGCTGGGCTGTGGAGTGGTGGGTTCCGAGGTCGCTCGGTTGCTCACGGAGCAGGCCGACGACCTCGCGGCCCGAATCGGCGCACCCCTGGAGCTGGTGGGGATCGCCGTCCGTCGCCCCGACCGGCCGCGGCCGGGCATCGACCCCGCCCTGCTGACCGACGACGCCGAGGGCCTGCTGGCCCGGGCCGACGTCGTGGTCGAGGTCATCGGCGGCATCGAGCCGGCCCGCGCGCTGATGCACGAGGCCTTCCGCCGCGGTGCCGGTGTGGTCACCGCCAACAAGATGCTGCTGGCCGAGCACGGTCCGGAGCTGTTCGAGGCCGCGTCCGCCGCAGACGTCGACCTGTACTACGAGGCCGCGGTCGCCGGGGCGATCCCGCTCATCCGCCCGCTGCGCGAGTCCCTGGCCGGCGACCGGGTCACGCGCTTCCTGGGCATCGTCAACGGCACGACCAACTACGTCCTGGACCAGATGGACACCACGGGGGCGGGGTTCGGCGACGCGGTCGAGCGGGCGCAGGCCCTGGGGTACGCCGAGGCGGACCCGACCGCCGACGTCGAGGGCTACGACGCCGCCAGCAAGGCCGCGATCCTGGCCAGCCTGGCCTTCCACACCCGGGTCCCCAACGAGGCCGTGCACCGCGAGGGCATCACGGCGGTCAGCGCGGCCGACGTGGCCGCGGCCCGGCGGATGGACTGCGTGGTCAAGCTGCTGGCCATCGGCGCCCGGGTGCCGGCCGGGCCGGACGGGCCCGAGGGCGTCACGGTCCGGGTGCACCCCGCGTTCGTCCCCCGCAGCCACCCCCTGGCGGGCGTCCACGGACCGTTCAACGCCGTGTTCGTCGAGGCCGAGGCCGCGGGCGAGCTGATGTTCTACGGTCCCGGTGCGGGTGGCACCCCCACTGCCGGCGCCGTCCTGGGGGACGTCGTGGCGGTCGCCCGGCACCGGGTGCACGGCGGCCGCGGACCGGGCGAGTCCGCCTACGCCGACCTGCCTGCGCTGCCGATGTCGCGGGTCACCACCAGGTACCACGTGCGTCTGGAGGTGGCCGACCGGCCCGGCGTCCTGGCCCGGGTCGCCGACGCCTTCGCCGCGCACGGGGTGTCGATCGAGCAGGTGCGTCAGCAGGCGCAGGGCGAGGGCGAGGACCGCACCGCCGAGCTGGTGGTGGTCACGCACGTCGCGGCCGACACCGCCCTGTCGGACACCGTCGCCGACCTGGCGGGGCTGGAAGCGGTCCTGGACGTCACGTCCGTCATGCGCGTCGAAGGGGAGTGAGCAGCTGATGGCCGCACCGTGGCGTGGTGTCATCCCGGAGTACCGCGACCGGCTGCCGATCGTCGGGGCGCTCGCCCCCGGGGCCAGGGACATCACCCTGGCCGAGGGCGGGACCCCGTTGGTCCGGGCGAACCGGCTGTCGGAGACCACCGGCTGCGACGTGTGGCTGAAGGTCGAGGGCTGCAACCCGACCGGCTCGTTCAAGGACCGGGGCATGACGACGGCGATGACCGTCGCCGTGGCCAACGGGGCCAAGGCGGTCGTCTGCGCCAGCACCGGCAACACCTCGGCCTCGGCCGCGGCGTACGCGACGGCCGCCGGCATCACCTGTGCCGTCCTGGTGCCGGACGGCAAGATCGCCATGGGCAAGCTGGCCCAGGCCATCGCCCACGGCGCGACGCTGCTGCAGGTCGACGGCAACTTCGACGACTGCCTGATGGTGGCGCGCAAGCTGTCCGAGGCGTTCCCGGTCGAGCTGGTCAACAGCGTCAACCCGGCCCGCATCGAGGGGCAGAAGACCGCGGCTTTCGAGGTCGTCGACATCCTGGGCGACGCCCCGGACATCCACTGCCTCCCGGTCGGCAACGCCGGCAACATCACGGCCTACTGGCGGGGCTACTCCGAGTACGCCTCGGACGGCCCGGCCACCCACCGCCCCCGGATGTGGGGCTTCCAGGCGGCCGGCGCCGCTCCGATCGTCCTGGGGCACCCGGTCGACGAGCCCGAGACCATCGCCACCGCGATCCGGATCGGCAACCCGGCGTCGTGGGAGCAGGCGGTCGCGGCCCGCGACGAGTCCGGCGGGCACATCCGCGCCGTGACCGACGGGCAGATCCTGGCCGCGCACCGCTGGCTGTCGGCGAGCGAGGGCGTGTTCGTGGAGCCGGCCTCCGCCGCCGGCGTCGCCGGGCTGCTGGCCGCGCACGAGGCGGGCGAGGTCGACCCCGGTCAGCGCATCGTCTGCACCGTCACCGGGCACGGGCTCAAGGACCCGCAGTGGGCGCTCAAGGGCGCCGACGGCGACGACGTCCGGCCCACGCGGGTCCCGGCCGACGTGGTCGACGTGGCGAACGCCCTGGGTCTGGGATGAGCGAGGGGTACCAGCCGCTCGGTCCCCGCACGGTCTCGGTCTCGGTCGCGGCGTCCTCGGCCAACCTCGGCCCGGGCTTCGACGCGGTCGGTCTCGCCCTGGACGTCCGTGACGAGGCGACGGTGGCCTGTCGTCCCGCCGTCGACCACGGCGCCCCCCGCACGGTGGTCCGGGCCACGGGGGAGGGTGCGGACGAGATCCCCCTCGACGAGCGGCACCTGGTGGCCCGCTGGGTCAGGGGTGGTCTGGCCGGGCTGGGGGCCGGGGCGGACCTGGTCGACCTGGAGCTGGACTGCACCAACGTCGTCCCGCACGGTCGGGGCCTGGGTTCCTCGGCCGCCGCGATCGTCGCCGGGCTCGCCGCCGCGTGGGCCCTGGTCCACGGCGACGCCGACGAGGCCGGTGACCTGGACCGGACGCAGTGGCTGGTCGCGACCGCGTCCGCAGCCGAGGGGCACGGCGACAACGCGGCCGCCAGCGTGCTCGGCGGCGCGGTGCTCGCGTGGTCGGACGGCTCGACCTACCGCGCGGCGGCCCTCGACGTGTCCCCGGACCTCGAGGTCGTCACCTGCGTGCCCGCCGAGGTCCTGATGACCGAGGTCGCGCGATCCCTGCTGCCCGCGACGGTGCCGCACTCCGACGCAGCCTTCACCGGCGCTCGCACGGGACTGCTGGTCCAGGCGCTGAGGGGGGTCCCGGACCTGCTGCTGCCGGCCACCGAGGACCGGATCCACCAGCTGCAGCGCGCCGGGGCGATGCCGCGCAGCCACGAGCTGCTGACTCGGCTGCGCGCGGCAGGGGTGGCGGCGGCCGTGTCCGGCGCCGGGCCGTCGCTGATCTGCCTGGGCGCCGACGTCGGGACCGTCGCGGCGGCCGCAGGTGAGGGCTGGCTGGTCAGGGCCCACGGGGTGGGCACACCGGTCCGCGCATCAGTCCTCGCCTGAGCGGGCTCGGTGCTACCGTTGCAAGCACGGCGGGGGTCTGTCGGACCTCGTTGACGCCGTCCCGCAGCCGTCGTGCCTGTGCTCCTGGAGCTGTCTTCGACACCTCCGGGTTCCGAGCCCCGAGGCTGCCCCATACCGCTAGGCCCTTCATGCGGCCGGCGACCAATCCGAAGGAATGATCTTCGTGACCGAAACCCACGACGCCGTGGCAGCACCTGCGCCCGGCGCCCAGACCCCTGCTGACCTCAGCGGCCTCAAGGTCGCCGAGCTGCAGGCGGTCGCGGCCCGCCTGGGCATCCCCGGCGCCGGCCGGATGCGCAAGGCCGACCTGCTCAACGCGGTGCGTGAGCGTTCCGGTGGCACTGCGGCCCCGGCCGCGACGCGTAACGGCACTGCTGCGCGGACCAGCGCCGCTCCGGCCGACGCCACCGACGCCGTGATGTCGCCCCCGGAGCCGAAGGTCGCGCCCAGCGACACCAGCACCGCCAGCAGCGCGACGGGTGACTCCTCCTCGGAGGAGGCCCCCCGGCCCAGGACGCGTCGCCGTCGTGCGACCGCCCCGGCCGGTGCGCCGACCCTCGACGTCGTCGTCGAGGCCCCCGGCGCCGAGAGCCCCCCGGAGGTCCCCGAGTCGGGCGAGCAGGGCGACAGCTCTTCCTCGGACGGCCCCTCCTCCGACCGCCCGTCGTCCGCCTCCTCCTCGGACGAGCGCACGTCGGCTGACCGCGGTGACCGCGGTGACCGCACGACCAGTGACCGCCCGCCCAGCGATCGCGGGGACCGTACGTCGGGGGAGCGCGGCGACCGGGCCCCGAGCCGGGCCCGCCGTCGGGCGCAGCGCGACGCCGAGGCGGCGGTCGAGGAGGCCGTCCTCAAGGCCGAGCCGATCCTGCCCGACCTCCCGCCGCGTGGCGGCGACCGCCCGCGAGCGGACCGGGACCGCAACGCCGACCGGGACCGCAACCAGGACCGCAACGCCGACCGGGACCGCAACCAGGACCGCAACGCCGACCGGGACCGCAACGCCGACCGAGACCGCAACCAGGACCCGGATCGAAACCAGGACCGGGACCGCAACCAGGACCGCGATCGCAACCAGGACCGCGATCGCAACCAGGACCGCGATCGCAACCAGGACCGCGATCGCAACCAGGACCGCGATCGCAACCAGGACCGCGATCGCAACC